>DATKPA010000069.1:0-18411 GCA_035524355.1 Phycisphaerae bacterium | reverse complement strand
GCCGCGTGATCATCTTTGCCGGGTTCGCCCCCCCCCCGCCCTCGCCCCCGCGCTCCACCCCACCATCACGATCATCGATCTCGGCGCGGTCTTCCCCATCGGTGACGTCCAAGGATTCCTGGCCGCCCTTCATCAACTCCAACACCAGTCGAACAGTAGCGATCCCCTAGACCCGCCCGTGATCCCTCGCCGCCCGCGCGATCTCCTCGATGATCTGTTCGAGGCTGCGTGTGAGCCGCCATTCGGGGAAGTGGGAGCGGATTTTTCTGAGGTCGCTGTAGTAGCAGATGTGGTCGCCGATGCGGGCCTGTTCGGAGTAGGTGATCTTGGGGCGTGTTTTGGTGATGCGGTGAATGAGCTCGACGCACTCCATGAGGCTGGCCGCGTTTTCTTTTCCGCCGCCGAGGTTGTAGACCTCACCGGGTTTGGGGTTCTGCGCGAACTGCCAGAAGAGATTGATGACATCGTGGGAGTGGATTTGGTCGCGGACCTGTTTGCCTTTGTAGCCGTAGACGGTGTAGGGCCCCTCGCGGAGTGCGACCATGACGAGGTAATTGAGGAAGCCGTGGAGTTCGACGCCGGAATGCTGTGGTCCGGTGAGGCAACCGCCGCGGAAGATGCCGGTCTTGAGGCCGAAGTATTTTCCGTACTCCTGGGCGAGGACATCGCCGGCGACTTTGGAGGCTCCGAAGAGGGAATGGAGGCAGCGGTCAATGGAGAAGGTTTCGGGGATGCCGTGGGCGTAGGCGGGGTCGTCGTATTCCCAGCGGGTGGCTTCTTCGCGCAGCTTCAGGTGGTTGGGGCCGTCGCCGTAGACCTTATTGGTGCTCATGTGGCAGAAGACGGCATCGGGCGCGAACTGGCGGCAGGCCTCGAGCATGTTGAGGGTGCCGACGGCGTTGACGTCGAAATCGTCAAAGGGGCGTTTGGCGGCGAGGTCGTGGCTGGGTTGAGCGGCGGCGTGGATGACGAGGTCGAATTTCCGGCTGCCCACCCCCTGAAAGAGGGACTTCACGGCTTCGCGGTCCCGGATGTCCATTTCGCGATGGGTGTACCACCGGCAGGTGGATTCGAGGCGCTGGCGGTTCCAGGTGGTGTCGCCCTTGGGCCCGAAGAAGTCGGCGCGCATGTTGTTGTCGACGCCCACGACTTCGAAGCCGAGGCGGTCGAAGAAGACGACGGCTTCGGAGCCGATTAAGCCGCTGCTGCCCGTGACCAACACCTGCATGGAGGTTCCCTTCCGTGGAGAGCACGTCGAGCCTGCCGCGATCCGTGCGGCGAGGATCTGCAATAATGCTTATCGGCTTGATTGACGGTTTATGAAAAGCCGTGTTTGCGCCCCCCCCTTGCTCCCTTACTTCTGCCGCAATTCACGCCGCTTGATCGGTTTCGCGGGATTCCCGCCCACGATCATCCATTCCTCCACGTCTTTCACCGCCACCCCGCATGCCGCCACCACCGCTCCCTGTCCCACCTTGACCCCCGGACCTACAAATGCCCGCGCACAGATCCATGCATCCGTCCCGATCTCAATCGGCGGTGTGAGCAACGGCAGCGAGACATCCGCATAGTCGTGCGTTCCGGCGCACAAGTATGCTTCCTGCGAAATCATCGCCCGGTCCCCGATCGTGATCTTTCCGAGGCTATAGAGCTCGGCCCGGTCCCCAATGATGCACATCTCCCCGATCGTCACCTGCCATGGGTAATACACCCGTACCGTCCGCCGAATGATGCACCGGCTCCCCACCTTTGCTCCAAACGACCGTAACAGAAAGGAGCGCCATCCGTTCATGGTGTGAAACGAGTACCGAAAGAGCGTCGCTTCTACGCCGGCCCAAAGCAGGCGTTTGATCTTCATGCCGCGCGTGGCGGAGGAAACCAGTCGCGCCTCCGGCGGAGTTTCGCCCGTACTCGTCGAATCTTTCGCCCGTTCGGTGCTCACTGCGGAATCTTCGACTCAACCAGCGCCCGGACTTTACCCGCATCCGCTGATGCCCCCGTTGCCGCGACGGCCTTCATGACCGCCCCGATCGCCTTTCCCTGGTCCTTTTTGGTCAGCGGTCCAAGCGGCGCCAGTGCCTCAGCCACGATTTTCTCCAGTGCGGCATCATTCAGTTGCTTCGGCAGAAATTCTTCGACAATGGCCAGCTCCGCCTTGATGGCCGCCACCCGCTCCGCCTGTCCGTACCCCTCCATCTCGGCCTGCGACTTCTTGAGCGACTTGGCGTAAGCATTGACGGCTCCCTGCGGATCGGCGTCCGGCTTGTCCGCCTCCACGCGCTTGATCTCCGAGAGGAGCATGCGGAGCACTTGAGTGCGCTCCTTGTTCCCGCCCTTCATCGCCGCCACCATTTCCGCCTGCACTCTGCTTTTCAGTCCCGCGTCCGCCATGAATAGCCACTCCGTGAAGAATAAAATCTGAGTCCGGGAAGCTCTATTCTACCGGCCCGGCCGTCGGTATCGAGCATTCAGCGCCCCTTGCGTCACACCTGCCAGGGGCGAAGGGCCCCATTGAGGCATCCCGAGGTGTGAATTATTTCCGGGCTTTTGCAGTTGACATGTGGTGGAATTTGCGTATTCTTAGCGCCGTTCATCCCATAATTGTCTTCGGATTCCGAGGGTTTTTGTACCGGATGAACAAGGAATCCAGGGAGCGGCCGATAAGGCCGAGCGAGTCGTATCTTCTTTTTCGGACGTAGGGCATCCTTGATTGGATGGTTCCGGAAAAGGAATTATGCCTTATTCGCATATGTGTTTAACATTATTTTCGGACATTGGCTCATGGAAGCGAAGCCATTTGTCCGATCCTGCTCACGGGAATGGGTTCCATTACGTTGGGGCCACGCTCGGGAATGTTCATGCTTAAGCCGTGTCTCGGGGCCGGCGATCGAGCGGTGAGTGAAAGAACATTGGGTTTTAGGTCTCTTTGAAGGAGTGACTATGTTTCGGAAGGACGCAGTTTCCATGGCGGTCCTCGGTCTGCTTGCGAGCTGCGGGCTCGTTTCGGCCGAATCCACCGCAGTTTCCACCCCCGTGCTCTCGCTTGAGCCCACCGTCGTGACGGCTCAGGACAGCAGCGCTGCCACCACCCCGCTCATGATGGGGCTGGAAAAGGCGGGCGTTGCCAAGCCGATCGAGAGCGAAGGGCTCCAGATCTACGGCTGGATCGAAGGCGGCTATGAAGCCAACCTCCGCAACAACGAAGGTAGCCACCTCAGTGGCCCCATCACCAAACCGGGCATCTTCACATCAGACTATGGCAACCACTTCGTGCTGAACCAGGTCGCTCTGCGCGTTGAACGCGATGTCGATCTCAAGAAGTGGGATGTCGGCGGCATGGTTGAACTCAATTTTGGCGTTGACGACAATTTCACTACCCCCGCCACCGCAAAGGACGGAAGCCACTCGTCCGGCTGGGAACTCACCCACATCGGCGACAATACCATCGCCAATCCTCAGCTCGACGTCCCCCAGGCCTTCGTGGATTTTGCTATCCCCGTCGGCAACGGCATCAAGGTCCGCGTCGGCCGGTTCTACACCCTCACCGGCTACGAATCGTTCGATCCCCGCGGCAACCCCTTCTACACGCACAGCTTGATCTACGGTACCGAACCGACCGAAAACACCGGCGTCCTCGGTTTCTACCAGATCAATGACCAGTGGTTGATTGTCGGCGGCATGAGCCGCGGCATCAACCAGAACACCGAAGACAACAACGACGGCACGGATACCATCGGCCAGGTCGTCTTCACCCCCAACAAGCAGTGGACATTCACCGGGAACTGGGAAATTGGCCCGCAGGACAACGCCGACAACAGCCACTACCAGACCCTCCTCAACCCCATCGCTTCCTGGCAGATGACTGACCAGCTCAAGTTCGGCGGCGAAGGCATCTACATCTATGACGGTGGCCTTCAAGGCAACACTGGCTACAACGGCGCCACGCGTAACGAATCCGCCTATGGCGACGTCTACGGCGCTGCCGGCTATGCCCAGTACGCCATCAACGACTACCTCATCGCCAACCTCCGCGTGGAGTGGCTCCACACGTATACCAGCCCCTCCAACGAGAACCAGTACGAGATCACCGGTGGCGTGACCATCAAGCCGATGCCCAAGGACCCGATCGGCAAGAACCTGATGATCCGTCCGGAAATCCGCTATGACGTCGCGGAAGATCATCTCTACCCGGTCGGCACCGGCGCCAATTCCTACAAGGATCAGTGGTCGGCCGGCGCGGACGTGATCTTCACGTTCTAAGCCAACGCCTGTCTCCTCTTTGAGTAACTCGAGCGGCGCGACTTCCAAGTCGCGCCGCTCTCTTTTTTTGCATCACGCCGCCCTCGGCTCAGAAATTCCCGTTGCGCCCCGCTTGACGCTTCTTCCCCTCACCCCCAAAATTGCCCCAGTTCAGGGAATGGAGATTCGGTCTTCGCTCTGTTCCCTCCAATCGTTTTTTTATCCGTGGTTTATCGAATGGCAAAGGAGAGATAGTGTTGTATCGCAAGGACATCGTCGCTTGGGCCGTCACCGGCGTTTTCGCGTGCTGCGGGTTCGCCGCAGCACAGGGCACGGTAAGCACACAGTTGCAAACCCCCGCGCTCTCCCTGGAGCCCCAGGTCGTCACCGCGCAGGATTCCGGCGCTCCCAGCACCCTCCTCATGCTCGGTCTCGACAAGGTCGGCGTCGCCAAGCCCCTCCAGACCTACGGCATCAATATCTACGGCTGGATCGAAGGCGGCTACGACGCCAACCTCCGCAACAACGCCGGCAGCAAACAGGGCTTCATCACCCGCCCCGTCGGCTACACTCAGGAGCTCGGCAACCACTTTGCCCTCAACCAACTCGCACTCCGCATCGAAAAACTCGTCGATCCCAAAAAGTGGGACGTCGGCGGACTCGTCGAAGCCAACTTCGGCACCGATACTTACGCCACCACCCCAGCCCGCGACAACAAGGGCGGCAACACCTCCGGCTGGGAATTCCAGACCCCCGGCGACAACCCCGGCGAAGTCCCCCACTTCGATTTCACGCAGGCCTACGTCGACGTCAACGTCCCGGTCGGCAACGGCGTCAAGATCCGCGCCGGCCGCATGTACACCGTTACCGGTTACGAATCCTTCGATCCCCGCGGCAACCCCTTCTACTCTCACAGCTACCTCTACGACAACGAACCCGTCGAAAACACCGGCGTTCTCGGCTTCTACCAGCTCAACGACCAGTGGTCCTTCGCCGGCGGCATCAGCCGCGGCATCAACCAGAACACCGAAGACGACAACGGCGCCATCGACGGCCTCGGCCAGGTCACCTACACCCTCAGCAAGCAGTGGCAGTTCGTCGCCAACGTTGAGGTCGGCCCGCAGAACTCCGCCGACAACAGCCACTACGACTTCATCTTCAACCCCATCGTCGTCTTCCAGGCCACCGACAAACTCAAGTTCGCGGCTGAAGGCCTCTACGACTACGACGGCGGCTTCAACGGCTTCCCGCCGGTTACCCACGCCTATGGCGACAACTACGGCATCGCCCTCTACGGCCAATACGCCCTCTGCCAATACGCCACCGCCAATCTCCGCGCCGAATGGATTCACACCTACGCCGGCGTCCCCTACCCGCTCGACGCCGCCGGCATCGCCTCCAGCAACGCCTACGAAATCACCGCCGGCTTCACCATTCACCCCTTGCCCAAAGACCCCATCGGCAAGAACCTCGTGATCCGCCCCGAACTGCGCTACGACGTCTCCGAAGATCACGACTACGCCACGGGCGCCAATCATGCCTACAAGGACATGTGGTCCGTCGGCGCCGACGTGATCTTCACGTTCTGATCCGGCATTAAAAACGCGAATGCCTTGAAATGGAGCGCCATTCATGCGATAGTACGCGTTTCCCCTGAGCCCGGGCGATACGTCCGGGTGCAGGCGGAACCAGCAGGCAGCCCAAGCAGGAATTAGGAGATTAAGCCCGTGGCCCATTCGTTGTCAGCGAAAAAGCGAGTTCGTCAGAATGCCAAGCGCCGGTTGCAGAACCGCGACCGTAAGCGCGAGATTCGGCTTGAGCTCAAGAAGATTCAGAGCGTGATCACCGCCGGCGACAAGAAGGCCGCCGCCGAGGAACTCAAGGCCGCTCAGAAGGTCATCGACCGCATCTCGGTCCGCGGTGGCATCCACAAGAAAACCGCCGCCCGCCGCAAGAGCCGCCTCGCCAGGCAGGTCAACGCCCTGCAGGCCAAGTAAAGTTTAGCCGCGAGCCGGAGGCGAGCGCTCCCGCGCCCGATCCAGAAGGGCGGTCCGCCACCCAACACCCCGGCCCGACGAACCCCACGTGATCCCATGTCAAACGACCGCTTGGTGTTGCCCCCTCCCGATGTGAGTGGCAGCAACGCAAAGCGGTCGTTTGTTTCACGCGCCGGTTTAAAACTCGAAGCCGCCCTCCTCTCCTTCCCCATCGATGTCACCGGAAAAACCTGCGCCGACCTCGGCGCCAACGTCGGCGGCTTCACCGACTGCCTCCTCCAGCACGGCGCCGCCAAGGTCTACAGCGTCGACACCGCCTACGGCATCCTCGCCTGGACCCTTCGCAAAGACCCGCGCGTCATCGTCAAAGAACGCATGAACGCCCTGCACGTCAAACTCCCCGAACCCGTCAGCATCGTCTCGATCGACGTCGGCTGGACCCGCCAAAACAAAATCCTCCCCGTCGTCGCCGCCATCCTCGCCGACAACGCCGACGTCCTCACGCTCATTAAGCCGCACTACGAAAGCGAAGAAGCCAAAATCCAGAAAGGCGTTCTCACGCCGGAGCAGTCGGAGCAAGTCCTCCACCACGTCCTCGACGAAATCGAACAGACCGGCTGGAGAATCCACGGCGTCGTCCGCACCCCCATCGAAGGCCAGAAAGGCAACACCGAATACATCGCCTGGCTCCGCCGGTAGGTTTCTCGCGTCGCGGAAAGCGCCATCAAACCGCAGTTTAGCCGTCGATCGAAGATCGACGCGTGGCCCCGGTCGAGCGCGACTTTCACTCGCAACCGGAATTATTCAACGCGTCCCACCCACCACCCCGGCAGGGGCCCAAGCCCTCAGCCCATGGCAAGCCGGCCCCGCCGGCGCGGCCAAGGGAATGCACTTCTATCAAGCCACGCGTGATCGGAGTCCTTTCCCCGCAATGACAAGCCCCCGACACGCTCGCAAATCCAGACCCTAACAAAAGTAAAACTTTTGTCCTTGCCTGCTGTGATTCCCGTGTCATACTGAAATGACTCGCCACGGGGGAATCATGCGCACACATTCCATCCATCACCCACCCCTTGCACCATGCACCCGGCTGCACGTTGCCCCGCCCAGACTCGCAACCCGCTGCTACCATGAATCCAATGAACCTCCTTTTCCGCTCAAAAACCCACAAGGTGCAACCTGTTGCACCCATCAAACCTTTATCCGCAACCCCGCACCAATTCCCCTCCACCGGCAACTATGCCAGAATACAATCCTCTCCCGCGAACCTCTTTCGGAGCAGTACCCCATGAAGGACATCCGCGTCGCCATCGTCGGCGTCGGCAATTGCGCCTCCTCCCTCGTCCAGGGGGTCACGTACTACCGCAATAATCCCCAGGCGACCGTCGGCCTGATGCACCCCGACATCGCCGGCCTCAAAGTCGCCGACATCCACTTCGCCTGCGCCTTCGATGTCGACGCCCGCAAGGTCAGCCAACCCCTCGCCCGCGCCGTCTTCGCCCCTCCCAACTGCGCCAAAACCTTCTGCGACCACCCCGACGCCGACGGCGCCAAAGTCTTCCCCGGCCCCCTCGCCGACGGCGTCGCCTCCCACCTCGAACGCTTCGACGAATCCCTGCGCACCACCATCGCCGATCCCGCCCGCAGCGCCACGAAATCCGACGTGGTGCGCGTGCTCAAGGAAACAAAAGCTACCGTGCTGGTGAACTACCTTCCCGTCGGCAGCCAGCACGCCACCGAGCTTTACGCCGAAGCCTGCCTCGAAGCCGGCGTCGGCATGGTGAACTGCATTCCCGTTTTTATCGGCAGTGATCCGGCGTGGGCCGCGAGGTTCAAGCAGGCGAACCTGCCCCTCGTCGGCGACGATGTGAAATCGCAGTTCGGCGCGACGGTTGTCCACCGCGTGCTGATGAAACTCGCCCAGCAGCGCGGCATGGCGGTGGAGTCGAGTTACCAGCTCAACGTCGGCGGCAACGCCGACTTCCTCAATATGCTCGAACGCTCCCGCCTCACCAGCAAAAAAGTCTCCAAGACCGAGTCCGTCACCAGCCAGGTCCCCATGGACGAAAACAAAATCCATATCGGCCCCAGCGACTTTGTCCCCTTCCTCGGCGACAACAAAGTCGCCTACGTCCGCATGAACGTCCGCGGCTTCGGCGGCGTCGCCATGGAAGCGGATGTGAAATTATCGGTCGAGGATTCGCCCAACTCAGCCGGAGTGGTCGTCGACGCAATCCGCTACGTGGCCCTCGCACAGCGGGCCGGCATCGGCGGCGTCCTGGAGGATGTCTCCGCCGTCCTCATGAAGCGGCCTCTCGTACAACGCGAGGAAAACGATGCCGCCGACCGCCTCGAACAATGGACCGGTAAAACTGCCTCAACCCATCCGTGAATTTATTCTGGCTTCCCCTCGCCGCACCGACTAGACTGCTCCATATGTTGAGCAACGATCCGATTCTCTCCAATGCGCCATTCCTCGAATGCCTGCCGATCGGGATGATGCTGTTCGATCATTCTTGGCGCGTGCATTATCTGAACGGGTGGATGCGGGACCGGATCGGGCAGGACCCGGCACCGGACGAGCTGAACGAGTTGACGTCGTGGGGGAAGGCGGACTGGTGCGATTTTCTGCGCGCGGTGCTGGAGTCAAAGGATGCGGGCGCGGCCGGCGGGTGTGCGATGCGCGGCGATTTCTGGCTGAACATCGGCAGCCGGCAGATGGGCGACCGGGCGGTGAAGGGCATCCAGGTGACCGTGACCGTGCATCGGCTGAACGCACCGCTGGAAAACGCGATCGTCATGGTGTTCTCGGATGTCTCCGCCCTGCGCGAGACGGAAGAGCGGCTGCGCGAGACGCTCTCCGCCGTCACGGAACTCAGTGACACCGCCATTTCCCAGGCCAGCGCTCTCAAGAGCATGAATTCCGAACTTGAAGAGCGCGTCCGCAGGCGCAACTGCGAACTCCAGTCCGCGAACATGGATTCGCTGCACATGCTCGCCGTCGCCTGCGAAGCCAAGGATCGCGACACCGGCGAGCACGTGCTCCGCGTGAAACGCTACACGGAGCTGCTCTCCCGCGAGCTTGGGTTCAAGACCCTCGAAGTCGAGCAGTTCGGCTATTCGTCCATTCTGCACGATGTCGGCAAAGTGCACATTCCCGATGCGATACTGACCAAGCCGGGGGCACTCACCGAAGATGAGCGGCGGATCATCAACGAGCATCCGATTGCGGGCGAACGAATCCTGGGGCACAACCCGTTCTTTGCCTCGGCACGGCGCATCGCGCGGAGCCATCATGAAAACTGGGATGGTTCCGGATACCCGGATGGGTTGTCGCGCTATGCGATCAGCGTGGAAGCGCGGGTTGTGCACGTGGCGGATGTATTCGATGCCTTGACGTCGCGGCGTCCGTACAAGGCGGCGTGGGGGCAGCCCGAGGCGCTGCGGGCGATCGGGGAGATGAGCGGGAAGTCGTTTGATCCGGAGATCGTGGCGGCGCTTATTTCGCTGGCATCACGCGGCGAACTGGAGCGGGCGGTGGCGGCGGCGTGAGAAGATTGAATCATTGAGTGATCGGCCCATTGATTCATTGAAACAATGACCCGATGACGCAATCTTTCAATGGCTCAATTCACCCGGGGTGGGTGTTTTCCGGGAATTCTCCTACAATCATGGCATTGTCGTTTGAGGGCTTTGGATGCGGATTGCGCTGGCACAGATTGATCCGACGGTGGGGGATATTGTCGGGAATTTGCGGAAGCACTTGAGCGTGCTCAAGGAGGCGAAGTCGCGCGGGGCGGAGGTGGTGGTGTTTCCGGAGCTGAGCATTCTGGGGTATCCGCCGAAGGATCTGCTGCTCAAGCCCGCGGTGATTCAGCTTTCGCTGGAAGCGGTCGAGGAGGTTGCTCGTGCGGCTCAAGGCGTGACGGCGATCGTGGGGTATGCGGAGAGGAACGTGAGCAATCGCGGCCGGCCGTTGCACAACGCGGTGGCGGTGGTGCGCGATGGGAAGGTGGTGGCAAAGCGGTTCAAGAGCTTGCTGCCGACGTACGACGTGTTTGATGAATCGCGCTATTTTGAGCCGGGGCCGGACACGGAGATTACGAAGATCGAAGGACGCGACGTGGGCGTGTCGATCTGCGAGGATTTGTGGAACGACGAGCAGTTTGTCGAGCGGCCGCTGTATCACTTCAATCCGATCGGAGCGTTGGCCGAGGCGGGGGCGAAGATTCTGCTGAACATCTCGGCGTCGCCGTTCGTGCTGGGGAAGAACGAGTATCGGCACAAGCTGTTCGGGTTCCAGGCGCAACGATGGGGGATGCCGATTGTGTACGTGAACCAGGTGGGGGGGAATGATGAATTGGTGTTCGATGGGAATTCGGTGGTCTTTGATGCGGGCGGGAACATCATTGCGCAGGCGAAGGATTTTGAGGAGGATTTGCTGGTGCTGGAAGTGGGTGGGGAAAACGCAAAACACAAAACACAAAACGCAAAACCTCGGGAGGGGATTGCTTCGATTCATGCGGCGCTGGTGTTGGGGTTGCGGGATTATGTGCGCAAATGCGGGTTTAAGAAGGTGGTGCTGGGATTGAGCGGGGGGATTGATTCGGCGGTGGTGGCGGCGCTGGCGGCGGAAGCGCTGGGGGCGGAGAACGTGATGGGGGTGAGTTTGCCGTCGCGGTATTCGTCGGATCATTCGAAATCGGATGCGCACATTTTGGCGGAGCGGCTGGGGATTGCATTTCACACGGTGCCGATCGAGTTGCCGCACGAGGCGATGGAGCGGGCGCTGGAGCCGCTGTTCAAGGGAACAGCGCCGGGGCTGGCGGAGGAAAATATTCAGGCGCGGCTGCGCGGGAATATTCTGATGGCGCTGTCGAACAAGTTCGGCCACATGCTGCTGACGACGGGGAACAAGAGCGAGGTGGCCGTCGGGTATTGCACGCTGTATGGCGATATGTGCGGGGGGCTGGCGGTGATTTCGGATGTGCCCAAGACGATGGTGTACGAGTTGGCGCGGTACATCAACTCGGAGTGGGAACGGAAGGGAAAGCTGCCGCCGATACCGGAAAACACAATCACGAAAGCGCCGAGCGCGGAGTTGAAGCCGAACCAGACCGATCAGGATTCGCTGCCGCCGTATGAGGTGCTGGATGCGATCATCGAGCGGTACGTGGAGCAGGAGAAGAGCGTGGCGGAGATCATCGGGGAGGGATTTGATGTGGTTGTGGTGGGGAAAGTAGTGCGGCTCGTGGACATTTCGGAGTACAAGCGGAAGCAGATGGCGCCGGGGATCAAGGTCACTAGCCGGGCGTTTGGGTTCGGCCGGCGGATGCCGATAGCGCAGGGGTATGACCCGAAGTTGCAAACGGTGCGTGGCGTGGTTGAGGCGGCAAGAAGAGCGGGTAAATAGGCGGAATTCGCTAACGCGGACGGGTCGCGGCTGTCTGATAGAAACCGGTGTGGTGGAGGCAAAGGGCGGATTTTGCTACACTTCCTGTTTGCTTTTTTTCCAAGCGTATGAGGGACTATGCAAGCCTGGTGGCGGGTTCTCCGCGGCGTGTGGCCATATCGCACACTGGTCGTCATTAGCATAATTTGTGCGCTGGGGGTGGGATTGAGCTATGCGTCCGGCGTGGCGGTGATGCTGCCGGTGCTGAAGATTTTTATCTCGACGGAGGGGATTCACGGGTGGGTGGATCGGGAGGCGGCGCAGGATCGGCTGGGGGTGACCTTGTGGGACCTGGACCAGACTGTGGCGAAGGGGCAGTCGGGGGTCGTCATCGATTCGGCCAATGTGAAGAGGGTTGCGTCGCCGGTGCTGAACCCGGCCGGGCAGCCGTACAAGGTCGTTGCGCAGGTCACATATGATGAGGGGGAGAAGACGCAGAGCGCGGAAAAGGGGCAATGGCGGGGGATGGTGAACATGATCGCACGGGCGCCGGCGGGCGGGCATCTGACCATGGTGCTGAAGGGGGTTGGCGGGCAAGAAGTGCTCAAGGGGCTGGAACTGCGGCGGGCTTCGTTTCATGAGCGGATGCTGCTGCGAGTGGTGGATCATCTCCCGGAGGATCCGTTCTCCGCGCTGGTGTACCTGGTCGTATTCTTCATCGTGCTGTGCATCGTGGGATCGGTCTTCCGGTATTACCAGCAGTATCTGGGCATGGCGGTGGCGACGCGGGTGATCGCGGACCTGCGGCGGCGGATGTACGACCGCATCACGCAGTTGCCGACGAGTTATTTCGCGCAGCGGGGCACAAGCGACCTGATGAGCCGGCTGACGCAGGACACGAACACGCTGACGGACGGCGTGTCGATGGCGTTCGGCAAGGCGATTCAGGAGCCGGTGAAGGCGGCGGGGGCGTTTGGCGTGGCCATGTGGCTGGATTGGCGGCTGACGATGATGATCGTCGTGTCGTCGCCGATACTGGCGGTGATCATTCGCAAGTTCTCGAAACGGATGCGCAAGGCGGGGCGGCGGGCGCTGGAGAACTGGTCGAGCATGCTCGGGATCATCAACGAGACGCTGATCGGGGCGCGCGTGGTAAAGGCCTATTCGGCGGAGGGGTACGAGCGGCGGCGCTTTGCGCGGGTGAACAAGGCGCTGGTGAAGGAACAGACCCGGCTGGCGCACTACGGAAGCATGAGCCGGCCGACGATTGAGACGCTGTCGATCATCGTGACGAGCATCCCGATGCTGATCGCGGCGCGATGGGTGCTGGATCACAAGATTGAGCGGGATGTGTTCGTGACGGTGATGGTCTGCCTGGCGGCGATGCTGGAGCCGTTGCGGAAGCTCTCCGACGTGAACTCGCGCGTGCAGCAGTCGAACGTGGCGGCGACGCGGGTCTTCGAGGTCATCGACATGCCGTCGGAGCCGAACCACAGCCATTCTCTGCCGAAGTTGCCGCGGCACAAGGAATCGGTGGAATTCCGTGACATCGTATTCTCGTATCCGGGGCACGAGGAAATCGTGCTGAATCATGTGAGCTGCAAAGTGCTGCATGGGCAGACGGTGGCGGTGGTGGGCGGGAACGGGAGCGGGAAGTCGACCCTGCTGAATCTGTTGCCGCGATTGTATTGGCCGACGAGCGGGCAGGTTCTCATCGACGGCACGGATATTTCGACGGTGAGCCTGCGGAGTTTGCGGAAACAGATCGGGCTGGTGACGCAGGACACGCTGCTGTTTGCGGATTCGATTTACAACAACATTGCGTATGGGACGCGGCATGCGACGCGCGAACAGGTGATTGACGCGGCGAAGCGAGCGTTTGCGGACGAGTTTATCAGCGGCTTTCCGGATGGGTATCAGACGCGCGTTGGCGAACACGGCGTGCGGCTCTCGGGCGGACAGAAGCAGCGCATCGCGATTGCGCGAGCGATTCTGCACGATCCGTCGATTCTGATTCTGGATGAGGCGATGAGCCAGATCGATTCGGATTCGGAGAAGAAGATCAGCCTGGCGCTGCGCGAGTTCACGAAGAACCGCACGGTGCTGATGATCGCGCATCGATTCCAGACGGTGATCAGTGCGGATCAGATTATCGTGCTGGACCATGGCCGTGTGGCGGGGATTGGGACGCATGGGCAGTTGATTGAGACGTGTGGGGCGTATCGGAAGCTTTACGAGAATCAGTTCCGCGAGATGGACGCTTTGAATGGGGAAGCGGAAGAGAGCGCCGAATCGCCTGTGACGGAGTTGACTTGAGTGTCGGGTGGGGTGCGGTCGATATAATGGAGGGTGAGGTGAATCGTGACGACGCGGGAACGGAATATTGCCCTGCCGATGGAGCAGATCCTGGCGTTTTGCCGACGGCATCCGATCAGGAAGCTGAGCCTGTTCGGGTCGGTACTGCGTGAGGATTTTGGGGAGGGGTCGGATGTGGATTTGCTCGTGGCATTCCTGCCGCATGCCCGAGTGACCTACTTTACGATGGCCGATATGGAGGTCGAACTGGCATCGATATTGGGGCGGAAAGTGGATTTGCGGACTGCGGAAGAGATTCATCAACGTTTCCGGCAACAGGTTTTAGAGTCAGCGGAGTTGCTCTATGCCCATGAGTGACCGGGATCGGATGATTCACATGCTGGATTATGCCGAGAAAACAGCGGGGATCGCGCGAAACCGCCGACGGGAGGAATTGGAGCAGGACACGACGTTGCTATTTGCCCTGCTGCATGGAGTTCAGACTGTCGGCGAAGCTGCCGCTGCGGTTTCGGAGCAGGGGCGGCTTGCCTATCCGACGGTTCGCTGGAGGCAGATCATCTCCATGCGCAACAGGCTGGTGCACGGATACGACAGCGTGAATTGCGATATCCTTTGGGAAACGGTGCAAACACACGTTCCAGAGCTGATTGAGGAATTGCTGAAGTTTATCCCTCCAGAACAGACCTGAGGCTCTTTTATCTTGGGGCGTGTTCCGTATACTGCCGGGCATGAATACGATTCTCCTGGTCAACGGAACGGTCATCGATCCTTCGCAGAAGCTCGAGAGGGCGGCGGAGGTGTTGGTGATTGATGGGAAAATCGCGGAGATTGGGACGGGGTTGAGGGGGAAGGCGGGGAGTGGGGCGGAGGTAGTGGATTGTGCGGGGTGTTTCGTCACGCCGGGGCTGATCGATATCCACGTGCATTTTCGCGAGCCGGGGCAGGAGGCGAAGGAGACGGTGGCGACTGGGAGCGCGGCGGCGGTGGCGGGGGGATTCACGACGGTCTGCTGCATGCCGAACACGACGCCGGCGCTGGATGATGAGACGCAGATTGGTTTTGTGTTCGAGAAGGCGCGGGAGGCGGGGTTGTGCAACGTGCTGCCGGTCGGGGCAATCACGAAAGGGCGGAAGGGGGCGGAACTGGCGGAAATGGCGCTGATGCATGCGGCGGGGGCGATTGGTTTTTCGGATGATGGCGTCGGTGTGGCGTCGGCGGCGGTGATGCTCAAGGCGCTGCAGTACGTGAAGATGCTGGGGAGCGTGCTGACGCAGCATTGCGAGGAGCCGAGCTTGTCGGGCGGGCCGATGAGTGCGGGGCCGACGGCGGTGAAGCTGGGGCTGGGCGGGTTGCCGGCGGTGGCGGAGGAGTTGATGATCGCGCGGGATCTGCTGCTGAACAAGCGGATCGGGGCGCGGTACCACGTGCAGCATATTTCGACGGCGGGGGCGGTGGAACTGGTGCGGCAGGCGAAGCTGGATGGGCAGCCGGTGACGGCGGAGGTGGCGCCGCACCATCTGCTGCTGACGGATGAGGTGTGCGGGACGCTGAATGGGGGATACGACACGAATACCAAGATGAATCCGCCGCTGCGGACGAAGGCGGATATTGAGGCGTGCATTCGGGGCGTGGTGGATGGGACGATCGATTGCCTGGCGACGGACCATGCGCCGCACACGCGGGAGGAGAAGGAACTGGAGTTCGACAAGGCGCCGTTTGGGATTGTGGGGCTGGAGACGGCGCTGGCTTTGTATGCCAAGGCGCTCGTGGAGCCGGGGCATCTGACGTGGGGGCAGTTGATTGAGAAGATGACGAGTGCGCCGGCGCGGGTGATGAACATCAAAGGCAAGGGGACGCTGGCGGACGGGGCGGATGCGGATATTACGGTGATTGATCCGAAGGCGAGTTGGACGATCGAGCCGGCGAAGTTCCATTCGAAGAGCTGCAATACGCCGTTCGGCGGGTGGAATGTTACGGGGAAAGTGCGGAGCACGATTGTGGGGGGGCGGGTGGTGTTTGATGGGGCGAATGTGCTGGCGATGGCGAGCGGCAGATGAAGCGATTTTCGCTGATATTGCGTGGTCTTCTGATTCCGGCGCTGCTGGGTGTTGCGTCGTGCGGGCGGACGGATGTGCCGGTGGCTTCGGAAACTGCGCCTGCCGCGACGACGGCTCCGGGGGCTGTCGGGAAATCGCTGCGGTCGGCAAATGTTGCGGTGAGCGGGCATGTGGTGAAGATGGCGGATGGGGTGGATCTGACGCAGGTGCGGAATCAGGAGATGATTCATCCGGCGTTCAGCATGTCGCCGCCGGATGTGGATTCGGCGGTGCTGTTGGCGTCGGTGGTGAACGATAAGGATGACACGGGATCGCCCGTGGTGTTGAAGAAGATTGATGATCAGTGGAAGGTTCTGGAGCTGACGGAAGCGGGGGACCAGGAATGGGTGTACGCGGGGGCGTGCGGGCCGCGGAAGGAGTTGTGGGGGATTCTGGATTCGGCGACGGATACGCCGGTGCCGCAGCTCACGCTGATGCGTTCCGCTGATGATGGCCTCACGTGGCAGTTTTTTGCGGCGGTGAAGAAGCCGGCGGACGATGCGGAGTATGCGGCGTTTTCCATGGCGGCCAACGGGGAGGGGAAACTCTCCGTGCATCTCGCCGACGACGCGGACAAGATTCTGCACGGCTATTATCACTACAGGACTGTAGACGGCGGGAAAACGTGGATGGGGCCGACGTTCGAGGCGGATGATGTGACGGATGCGGATTCGCAGCGGGACCTCGATTCGATTCAGGAAGCGATCAGGGATGCCGAGGCGGTTCCTGCGCAATAGGGGGATTTGAACGTGCCGTACATTGTGGATACGTATAACGCGGTGTATGCGGGGGCGGCGATGGGGGGCGCGCTGAGCGGGCTGACGGTGCGGAAGTTGTGCCAGTGGGTTGTGGCGAGTGCCGGGGGGCGGCAGCCGATGAAAGTGACGTTGGTGCTGGATGGGAGGGCGAAGCCGGATGAGCCGTCGGAGAATGAGTTTCCGGGGATTCGGATTGTGTATTCGGGCGTGGGGGTTTCGGCGGACAAGGTGATTGGGCAGATGGTGGAGGTGGCGGGGAACAAGAAGAAGGTGACGGTGGTGACGAATGATCGGGCGGTGGCGCTGCATGCCCGGCGGAACTTTGCGAACGCGATGAGCTGTGAGGCGTTTTTGGCGGCGTTGATCGGGGCGAAGGGGCCGGTGCGGGGCGGGAGCGTGTTGCCGCCACACAAGACGCAGGGGACGGGGACGAGTGGGGAGACGGAGCATTGGCTGAAGGAGTTCGGGATCAAGCCGGAGCCGAAGGCGGCGCCGAAGATACCGACGGGGGATGAGATTGAGGATCTGGATATTGAGGATTTGCTGGGTCCGCGGTGAGATTTTTTGCAAAGGGGCGGGGCGGGGCGCGTCTTTCTGAGGAGGATTGCGCGGGAGTCGGGTATGGAAGGGCTGCGGCGGTTCTGGTGCGGGTTGGTGGTGTGCGGGTGTGTAGCGGCCGCATGGGGGGGCGATTGGCCTGCGGCATCGGAACCGGCGTCGAGCGCTTTGCCGGATGCGGCGGATCTGGTGCGGGAGGTGCGGGCGGGGGAGCAGTGGATTCATCGGGTTAAATCGCTGCAGGTGACTTTCGATGAGGTGGATCGGCGGAGCGACATCGGCATCGCGGCAATGACCGCGGCGTTCATTCGTTCCGGCCGCGTTCCCGATCCGAAAATCAATGCGCAACTCCGGCCGGCGGTGAAGGTTGCGATATCGCTCTTTTTTGATGGCAGACGCTTTCGTTCCAGCACCAAGGCGGAGGACGGTTTGTTCGGCCGGGAGGAGTTGTGGGACGGAGTGGCGCACGACTATTACTACAGGAAAAGCGGTCAGCCGTACCTGGTGATTTCGCACAAGGCTCCGTTTGTAGCGTTCGATTGGCTGGCGGGTGACGTGCATCAATACGAATGGACCGACTTGGATTCTGTTGGGAAGGCGCGCCCGGCGGAGGAGTTTGTGACGGTGGACCGGGAGAAGTTTCGCGGCGTGGATTGCTGGAAACTGATGACGGTCAACAATCAGGGCAATTGGCCGGAACGGTGGTTCGTGGGGGTGTCGGACAATCGGCTCTACGGCATGTGGCAGGGGTCGGCCGGAGGTCCTGCGGAAGAGCTGGTGATGTACCGTGAATTTGCGGCGCCGGATGGTTTCGAGATCCAGACGGAGGATGATGTCGGCACCTGGGTGGATAATCTCTCGCAGTCGCGCAAGGATGAGGTGCGGGAGAAGAGTCTTGCGTGGGTGGGTCGGCATGGTCTGCCCGCGTGGGAGCTGTGGTTTAGCGACTACCTGGAATTGCAGCCGGGGATATGGTTTCCGAAACGGCATGGGTCTCAGGTCTATTCGACGCTGAAGGAGGATGGTACGTCCGGCGGGCCGGTGCATCCGGATCA
>DATKPA010000068.1:0-52440 GCA_035524355.1 Phycisphaerae bacterium | reverse complement strand
ACCCGCCACCCCCCCCTGATGGGGCCCGATAACCCACGCCGCAAATAGTTCATCCGCGGATACACCCCCGTCCGCCGCCGACCCGGACACGGTGTTCTCCGCTCCCCCACATTTGACTTTCCTCAAATCCAGCGGCATAGTGTCCAGTGATGTCATTACAGCTTTCACACAACCTCTCACCTCTCCCCTATCGGCCAACCCGCTATTGGCGCTACTTCTTTTTTACCCCCACAACCTAACCCGAGGGCCAGGCCGCCACAAAAGCACAAAACCCAAAAAGCCTTGGACCCTCGTCCAAGGCTTTTTCCTTTTACTGACCACTTAAGGGGACCACCCATGCTCGCCGAACTCGAACTCACCCTCCACGACACCCTCTCCCGCGCAAAATCCGCCCTCTGCCTCGCCGCAGAAATCCAGGAGTCCCTTTGGCAACCGTAACGCGGGCATCTTGCCCGCATCCCCTCAACTGACCACTGACCACCGACCACTGACCACTAGCCCTCAGGAGAACGCAATGATCGTCGTCATGGAACAAGGCGCCACCGACTCCCAGATCAACCACGTCGCACACCTCATCCGGGAACTCGGACTCCGCGACCACATCATCAAAGGCACCGAACGCACCGTCATCGCCGCCCTCGGCGACGACCGCGCCAAAAACAAGGAAAACATCGAAAACGCCCCCGGCGTGGAAAAAGTCATGCCCGTCCTCGCCAAATACAAAATGGCCAGCAAGGAAGTCAAAAAGGACCGCACCGTCATCCCCCTCGGCGGCACCCTGGGCGGCAGCGCCGGCGGCAAAAAAGTCGCCCTCATCGCCGGCCCCTGCTCCGTCGAATCACGCGAACAGCTCCTCCAGTGCGCCTACGAAGTCAAAGAAGCCGGCGCCACCGCCCTCCGCGGCGGCGCCTTCAAACCCCGCACCTCTCCCTACGACTTCCAGGGCCTCGGCGAAAAAGGCCTCGAAATCCTCGCCGAAGCACGCGACAAAACCGGCCTCGCCGTCGTCACCGAAGTCATGGCCGTCGACCAGGTCGAACTCGTCGCCAAATACGCCGACGTCCTCCAGGTCGGCGCCCGCAACATGCAGAACTACAACCTCCTCTACGCCGTCGGCGACCAGAAAAAACCCGTCCTCCTCAAGCGCGGCCTTGCCGCCACCCTCGAAGAATTCCTCCTCGCCGCCGAATACATCATCTCCCGCGGAAATCCCAACGTCATCCTCTGCGAGCGCGGCATCCGCACCTTCGAAACCTACTGCCGCAACACCCTCCCCCTCGCCATCGTCCCCGAAGTCCACCGCATCTCGCACCTCCCCATCATCATCGACCCCAGCCAAGGCACCGGCCACGCGCACCTCGTCCCCGACATGTGCAAAGCCGCCATCGCCGCCGGCGCCGACGGCCTCATCATCGAAGCCCACGACGACCCGGAGCACGCCCTCACCGACGGCGCCCAGAGCATCACTCCCAAGACGCTCAAAGACATGATGGGCACACTGAGAAAGATCGCCATCGCCGTTGACCGCGAAATCTAACCCATATAGCCCCGGCTTCAGCCGGGACGATATATAATGGACGCAAAGGAGCCGCCATGACGACAACCGAACTCGAACACCGACTCGCGGCGCTCGAAAAAAAAGTGGAGATGCTGGCCGCCCGCAATGCGCCCACCACCAACAAGGAGTGGCTCCTCAACATTTGGGGTAGCTTCTCTGGCGATCCTGATTTTGAGAAAGCCATGCGCCTTGGAAAACAATGGCGCCAGGCCGAGAACCGCAAATCGCTGCGTTCCACCAGACCTTCCCACGCTAAGAAGCGCCGTAGATGATCATCCTCGATACCGATACTCTCTCAATCGCCCAGCACCCCGACAGCGAAGCGGCGAAGATTCTTCACTCCCATATCGTCGCGCTTTCACCTGATGTCACCGTCGGCGTGACGATCATCAGCTACGAGGAACAGATGCGCGGCTGGATGGAATACATTCGAAAGTCCATGACCAGGATCCACCAACTGCGCGCGTATCAGAAACTACTGAACCACGTCAGAGATTGGCGAAGCGTGAACGTAATCCCCTTCGACGAAGCCGCTTCGAACACGCTCGATCGCCTCAGGAGCCAAAAACTTCGAATCGGAACCTACGACCTGAAAATCGCCGCCGTGGCACTAACCCACGACGCTACGCTGATCACGCGCAACCTTCAGCATTTCTCCAAAGTGCCCGGCCTTCGCGTCCAAGACTGGACAAAGCCATGACCCGCCTCGCCGACCTCGTCCCCGACATGTGCAAAGCCGCCATCGCCGCCGGCGCCGACGGCCTGATCATCGAAGCCCACGACGACCCGGAGCACGCCCTTACCGACGGCGCGCAGAGCATCACCCCAAAAACACTCAAGGACATGATGGGCACCCTGAGAAAAATCGCCGCCGCCGTGGATCGGGAGATCTAGGAGAACAATCACATGGCACAAGTGTGCGGCGGATCAACGTACGACTACTATTGGCACTTGAAACGCGAGAGCGCCCTCGCATTTCTTCGCCGAGTTGCTGGCGACTACGCGGCCCGTAGGATCAGCCACCTCCCCCGCACAAACGTTCTTGGAACAGTTCTCCTCTTCCTCGCAACTTTGCAAAATCCGGCAATGCCTGTAAGAAAATGGAATTATTCATCACGTTCAACTCCGAATGTTCTCTCGTTGATGCAACCTAAATTCCTGCCAACGACTATCGCGCAGACGGCCGAAGCAATCGAAAAACTTTTCGAAGATGCCAGCAAAACATGGGAAGAGACGGGTTATCCAGAGGCTCCCTCAACGGACAAGGTCCTGTACGACCTCATTGCGTTCCTGTTTCAATCACGATTCGTCCCCCACCCTCCCAATGAAGGTCCCCCGTCCTTTTCCAGACCTCCAGGTCCGCCAATGTTGAAGCAACCAACAAACCCACACTACCTCGCACAGCCGAGGGAGAAACTGTAAATGCAGCCTCAAATTGTCCTGGATACAAATGTACTTCTCTCGGGCTTGCATTCCCGGTTGGGCGCCTCATTCGCGCTGCTCAACAAAATCAGCGCCGGCGATGTAGGCATTCATCTATCCGTCCCGCTGCTGCTTCAATACCAAGACGTACTCGTTCGAAACGTCGGAAAACTCGAAGTTGATGAAGCGACAATTTCGGCCGCAATTGATCGCCTTTGCGCGGTAGGAACATACCATCAGATTTACTATCTCTGGCGTCCCCTTTTACCCGATCCCAAAGATGATTTGATTCTCGAACTGGCAGTCGCCGCCAAGTGCACCCACATCGTTACCCACAATATTCGCGATTTTCGCTGTACGGATTCCTTTGGAATCGCCGTCGTTTCGCCGATACAATTACTGAAAGACTTGGGAGACAGGCCATGACGCGCATCAATATTGAACTTCCCGCATCTGTTCATGAGCGAGCCAAGCAACTTGCCGAACGCGATGGCGTTTCCGTCGATCAATTCATCGCGACCGCTCTTGCCGAAAAAATGTCCGTTCTCGAGGCGGAAGCGTACTTCCGAGAGCGCGCAAGCCGCGGAACGCGCGAGGCATTCGATCGCGCCTTGGCAAAAGTCCCCGCACGGCCGCCCCTTCCTGGCGATGAATTTCCCGCCTGATAGCCAGTGTTCGCTGCAACGATGAGACTCTCATGAAACTCGCTGAAGCCCTCCTCCTCAGAGCCTCCCCCGCCCTCAAACGCCTCCGCCGCGACTACAACACCCTCCTCACCAAACTCAAAACCCTCGCCCGCTTCAAAACCAAACGCGCCGCCGCCGAATACGCCCACCGCGAATTCACCCGCTAACGCCCCAATATAGCCCCGGGATTGCCCGGGGTTTCCCTTCTCAGATCACAATACGCGCCACCCTACCCCCATCCCCGCCTCACCATTCAATCTCTCTTCAGTTGAAGTTCTCCCATCCCGACCGGATTGACGCACGCATCCCGTTCTGCGCTCTTTCCATTGTTTGCCGGCGTTTGACTCCCTCCGCCCATGGCCGGTGCGGATGCTGCTGTCGTTTCCGGAGCAAACAACTTCGACAGTCGTTCCACAAGGCCCGTCATCAATCCGGGGCTGTACCCGACGATAAAGCTGCACAGCGAGCCAAATGTGGCGAATCGAAAATACTGGGCCTGCCGAACGATCGCGTCCGCACCTTCAATAGTACCATTGGCCAGAATCTGCCCGGTCACCAGCATGAGAAAAATGAAAAATCCACGAGCGAGAACGCACAAAAACCGGGACGGCCGGTTCTCCTCTCCGAACTTGTGGTCCGCCGCGATATCCCCTCCAACGCTCGCAGTCACCGTCAGGATGATGATATTTGTCCAACCCCAGGTCGCAAAATAGGCAGCGAAATCAAGAATGCTCCGAAATACACTCTTCTCTGTAAGAGCAGAGTCCCGAAGCCACTGGGAATCCACAAGGCTGCCCGCCATGAACGTCGCCGCCCAGAACATAATCAATCCGAAAACCGCAGTAACTTTCCATGCATTCCGGAACATCGCACCCACACCGACGAACGTTTTCATGGCACGCTCCGTCCAGGTTTTCTTCTTTAGATCCAGTCTACATAGCGACATACGGATGAACAAGTGAAAATATATTGATTTCATTAACCAGACAAGAGGAATAGAGGGGGGCGTTATAACACTCCCCCTGAGCCTCGCATGCGAACCGATCGTTCAAAACAGCCCGCCTCCGCATCTTCCACGTCGCCAGTGACCGCCCCTGACACTTCTACTGAGACAACACATCCATCTTCCTTTCAGTTTCCTCTTCCCGCCCCTTCCGCTACACTACCCCTCCAAAAATGTTCTGTTGTATTAAGGACCAATCATGGACAAATCCTCCTTCTCGTTTCTATCCACCCTCCTCGCCACCCCCTCCGTCACCGGCACAGAACAACGCGCCGCAAAAGTCGTCAAAGACTTCCTCAAACCCCACGTCGATGAAATCCGCACCGACGTCCACGGCAACACCTTCTTCGTCATCAACCCCAACGGCTCCCCACGCGTCATGCTCGCCGCACACATCGACCAGATCGGCTTCCTCGTCAACCACGTCACCGACAAAGGCTTCCTCTACCTCGTCGCCGTCGGCGGTGTCGACCTCGCCGTCGTCCCCGGCTCCCGTATCATCATCCACTCCAAAAACGGCCCCGTCACCGGCGTCATCGGCCGCAAGGCGATCCACCTCATGAAGCCCGAGGAACGCGACGGCGCCAAAAAAATCGAACTCTCCGATCTCCACGTCGACATCGGCGCCACCTCTGAACAGGAAGCCCTCGACAAAGTCCAGATCGGCGACCCCGTCACCTTCCCCCTCGGCCTCGCTGAACTCGGCGACGACCTCATCACCGCACACGCCCTCGACGACCGCGTCGGCGTCTGGGTCATGGCCGAAGCCCTCCGCATCCTCGCTTCCGACAAAACCAAGCGTGATAAACTCCAGCCCGCCGTCTTCGGCGTTGCCACCGTCCAGGAAGAAATCGGCCTCCGCGGCGCCTCCACCGCCTCCTTCAGCGTCGATCCCCAGATCGGCATCGCCATCGACGTCGCCCACGCCATCGATACCCCCAACTCCGAAGAAAAAGCCCACGGCAACATCAAAATGGCTAAAGGCCCCACCCTCTCCTACGGCCCAAACATCAACGCCCCCCTCAACACACTCTTCGAATCCGTCGCCGCCAGCAACAATATCCCCTTCCAGCGCCACGCCGCCCCGCGCGCCACCGGCACCGACGCCAACACCATGCAGATCTCCCGCGGAGGCGTCGCCACCGCCCTCATCGGCCTCCCCTGCCGCTACATGCACACCCCCGTCGAAGTCGTCTCCCGCATCGACCTCACCCACGCCGCCAACCTCCTCGCCCAAACGCTCCTCACCATCACCCCGGACACCAACCTCATCCCCCAGTAAGCAGGAAGCCAAAAGTTTCTGCACACATGTCCGCCTCATCGACGCCCGCCGCCTCGGGCGGCGTGGGGCCGGGTGCCATGCTTCTGGCCACAACCTCGGTGGCCAGAAGCACGCCTCATTTGCGGACAAAACCACATCGCATCCCCACTCTCCACATAGCCCCCGGGCTTGCGTCCGGGTTTCCTATCCCAAATCATCCGCCCACCGATGAAGAAAAGCGGCTGTAAAGAAAAGGGGGGTGTAAAGAAACGGGGTCAAACATCTTTGTTTATTCCCGCATTCCTTGTCTTCGCCCACTTCAAATTGTCTGTGAGTGTTCGACTCCGTCCGTGGCTAATCCTCACGCCCGCCGCATCCGCCGCCCACACCACATCACCCCCATCACACATACCAACCCCACCGCCCCTTCCCCTACGGCACTCGGCAACGGCACCGGCGTCACAAACGTCTCAAATGAAAAATCGTCGATCCCCTCGCTCCCCCACGACGTATCCACGACACGCTTCAAATACCCATTCCCTCCCCCGTACGCATTCGGTCCTCCCCACATCACGTAACTCGCCGATGACAAGTCATTCGCCGTCGTAATCGCCAGCACGTCCCCTGCATGCACCAGCGGCCCACCACCCGCAAACACAAACGCCGTAAACCCCGGTTCACCAGTCTGTGGTGTCGCCGGCAATTGGCTCAACAACTCCGAAACGGACGCCAACGCCGCCCCGTTCGACACCCCCGGCACGCCCCCCACCGTCGACCGTACGTCCACAGTCAGCGTCCCCGCGTCATACTGCCCTGCCAGCCCGTACCGCGAAATCCGCAAGTCCACCTCGCTCAAATATCCCGTCACCCCCACTGTAAACGTCTGCGCGAACATGCCAGGCGCCCCGCCCCCGGTCCCAAAGTTCGGGAGCCACGCCGCATCAAAACCGCTCCCGACCAGATTGCTCTGATCCAGCACCGACGAACCCCGCGCCGACGAAGCCCCCATCACCACCACTGCCAACAATCCCAGAATCCCGCCAACCCCATGCCGCAACAAAGATGTCATGTCCATCCAACTCCCAAAGTCCTGAAAAACCAACCACCCTTGCAGTCTACTCCCTCTTTCGCAAACTGCAAAAAATCTCACCACGGCACCGCCTGAAGCCCTTCGGCAGCGACCGCCACCGCCACCCCCATTCACGCCATCAGAATCCACGATCCCCTACAACTCCTATAGGAATAGGGAGGAGACCGCCATTGGCACACACAACTTGGCGGTCTGGTATTTGGCGGACTCCTCGCCGTCACCCCATTCTGAATTCACGGGTTCGCTCATTCTGAATCCGCCCCCCCATCTCCTACCGATTGAGTAGTAGATGGCCAAGGACGCGCGTGCCTTGGCCATCTTCCCCTCCAATTTCAGCACCCCCCAAAAAAGAAGGCCCCGCCAATGCGGAGCCTCCCTTCAATACACATGTCATCCGGTCAACGCCGGATCAGCCAATCTCAATAACGGCGATTGCCGCCACCAAAACCGCCGCCCGAGCGTTCTTCACGCGGCTTGGCTTCGTTCACTTTCAACGAACGTCCGCCGTTATCCTTCCCATCCAGCGCCGCGATCGCCGCGTCCGCTTCCTGGGCATTGCCCATCTCGACGAACCCGAAACCCTTCGAGCGACCGGTTTCGCGATCCATGATGACCTGCGCCGAATCGACCGCACCATGAGCCGAGAACAATTCGCTCAACCCTTCGTTCGTCATCGAATAGGCCAGGTTTCCAACATACAACTTCTTACCCATAGTATTTTTCCTTACCAAATGGGCCACGATCCGTTTTTACTTTCCGGATCCAATCGAAAGAGGCCGACATTTCGGCCCAATTTGGCAGGTGGACGAGTGAGAAAGAAAGGCGAGACCAACAGCCGACGCGTGTCCGGCTCAGAACGAGAACCAACCGGCCATCATCCTACTCCATTTCCGCTGCAATAGCCCGCGCGTCGGGCGATTATTCCAAAATCACCGTTATTCCCACAGAATCGCCGCTATTTCCCGCGCGTCACCGCATTTCGCCGGCCTCAATGCCCCGAATCCCCCGGCACCTCCGGCACCCCCGGATCATCCAGCACCTGAACCGCCGTCGCCGGTCCAAGCTCCTTCCAGTCCCACAGCACCCACACCACCTTCTTCTCCGGCGTCACCTCCACCAACTGCGGCCCCTTCCCCCCACGCCCCGTCGAACACACAATCGTGTTCCCATTCCCCAGCCGCGTGCATGTCTGCGTGTTCGGATACCGCCACTCCGCCGGCAAATCCTCCGGCTTCAACTGCCACACAATCTTCTTCTCCGGCGACACCTCCATCTGCGACTTCCCGCTCTCGTTCGTGATCAGCGTATTCCCATTCTTCAACCGAATCGCCGCCCATGGGCTGAACCGCTCCCCGCTCGGCAAAATAAACCCCGTCGCCGGCCGAGTCGCGTTCGCCGGTGCCGTCGCCGGAATCGCCACATCCGGAAAACTCCATATCTCCTTGAAATCCTTGTCATACTCCACCACCCGCCCCATGTTCAGGTACGGCACCAGGTACGTCCCAGCCGCCGTCATCCGCACCCGCCGAAACTGCGGATGAATCGTCTTCGGATTCGCCGGCTGCAGATAATCCAGATCATGCTCCACCTCCACCGTCTTCGTCTTGATGTTCACAATCTTCAGCTTCGGCGGCAGCCCGTTCTCCACAAACAGCACCCGATCCAACCCGATCGGCTGACACGCGTGAATCTCCGTGTGCTTCGTCGGATCATCCGGACTCATGTTCGCATCGTACCGCCACACCACTTCCTTCTTCGGCGTCACCTCCGCGATGTACGCCATCCGCGTGAACAGCACGTTCCCATTCGACAGCATCCACACATCGTCGTACTCATTCCCCTTCCCCGTCTGATACGTCCAGATCACCTTGCCATCATTCACCACAAACATCTTGTTGTACCCCTCCCCCACATAAATCATCGGATGCTCGGCCAACCCCTTCCCCGGCAGATTCTCCGGCGCACTCGACGGCTGCGTCGACGCCTTCGTCGGTGCCACCGCCTCCTCACCCGGCCCCAATTCCGGTGCCCCCGCAAACTGATCCAGCACCGCCATGCACGGCGTGTTCCCAGTTCCGGCATCCGCGCTGAAAACTTTTCCCGCAAACCCCACAACCAAACCAATCGCCATCGCGCCCACGCCAACCAGCTTCCCATTCCGCATCTTCGTTCTCCTCATTCTCGATCCGCTGTTGTGTGCAACGACACCGGCTCCGCTTTCATGCTCCCGCGCCGGTCATATTCTGTTTGCACGTTCGCCCGCTTCGCCGCAACGCCGATCTGCAGACGTTTCAATCAAGGGCCACATTCCGCTACAATCCCGCCATGGCCAGGCTTGAAGATATTCTCGCGTTCAATCAGCAATTCGTGGCATCGAAGGCATACGTGCCGTACATCACGGATCGCTATCCCGACAAGAAGATCGTCATCGTGACGTGCATGGACACGCGGCTCACCGAACTGCTGCCCAAGGCGATGAACCTGCGCAATGGGGACGCCAAATTCATCAAGATCGCCGGCGCCGTGGTGGCGGCCCCCTTCGGTTCGGTGATGCGTTCCATCCTTGTCGCCATCTATTCCCTTGGCGCCCAGGAGATCTTCGTGATCGGCCATCATGACTGCGGAATGACCGGAATGGGCCACGCCGCGATTCTCGAGCAGGCCAGAAAGGCCGGCGTGCAGGATGACACCATCAACACGCTCGCTCACGCCGGCATCGATCTCGAATCCTGGCTCGCCGGCTTTTCCTCACCCGCCGCCGGTGTTGAAGCGTCCGTGCATATGATTCGCAATCACCCGCTCCTCCCCAAATCACTCATCGTTCACGGACTGCTGATGCACCCCGACACGGGCCAGCTCGACGTCCTTATTTAACCCGTGAGTCGGCGGAAAAAAGACGTCGTGAAATGTAATCACAGTTCACGAGAGGAGGTAGGATCGGTTCCGCGGAGGCGGTAGTCGCAGGGGGAAACGCGTGCGAACGTGAACAAAAAATTAATCGGAAAAGAAGCTCGTTTCGCGCGTTTTTATTTTGCATCATCAAGGTCACGATCGTATAGTGATGTTGTAGCCACCGCAGGTCGCGATGGCGGGTTCACCGAAAAAATGGGGTTGAGCACGCTCCCCCAGCCTTGTGCCGGATGCCCGTAGCGACCGCCTGGGTGATTCTACGGCGGACTGAACGCGCCGGGGGATCTGATCGCCGGACCCAACACCGGAAGGCACGGAAGGTGCCTCGGAATCATGTCCGTAAGGAAACTGGCAAGGGACCAGCAAGGGGCTGGTCATCCGGTAAGGACCGGAAGGAGCCAGTAAGTTCGATCAGACATGGCGTTGACAGCAGCCAACGAATGACCCTCCCTCAAGCGGTGGCTTTTTTCTTTTTTGCCGAAGCCCCCGCTGAATTTGCGAATTTGCGAGTGAAAACTCGCGTAATCGGCACGGTATTCGCGTCCCGTCTTCACGACGCGTGATTGATATCCGCCCATCGCTTTCGTCAAGCGGGGCAAGTGAACGGAGCCTTTACCATGGCCAAACTCAACCGAAAAGATCTTCTCAAGGAAACCATCAAGCACATCGACATCAAGGAGCACCCGGGCATCCTGCAGGTCGTCGATTCCATGCAGCACATGGCGTTTTCCAGCCGCGAGTTGTATCGCGCGGCCGACATCTTCGACCGCATGATCCGCGATCCGGAATGCTCGATCATCCTCACGCTCGCCGGCTCGCTCATCTCGGCGGGGCTGAAGAAGGTGATCGTCGAACTGGTCCGTAACAACATGGTGGACGCGATCGTCTCGACCGGGGCGAACATCGTCGACCAGGACTTCTTCGAAGCGCTCGGCTTCAAGCACTACATCGGGACGCAGTTCATCGATGACACGATCCTGCGCGACCTGCACATCGATCGCATCTACGACACCTTCATCGATGAAGACCAGCTCCGCGTGTGCGATGACACGACGCGCGAGATTGCGGATTCGCTTCCGCCGCGGGCGTACAGCTCGCGCGAGTTCATCAAGGAGATGGGGCGGTATCTGGAGAAGAACGCGAAGGACAAGGATTCGATCGTGCTCGAGTGCTACAAGCGCGGCGTGCCGATCTTCTGCCCGGCATTCTCCGACTGCTCCGCCGGCTTCGGCCTGCTGGTGCACCAGGTGAATCACCCGGAAGCACACATCTCGATCGACTCGGCGAAGGATTTCCGCGAACTGACGCAGATCAAGCTGATGAACAAGGAAACAGGCATCTTCATGATCGGCGGCGGCGTTCCGAAGAACTTCACGCAGGACATTGTTGTGGCGGCGGAAATCCTTGTTGAGGATGCGCCGATGCACAAGTACGCGGTGCAGGTGACGGTGGCCGACGTGCGCGACGGCGCGCTGTCGGGCTCGACGCTGAAGGAAGCATGCTCGTGGGGCAAGGTGGATGTGGTGTTCGAGCAGATGGTGTTTGCTGAAGCGACGATTGCCGTGCCGCTGATCGCGGGTTACGCCTATCACAAGGGCGGCTGGAAGAAGCGCAAGGCGAAGGACTTCACCGCGAAGATCGAAGCCTACGGCCGCGGCGCCGGCATGGCCAACAAGCAGGTTGCGGCGAAGGTGAAGTCGGCTTCTGAAACCGGCAAGAAGAAGGCACCGGCCGGGAAGCGTTCGGTGACGGTTGGTGGATGAGGTGATTTGAGTCACTGATCCCCCCCTATTCTGATTATCGAGGGCCGACGGATGCGAATCCGTCGGCTTTCTTTTTTTCAGATGCTGATCGGCGGGTCGCCGGGGTTCGGGGTGAACTGCTGGCCGCGGGCGATCATGTGGCGGAGTTCTTTGTCGCTGTCGGCGAGGGAGAAGAGGGTGTTGGAGAGGATGCGGAGGGTTCCTCGGCGGCCGCAGGCGAGGCATCTGTCGTGCGGGATGAAGTAGCGAGTGAGGCATTTCTCGCAGACGTAGCGGCTGGTGAGCAGCTCGTGGTAGTGATCGAGCGACATGGCGTGCGCTCCTTTATTCCCGTCCCTGGATTCTCCTGCCGTCCATATCTTAAGCTGCGAGGGGGTGCGGATCACGTATAAAGTGATGCCGATGAACATGAGGAATCCGGCGGCGAATCGGCGGAGGATGACGCTGCGAGGTTGGTGGGGCTCGATGTGCTCGTGGCCGCGGTACATGAAGGCGGCGGCGAGGAGAATGGTGATGAAGCTGCGGGTGCACTGGAGGATGGAGCCGAGCATGATGCCGACGGTGGAGAAGGCGATGAAGAGGAAGACCATGGCGATGAACCAGGCGGCGGCGAAGGGGGCGGCGTCGATCCAGTCTGCGGGTTTGCGGGAGCCGAGGGGCTTGAGGAGCGGGATCACGATGAGGCCTGTGAGGAGGTAGGAGAGGGCTTCGGTGATGAGCGAGGCGTGGAGGCGGTCGAAGGCGGGCGCGGAGAGCATTCCCTTGATCATGAGGTTGACGCTCCAGTCGGAGAGGGAGAAGCTGGAGGCGGCGCCGGCGATCGCGAGGATGGAGATGGTTTTCATGCGGCCGCCGGTGAAGTTGATGGAGATGCCGGCGATGATGCAGAGGAGGACGGCGAACCACTGGAGCGGTGTGATGAAGGTGGTGCCGCCGATGGGCTGGCCGAAGAGGGCGGTGAGGGTGCCGGTGAGGATAAGTTTGGAGGTCATAAGGGGGCTGACGCGGGAGGCTTCGGAGTGTTTGAGGGCGGTGACGAGGGAGAGCTGGCCAATAGTGTAGAAGAAGGTCGTGGCGAGGAGCGGGAGGAGGATGGCGTTCCAGGGGATGGCGGTGCGTGGCCAGACGAAGGAAAGGAGAAGGAGCGAGAAGAGGCCCATCCAGAAGTGGCCGAGGACGAGGAGCTGGATGGAGGCGCCGGATTGGCGGCGCTGGACGTAATGGCGCGTGCCGAGGTAGGAGAAGGATTGGGAGATGGCGGCGCCGAGACCAGCGAGGAATCCGAAGATCATTTTTTCCCCTCCCCGTTATTTGCGGCGTTCGATTCGGTCGCCCCGTTGGGGCTCAGGCAACATCGTTTGGTCTTCATTTCCAGGGGTTCCCGTTGGTCACCCCTGGCTATTTTCGCGAGCCCCTTTGGGGCCGCTATGTACCGGTTCGACGCTGTTGCGCTTTTTTTGGGCTTCGTTCATTTGTTCGGCGGTGGGGCTTTTGCCGGTTTGGATCATTTCGCGGAAACAGTCGAAGAGGTAGGTGGCGTCGTGGGGGCCGGGGGAGGCTTCGGGGTGGTATTGGACGGCGAAGACGGGTTCGGAGGCGTGGCGGAAGCCTTCGAGAGTGTTGTCGTTGAGGTTGATGTGGGTGGGGAGACCGCCACGCTTTTTGAGGGACTCGGGGTCGACGGCGAAGCCGTGGTTTTGGCTCGTGATTTCGACTTTGCCGGTGCCGGTGTTTTGGACGGGCTGGTTTCCGCCGCGGTGGCCGAATTTCAACTTGTACGTTGTCGCGCCCATGGCGAGGCCGAGGAGCTGGTGGCCGAGGCAGATGCCGAAGATGGGTTTTTTGCCGATGAGTTGTTTGAGTGCGGATTGGACGTAGTGGACGGGTTCGGGGTCGCCGGGGCCGTTGGAGATGAAGATGCCGTCGGGGTTGTGGGCGAGGATTTCGTCGGCGGAGGCGCCGGCGGGGAGGACGGTGACTTTGCAGCCGGATTGGGTGAGGTTGCGGAGGATGTTGCGTTTGAGGCCGCAGTCGATGGCGACGACGTGGCAATTGGGTTTGTCGTGAGAGTCGGTGATCTGGGCCCACTCGCCTTTGTTTTCGTTCCATTCGTAGGGTTTTTCGGGGACGACGATTTTGACGAGGTCGAGGCCGTTCATGCCGGGCCATGCGTTGGCTTGTTTCACGAGTTCGGCGTCGTCGTTGACGATGGACTGATCGGTGCAGATGACGCCTTTCATGGCGCCCTGGATGCGGAGTTTGCGGACGAGCGCGCGGGTGTCGATGCCGGCGATGCCGGGGATGTTGTAGCGGGCGAGGTAGGCGTGGAGGGTTTCGACGGAGCGGAAGTTGGAGTCGATGGGGGAGAGTTCCTTGATGATGAAGCCTTCGACCTGGGGGTGGGAGGACTCGTAGTCGGCGAGGTCGGCGATGCCGTAGTTGCCGATCTGGGGGTAGGTCATGGTGACGATCTGGCCCTTGTAGGAGGGATCGGTGAGGATTTCCTGGTATCCGACGAGGGAGGTGTTGAAGACGACTTCGCCGGGGTTGGTTTTGGAAGCGCCGAAGGCGGTGCCGGTGAAGATGGTGCCGTCTTCGAGGGCGAGTTTGGCGATGTTTTGGGGGTTGGTGGGCATTTCGGGGGGAGCTCCTTGGGGAAAAGTTTGGGGGATTATAGCGGGTTGGGGAGTTGGTGCTAAGGGGGGGGGGTTGGGGAATTCAGAATGAGCGAATCGGTGAATTCAGAATGGGGGTGGAGGGCGGAAAATGGGGGCGAAAAACCGCGTTTTTGATAGCGCCAGCCGAAGGCACTCAGAATGTTTTTGGGTTTTTCGCCGAAGATCCTCAAATTCGGGGTTTTGGACCCTCGTTTTTGATAGCGCCAGTCGAAGATACTCAAAATGTCGGCGACACCCTGCATTGTTTTGGCGGGGGGTTTTGTCGCAAAACGAGAAAAACAGGATCGCCTGGTGAGTGGGGGCTTACGAGTGAATAGTGGGATGACCTCCGGCAGCAGGGATTGGGATTGATGGGCGTATAGGCTTGAAATGGACATGGTTCCCCCCGATTTCTGAACTACCGAATTTTACCCTAACATAAATTCGGGATGCAAGTGGAAATTTTGGAAATTTTTACACGCGGCTGCATTGGTTGGAACCACGTGGAGAGCACAGGGGATGGGCTACCTCTCGGAAGGAAGCGGCCGCGGAGAAGAATCCAATGCGTGCGGCGGTTAACGTTTACGGTCGCGGTTCTGCAGTATCGCAACTTGGAAACCACCAAAGGTCCGTCCGTTGTCGGTGTAGATCCAGTCTTCAATTTCATCTGGGGTGGCGGTGACGGGGTCGCCGAGAGAGAGGGTGAGTATTGATCTTGGCGTGTTGGCGAGTCTTCCACGGATCAGAGTGCCGTCGAATTCTGAAGGTTCGATCCACATGTGTTCGACTTTTCCGGCTTCGTTGAAGGCCTTTTTGATGCCGAAGCCTTGGCCTTTTTGGCGCTTGGCGAAGGCGGCGAGGAATTCGGGGAAGCGGCGGCGGGCTTCGTCGGCGGCGGCTGCGAGTTCGGGATCGTCGGGCTTTGTGCCGATGATTCGATCGGGGGAACCGAGTTTGAACACCTCCTGAGCGTTTCCGGTACGCAAGAGTTTAAGGAAGCATCGGTCGTAGTCGACGATTTTTCCGGTGGGGGTAGAGACGAGGGCTAGGGGATCGGGGTCGGCAAGTTCGGCGGTGAGTTGACCGATGGCGACATAAGCAGCGTCGGTGTCCTGCTGGGAGGGATCGCCCATGAGATCGACGGAAATCCAGCCGCAGTGGTCCTGGATGGCCTGCTTTACGGCGAATTCACTGGTAGAGTCCATTGCTTCCGCCTTGTTTTTGAAATAGGGGCGATCGTCGAAGATGACGCCGAGCGTCATGTCGGGCAATTGCACGGCGAAGCAGGGCTTGTCGGGGATGGGGATGATGCGATGGTCGCCACGGTTGAAGAGCACCTCGAAAGCACATTCTGCGGCACGCTCAACTTCGTCGAGGACAAGGACGCGGGGGTGTTCGAGGAGCATGACGATGGAAACGACGGGACCGTTAGCCATGGTGATCCTTGTTCTTGGAACGTAGATGAGACAATTAGAACCAAGACGACGAGTCGAACACAATAAAAATCCGGTGAGCCGCAAGGACTCAGTCCCTGGGTTTCTGTTTTGCTTTGAGAGGTTGTGGCGGATGGGAGAGCACATTGCACCACGGCGGCGGTAGCCGCCGGGCTTTGGGGGGGAGGCGTGGGATTGTCCATGAGAATCGGGTGATTGTTTCTTGACGGGGGGATTCGGGGGGGGATACTCGGGGGTGAATGGCGGTGTTATTTCGTGAATCGCGGCTGGTTTGCATGCACATTCCGGCGATGCCATCGCCGGCTTTATACGGGTGGATTATGGCGAAGCGAGTGATTGCGGTTGCGGCGGTGTTGGCGGCGATGGGGATGGGCGTGGCGGTGCGGGCGGCGGATGGGGGGGGGCCGGTGCCGGATGGGAAGGTGCATAAGTTCGAATTGAAGGATCAGCAGTTTTGGATTGATGGGGCACCGCTGCGATTGATGGCGGGGGAGATTCATCCGGGGCGGGTGCCGTTTGAGTTCTGGGAGGATCGGGTGAAGAAGATCAAGGCGATGGGGTTGAATACGGTGAGCGTGTATATTTTTTGGAATCAGATTGAGCCGCGGGAGGGGGAGTTTGTGTTTGAGGGGGAGACGGATGTGCGGCGGTTTGTGAAGTTGTGCCAGGAGAATGGGCTGTGGGTGGTGCTGCGAGTGGGGACGTATGTGTGCGCGGAGTGGGAGTTTGGGGGGTATCCGGCGTGGATGCTGAAATACCATGACATGAAGTTGCGGTCGGATGATCCGAAGTTTCTGGGGTATTGCCAGAAGTATGTGGATGCGGTGGGGAAGCAGTTGGCAGATCTGCAGGTGAATCATGGGGGGCCGATTTTGATGACGCAGTTTGAGAATGAGTATGGGCGGATCGATCCGTACCTGTACAAGCTGAAGGATATTTTTGTGAAGGGGGGATTTGATGGGCAGTTGATGACGTGCGATCACAGCGGCGGGGTGTGGAACACGGAGAAGGGGATACCGGGGGTGTTGCGCGGGTACAACGGGTTGAAGCAGCAGACGGCGGGGCGGATTGAGGATGCGCGGAGGGTGAATCACGGTATGCCAATGTTTTCGCCGGAGGTGTACACGGGGTGGTTTGCATTGTGGGGCGGAGTGGAGAAGCCGGTGTCGGAGGAGCAGCAGGTGTCGGACACGCAGTGGCTGCTGGATCAGAAGAATGTGTCGTGGGCGTATTACGTGGTGGATGGGGGGACGAATTTCGGGTACTGGTCGGGGTCGAATGCGGGGAGGCCGATGCAGACGACGTATGACTATGCGGCGCCGATTGACGAGATGGGGCGGGTGACTCCGAAGTATCGGGCGTTGCGGGAGGTGTTTGAGAAGGATCTGCACTTGGATTTGCCTCCGGTGCCGGCGGATCCGAAGGTGATCGAGGTTCCAGCGTTTTCGTTGAAGTCTGCGGGGACGGTGGTGGAGCGGTTGCCGTCGACGGGGATCTCTACGGAGAACGTGGAGTCGATGGAGGATGTGGGGGAGGGGTATGGGTTTATTGTGTATCGGAAGAAGTTTGAGAAGGGGGTGAAGGGGAAGCTGGTGTTGCCGGTGGTGCGGGATTATGCGTGGGTGATGGTGAATGGGGAAGTGGTGGGTGAAGGGATGACGTCGCCGCCGCCGCGTGGGGCGAAAGGAGATGCCGCGCTAACGGAGCGGGTGAGTGCGGAGGTGGATCAAGCGGGGGCGTGCGAGGTGGAGATATTGGTGCACAATTTGGGGCGGACGAGTTCGCCGTTTGATCAGGGGCGCTCGCGGAAGGGGATGATTGAAAATCCGACGCTGGATGGGAAGACGTTGACGGGGTGGGAGATTGTGCCGTTGCCGCTGGAGCACGGAGATGAGGGGTTGCGTGCCGCGAGTGGGAACGGGGCGGCGAAGGGGCCGGGGTTCTGGAGCGGGACGTTTAATGTGAGCGAAGTTGGCGAAACTTACCTCGACTTGAGCAAGTGGCATTTTGGGGTGGTGTGGGTGAATGGGCACAATCTGGGGCGTTTTTGGGATGTGGGGTCGAGCCGGGCGTTGTATTTGCCGAGCGTGTGGGAGAAGGCGGGGGCGAACGAGATTACGGTGCTGGAGCTGGGGACGCCGCCGGCGGAGGCGGAGGTGAAGGGGGTGGCGAAGATGGTGGAGACGAAGGTGAAGCCGTTTGCGCCGTACTGGGTGAAAGGGGAGAAGAAGGGGATGCGGCACGTGGCGGGGCAAGGGGATGAAGGAGGCGGGGTGCAGTGAAACGCGAAACATGAAACGCGAAACGTTGGGGAGAGAGTGGGGGCAATGCCGCGCAGGTGGTGAATTGCGTTTGACGAACATGCTCGGGGCGCTTCCCTGGGCATGGAACGCGGGGTGGTGGACTTGGCCGACGGGGCGTCGGCCCCACGGAAAGTGTTAAACATTTTACGAATATTGTCAGTTAGATAGTTGACCGGGGTTTTCGCGAGGGCATACTCGAATTAGTGATGGCATCTGGTGGTTGAACGAGGTGACCGGTGGGTTTGTTTTTGCGGAAGCGGACAGTGCTTGTGGGGATGGTGGCGGCGGTTGGGATGGCGGCGCGGTTTGGGATGGGGGCGATTACGATTACGCAGAATTCCTCCTCGAACTGGACGATCAGCAACGGGTATTTGAACGTCACGTTCAATCCGTCGCAGAGTTATATCAACTCGCTGAGTGTGGGGGGATCGTCGAATATTTTGAACCCGTCGAAATCGCTGTTGTACCCGGAGTTGACGGGAACGCCGTTTGGGAGCGGGACGAAGACATCGAATTATTCATTGGCGCCGGATGGATCGTACATCGATTTCTGGACGACGACGGCGTCGGCGGGGAATCTGACGAACTCGAACGGGACGTACGTGAACCCCCAGACGTATTCGTTTCATTACGTGATGTACGACAGTGATCCGGCGATTTCGACGTATGAGGTGGTGAGTCATGCGGCGACGGATCCGGCGACGTCGGTGGTGCAGGGGCAATTTCTGCTGCGGGTGAACCCTGCGATCATGACGAACACGTACCAGGTGGACCTGGGTGTGAACAACATGGGGGTGCAGACGTCGGTGCTGCGGAATCAGGCCCAGTATGCGACGGTGTCGGCGCAGGCGGGGCGGACCGTGCAGGATGCGACGACGGATGTGACGGGGTCGGGGCTGGCGGGGGATTTCGGGACGAACTTCGGGACGAAGTACGATTACTCGTCGTACATGCAGTTCAATCAGGGGGAGCTGGAGTATGGGCCGACGTATGCGTTGTCGACGGTGTATCCGAAGAAGGACACGATGACGGGGGGTCCGACGAAGCAGAATCTGCAGTTTACGGACACGATATTGATGCAGGAGTTTTTGTCGGCGCATTACGGGGACACGCACTACTCGTATGTTCCGGCGCAGGGGGTGGATTCGTCGCGGCTGTTTGGGCCGTACGTGTTTCGGATCACCAACACCAACGGGGAGAGCGGGGCGGAGTTGTGGCAGGAAGCGCAGAGCACGATACCGACGTGGAACGCGCGATACGACAGCGAGCAGACGCTGATTGCGAACGGGTATGTGACGAGCGCGGGACGAGGGAGTTTCCAGGTGACGGTGAGTAATCCGGCGGGATGGACGAGCGCTGTGAACAATCAGACGGTGGTGCTGTCGGATCCGCAGACGAATTTTCAGGAGTCGCACCAGGGGTATCAGTATTGGGGGCAGTTGAATCAGAATGGGACGGCGAACATTTCGGGGCTAGTGCCGGGGACGTATCGGATGTCGATATACCAGTTGGGGCAGTGGGGCGAGACGCGGGTGGATGGGGTGACGGTGGCGGGCGGGAAGCTGACGATTCCGACGGGAGTGACGTTTACGCCGGAGAATTTTTCGACGTATTCGCCGATCTGGACGATCGGGACGCCAGACCGCTCGGCGAATGAGTTTTTGAACGGGCACAATGCGAGCGGGCAGGATATCCGGGCGTACCAGGGGTCGTACGATTACTGGGCGGAAGAGCAGGCGCTGGGGAATCCGGGGAAGGTGGTGTACTACGCGACGGCGGTGGGGGCGACGCCGGCGACGAACGATCCGAACAAGTGGATTGCGAACCAGTGGCAGAAATTCAATCCGGGGATGTACGACGCGGCGAACTCGACGACGGATAATTATTCGAACCTTGCGCCGGCGTATGTGAAGGCGGCGGGCGGGCCGGGGTCGTACACCGGAGCGCCGTGGGAGGTGCATTTCACGACGACGCAGGCGCAGTTGAACCAGGGGCAGTACGCGATTTTGTCGGTGGGTCTGGCGGCGGCAGAGGCGTCGCTGACGGTGTATCTGAACGGGCACCAGGAAGTGTGGCATTATTCGAGTTCGACGACGAGCGATCCGATGACCAGGTCGGGAGAGGCGGGATATTACCAGTGGCTGGCGTTTCAGTTTCCGATGGCCGACCTGCTGCCGGCCGGGCAGGAGGACGTGTTGACGTTCAGCGTGTCGACGACGAACGGGGTGATGTACGATGCACTGCGGATGGAGATCACGAACAAGTCAGCGTCTCCGAGCGCGACGGGGTGGCACGATTACGAGTACATCACCGGGCCGAACACGCAGACGGCGGCGGACAATACGAGCGGGCTTACGGCGGCGCAGTTGCAGAACACGGCGCTGATGGGGGATGCGAATCTGGATGGGCAGGTGGATCTGACGGATTTGTCGATCGCGCTGAATCATTTCGGGAGCGCGACGTCGTCGTGGCTGGATGGGAATTTTGATAATGGGGCGACGGTGGATCTGACGGATCTGTCGGCGGTGTTGAACAATTTCGGGGTGGTGAGCAGCGCGACGGGGGTGGCGACGGGGGCGACTGCCGCGGTGCCGGAGGCGGGGACGATGGGGGTGCTGGGGATGGCGGGGCTGGTGTTGATGCGGCGGTGGCGGTCCGGACGTGTCTGATCCGGCTCCCAAGTGAAGCTCGCGCCGGGCACGCGTCGATCTTCGATCGACGGCTAAACATTTTGAGGATGATCATCCAATGGGGTACAGATGACCGGATCGACGGCGTGAGGCTACCACGCCTGGCTCCGCATTGGCGGGTGACCGGCTGAAGGCGGAACTCCGAACAGGAAGGGCAGACAAACCGCAGTTCGACCTGGTCCGGTCGAACTGCGGTTTGCGTGGAGCTAACGAAGTTTCAACAGATGGTTCAACGGCGGCGGCGAAGGAGGAGGAGGCCGCCGATCGACATGATGCCGAGCGAAGCGGGTTCCGGGGTGCTGCCGCCGTTGATGGCTGCGCCGAAGGAGGCGACGACGCCGGTGCCGCCGTCGGTGACGCTCATGGTGTTGGGTGTGTATTGCAGGGCGTTGGTGCGGATGATGAGAGTGGTGGTGGTGGCACCCGGGGTGAGGGTAGCGCCGAAGAAGTCGAAGCCGACGATGTCGCCGTTGCTGCTGCGGTCGGCGAAAGAGGGAGCGGTACCGGTGCCGGCGAATTCGACGTCGGTGAGGAAGCCGGTGAAGCTGGAGAGGGAAACTCGGTCGATGGCGTCGAGGGAATTGGAGGAGTTGATGAGCTGGTAGACGAAAGTCAGCCCGCCGAAGCCATTCCCGGGATCATTGCTGTAGACCTTTGTGGTCTCGGTGCCGCTGAAAACGACCTGCGACGCGGTATTGACACCGCTGTAGGGCTTGGTGTCGCTGACGAGGAGGGTACCGCTGGCGGGAGTGCCGGGGCCACCGAAGGGAGCGAAACCGCCTGGTGCGATGATGCCAGCGAAGGATGGCGCCGCGAAGGCGGCAATGGACAGGAAGGCCAGTAGAGAACGGGAAGAGGACGAGATCATAGTCACAACCCCGGGTCAAAAGACCCAGTGAGGGGCGCACAACGCCGGTCTAAATTTAAAGGCTTGACCGTAATGCCCCTCTCTCGTCCCTCGGGGCAACATATCCATCGACCTAAATCTATCCCAAAATGGGAAAGATGCAAAAAGAAAACGGCGGAATTTTAAAAGAATCCAGACCCATTCTCGGACGCGACGCCTCCAGAAGGCATCTCGTGTCGCAACACATGCAAATGCATCCATTTACAAAACGACCACCGCGCTCGCGGTGGTCGTTTCAGGTCATGAGATTGGGGGAGGCGATTAAGGGAGCAGCAGGAATTGTCAATAATTCGTAACCACGTTTCCGGAGGCATCGCGGGCCGAGAAGGTGAAACCGATGCCGGAGGGCTGATAGTACCAGCCAGCGGTGGGGTCGGAGGCGTTGGAGGTGACCGCCGTCTGATTGTTCAGCGGATTGGCCGGGATGCCCTGAAGGTAAGGACCCCAGTGCGTGCCGACGGGGTTGGAGGTGCTGATTTCGGTGGTATCGCTCAGGGAGGTCATCAAGGTCCACATGCCGACGAGCTGCGGGGGCTGGTCGTTGTGCTGGCTCTTGAAGAGCTCAATCTGGTTGCGGACCTCGTTGAGGGTGGTGCGAAGGTTGGAGGTTCGGGCGTCAGTCGAGGCGTTGGCGAACTGCGGGATGACGATGGCGGCAAGAATCCCAAGGATGATGACCACGATGAGAATTTCAACGAGGGTAAAGCCGCGTTTCGAACTGCGGGAAGTGGATGGGAACATATGCGGGGCTCCTGTAGGGGGTACGAATCCTCTGGGGAGAGGACATAATCGCCTCGCCACCATATTCGTACGATTCAGGGGTAGGGTTTGCAAATTTAGGGAGGATTTCGATTTATGTGACGAATTCGAGGAAGCGGAGGGGAAAGGAAATGCAGTATGGGGGGTTGTTATGTGACGTTGTTATGGGGCTGCGGACCGTTCGGGACATGACGCCTCCGACGGCGCTGCCTATTGGCGGCGCGGTGGCGACGTTTCCCGGTCATTCGTTGAGGCCCGATTACTTCCCAAAGACCTTGTCGAGGGTGGCGCCCAGGTCGGCGGGGGATTCGCAGACGGTGATGCCGGCTTCGCGCATGGCTTTCATCTTGGCGGGTGCGGTGTCGTCGGCGCCGGAGATCAGGGCGCCGGCGTGCCCCATGCGTTTGCCCGGGGGGGCGGTGGCGCCGGCGATGAAGCCGACGACGGGTTTCTTGACGTGCTGCTTGATGTACTGGGCCCCATCCACTTCGCTGGTGCCGCCGATTTCACCGATCATGACGATGGCGTCGGTGTCTGGGTCGTCTTTGAAGAGTTTGAGAACATCGACGAAGTCGAGGCCTTTGACGGGGTCGCCGCCGATGCCGATGCAGGTGGATTGGGCCCAGCCGCGGGAGGTGGTCTGGAAGACGGCTTCGTAGGTGAGGGTGCCGGAGCGGCTTACGATGCCGACGGTCTTCTGGCCGGGTTTCTTGGGGGTGTGGATGTAACCGGGCATGATGCCGATCTTGCACTCGCCTGGGGTGATGATGCCGGGGCAGTTGGGGCCGATGAGGGTGACGTGGGGGTAGGCGGTGAGGAACTGCTTGACCTTGACCATGTCGTTGACGGGGATGCCTTCGGTGATGGCGACGATGATCTGAATGCCCGCGTCGGCGGCTTCCATGATGGCGTCACCGGCGAAGGCGGGAGGGACGAAGACCATGCTGGCCGTCGCGCCGGTACCCTTCACGGCTTCGGAGACGGTGTCAAAGATTGGGAGGCCGTTGGGGTCCTTGGTGCCCCCCTTGCCGGGGCTGGTGCCGCCGACCATCTTCGTGCCGTAGTCGAGGCAGCCCTTGGTGTGGAAGGCGCCTCCGCCGGAACCGGTGATGCCCTGGGTGATGACTTTCGTATTTTTGTTGACGAGAACGGACATGTGGGGCTCCGAGCGAGTGACGAGAAAACAGTTAAGTTAAAACGACCAACAGCCTGTCAATGATTTGGAGAAGCTTTGCCATTTGCGGTTTGCGGAGATCGAAATCGGCGAATGAGAATTCAACAGGTGCCACAACAGGACTGTTGAGGTTTGTTTGCCAAGGGTATTCCGGATTCGGCCCATTGGCGAGTGCAGGGGCAAGCCGCTCGATTTTGTCCGCGAGTGGAAGAAGGGAATTAATTGCGGCTCGAAACTGTTCAAAGCTGTCATATCCGAGAAGGCGGCGAATATCGGGGCGACCCTTCATTGCTTTCAGCCCGCTCACGAACATCGCATGTGAAAAGGCGGGAGGCTGCGTCGCGTTTTCGGGCGTGACCAAGGCCTTAGCCAGTTTCTCGGTCACCATCTGCAAATAGTGAAGTTGGTGGCAGTATTCAACTTTTGCCACATTGAGCTGTTGACGAATGTTATTGTCGCTTCGTGCTTGCAACAGGAACGCTGAGCGCCAACTCATGGTTGAGCCTCGATCTCAACAGCGTTCTCCCAATCGCCCCAGGATTCAGGCAACTCGACGCGACGATGCTCGTCGGGTCTTATCAGTGCGATACCGGATGGCGCCGGGAGGCCATCCTGAGGGGAAGGCCGAAAAAAGTAGGGGTGTATTCTTCCGTCTCCGCTGGGCGGAACCGTAGCATCGAGTTCAACTAATCGAACCTCGTCCTCGCTTGGAAACCAGAATATTCTTGTGATCTCAGGTTCCGCAAGTCGATTTTCCTGGGCGAGCAGTCGAGCCTGTCGTTCAATTTCCTGTAGTCGGGCGGCGTGAATGCCGTTTTGTTGTGTCATACGAATCTCCGAATCGCTCATTCGAGATGCCGCAATTATAGCTACTGTTTCGTAGCGGCGACTACTTTCCTTGCGGCATCATTGAGGTCGGTGGCGCTTTGCAATGTCGGGAGTTCGCCTTTGGCGCCGTTGAGCATTTCGCGGGCTTTCTCGACGTTCGTGCCTTCCAGACGCACGACCAGCGGCACCTTGAAGCCAATCTCCTTGCCGGCGTCGATGAGGGCCTGTGCGATGAGGTCGCACTTGGCGATGCCGCCGAAGATGTTGACGAGGATGCCTTTGACTTTCTTGTCGGAGAGGATGATGTGGAAGGCTTCCTTGGCGCCCTCCGCGGTGACGCCGCCGCCGACGTCGAGGAAGTTGGCGGGGGAGCCGCCGAAGAGGCCGATGACGTCCATGGTCGCCATGGCAAGTCCGGCGCCGTTGACGAGGCAGGCGATCTGGCCGTCGAGCTTGATGTAGTTGAGGGAGGCCTTGGTGGCGCGGAGTTCGAGGGGATCGGTTTCGGTGTCATCCTTCAGGGCAACGATGTCAGGGTGGCGGAAGAGGGCGTTGTCGTCGAACTGCACCTTGGCATCGAGCGCCAGAACTTGATTGTCCTTGGTGACGACGAGGGGGTTGATCTCCACGAGGGAGCAGTCTTTCTCGAAGTAAAGCTTGGCGAGGGCGACGAGAATCTTCGAGACGGTGCCCGCCTGTTTGCCGCTGAAGCCGATTTTCTTCGCGACCTTGAGCGCGGCGAAGGGGAGGAGGCCGAGATGGGGATGCAGGGGTTCCTTGATGATGGCGTCGGGATTTGTCTTCGCGACTTCCTCGATCTCCATGCCGCCTTCCGCGGAGGCGATGACGATCGGGGTGCCGCGGTTGCGGTCGAGGGTGATGGAGATGTAATACTCTTTGGCGATATCGACGGCATTGGCGATGAGGACTTTCTGGACCTCGATGCCCTCCGGACCCGTTTGTACGGAAACCATGCGGTTGGTGAGCATGAAGTGGGCGGCATCGCGCGCTTCTTCGGCAGTTTTGACGAGCTTCACGAAGCCGGCTTTGCCTCGGCCCCCCGCGAAGACCTGAGCTTTGACGACCTGAAGAGCCCCCCCACCGTTAGCGGCGTTGGCCTTGAATGCCTGAGCGGCGGCATCCTGAGATTCGACAACAGTGGCGGGTGGGACGGGCACGCCGTACTTGGAAAGGAGGTCGCGGGCCTGAAATTCGTGGATCTTCATGAAGTCCTCGGTTTTTTGCAGCTACGGGCGAAAAAAAGAGCCCTTTACCATACTTGAAGCGACACGAATTGGGAAGCGAAACGGGTACACGAAACGGGAACACACGAATCACCCACAAACGTAAACGCATGCCGTCGCGGGATTTTCGGACGCATGTGGTGCGAGGGGGATTTGCGGCGCCGAGATTAAGTGGAACTACGGAGCGGACGATGGTGAAGGAGAGGAACGAGGGGAGAACGTATGACGATGTTGACGTTGCCAGCGATAAGCTCGCGCCCCGCATTTCCATCCACGTTGCCGGAGTTGCCGGCGCTCCGGGTGTTCCGGGAGCGCAATGGGGTGCGGATCGCGACGTTGCTGGTGGTGCTGGGGATGCTCAATGGCATCGACCTGGCGTATACGTTGTTTGCTCATCAGATTGGGATGCTGCAGGAGCTGAATCCGCTGGCCGCGGCGTATCTGACAGCGGGGCTGATGCCGAGCTTTGTGGCCTACAAGCTGCTGATGTTCCTGGCGGGGGCGGTGATGCTGTGGCGTGTTCGCAAGAGCGCCTGGGCGGGTCCGGCGTGCTGGCTGCTGGTGGCGGTGTATGCAGGTCTGGGGGTGCTCTGGTATGAGTGGGTGCGGGAGGTGCTGAGAATGTATGAGACGCACCTGGCGCTGGCGTTCTGAAGTCAGACCGAGTGGGCGGTGCGGGTGTCGCGGCGGATGCTGACGTTCAGCAGCAGTCCGGCGGCGATGAAGCTGGAGATCAACGAGGAACCGCCGTAGGAGAGGAAGGGGAGTTCGATGCCGACAACGGGGGCGAGGGCGATGGTCATGGCGATGTTGATGAGCGCTTGGAACAAAATGATGGAGGTTAAACCGACCACGAGGAGCCGGCCGAAGTTGTCTCGCGTGGAGGCGGCGATTTCGACGGAGGCGCCGAAGAAGGCGAGGTAGAGGACGAGGATAAGGGCACAGCCGGCGAATCCCCACTGGATGCCGATGAGGGCGAAGATGAAATCGGTGTAGGCTTCGGGGAGGGTTTCGGGGGTGACGAGCTTGGCGCCCTGTTCGCCCTGGCCGGTGACGCCGCCGGCGCCGATGGCCATCATGGAGTGAAGCTGCTGGTAGCTGGAGCCGGCGGGGTCGGCGTCGTCGCGACCGATCATTAGGTGAGCGATGGAGTAGACGCGTTGCTTTTGATAGTCCTTCAGGAACGGGAAGGCGCCCCACCCCAGGAGGGGGAGCATGACGGCGATCGCGATCAGGTGGCGGAAGCGTGCCCCGGCGGCGATGAGCATCGCGTAGAGGACAAAGAGGAAGAGCGAAGCGGTGCCGAGGTCGGGCTCCACTAGGATGAGCGCGAAGGGGACGAGGGCAAGGATGAAAGGGAAGACGAGGCCTTCGATGGTTCGAATGTTCTTCCGGTTGCGCAGATACCAGGCGTTGGCGAGGACGAAGGCGATCTTGGCGAATTCGGACGGCTGAATCAGAACCGGCGTGCCAGGGATGGCAAACCAGCGATGCGTATACGCAATCGACGGCGCGAAAAGCACACCCGCAAGCAGCAGCAGCGCAATCCCGTACAACCCGTACGCGGCCCGGCCGATGTTCTGGAAGTGCGGCAACAGGCAGAGGATCAGCGCGAAGGCGCCGATCGCAATGTGGATCTCCTGGCGATCCGCACGCGGCTGCGAGGAGAGGCGGAGAGAGAGAAGGGAGACGGTGCAGAGCGCGGCAATGGTGAGGAGGATCGGCCAGGCCACGCGCGTGGTCAGAACTTTGCCGACGATCTGGTTGAATTTGCTCACCAAAGCCCCCGTACTTCGGGAGAATGACGAATGACGAAGCACGAATGACGAAGCAAATTCAAATGACCAATGACGGAATGACGAAACGAAATTTGCGCGTTTCGGTCATTCGACCATTCGTCATTCAGATTTGATTCGTCATTCGTCATTCGTGCTTCGTCATTCCGTGACGTCCATCTTTTCGAGATAGCCGTGGCGTTCAAGTTGGAGGAGTGCTTCCTTGACCATGGGGGCGGCGGCTTTTCCGCCGAAGCCGCCGAACTCCATGACGGCGGCGACGATGTATTCGGGTTTGTCTGCGGGGGCGTAGGCGACGAACCAGGCGTCGGTGCCGGATTGGGAGGCGCGGCGGTAGAGGGGTTGGCCATTGGCGTCGAGGCGCGGATGACCGGCGGCGTCGAGGATGGGGCGGGAGGTGTCGTAGAGAGGTTGGCCGTTGTCGTCGAAGGCGGGGCGGGAGGTGTCGGCGGTGCCGGTTTTTCCGGCGATGGGGAGCCGCACGCCGCGGAAGATGTCTTTGGCGGTGCCGCGGGAGACGACGCCTTCCATGCCGGCGCGGACGGTGGCGACGACGCTGGGATCGAGTTGGAAGCGTTGCTGCTGGAGCGGCGGATTGTCGAGGGCGATGCGCGGAGTGAGGGCGGTGCCGCCGCGGAGGAGGGTGGCGTAGGCGTTGGCCATCTGGAGCGGGGTGGCGGCGATGTGGCCCTGGCCGATGCCGAGGAAGAGGGCTTCGGTGCGATCCTCGTTCTCATCGCGCTGCCCCTGCAAAGTCGGGATGAAGCCGTTGGCTTCGGCGAGTTCGCAGCCGGTGTCGTGTCCAAGGCCGTAGGCGTCGAACCAGTGGGCGAGTTTGTCGATGCCGAGGCGGCCGCCAAGCGTGTAGAAGTAGATGTTGCAGGATTGGGCGATAGCGTCTTCGAGTTGGAGCGGTCCGTGGGTGGCGCGGCCGTTGGATTCGACGTAGATGGAGCAGCGGAAATTACGGGGGCGGTCGGGGAAGAGATAGCCGTTGCAGACGATGGTGGTGTCGGGGGTGATGACCCCTTCGGTGAGGCCGGCGGAGGCGAGGAGCGGCTTGACCGTGGAGCCGGGCTGATAGGCATCGAGGGCGCGATTGGCGAGTGGGCGGCGATCTTCGTCGTGGTTGAGGGCGACGCGGTTCTGGTCGATGGCGTTGGGGTCGTAAGTGGGCCAGGAGATCATGGAGAGGATCTGGCCGTCGGAGATGCGGAGGATGACGAGGGCGACGAAGTGATCGTGGTGCTGCGTGGGGTCGTTGGCGGCACCCCAGAGCAGGTGCTTGGCGGGGTCTTTGAGGGCGTTGTGGATGTCGCGCTGAAGGGCGATGTCGAGGGTGAGGCGGATGTCTCGGCCGGGGATCGGTTCGATGCGTTGATCCCCTCCTCCGCCCCCTCCCCCCCCCCCCCCCGCACCGCCACCAGCGGCGGGATTGGTGGCGGCATCTTCGGATTGGCCGGTGACGTGGAGGCCCGCTCCGGCGCTTCCGCGGAGGAGCGGTTCGAGGATTTTCTCCGCGCCGGATTCACCGACGTTGTCGCCGGGCTGGTATCCGGAGAGATTGCCGGGGTCGTTCTGGAAATCGGGGAGCTTGAATTTGTTGGTGATGTTGTCGGCGTTGACGGAGCGAAGGGTGCCGATGACCTGGCAGGCGACATCGGCGTTGGGATAGACGCGGAGGTTGGCATCGTCGCGCACGAGGAGACCGGGGAAATCGTCGAGGTGCTGGCGGAAGTAATTGGCGATCTCCGGCGGGATGTTGTGGACGATCGTGTGGGCGCGGCGTTCGTCGGTGAGGTCTTCTTTTCGGTAGGTGAGGTCGAGGGGATCGTCGATGGAGGCGTCCTTGTCGTCATCGGCGGCGGCGGGGTTCTGGCGGTCGTACTTGCGGAACCAGAGGTCCTGGTGAAGCAGGTGAATGCGCTGCCGGATGTCTTCGTAGCGGGCGAGGACGTCTTCGAGGGAAATGTTGCAGGCCTGGCTGATGGCGTTGGGGATCGATTCGACCTGGTCGGCGATGATCTTTTTCACTTCATCGCGGCGGCGGCGTTTTTCGGCGGTGTTGGCGAATCTTTCGCCCTGGATGCGTTTGATGGCCATGCTGCTGAGCCACTGGTCGTCGAGGTTCATGGCGCGATAGTCGATGGCGAGGTCGTCGCAGGGGATATCCTTTGCGAGGATGACGCCGTTGCGATCGAGGATCGCGCCGCGCGCGGTGTCGATGGAATAGGTATGACGCGTTGCCTGGCGCATCTGGTCCTGCCAGTGGTCGGCATCGGCAAGCTGCAGGTGCGCGAGCCGGAAGGCGAGCACGACGAATCCAGCGGTGAAGAGAAGAAAGAGGGTGATGAGGCGGCGATTGAGCATGAGGGCGGAACGGGTCCTTGGGTACGGAAACCTTTAGTTTATCGGTCGTTGGGGGAGTTTCAGGATAGCAAATGAGGAGTGGTAGATGGTAATTGGTAATTGCGGTCGCGAGGGCGGTTGTCCCAATTACCAACTTACCCATGGCGCGTGCGGGGGCCGTGGGAGGTGAAGCCAAGGAGGCCGGGAAAGCGGAAGAAGAGCCAGAAGAAGGCGGGGGCGACGAGGGCGGTGTAGATGGCGTTGCCGGCGAGGGTCATGAAATGGGTCCAGAGGCTCTGACCTTCAAAAGGGGCGTGGGCGATGGAGCGCATCATGAGACAGAGGAGGGCAAAGGTGAGGATGGCCATGAGGGTGATCAGGAGTTGCGAGACAAAGTGCTCGCGGAAAATGGAGAGGCGGATGCGGACGACCAACCAGGCCGTGAGGGCGAGGGGGACGGCGCTGGTGCCGACGAAGTCGGTGTGATTGGCGAGGTCGTAGGCGATGCCGCAGCAGAGACCACCGAGTGGAGCGGCGGCTTCGGAGGCGAAGAGTGCGTAGAAAATCGCGAGGAGGGGAAGGTATTCGATGGAAGGCCAGGGGTCGGTGTGCGAGGGGTGCGGGATGCTGGCGAAGTGGGATTGCTGCAGGGCGTCTGCGAGAAAGAGAAGAATGAAGAAGGTGATCCATCGCATGTTGGGGGGGATAGTAAACGAAAGTGGCAAGTTCGCGAAGCAGTGAGTTGGCGGAAGATACCTAACCTGTTTGCGGCAGGAGAAGGAGGGGGGCGTTGACCCCGTCTGAACGAATCCGTTATAAGCGGGTTTTTCCAGTCCGAGAATGGATGCAGTCTGCGGCGGGTGCCTACAATGTTGTCCTGAGTTTGTCCTGGACCACCTGTAACCTGCAACTATTTAGTTAGTCGGATTAGTTAGTCGGAATCGCGGAACGCGGAGGACTCACCCATGTCGTTGTCTCATCGCACCTGGATCCTGGTTCGCTCCTGTTTTGATGCCATGCCATTCATCGCCACGCTTCGCCGGTCATCGCGCCATGCACAGCAGACGCGGCGCGGAGAGTACATGCAGTTCCTCGAGCACCGGGAACTGCTCGCAGCCGACGTTCCGACCGTGTCGGATCTCTCCAAGACGCTGCATTTCAATGTCGCGAGTCCCTCGTACACTTTCAAGCTCTCCGATTTCACCGCGGGATATCAGGATGCGGCGGGAACCGCCCTGTCGCAGATCGTCATCACGACCCTTCCGGCGCACGGCGATCTTTCGGTGAGCGGCACGTCGATTACCGCGAACACGACGGTCACCGCCGCGAACATTGCGAATCTCGTTTACTTCTACAATCCCTCATCGACGTACACGGGCACGGACAGTTTCACGTGGTCGGCCACGAACGGGACCAGCCAGGCGGCAACGTCCGCGAATTTCACCCTGACCATTCCGGACCAAGCGCCGACGATCGCCAACATTTCCAAGACGATCGAGGCGACCACATCGCCGCGGTTCAACACGGGCGATTTCACCAGCGTGTTCAAGGATGCAGACAAGGGCGACACGCTCTACCAGGTGCAGATCAAGACCTTGCCGCAGCATGGGAAGCTGTTCATTCTCGGGGGCGACGCCACGCAATCGGTGGTGAACGCGGGGAATTATGCAACGGTAGCGGCGGGGGACTCGATTTCGCTGGGGCAGTTGGCGAATCTCATTTATGAGCCCAATGCGGGATACACGGGCAAGGACTATTTCACCTGGAACGCCAACGACCTGGAGCAGTTTGCCGCGACGGATGCGAACGTGCTGATCAACGTCACTGCGGTGCCAAACCTCGTCGTGCTCGGCGGCGGGCTGCGGATCGCCAACCACTCCGACACGATTTCGGCGACGAATTTCACCGACTTCGGCGGCATGACGACCACACCGGACTCGACCCTCGGCACCGACACCCGCACGTTTACGATCCAGAATAACGGCAATACGACGATCAACCTCACGGGCGGCGCCAAGAACCTCGTGCGCATCAGCGGAACGGACGCGAGCGATTTCAGCGTCGTAACCCAGCCGGATTTGACGAGCCTGACGCCGGGTGAATCGACCACGTTCACCATCAAGTTCGCACCGGCGCACAACGATACGCGCCTGGCGATGCTGACAATTCCGAATTCGACCGGCACGCCCTATACCTTCGCGATCGGCGGGACCGGCCTGATCACCACCTCCACCCTGGCCGGAACCGTCTATGAACAGCAGGGTTCGACGGTTCTGGGTGCCGGCCCCGGCGCTGTGGCGGGAGAGACGCTCACCGTCACCTATTCGGGTTTCATCCTGAACTATTCTGCGAGCAACTCGACGCCGACCGGGCTCTCCGGAACGGTCTTCGATTCCACCACAAACGAAGGGGGCATCCCATTCTCGTTTGCACTCGGGCAATCGCAGGTCATCACCGGATGGGACAGCGGCCTGGTCGGCATGAAGGAAGGGGAGACGCGCGTTCTGCTGATCCCCGCGACGGCCGCCTATGGCACCACCGGACAGGGCGCCATTCCCGCGAACGCATCGCTGGAGTTCACCATCACGCTGCTGCACATCAGCAAGCCGACCACGCAAGTCTCCGGCAACGGCGTGAAGATCGCTTCCGGCGACAAGTCGCCCTCCAAGGCTGACGGCACCGATTTCGGAACCCTCGCCGCCAATACCGTCTCTTCCGCCGCCAAAACGTTCACCATCACCAACGCGGGCAAGGGCGCGTTGACGGGCGTGACGGTCTCCGTCTCCGGCCCGGCCGCCGCCGACTTTGTGGTCACGCAGCCGCAGGGGAGCGCGAGCACTGAGACGTTCACCGTGCAGTTCAAGCCGACGATCGCCGGCCAGCGGACGGCCGTCATTCACGTGAACAACGCCATCGCCACCAACCCGGACTACACCTTCACGGTGACCGGCAACAGTTCGTCGTATATCGACATCACCCCTTCCATCGGAACGGCCGCGGAACTGCCGGCGGTTGTGATTCTGCACAACACGCCTTCGTTCACGGTGCCGCTGACCATTCAGAACATCGGCACTGGCTCGCTGCCGGCGAACGCCACGACCGACGTGCACTTCTATCTGAAGAACACGGCCACGAGCGCGCAGATCGATTTCCCGCAGACCGATCCGGCCTTGAATGTCGGCGGGATGGAAGCGCAGCAGACCAAGACTTTCAATATCGCACTGAAACTGCCGGCATCGCTGGCGGCCGGGAAATACGTGCTCGTGGCGGTGATTAACGGAAAGCATGGGGTGACGGAGACTCTTTCGACGAACGACACAGCCACCGGCACACAGACATTCAGCGTGGAACCGGTGACGACGAATCTGGCCGGCGATCTGGTCTCGACGACCCTGCCGACAACAATCGTCAGCAATCAGGCGATCAGCGGGAACGTCGTGGTGAACCTGCGGAACGCGGGGAATCAGAAGATGCCGGCGGGTCAGCAGATCACATTGAAGATCGTCGCCCACAACACCTCGACGGGCACCGACACGACGCTCACCGTCTCGCCGACGCTGTCGGTTTCCAACATGGCGGGACACACGGCCCAGCAGTTCACCGTGGCGGTCAGTCACACGGCGGGCCTCATCGCAGGTTCCTACCAGTACGAGGCGATCATTACGCCGGTGCAGCACCTGACCGAATCAAACACGGCTGACAACACGATCGCCACCACCTCCGCGGGCGTGAAGGAATCGCTCACGGTCACCGATCCGGACATCAGCGGCACGCTCGGGAATTCCACGCTGCCGACGTCGATCGTCGCCGGATCGACCGCCTCCCATAACGGAACACTGGCGGTGGTGGTGAAGAACTCCGGCAACATCGCGCTCCCGGCCGCACAAGAAGTGACCATCTCCCTCCTGGCCCATCCGACGGCGGGCGGAAGCGACATCACCCTCGTGGCGGCGGGAACGCAGTACGCTGTCGGGGCGCTGGCCGCGGGAAGTACGAAGACTTTCACCATTTCGGCAGACTTCACCGGCAAGGATTTCAGTGCCGGGAACTATACGATCGAGGCCCAAATCACGCCGGTTCCGTCGCTGACCGAAACCAGTACCGCCAACAACCTCGTCACGCTTAATGCGTCCAATGCGACGATCGGGCTGACGGCGACCGCCTGAGCTAAGTCCCTATATCCGAGGCAGCTTAAGGCCTTGAATTTGGGAAGACAGAGCTTGGCAATCTAGTAAATTTTCGCAGGTTTATAGTCGCGCGATCCTTGTTAAGACTTGCCACATACGTAGAAATATGTTGACCTGTGGTATAGGGAAGCCGTATAAGCGCGGGTAAGCAACTCATCCGTTCTGGGCGGCTGGCCTGTCCAGGTGGTTCCAATCTGTACCGACAGGCAAGCTCGAGGCAGGAGGAATTTGTCCATGCGTCACATCCTGGATTTGCATCGTGGGTACCGCGTGGGTCGACGCTCGGGGCGCGCTGCTGCTGGTCTGGAACTTCTGGAGCCGCGGCAGCTATTGTCCTCGGTCGCGGCCGGCGCACATGAATCCTTTTACAACCTGACGGGATCGTTCCTTCCGACCTCGCTGCCGCCGGAAATGGCGGGGCAACCGATGCAGGGCTCCCTGTCACTGGCGGTGAAGAACGCAGGCACGCTGGCACTCCCGCCCAGCCAGCAGGTGACGATCAAATTCATCGCACACGGAACGTCGAGCGATGTGATGTTGGGGACCTCCAAGCCGCAGAACGTTTCGAAGCTCAAGGCGGGGGATTCGAAGACTTTTACATTTGATGTCAGCAAAGCGGCCGCCGTCCCTGCTGGTGATTACACGATTGAAGCGTTGATCACGCCGACGCCCGCCCTGGCGGAATCCTCCACCGACGACAACCTGGTGACGACCACCGCCGCGCACAAGACCATCGCCCTGCATGTGATCAAGCCGGACATCACCGGAACGCTCGGCGTCTCTACCTTGCCGGGGGCGATTTTGACCGGCAGCCAGAAGCCCGTGGATGGCGATCTCACGGTGCTGGTCAAAAACGACGGCAAGATCGCCCTGCCGGGCCATGAACAGATCACGCTGCAGATCAAGGCCCACAACACCACAACCGGCAAAGACTACGTTCTCAATTCCAATCCGAAACAGAAATTCGACGTCGGCGGGCTGGGCGTTGGGCAATCGATCGCCATCACGCCGAACCTGCATTTCACCGGCAAATCGTTCCCCGCGGGAACCTACCAGTTGGAAGCGCTGATAACACCGGTGCAGGCGCTGCCGGAAACGGACCCGTCGAATAACCTCGTCACGCTGAATGCCGCGGGCCAGACGGTGACGCTCACCTCCTCGGCGACGGCCGTCGCGGACCTCACTGGCGTCTTTGCCAGTTCCACGGTGAAGAGCACGAACATCGCTACCACCGGCAAACTGACCATCACGCTGACGAACACCGGCACGGCTCCGATCGTCGACACGCAACCGGTCTCGTTTACGATCATCGCTCATCCAACAGGCAGCACGGTCGGCACGGACGTCACCCTCGCCACCGACGCGCAGCACTTCGCAGTGAAGAACCTGAAGGTCGGCCAGTCGGCGACCTTCACTGTCAACGTTAACGATCCCAACACCCTCCCCGGCGGCACCTATGATCTTCTCGCCAACATCACCGCCTCCGGCCTCGCCGGCCCGACTTCCTCCACCATTGTTTCCGTCACAAAAAACGGGGCACCCGTGGTCCTGAATTCGAACAACACGCCGCTCGTCGTAGTGGCACTTGGGACACCGCTCGATCTCGGGAACGTGACGCTCCAGCCGGGAACTCCAATCGCCGTCAATCAGGCGTGGACGTCTGGCATGGATATCTCTACCAGCAGACTCATTGTTGAGGCCACGAATCCAGCAACTGCCTCCAACCTTGCGAACCAAGTGATCTACGCGCAGAGCCACAGCGGCACATATAGCAGCAACACGTTGCCGGCGAGTTTCAGCATGGCCGTAGTCGACAACGCAACACTCACCGGCGGAACACTCAACCTGGTTTCAGCAGCCTCCGGCTCAGGCACGAGCATACTCGTCTCGTCCACACTCCTCGGAGACGCCAACGCTGACGGCCACGTCGACCTTACCGACCTTTCTACCGTGTTGAACAACTTCGGAACCACGACCTTGACGTGGACGACCGGAAATTTCGACGGCTCCGCAACGATCGACCTGACCCACCTTGCGGACTTCCTGAATGAATTCGGACTGTCCAATCCTGGTTCTTCCGGAACCTCTACAACGAGCGGTTCCTCCCCAACCGGCGATAACACAACGCCCGCCACCTGATCCCTGCCCCGCAAAGATCACTTCTCATGTCAGCCGCCCGAACACGCTGTTCGCCGCGACCAGCGCCTCCTCCACCGTATGCCCCGTATGAATCATGTGCCCCATCTTCCGCCCGGGCCGCGGCGTCTTGCCGTACAAATGCAGCGTCCCGTGCGGCTCCTCAAAAATCTCGTTCCATCGCGGCTCCGCGCCGTTGCGCGATGTCCAGAGATCCCCCAGCAGATTCGTCATCACCCCCGGCAGCAGCGACTCCACCGGCACCAGCGGCAGATTGCAGATCGCAGCAATGTGCATCTCAAACTGCGACCGCGTCGTGGCACGCAGCGTCACGTGTCCCGAATTGTGCGGCCGCGCGGCGAGCTCGTTCATCCACACGTCCCCGTTTTCCAGCACGAACATCTCCACCGCCAGCAGCCCCACCACTCCCAGCTTCTCCGCGATTCCCTCCGCATACGCCCGCGCCTTCTTCTCCGTCTCGGCGGAAAAACCCGCCGGCGTGACGGTCTGAAACAAAATGCCGTTGCGATGCTCATTCCGGAACATCGGAAAACTCGCCGACTGCCCCGACGGCGAACGCGCCGCGATCACCGACGCCTCCGCAATGAACGGCACCGCCTGCTCCAGCATGAGCGCCCCCCCGCCCGGCCCGATCAACTCCTCCCACACCCGCCCCGCGTCGCCGCTCGATTCCAGCCACATCTGCCCCTTCCCGTCGTACCCGCCCCGCGCCACCTTCGCCACCACTTTCTTCGCCCCCCCCCCACCCCCTGCCGCCAACTTCTCATACGCCGCCGCAACTCCGTCCGCAGACTCGACAATCGCAAACGGCCCGTGCGGAAAATTGAACTTCGCAAAGAGCATCTTCTCATGGCGGCGGTCGCGGCATGTTCGCTGCACTGCCGACGACGGCGCCACCCGGCACCCCCTCCCTGCCCCAACCCGCTCCGCCGCCTCCAGCACTTCCGGCGGAACCTGCTCAAATTCATTCGTGAGCACCTGCGCCCGCTGGGCAAGCGCCACGACTGTCTGCGCGTCGCGCGTATCCCCGATCACATGCTCGTCCGCCCACCGACCCGCCGGGTCCGACGCATCTTCGGAGAGAACCACCATGCGGTACCCCATGCGCCGGCCGGCCTCGCACATCATGGCGCCGAGTTGCCCGCCGCCAAGGATGGCGATGGTTGCGGGAGGAAGAATGACTGAATCAGGATTCATTGCCCATTGCCGATTGCCCATTGCCGATTCAAGAACGTCAATTGGCAATTGGCAATGGGCAATTGGCAATTGAAAGACGACCCCGATTAATCGAGCTTTTCCCCAAGAACTTTCTGCGTATTGGCCGCCTTGTAGGCCCGCACCTTTTCGCGAATCTCCGGCCGGCTGATGCCCAGAATCTCCGCCGCCAGAAGTGCCGCATTGATCGCCCCCGCCTTGCCGATCGCCAGCGTCCCCACCGGAACGCCTCCCGGCATCTGCACGATCGAGAGCAGCGAATCGAGCCCCGAAAGCGCCTGCGACTGCACCGGAACGCCCAGCACCGGCAACACCGTCAGCGAAGCGGTCATCCCCGGAAGGTGGGCCGCACCGCCCGCCCCGGCAATAATCACCTGAATACCCCGGGATTCCGCCGTCTTTGCGTATTCCACCATCAACTCCGGCGTCCGGTGAGCCGACACAATTCGCATTTCATGGAGAATCCCCAGTTCCGTCAGGATATCCGCGGCGTGCTGCAGCGTCGGTTGATCGGACTTGGATCCCATGATGATCCCGACGAGTACCGTAGCGTTGCTCATGCGTAACCCCGCGAAAAGTAGAGGGAGGGAGTTTACCCGATATGATTCGACAGGTGTAGGCGTTCGCTTCGTCCTGACGCGACGCTCCGGTATGATGCCTTGGTCCTGTGAGGAATACCTGCGGTGACGTGGTCATTTGCATTCTTCTGGGTATGGGCAGTCGCGGTTTTGCTGGCCGTCTGGGCGGTGAATCTGGCGCAGCGGTTTGCGCTGCGCGCCCCCCGCATGGCCGCCCGTGCGGAAACCCCCGCCAGCACGCCGCGGATCTGTGTCATCGTCCCCATCAAGGGTGTCGACGATGATACCGAATCCAATGTCGCCGCCTTGCTGGAGCAGGACTACGCCGATTACCGAGTCATCTTCTCCGTCGAAACCGACGCCGACCCCGTCGTCAACCTCCTCGAGCGCATCGCTGTCGAAAACAGTCGCGTCGAGATCGTCATCGCCGGCATTGCCCATGACCGCGGCCAGAAGGTGCACAACCAGCTCGCCGCCGTCCACCGCACCAACGAAGATGACGAAATCCTCGCCTTCATGGATGGCGACGCCAAACCCGGCCCCGAATGGCTGCGGGCGCTCATCACCCCCCTCACCTACGGCCATCACATCGGCGCCACCACCGGCTACCGCTACTACATCCCCGTCACCGATCACACCGCCAACAAAATCGTCTCCGTGCTCAACGCACAGGTCGCCGCACTCCTCGGTCCCTTCCGCCGAAACTTCGCCTGGGGCGGCTCCATGGCCATCCGCCGCGCCGACTTCTTCGGCTACGGCCTCCACGACATGTGGCAGCACGCTCTCTCCGACGACTACGTCCTCTCCCACTGCGTGAAGAAGATCGCCAGGAAACAACTCCAGTTCGTCCCGCGCTGCCTCGTCGCCTCCGATGCCAACTTCAACTGGGCGTCCCTCTTCGAATTCGCCGTACGCCAGTATCGCATCACCAAGGTCTGCGCCCCCGCCATCTGGTGCGTCGCCCTCGCAGGAGCCTGCGTCTACCTCACCGCCTTCAGCTACACTCTCTGGAACACCATCCACGGATTCATCAATCCCGCCGCCTACGCCGGCCACGAGCACATCATCCAGATGCTCATGTTCATCTCCCTCTACTCCTTCTCGATGGCCCGCGGACTGCTCCTCGTCTGCGGCGGTGAACGACTCCTCCCTGAACACGCCCGCGAAATCCGCTCCTCCATGCTCTGGGCCACCATCGGCCTCCCTTGGTGCTACCTCATCAACCTCATGGCACTCCTCGGATCCGCCTTCGGCAAAACCATCGTCTGGCGCGGCATCACCTACTGCATGCTCTCCCGCACTCGCACCATCGTCCACCGCCCCCACATCGCAACCGGCCACCGCCGCGAAGCCATCAAAATCGAACGCTAACCCCCCCCATAAAGCCGGCGATGGCATCGCCGGAATGTGCGTGCAGAATCACCACCGCACCCACACCAACACTCACAATCATCACAGGATTGGTTCGAGAACCCGCTCAGGCCTGCACGTCGATCAACCCACCCAGCCCCGTCGCCTTCGCCACCAGCGGATCCCCCGCCTGCACCGCCCCCGCATCATCGATCAACTGCACCGCCGACGCCCCCTCCTGCCGCGACGCATCCAGCGCCTTCTTCAGCACCGACACCGATACCGCGCCGTTCATCTGCCCCGGCGCAAGCGCTGAGTCAATGAGGTTCGATTGTGCAGACGTCACCATGGGAGCTCTATCGGCACAATCGGCCCATTACGTTAACCCGCGGCGTGCCCTGCCTCGGGGAGAGTCCGCCTGACGCGCCGAAACCCTCACGACGGCAAACGCGCAAACCCGGTTCGGAGTTACGCCTTCAGTCGGCTTCCGCGCCCCCGCCGCGCTATAATGCCTCCTTATGAGTGACAACCCACGCGATCCAAACCCCGGGGAGGACTCCTCCGAGGAACTCCAGGCGGAAGCCATGGCCGCCTACGAACCCCTCCCCCTCGACCCCCTCGCCGAAGTCGAAGACGACGCCGAAACCACCGGCTTCGAGACCGATCCGATCATCGAAGAAAAAAAAGACGAAGTCTCACTCCCCCGCCCCGAAGAACCCGACTCCGTCCGCCTCTCCCGCCTGCGCGAAAAAGCCAAAACCCTCCCCACCTCTCCCGGCGTCTACCTCATGAAAGACACCCGCGGCGTCGTCATCTACGTCGGCAAGTCCCGCTCCCTCCGTGACCGCGTCGGCTCCTACTTCGTTCCCTCCACCGACCTCGGCACCTACGGCAAACAACTCCTCCTCGAATTCGTCGCCGAATTCGACACCCTCGCCTGCGAATCCGAAGTCGAAGCCCTCCTCGTCGAAAACCGCCTCATCAAAGACATCCAGCCCCGCTTCAACGCCCGCCTCCTCGACGACAAAACCTACCCCTACCTCGAAATCACCACCCGCGACGATTACCCCGGCGTCTACATCACCCGCCAACCCTCCGGCACCGGAACCAAACTCTACGGCCCCTTCACCAGCGTCACCGCCCTCAAGGAAGCCACCCAACACCTCCAACGCGTCTTCAAATTCCGCACCTGCCATCTCGAAATCCTCGAGGAAGACCCGAAGAAAAAATTCTTCCGCCCCTGCCTCCTCTACGCCATCCGCCAATGCACCGCCCCCTGCGCCGACAAAATTTCCCGCGAGGCCTACCGCCAGGACATCGACCGCCTCAAACGCTTCCTCGATTCCAAAGGCTCCGAGGTCCTCCGCGAAATGACCGGCGAAATGGAAGAAGCCGCCAAAACGCTGCAGTTCGAAAAGGCAGCCACCCTCCGCGACCAGATCAAAGCCCTCCGCGCCCTCTCCGAACGCTCCAGCATCTCCACCAACAAGTCCATCCAGGCCGAAGTCTTCTTCCAGGACCACCGCGCCGGCCTCAAATCCCTGCAGGAAACCCTCGATCTCCCCGAACCGATCCGCAGCATCGAAGGCATCGACATCGCCCACTTCCAGGGCGAAGCGACCGTCGGCTCGCTCGTCTGCTTCATCGACGGCCGCCCCTTCAAAAACGGCTACCGCCGCTTCCGCATCAAAACCGTCACCGGCGTCGATGACTACAAATCCATCCAGGAAGTCGTCTCCCGCCGCTACCGTGACGCCGGCACCAACCAGGAACTCTACCCCGACGTCATCCTCATCGACGGCGGCCTCGGCCAACTCCACGCCGCCCAAGCCGCCTTCGAACAAATGGACGTCCGCCCCCCCATGGTCATCTCCCTCGCCAAGCGCGAAGAGGAAGTCTTCGTCCAGGCCCGCAAAGGCCCCATCAAACTCTCCCGCACCAACGCCGGCCTCAAACTGCTCCAGCACATCCGCGACGAAGCCCACCGCTTTGGCCAAAGCTACCACCACCTCCTCATCTCCAAGAAGCGCTTCGAACAGGAAGTCGCCACCGGCAAACGCCCGCCAAAATCCTCCCGCAAAAAGAAAGTGAACCCCGCCGTCCCCGCAAGCGAACGCGCCGCCGCCGAAGGCGAATTCAAAGTCCTCACCGTCGATCAAATCAAAGAAAAATCCCGCGAACTGGGGGCGAGCGGCCGCATCCCCCCCGACGAACCTCCGAAGGCTCCACAACCCCCGGAAGCCGGCGACCAAATCAGCCCCACCAGCCCGTAAGTTGGAGTTCCGCCTTTAGGCCGCCCCGATCAAGCGCCGAATCTCGTCTCCGGAAACACCCACAATCCGCACCACCTTCTGCGGCCGTGTCATCCCCGCCACCACACTCACATTCCCCTTCGCCACCCCCATCACCTCCGCCAGCAACTCCTCCACCGCCCGATTCGCCTTCCCCTCCTCCGGCGGCTGCGCCACCTTGATCTTCAACGCCTCCCCAAGCATCCCCGCAATCTGCGTCCGACTCGAATTCGGCACCACCTTCACCTGCAAAAACACCGCCCCATCCTTCTCCTCAATCTTCACAGCATCACCTCCCGCCATTCCGCCGACATCATCAGAATAAAAACCACAGAGAACACAGAGCACACAGAGACGACCTGACGAAATCGCCCAAAATCACCCTTCATGAGCCTCAAGTCGTCACTCCTCTGTGCCCTCTGTGTCCTCTGTGGTTTTATCTCGTCTTCGGGGTCCTTCGTGCTCTTCGCGTCCTTTGTGTTTAATTCCGGTCTCAAGCAACCGGTATCCCCACCTGCTCCTCCACCGTCAACCCAAACCCCTCCAACCCAAAAAACTTCTTCGGCCGATTCGTTATGATCCGCAGCTTCGTCAACCCCAAATCCCTCAAGATCTGCGCCCCAATCCCAAAATCCCGCCGATCCATCAACCCCTTGGGGGGGGGCGGCTCCGTCTTCCCCGCACACTCCTTCTTGAACTCATGCAACCGCTGCAGCAGCGCCAACCCGCGCGACTCCTGCCGCAAATAAACCAGCGCCCCCTTCCCCGCCGCCTGGATCATCCGCAGCGACGCCTGCAACTCCTTCCCCGAATCCGTCCCCACCGCCGAAAACACATCCCCCAGCAAATGCTCCGAATGCATCCGCACCAGCACCGCCTCCTTCTGCACCACCGCCTTCCCCGGGGGCGGCGTCGCCGGATCAATCTCCCCCACGCCGCCGCAGCACAACGCCACGTGAATCAGGGGATCCCCCACCGTCTCATACACCCGCAAATCAAACCGCCCATACGGCGTCTCGATCGGCAAACTCTCAATCCGCCGAATCAGCGCATCCTGCTGCAACCTGAACTGAATCAAATCAGCAATCGTGCATAGCAGCAGCCCATGCTTCGCACAAAACTTCTCCAGTTCCGGCAACCGCGCCATCGACCCATCTTCCGCCATGATCTCAATGATCACCCCCGCCGGATGCAGCCCCCCCAGCCGGCACAGATCCACCGACCCCTCCGTCTGCCCCGCCCGCTCCAGCACCCCGCCCGCCCGCGCCCGCAGCGGAAAAATATGCCCCGGCCGCGTCAAATCGCTCGGCTTCCCATCCGCCTTGATCAGCAGCTTGATCGTCGTCGCCCGCTCGCTCGCCGACACCCCCGTCGTCACCCCAAACCGCGGATGCCCATCCACCGAAATCGTAAACGCCGTCCCCAGCGGCGCCGTATTATTGGCCGCCTGCGGATACAACTGCAGCCGGTCGCAATCCTCCGGCGTCATCGCCACGCACAGCACCCCCCGCGCCTCCTTCAGCATGAAGTTCACCATCTCCGGCGTGATAAACTCCGCCGCACACACCAGATCCCCTTCGTTCTCCCGGTCTTCATCATCCACCAGCACGATCATCTTCCCGGCCTTCAAAGCCGCAATGACCTCCGGAATCGGTGCGAACGGGGAACGGGTGCCGGGCATAATCTCTCCTCTGAAACAGACCCACCATTCTACCCCAACCCCGTCACTTCCTCTCCCCGGCCTCTTCCGAAAAAATCGGGAAAACCGAACAACTACTTCGAATTTCGTGGGTTATACTTCCCATACGTGGCCTGGTGTTCTCGATGGCTATTCGCGGAGGTTTCCATGTTGTTCCATATCCGTAACCGGCCCCTCGTTTCCATCCTTGCCTCATCCGTCGCAATCTCTTGCGCCCTCATCCCTGCCTTCGCCGGCAACAAGCCCAAGGCCCCGACGAACCCGCCCCCGCAACAACCCGCCCCGAAGCCCACCAACACCCTCACCACCACCCTCCAGGCTGACCAGAAAGACATTAGCGCAGCGAGCGCCGCCCTCGCCATGGCCAACAAGGACCTGAACGACGCCCTCGAACAGGTCCCCAGCGTCATCGCCGCCAAAAAGGCCGTCGCCGACGCCACCCTCGAATTGCAGACCGCCGAAGACGCCGACAAAGCCACACTCGCCGACAACGCCGCCTACAAAGCCGCCGAGGCAAACGAATCCAAACTTCGCGTCGAACTCGACGACCTCCGCAACAGCGGCGCCACCCAGGACCAGATCTCCGCCAAGGCCACCGAAGTCTTCAACGCCGGCAGCGTCACCAGCAAAATCGAACGCGACGCCGAAACCGCGGACCCCAAGTTCGTCGCCGCCCAGAAAAAACTCGCCGACGCCAACACCGCCCTCACCGCCGCCCGCACCAGCGCCAAAAACGACCCCTCCGTAGCAGCCCTCAAACAAGCCCACGACGACGCCCAAGCCAAACTCACCGCCGCCATCGCCAAACTCAATTCCGACCGCAAAGGCGGAACCGCTCCCACCCCCACCGCCTCCGGCCGGTAAAAGTGGAGCCGACGCCCCCGTCGGCTATTCCGACCGCTGCTGCGACCTCTAACCAAAAAAAGGGCCTGCTGCAGCGCAATACCCCAGTCGCGCGACCTTCAGTCTTTCTTGGCACGACTTGGTCTGACCAGCAACCCAAATACGGCCAGCCCGCCGATCCACGCCGGCTCAGGCGCCGGTGTGATCACCGGTACGCTGGTGGTACTGAAGGTTGTGCTCGATTCAGGGGCGATGCTGGCCGTAACCGCGGAAATATCGCATTCCCCCGAAATCATCGTGAGACGGTACGTTCCACCCCATTCGCTTAAAAAACCGCTGGTCCCCGGACTGAGTGGCACGGTCCCGAACGGAAAGAATTGCAGCGTGGGATTGGCTGCCGCTTGATCCCACGTAAGCAATTCCCACGTATAGGACGACAGCGGCGTCCTGGACGCGTTATTTGCAAATAAATCAACCTCCAGAATCGCACCGGGCGCAGGAGGATTTCGGAGTCTCAAATCCAACGATCCGAAGTGACCCGGTGATGCGGTCGCACTGACTTGCACGAAATTGCTCAGACTCCCCGTCGCCTGGTCTCCCGCGCGAAGGGTAACGACGTCCGTCCATCCTTTTGATCCGCTGGCGCCAATGACGGCCACGATCATCAAGGACGTGATACGTCCAACAAATCCTTTCATGAAGTACTCTCCTGTTTGAGGAAGTCACGACCCAAATCGAGAGACCGTCCCATAACATTATCGACGACCTCACGTTGGCTCCAACACTCACACCCACAAATCGGTAGCGATTAAGAGGCAATATCTCGCAAATCCTTGACTTCTCGTATATCCGGGGTACGTTTTCCGTACCCTCGAGGGTCCGGGAAAAGGATACGACAAAAGAAAAACAGCCTCGGAGAAATGAATGAACCGTCGTCTTGCATCGGCGTTGTTGTATGCCCCATTTGTTTTATTTTTTTTCGGACTCCCGGCGAAGGCGGCCGTGATGACGTATGAATTCACGTTCTCCACGTCGAATCTCAAAACTTATTTTGTATCCGGCTTTCCCCAGGATGAAGCTGCACCCGAACAAACAGCATCGGGCGCCTTCATCATCCAATTTGACCCGACCCTCCAATATACCTTCGATTCAAAAGACATTACCTTGGTCAACTTCAGTCCGTCTCCCCTAGCTGAAACTGGAGTGGGATTCGATTACTCGCCCACAGGCGGCAACGGAAACATCAACATCTATAGCTGGGGCATGAGGTACGGCGGCTACGCCTTCAATACGAACGAGTTTTATATGAACGCTTACAATTTGCGGGCGACTCCGACGTTCGGAGATTTTAATTACACGCAGGTTGGCTATGACAGCGCCGCCGTGTCGGTAACCGGGTCCGTTTCCTTAATCCCTGTTCCGGAGCCGGCATCGTTGTTGACGATCGGCGGAGGCTTATTGGCGTGTTGTTGGGTGAGGAAAAGGTAAAAAATGGGGTCAGTTTCCTGCCCCGCCGGGCGCGAACTCAGATTCTGAGCTAAGGCCGTCGAGGCACGCATTTGACGTGCCGAGTAACGCTCCGCTTGTCGCTTTCGATAATCTGAGAACGCCCGTGCGGGAGAGGGAAGTTGCAGGTCCGGGGGCGATTCACATGCACCGTACGCGCACATCCCGCCTCCCTGTACAATGCGCCCCAGCGCATCTCCTCCAACCCATGGAGCACCCCTATGCACTTCCTCGGCCTCGACGTCGGCACCTCCGGCACCAAAGCACTCCTCCTCTCCCCCACCGGCAAAGTCCTCGCCACCGCCGAATCCCCCCACGAACTCCTCACCCCCAAACCCGGCTGGTCCGAACAAGACCCCGAAGAATGGTTCTCCGCCGCCACCAATGCCACCCACGCCGTCCTCAAAAAATCCCGCATCAAACCCGCAGAAGTCCACGCCATCGGCCTCTCCGGCCAGATGCACGGCTCCGTCTTCCTCGACGCCAAAGGCAAAGTCCTCCGTCCCGCACTCCTCTGGAACGACCAGCGCACCGCCAGTGAATGCGCCGAAATCGAAGCACTCGCCGGCGGCCGGGACGCCCTCATCAACGCCGTCGCCAACCCCGCCCTCACCGGCTTCACCGCCCCAAAAATCCTCTGGCTCCGAAAGCACGAACCCAAAAAATTCGAAAAGACCCGCCAGATCCTCCTCCCCAAAGATTACCTCCGCTTCCGCCTCACCCACGAATACGCCACCGAAGTCTCCGACGCCTCCGGAACGCTCCTCCTCGACGTCAAAAACCGCCGCTGGCACTCCGACCTCCTCAGCAAACTCCAGCTCGATCCCGCCCTCCTCCCACGCCTCCTCGAGTCCCCCGAAATCTCCGGCACCCTCTCCGAAGCCGCCGCCAAAACCCTCGGCCTCACCCCCGGAATCCCCGTCATCGCCGGCGCAGGCGACCAGGCCGCCGGCGCCGTCGGCTCCGGCGTCGTACTCCCCGGTCTCGTCTCCGCCGCCATGGGCACCTCCGGCGTCATCTTCGCCACCAGCCGCCAACCCCAAACCGACCCCCAGGGCCGCGTCCACACCATGTGCCACGCTCTCCCCAACACCTGGTGCGTCTTCGGCTGCATGCTCTCCGCCGGCGGCTCCTTCCAATACCTCCGCAACACCCTCTTCGCCTCCGAAGTCATGAAACGCAAAGACCCCGGCTCCCTCTACCCCGAAATGATCGCCGAAGCCGCCTCCGCTCCCCCCGGCTCCGAAAACCTCTTCTTCCTCCCCTACCTCACCGGCGAACGCTGCCCCCATCCCAACCCCCACGCCACCGCCGCCTTCATCGGCCTCACCCCACGCCATTCCCGCGCCCACCTCCTCCGCGCCGTCCTCGAAGGCATCACCTTCGGCATGCGCGAACAGATCCAGATCTTCCGCGAAATGCAAATCCCCATCACCCAAGTCCGCGCCACCGGCGGCGGCGCACGCTCCACCTTCTGGCGACAACTCCAAGCCGACATGTACAACGCCCCCGTCGCAACCATCAACGCCTCCGAAGGCGCAGCCCTCGGCGCCGCCATCCTCGCCGCCGTCGGCACCGGCGCATTCTCCTCCGTCCCCCAAGCCACCAAAGCCATCATCCAGGTCAAAGAAAAATCCGCCCCCAACAAAAAATCCGTCTCCCTCTACAACCACCAATACACCAAATACGCCTCCCTCTACCCCGCACTCAAACCCCTCTACCCCGCACTACGGAACCCGTAGCGTAAGCGCCGGCCCACCTCCCTCTCGAGTGGCAGGAAACCTCCTCGCGCAGGCGATGCAAAGCCCTTCCCCGGTGCATTTTCGTTATAATCCCTGCGAAGGAGCCCCGCATGACGGTCGCCCACATCCACACCATCAAAATGACCGCCGATCAGTATTTCCAACTCGGCGAAGACCCCCCCGGCGTACACCTCGAACTCATCGACGGAGAAATCATCGTGAGCCCAAGCGCATATCCACGTCACTCTCAGGCCGTTTCCGAACTTCACGCAATGCTTCTCAATTACATCAAGCCACTGAAACTCGGAAAACTCTTCCTGGACACAGATGTCCCCTTCGAACGCCACACTGTTCGCCGCCCCGACATCTGTTTCTATGCCACGCCCAACCTTCACCGCGTCTCGCCGACCCGCCTCTCTCCTCCCCCAGACCTCTGCATCGAAGTCCTCTCCCCAGGCAACATCGACGACGACCGCATCAACAAATTCAACCTCTACCAATCCCACGGCGTCCCCCACTACTGGATCATCGATCCCGAAGCCCGCACCGCCGAAGCCTACGCCCTCCAAGCCGGCAAATACTCCCTCACCGCCATCGCCAAATCCACCGAGACACCCCACTTCCCCCCATTCGCCGATCTGGCTCTTCCCCTCGCAGAGCTCTGGATGCCCTAACGCCAGGCTCGTTTCGTCATTCCCTCATTCGTCATTTGATCATTGATTCGTCATTAGTCATTCGTCATTCGTCATTCCGCTATACTTCCTCCCCGTGAAACCCTCCCACCCACCACACTCCCTCCTCCCCCTCACCCTCTCCTACGCCGCCATGATGGCCCTCGCCATCTCCATCAACCTCGCCCCAGTCCTCCTCACCACACTGTCGCGCGAATTCCACGGACTGACCGCCGAACAGCTCGGCCGCATCGGCGCCGTCATCTTCCTCGGCCTCGTCTCCGCCATCGCCTTCACCGGCCCCATCGTCGACCGCCTCCCCACCCACGGACCTAAACTCATCGCCATCAGCGGAAACCTCCTCATCGCCGCCGGCCTCGCCCTCCTCGGCATCGCCACCACCTACAACGCCGTCCTCCTCGCCGTCTTCATCATGGGCTTCGGCGCCGGCACACTCGACATGGTCCTCTCCCCCATCGTCGCCGCCCTCCGACCCGACCGCCGCACCGTCGCTATGAATCTCCTCCACTCCTTCTACTGCTTCGGCGCTGTCGTCACCATCCTCGTCGGCTCACTCGCCCTCTACGCCAACGTCCCCTGGCGCCACACCGCTCTCCTCCTCATCCCCCTCCCCGCACTCGTCTCCCTCGGCTTCATCACCGTCCAAATCCCCTGCCTCATCCCCGACGGCGAACAACGCCTCCGCCTCCGCTCCCTCGCCCGCCAAAAATTCTTCCTCCTCGCCCTCATCGCCATATTCCTCGGCGGCGCCACCGAAATCTCCATGGCCTACTGGCTCCCCACCTACGCCGAACGCGAACTCCACTTCCCAAAACTCCACTCCGACTTCGCCTTCCTCGCCTTCTGCCTCGCCATGGGCATCGGACGCATCGCCATCGGCATCCTCGGCATCCGACTCCGCGCCATCCCCCTCATGCTCGTCTGCTGCATCCTCACCACCGCCCTCTTCCTCGCCGGCTCCTTCCTCCCCAGCCCCGCCCTCGCCCTCGCCGCCTGCATCCTCGCCGGACTCACCGGCTCCGCACTCTGGCCCAGCACCCTCGCCGTCGCCGCCGACCGCTTCCCCACCGGCGGCGCCACCATGTTCGGCATCCTCGCCGCCATGGGCAACTTCGGCGGAATCGTCATGCCCTGGCTCTCCGGCCTCATCGCCGACCACTCCACCCTCTCCCTCGGCCTCGCCACCAGCGCCGCCTGCCCCGCCCTCATGATCCCCCTCCTCCTCCTCATGGGCCGAATGGGCACCCACCCCCACGCCATCTCCAACTTCCCCGTCGCCTTCGACCAATACTAATCCGGATCCCACCGGATTCTCATCCGCAAAATGTTTAGCCATCGATCGAAGATCGACGCGTGCTCGGCGCGAGTTTCACGTGTGAGTCGGAGCCCTCCCGCGCTCTCCGCCTCGCCCGCAAAAAAAAAGAAAAGGCGCCGCTCGTTACAAGCGACGCCTCTCAATTCCACAGTTGCTTCCCCCCTCAACCCCTTATCTGCCGCGCCGCCGGCTCATCAAGCACAAGGTGCCAATGCCTGTGATCAACAAGGACCCCGGTTCCGGCACCACCACATTCGGCCCCGCGGCAAAATCCGCAGCAATGTCCGACGCCGATGCCGCGTTGTTATAGATCCGGAATTCATCCACAGAGCCCGAAGTCGAATTATCCCCTGCAAAAGCCGAGCGGCCGAGATAGGCATTCGTGAAGCTGTACGAGCTCAGCGGAATCGCTGCGACCGTATCCTGTAGACCGCCCAGGCCATCGGAGACGCGCATCACGTAATAGCTCAACGTGCCCGCAGTGCCATCGATCACCGTCGCGCTAAAGTACGTGCCGCCGTCGTCCAGATATCCGCCGCCGCCCGCCCCGAGCCCGACTGTCGTTCCGAACGCATCGATCTCGCCACCGGCGTAGCCCGCCAGCGCTTGCGCAACGTGCGACCCACCCCCGGCGGGATTCGGACCGCCCTGCGGCGCGGAAATGGTGTGCATGAAATACTGCCCATTGTTGGCCCCAGGCGGATTCGTGTCATTCGCGTTATTGCTGAACGTCCAGTCTTCCGTGAAGAACCCCGAACCCGTGAACGTAAACCACGATTCGATCGTCACGCTCCCGCTCGACGGAAGAATGCTCGCCGGCATCGAAAGATACCCCCCCGCAGTGCTCGGCCCGCTGAAATTCGGATTATTCAACTGCAACGACCCGCCCGACACCGTCGCCGTGTTCACCAGCGTCCCGTTCGCCGCCCCAACCGAATCCGAAGCATCGGTCGTGAAACTGTATCGGTGGACAAGACCCGCACTCGCCGGGGAAATCGCAAAACAACTCGCAACCACTCCCGAGAGTACCACACCCAACCGCCTCCCGCTTCGCATATTAAACATCTTCATGGAATCGACCTCACCGCAAAGAATCGTATTCCGGGGCTCCGTGCTTGCCGGACTCCCGCTCCACTCAGAAATGATGAACTGCTGCATTCAACTTACTTGCGATTTCCCCCTATGCAAATAAATTCTGAATTTTGTTTAATAATGAAAAAACGCAGTCAGAAACTGCATCAAATGCGACAAAAGGAGATATTTCCAAATCGGTATTTCATAACGTCTATACATGTATAACCACCTCCCGCCACCGACCCAGCCCCCCCGCACCTTCCCCCACCCATTTGGCCGCAGCCCTCGAGGCCCCGCACCTCCTTCCCAAGGTTGAGGCCGCAAATGGCTCTCAACTGAGAACGTGTACCCCAACCACCATTTTCGGCCAATATGAACGCCCCTCCCTCCCGCCCCCCCCCGCAAAAAGCTTCTCCCTTTTCCATTGATGGACTCAGCCGAACCTTTCCGATAAATTAAATACGCTTCTTCCGCAAGAACTCGATGCCAGGAGTTCCGGTAATCGTGTGATTACTGGCCTGAAAACGCCCATCGCTGCTCTCAACGGACGCTGGAAATTCGGAGAATTCTTCCATGATGTCGATCAAAAATATCGTTGCCGCTCTCGCCCTCGCCACCGCCCTCGTCGCCGCCCCCGCGGTCGCCACCGCCGCGACGACCCACTCCAAGCACGCCAACTCCACCACCCACAAGCATTCCAAGGTCCACACCGGCACCACCAAGCACTCCAAGGTCAGCTCCAAACACACCAAGCACGCCACCTCCAAGCACTCCCACAGCAGCAAGGTCTCCACCCACAAGTCCTCCACCAAGGGCTGGAAGCACCACCACTCGGTCTGACCCGCAAAAAAATCCGGCGATCGCATCGCCGGCGTGTGCCCCCATACCGGCAACACCCGTTCGAACACTCCAGCAACGCGGCTCACTCCCGAGCCGCGTTGTTCTTTTTCGCCAACCCACCACCCCAACATCTATTGATCTTCGCCTGAACATTGTCCAAGTTCAGCTGCGTTGCATCGCAACGCGTGTAGCGCCGGTCCAACAGACCGCCGCTCCCGCCGATGCGGAGCGAGGCGCCATGCAGACGTTGGCCGCAGAAAGATCAATAGCTCGTCCCCCCCAACACCAAACCTCCCCGCAACCCCCAAGCCCAGGGATTGCAATCCCTGCGGCCCCGCGGCCGACCCCCAAAGTGTTCAGCACACGAGGCGGATCGATCCCTGACCCGTTTTCTTCGCCCAGGAGGTTCACTTTTGCGCAAATATCCATAAATGTGTCTGGCAAAACAACTTGCAGATTAACTTAATGCCATTCGTCCATCGTGCGAATTATGAGATGCCGATGCCATCAGTGGATTCTTGGAGAATCTGTGCTCCTTTGGCCCGATTCCCTGCAATAATGGATCAACGCGACGGCAGCGTCCCCAGCGCTCTGCCGCATGCTGACGAAAGGAGCCGATCATGGGTGACAAATGCAAAGTGCATGAGAACCATCCGCACCAGCATGGCCCAAACTGCGGGCACACTGCAGTCATGCATCAGGGGCACGTCGATTACCTGCATGACGGGCATCTGCATCATCTGCACGATGGACACGTGGACGAGCATGTCATCGAGGTGTCGGCCACCAATCCCGATGGATGCAAGCCGATCAGCGGCGAGAAGCACAAGCATGGGCCGAACTGTGGCCATGAGCAGGTGCCGCACGGCGATCATGTGGATTACCTGGTGGAGGGGAAGCTGCACCATCCCCACGGAGATCATTGTGATGATCACGGGCCGCTTCCCATAAAGCCGTGAATGCCGCGCGACAGGCTGCACTCATGTGCCGGCCATGACGTTGTGGTAGCGATGGAAGGCCTTGGAGTTTTGAAGATTCGCAGTCTGCGCGGCCGCGTTGTCTTTGCCGGCGAGTGCTGTCTGAAGTTCCGCCAGGGA
>DATKPA010000067.1:0-4570 GCA_035524355.1 Phycisphaerae bacterium | reverse complement strand
GCCTCCGGCTTGGGCGATTTCTTCGTAGCTGGCACCGGAGATGCGCTTTTCGAAGTCGATCAGGCGGGGGGCGACGAAGACCGGGTGGGTGTGGGAGTCGACGAATCCGGGAAGGATGACCTTGTTGGAGCAGTTGATTTCTTCGACTCCCAGGTTGGCGCCCGAAAGAAGGGCGCGAACCTGGGGCACCCGAGTGAGTTCGTCGGTAGGGCCGACAGCAGAGATTTTTCCGCCCTCGATCAGCACGGCCCCATTTTCGATGATGCCGAGGTCGCGCATCGCCGCACCGCGGCGGGGTGCGTCACCGCGCAGGGTGAGGAGTTGCGAGGCGTGGGTGAGAAAGATGGCGGGCATGGGGCGAAGTAACATGATGCCATGTTAGGAGCGAAGGACGCCGCTCGGCGGCTCAAGTCATGTTTCCTGTGCGTAGCGCGGGCTGACGCCCACGCCTAGAACCTCGTCGCGGCCCCGCCGTTTTAACGAATGCTCGCTCCCGGGCACCGGCTGTAAGTTTCTGCACTTGGAACGCGCCTTGACCGGGCCGCCCGCCAGCCACAGGGCTACGAAACCTTCGGCGGCGAGAAGATCGGGCTGCAGCGCGCGGCTTGACCTTATTCAGTGGCGCGCTAATGGCGGCGACGCGCAAATCGTAGTCGGTTTGGAGGTTCATCCAGAACTGTGGCGTCATGCCAAAGTACTTACCCAGCCGGAGAGCTACGTCGGCGCTGATGGAGCGCTTGCCGCGCACAATCTCGTAAACGCCAGGCAGGTGCAGGGCCTTGGCCAATTGATAGGCAGTGACCCCTAAGGGCTCCATGAATTCGGTGCGGAGGATTTCGCCGGGGTGGGTGGCAAGCGTCTTTTTGCGTCGGGGCATGGGATACTCTCTCAGTGGTAATCGGTAATCTCGACGTTGTAGGCGTTGTTTTCGCGCCATTCGAAACAGAGACGGTATTGATCGTTGATGCGAATGCTATGCTGTGCTGTGCTTCGCGGTCGCCATGCAGCGCTTCCAATCGGCTTCCCGGTGGTACTTTCAGGTCACTCAGGTTGGCAGCGGCATGAAGCATCTGCAGCTTTTTCAGCGCCGGTTTCCGGAGATTCGCCGGAATCCTACGAGTGCGCTCTTCGTTCCACAACCTCTCGGTATCCGCATCCCGGAAGGTCTTAATCATGCATCACGATACTACTGTATTGCGTTAGTAGCGTCAAGCGTGAGTATAGGTTTTCCCTGTCGAAAATCCCCACCCGCCAAAAGAAGGAAACAACCCCACATATCCCAACCTCAGGGATATGTGGGCCACCTCTCCAGAATCGAGCAAATATGGGCCACCAGCCACCAGCCCTGACAGGAGACGGCAGGTCGGAGCATCTTTCGTTCCCACCCTACGCCAAATGAAGGCGTAGGATGGGGCACCCGGCGAGTTAGCTGGGTGGGAAGTTGCGGCGCGATGGTGGACGCAGAGACCAGGAGGCGGCTGTGACTCCGAGCATTACAACCAGATAGACCATGGGGCCGACCTCGATGTCCCGTGAGGCGACGTGTGATATCAGCGCGCCCGTGATGCTGAAGATCACACCCGCATAGGCCCACTCCTTCAGGCGGGGAAAACGGGGTATCAAAAGCGCAACTGCGCCGAGGAGTTTCCAGATACCCAAAATAACGATGAAGTATGCGGGGTAGCCTACGCGCTCCATAACCGCGCGAACGTGAGGCACTCGCAGGACGTCCCAGAACCCGCCAACGATTAACTCGAAAAGAAGGACGGCGGTAGCTACCCAGTAGGCAATAGCCCGATTTCGCTGGGTTTTGGTAGCCGATGTCATGCTGAGTGCCTCGTCCGCATTATTTCTTTAAGTCGTGGGCATTGGCAATCTCTTGGTGGCTCGGCTTGCATTTGCAATCTCACCCTTTCGCCAACGGAAGGCGAAAAGATGGGGCCACAGTTGTAATGTTGTTGTCACGAAAAGACCCACACAAGCCAAAACCGCGGCTTGTGTGGGGCGGCCGGCGGAAACACTATTGATCTGGGCTAAATGGCCTTATAATCTGTTTAGTATGCCGGCGACCACCGCCAAATCGTGGAAACCTCCAGAGGCTCTCGTCTCGGAAGCTGACGCTGTCAGAGATTTTGGCAGTGTGCTGGCCTTGGTACGCGCTGGCGCTAACGTGGTCATCTATCGAGAAGATCGAAGCTCGCCTGTGGCCGTGATCTCCCCAGCAGATTCTTCAATCTTGAGTTTCACCCCAGCCCGGCGATCTCGCACACTCTCGGAATGCATAACATTGTTGCCCGAGGACTCGACGGCGGTCATGGATGCCGATTTCGCCAGAGACATTGAAGCAGCAATAGACAGTCACCGCGAACCGCTCAAGTCCGCATGGGACTGATTCTCGATTCCACTATTTTCATCAGGGCTGAACGTCAGGGCGAAACTGTGCGGCAGATGCTCGCCTACGTTTCCCACATTCTTGCCGAAGACCAAGAGATCGGCGTCTCCGTAATCACCCTGATGGAGCTGGCTCACGGTGTTGTCCGCGCCGACTCGCGGGAGAGACAGGAACCGCGAGTGCGGTTTGTAGCGGACGTGGAAAGCGCTGTGCCCATTTATCCCGTTACCCATTCGATTGCGATTCGGGCTGGATTTGTCGATGGTAGGCTGACGTCGAAAGGAATCCGCGTTGCACTCTCTGACCTACTGATCGGCGCAACCGCCCTGGAGCTTGGCTATGCGGTGGCCACTTCCAATCAGCGCCACTTCAACATGATTCCCGATCTAAAGGTGTTTGTTTTATAGAGACCGAAGTCGGACTCTACACCGTTGTACTTACACCCGTGAGCAGGCAGGCATTACTCGCGATTGAGTCTTACTTAAACTCGGCCATCGGTATCTTGATTCCCTTCTCGTGCGCGAAGTGGGTGGCCTCTTCGTAGCCGGCGTCGGCGTGGCGGGCGACGCCGAGGCCGGGGTCGTTGGTCAAGACGCGCTCGATGCGTTTGGCCATGGCGTCGGTGCCGTCGGCGACGGTGACTTGTCCGGCGTGCTGGGAGTAGCCGATGCCGACTCCGCCTCCGTTATGGATGGAGACCCACGAGGCGCCGCTGGCGGTGTTCAGCAGCGCGTTGAGCAGCGGCCAGTCGGCGATGGCGTCGCTGCCGTCTTTCATCGATTCGGTTTCGCGGTAGGGCGAGGCGACGGAGCCGGTGTCGAGATGGTCGCGGCCCATGACGATGGGTGCTTTGAGCTTGCCGCGCTTCACGAGGTCGTTCATGGCGAGTCCGAATTCGGCGCGCTCACCGTAGCCGAGCCAGCAGATGCGCGAGGGGAATCCCTGGAACTTGATGCGTTTGCGGGCGAGGTCGATCCAGCGGCTGAGGACGCGGTCGTGCGGGAACATCTGCAGCACGAGATCGTCGGTGGCGTGGATGTCGGCGGGGTCGCCGGAGAGCGCCGCCCAGCGGAAGGGGCCGCGTCCTTCGCAGAAGAGCGGACGAATGTAGGCGGGCACGAATCCGGGGAAATCGAAGGCGTCTTTCACGCCGTGATCGAAGGCGAATTTGCGGATGTTGTTGCCGTAATCGAAGGTGACGGAGCCCATCTTTTGCAGCTTGAGCATGCCTTCGACGTGGCGGGCCATGGTGTCGAGCGACTTCTCGAGATACGCCTTGGGATCTTTGGCGCGGAGGTCGAGCGCGGCTTCGAGGGTCATGCCGGCGGGGACGTATCCGTTGAGCGGGTCGTGGGCGGAGGTCTGGTCGGTGAGGATGTCGGGGACGACGCCGCGGTCGGCGAGCTCGGGGATGATGTCGCCGCAGTTGCCGACGAGGCCGACGGAGATGTTTTCTTTTTTGCGGACGGCGTTTTTGAGGATGCGCAGGGCCTCGTCGAGCGAGTTGACCATGAAGTCGCAGTAGCCGGTGCGCAGGCGCTTCTTGATGCGCTCGGGATCGACTTCGATGCCGAGGTAGCAGGCGCCGGCCATGGTGGCGGCGAGGGGCTGGGCTCCGCTCATGCCGCCCATGCCGCCGGAGACGATGAGCTTGCCGGCGAGGTCTCCGCCGAGATGCTTTTCGCCGGCGGCGGAGAAGGTTTCGTAGGTGCCCTGGATGATGCCCTGCGAGCCGATGTAGATCCACGAGCCGGCGGTCATCTGGCCGTACATGATGAGGCCGAGCTTTTCGAGCTGGTTGAAGTGCTCCCAGTTGGACCAATGTCCCACAAGGTTGGAGTTACAGATGAGTACACGAGGCGCGTAGTCGTGGGTACGGAAAACGGCGACGGGCTTGCCGGACTGGACGAGGAGGGTTTCGTCGTTGTCGAGTTCGCGGAGGGAGCGGACGATGGCGTGGTAGCAGTCCCAGTTGCGGGCGGCGCGGCCGGTGCCTCCGTAGACGACGAGGTCCTGGGGGCGCTCGGCGACCTCTTCGTCGAGGTTGTTCATCAGCATGCGCATGGCGGCTTCCTGGGCCCATCCTTTGCAGGAGAGCTGGTTGCCGCGTGGAGCGTGGACAGGGGTGTAGGCGGTTTCGGTGATCGTCGGCATAACTGATGAATGGTAGAGGGGCAC
>DATKPA010000066.1:0-27315 GCA_035524355.1 Phycisphaerae bacterium | reverse complement strand
CGGATCGGAGTTGATGGCCGTCTGCACGGCTTCATCGACGTAGCCGAGGCCCCAGACGTACTGCTTGAGCAGGTTGTCGGAGCCGTCATGCTCTTCGATCACGCGCTGGCCGTCGAGGTAGTAGTGGTACGTGCAGTCCATGGAACCCGTTCCGTTGATGACCTTGCGGATCCGCCGGCTTGGGGCATCATACCCGATGGTGTCGAAGAGCAAAGGGGGTTGGGGTGTTGGGTGGGGGGTTGGTTGTGGGGCGGGATGCCCTGCGGGCATTTGCGGGCAGGATGCCCGCGGTACGATTTCCGGGGTTCCCGTTGGTCACCCCTGGCTATTGTCGCTGGCCGCTTTGCGGCTGGGTTGTTGTGGCGGTTCGGTTTGTGTTGGTTGGGCGGGCGGCCCGTTGGGCCGGCGCTACGCGTTGCGGGGGTTGGGTTGGATGGAGTGGTCCATGGCCTTCCGGCCATGGCTACTGAAAGTCGGCCCATTCGGGCCTGTTGATGGAATGAGATGTCATGCGGTTGGAAACGGCGGGAGGGATGAGGATGAGGATGAAGATAGGGATGAAGATGAGGATGGGGTGGGGAGGAGGAGGCGCCAGGTCCAGGTGGTGAGGAGGGCGGTGGTGGCGAGGAGGAGGGCGCCGTTCATCTGGTGGAGGGTGGTGACGAGGGCGCTTTCGATGGGGGCATCCTTGGCGTTGCCTTTCCAGAGGACGAGTGCGGCGACGCCGAGGATGAGTTGGAGGAAGACGACGGCCATGATGGCGAGGCCGAGGCGGCGGAGGGGGCGGAGGTTGCCGTGGAGGCCCCAGGCGCGGAATCCGCAGGCGAGGACGAGGACGCTGACGAAGACGGCCATGGTGATGTGGATGAGGACGACGCTCCCCTGGTTCTCGTGGCGAACGGTGGCGCCGAGGGTGAGCTGGATGATCATGGCGAAGAGGAGGAGGAGGGTGAGGGAGCGGTCAGAGGAGGCGGCGGGGGTGGTGCGGGGGTGGAGGGTGTGGAAGTTGCGGCTGGTGACGGCGGCCATGACGGCCATGGCGCCGAAAACGAGTTGGGCGAAGACGCCGTGGATGATGGCGAGGGTGGTGCTGGTTTCGGTGACGCGGGTACCGCCGAGGACGGCCTGGATGGCGACGCCGATGCCGATGGCCCAAGGGAGGATTTTGACCCATGAACGGCGTTCGGCGAGGGAGGTGTGGATGGCGAGTGCGAGGGAGGTGAAGCCGACGAGGCTGGCGAGGAGGCGATGGGAGTGTTCGTAGAAGGCGCCGGAGTTTTGCTGCATGAGTGAGAGGGGGAAGAGGAACATGTTGTAGCCGTAGGAGCGGGGCCAGTCGGGGACGGCGAGGCCGGCGTGGAAGGCGGTGACGAGACCGCCGACGCCGATGAGTGTGAGGGTGAGGAGGACGAGGATGAGGGAGAAGATGTGGGACCAGAGGATGTTGTTGCGGCGAGGGCTGGGGAAGAGTTGTCCGAGGAGACCACCGATGGCGGCGGCGACGGCGTTGAGGAGGATGGAGCCGAGGGTCCAGGAGAGGGCGGTGGGGACTGCGGCGTCGTGGTGTTCTTTGGCGTAGTCGTGGAGGATGGCGCCGATGAGGAGGAGATCGACGATGCCGGAGACGGCGCCGGCGTAGAGAGCGCACCACCAGCCTTTGGCGGAGAATCGTGCGGCGATGAAACCGCCGAGGAGAACCATGGCGATCATGAGGGCGACGGTGACTTGGCCGGGGGCCTGGACGAAGGGGAGGCGGCAGAGGTAGGCGGAGACCCAGACGGCGGCGGAGATGCCGAAGCCGCAGGCGAGGACGTCGCCGCCGCGCAAATGCGGAAATTGTGGGGCAGTTTCGGGGGTGTGGTATTGCAGAGTGTCGGCTGGGGGAGATTTCTCTGCCACGGATTGTGCGGTCATGCTTTTCTCGCGTATGATTGTCGATCCGGCGAATCCCTAGACAGTTATAGGGGCCGCTGGTTGTTGGTTTCAAGCGATCGGAGTTCACGCGAACGCGTGTCGCAGTTCAATGGGACAAAGGGACATTATTTCGACCGATGAATCCGTGACGCAGGCGGCGGCGATTGGGTCGGTTGGCGAATCGCAGGTATCCCGGTCGTTGTTGAAGGTTTATCTTGAACTCGGGAAGGCGCGGCTGTCGGGGATGGTGGTGGTGACGACGGGGCTGGGGTATGTGGTGGCGGATCGCGGGCGGGGCGTTGGCGAGCCGTTCAATTTTCAGCGTCTTATCTGGACGTGCCTGGGGACATTTCTGGCGGCGGTGGGGGCAAGTGCGTTTAATCAGGCGATTGAAGCGCGGCGGGATGCGCGGATGAATCGGACGCGAAATCGGCCGATTCCGGCGGGAGAGATTTCGCGGACGCATGCGGCGTTTTTCGGGTTGATAGTTTCGATCATCGGCGTGGCGATTTTGTGTCCGACGTCGAATGGGTTGACGGCGGTTCTGGCGACGGTGAATGTGCTGCTGTATGCGGTGGTGTATACGCCGATGAAGCGGTTGACGTCGCTGAACACGCTGGTGGGTGCGGTGGTAGGCGGAATTCCGCCGATGATGGGGTGGGCGGCGGCGAGCGGGTCGCTGTCGGCGGGGGCGTGGATTCTGGGGTCGATCCTTTTCGTGTGGCAGATTCCGCATTTTCTGGCGCTGGCGTGGATGTATCGCGTGGATTATGCGCGGGGCGGGTTCAAGATGCTGTCGATCACGGAGCCGACGGGGGTGCTGACGTCGCTGTGTGCGGTGCTGTACAGCGTGCTACTGTTGCCGCTGAATTTGGCGCTGGTGCGGCTGCATCATGCGGGGATGCCGTTTGGGGTGATGTCGGCGGTGCTGACGGTGGGGCTGGTGGTGCTGGCGGTGCGGTTTGCGATGACGCGAAGCAATGTGGATGCGCGGCGGTTGTTTCTGGCGTCGATCATTTATTTGCCGCTGCTGACGGCGGTGTTGATGCTGGATGCCCGTGGGCGGTTTGACGGGATGAGCCAGACGACGGCGGGGTATGAGTTGCCGCAGCAGTGAGTTTGGCGGGAAATCCCACGGGTTCGGCGGCAGAATGCTATAATTCCCGCATGCTACCGATGACTCCAAACATGACGCTGTTGGACAGGATGGTGCTGGGCGTGGAACGTGTGCGCGATCGACTGATGCGGGCAGCGAATGCGCTTGAAACGGCGGGGATTCCTTATGCGGTGGCTGGGGGGAATGCGGTGGCGGCGTGGGTGGCGACGATTGATGCTGCGGCGGTGCGGAATACGCAGGATGTGGACGTTCTGCTCCGGCGGTCCGACATTGAAGCAGCAGCGCGGGCGCTGGAGGGAGCGGGGTTTGTTCGGCGGCATGTGGCGGGGATCGAGATGTTTCTGGATGGTCCGGATGCGAAAGCGCGGGATGCGGTGCATGTTGTGATGGCGGGGGAGAAGGTTCGGCCGGAGTATGAGGCGGCGGCACCGGACGTTGCGGAGTCGGAGAAGCCGAGTGCTTTTCGCGTGCTTACGCTGGAAGCACTTGTGCGAATGAAACTGACCTCCTTTCGCCGCAAAGATCAGGTCCATCTGGAGGACATGCTGGAAGTTGGTTTGATCGATCAATCCTGGGTGCAGCGTTTGGGGCCCACGTTGGGGGCACGTTTGCAGCAACTCATCGATACCCCTGAGCAGTGAAATCATGACACATTCGGAACGTTCGTTCTCTTCCGCGGCGGAGTCCGCTTCGTCGAAGCGTTTACTTACCTTTTCGTCCGGCGGGTGGGTGCTGCTGATTTCGGCGGTGCTGACGCTTGGGGCGGCGCTGCTGGTGCTGAAGCCGGTGTATGACACGGGGTTTCGGCGGGCGGTGGGGGATGGTCAGCATGCGGAGACGTATGGATTTGATCTGTCGAACCTGACGATTCCGCGGGAGCAGTTGGTGGCGTCGGGGAAGCCGAAGGATGGGGTGCGGGCGGTGACGGCGTCGCTGGTGGAGACGATGACGGTGCCGGAGGTGATCCTGGCGAACAAGAATCAGTATGTTCCGTTTTTGTTGAGCGGGGATCCGGTGATTGGGGTGGCGTTTGGCGGGGAAGGTGGGGAGACGCGGGCGTATCCGGTGCGGCTGCTGAATGTGCATGAGGTGGTGAATGATACGGTGGGCGGGAAGTCGTTTGCGGTGACGTGGTCGCCGCTGACGGGGAGTGCGGTGGTGTTTGAGCGGCCGGACGCGAAGACGGAGTTTGGGGTGTCGGGGTTGCTGTACGATTCGAATACGATTCTGTTCGATCGGCATGCGGAGGCGAAGGAGGAGTCGCTTTGGCCGCAGTTGTCGTTTCGGGCGATTGCGGGACCGGCGGTGGGGAAGACGTTGACGGTGCTGCCGTTTGAGATGACGACGTGGAAGGACTGGTCGGGGCGGCATCCGGATACGCATGTTTTCCGGGGGTTGCGGACGCTGGAGAAGAACTACAACGATGCGCAGGATCCTTACAGCCTGTATCTGGCGAACGATGAGGTGCAGTTTCCGGTGACGCCGGGGCTGCCGCGGGAGTGGGGGAAGTTCAAGAAGAAAACGCCGATGGTGGTGAGCACAAGCGACGGAGTTCATTGGAGCGCATCACTCGCCGAAACGACAACCGCTCCGGCCACGGCTGCGGCGAAATCGAATGAATTGCGTATCCATGCATTTCTTTTTGGCTGGTACGCGCAGCACCCGAGTGATACGGATTATTCGGCGCTTATGCGGTGATGGATTCGAGGGGGGGCGTCGATCTTCGATCGACGGCTATTGAACTTTACTTGCTCAATATTTCGGCAATGTGACGAGAGTTCCGGTGGTGTGCACGAGAGTTCGGTTCAACGCCAAGACACCAAGTCGCCAAGATGCCATGCAGCAGTGACGATTTGGACATGGTGTAGGCGAAGATCAATAAACGTACAGTCAGGCGGAGGCGGCGGGTTTGGGGGAGATGGGGCCGGTGGCGAGTGCGATGCGGACGCTGGCGCCGGGTCTGGGGGTGCCGCGGATGCCGCGGAGGTCGTGCAGGAATACTTTGCGCAGCGTGTATCGGACGAGGAGGACGACGGTGACGCCGGCGGCCATCTGGACCGAGAGATGGGCTTGCGTGCAGATGGCGAAGGCCCAACCGGTGATGAACTCGGCCATGGAGATGTAGAGGAATTCCCAGTAGGGGTGCTTCATCACGATGAATTCGCGCTGAGTGTTGACGTAGCGGAGGAAGAAGACGGCGGCGACGGCGATCATGGCGAGGAGTCCGCCGGCGATGGAGAGGATGGGGGCGAGATCGAGGCGGTTCATGAGGGCGAGGGTGCTGAAGCAGGCGGCGACACCGCATCCGGCGGCGATGAGGAACTTGGCGCGCGGGGAGGCCTTGGGGAAGGCGTAGTCGTAGAGGCGGGAGAGGTGTTCGAGGTAGCGGAACTGTTCGCGCATGGTGAGCTTGGATTCGCCGTGGATACGGTTGCGGAAGGTGATGGGGACTTCGGCGACGCGGTTGGGGGGGATGTGTGTTTTGACGAGAAGTTCGAGGGCGATTTTGTAGCCAATGGGGTTGAGGGGGTCGGCGTAGCGGAGGCTGTCGCGGCGCATGGCGAAGAAGCCGGCCATGGGGTCTTTGATGGAGCCGACGAGGGGTTTGGCGAGGAGGGTAGCGCCGGCGGAATTAAGCCAGCGGAGGCGGGACCAGTCTTCGGTGCAGCCGCCGTCGCAGTAGCGGGAGCCGATGACGAAATCGGCTTCGTCGCGTTGGAGCTTTTCGATCATGGCGGGGATGGCGTCGGCGGGGTGGCTGAGGTCGGCGTCCATGACGACGACATATTCGTTGTGGGCCAAGGCCATGCCGGCGAGGACAGCGGAGGAGAGGCCGCGTTCGCCGACGCGGATTTTGTAAGTGAGCTGGGGGTATCGCAGGGCGAGGTCGTTCAGGACTTCGCGGGAGCCGTCGTGGGAGTCGTCGTCGACGATGATGACTTCCCATAGGCCAACTCTGGTCAGGACGGAAGCGAGGCCCTGAACCAACAGCGGGAGGTTTGGGGCTTCGTTGAAGGTGGGGACGATGACACTGATGCTGGGAACTGTAAGGATAGAACCCGGAATCGCCACGGAGTTGTACCTCTCAAAGGGCCAGCATCCATCAATGTAGCTTGACTAGACAATAGATTGGCCAGATGGTCAGTGCATGGTATCAAAAACTGCGCCGCGCGGCCCGGGATTATCCGTTTACCCGTATTTTTCAATCAATCGAACATAAATGCGTTATTTGCAAGAAGATACGCTATTTCCGCCAACCAAATAGAAAAGAAATGCAAAGGGACGTTGAAGGGTGAGAAAGTCAGAAGTGCCTGTAAATTGGACATTGGCGGGTGACGCCACTACCCTGAGCCGTTTTCCTGCCCCGGAGCCGCTGTGACCTCTTCCATTGCCAAGCCGCGCACTGCTTCGACGAAGAGGACCTCGCTTTGGCTGCTGTTGTTGTGTTCGGCGCTGATGCTGCCGCTGCTGTTTCCGCCGTTCTACTGTTTCTTCCTGGCCCCGGTGGCGCTGGTGCCGTTTGCGATTGCGATTCTGCGGCGGCCGATGAAGTGGCGGTTTGCGGGGGCGTATTACCTGCTGGGGGCGGCGTTTTTTCTGCCGAATTTGTTCTGGCTGATTCCGGTGACGTTTGGGGGGTATGTGGGGCTGGCGCTGTTTGTGGCGTTGTATTTTCCGCTGTTCGCGTGGGGGTTTCATCGGCTGGTGGTGCAGTTTCGGATGCCGGCGACCTTCGCGCTACCGCTGGTGTGGACGGCGGTGGAGTATTGCCGGTGCACGTTTGTGCTTGGGGGTTTCCCGTGGTTCATGCTGGGGAATTGTTTGACGCCGGTGCCGGTGTTGATTCAGGCGGCGGATATGTTTGGCGTGTGGGGGCTGACGTTTTTGATTTGCATGGCGAACGGGCTGGTGGTGGATCTTTTGCGGTTGCCGCTGGTGCGGGGGAAGCGGGTGAACCCGGCGATTATTCGGCTGACTGCGGTGACGGGGGCGGTGTTTCTTGGGGCGATCGGGTACGGGGTGTTTCGGTTGAATCAGCACACGACGAGGAGTGGGCCGCGGGTGGCGGTGATTCAGGAGGATTTGCCGCAGTCGTTGAAGGATGATCCGGCGAAGGGTGCGGAGAATTTTCAGAAGCACATCGCGTTGACGCGCGAAGCGGCGGCGGGGACGCCGAAGCCGGATCTGATTGTGTGGCCGGAGACGATGGTGCCGGCGGAGATCAATCCGGAGATTCTGAATCTGGAGGAGGGGCTGCTGCCGGAGGAGGGTCGGAAGATTGTGGAGGAGGCGAAGGGGTACGACCGGCAGTTGCGGGACCTGGCGACGTCGCTGAATGTGCCGCTGCTGGTGGGCGCGCCGGGGTTCATTCCGAATGAGGCGCATGGGATTCGGCAGAATCTGACGCTTCTGTACTTGCCGGGGGTGGGGCAGGCGCCGATGGAGTATTCGAAGATTCACCTGGTGCCGTTCGGGGAGTTCATTCCGTTCAAGACGGTGCCGGTGGTGGGGTCGATCGTGCGGTACATGACGCCGATCGATTTCGATTATTCGCTGACGCCGGGGAAGGAGTGGACGCGATTCGAGATTGGTTCGCAGCCAGTGACGACACAAGGGCCGGGTGCGGGGGGTTACACATTTTCGACACCGATCTGCTTTGAGGACACCATGCCGGAGCCCCCGCGGCAGATGAGCTGGCGGCCGGGAAGTGAGGGTGGGAAGACCGATTTTCTGGCGAATGTGTCGAACGACGGCTGGTTTTATTTCGTGGAGCTGGATCAGCATCTGCAGGCGGATCAGCTTCGGGCGGTGGAGAACCGGATAGCGATTGCGCGATCGGTGAACACGGGGGATTCGGGTTTTGTGGATTCGAACGGGCGGATCATGAAGCTGGTGACGGACTCGAAGACGGGGAGTTCGATCGGGGCGATCGGAACGGCGGCGGAGACGTTGCCGATCGACTCGCGCGTGTCGCTGTTTACGCGGATTGGAGATCTGCTGCCGATCGTTTGCGGTGTGCTCTCGACGCTGATTGTCGCTTATACCTATGCGCGGCCGAGGCGGGCCGCGTGATCGGGGCCACAAGTGAAGTTCGTGCCGAGCACGCGTCGATCTTCGATCGACGGCTAAACATTTTCGGATGAGGGGCCGGTGGGATCCGGATCAGGTTGTTGTGGCGGTGTGGCTGGCTTGTTCCTGTTCCTCGGCGGCGGCCTGGAGGAGAATACCGGCGGAACTGCCGCGAATGCTGGCGAGGGATGCGACGCCCCAGCCGGTGCCTTTGAGTTGGTTGAACCACAATTCCTTACCCGTGACGGCATCGAGGCAGTAGGTGTAGCCCATGACGGAGACGACGAGGCGGTCGCCGTCGAGGAGGAGCGTGACGAATCCCTTCCCGCTGCGGCTTCGCCATTGCCAGACGACGTCGCCGGTGTCACGATTGAGGGCCACCACCTGAGAATGAAAACCGATGAATACGAGATCTTCGAGCATGTCCATCCCCTTCGATAAGAAAAGTCGGACCTTATTCAAAGTACCGCAGGGCGCGCGGCAATGCCATGATTATTTTTCCGCTGCGTTTGAAACCGGAAACTCGAAATCTGCGTAGATGTGTGTAATCTGTGCACTATCCATGTCGCATCCATTCCCCGCAAAGGAGCGCTCATGCGCTATCGTCATCTGGCTGCCGTCTCGATTCTCCTTACGCTCGTCTCGTGCGGCGCGCCGGAGCCCACGCAACAGGACAAGTCGAAGCAGATTGCGCGCGACGTGCTGAACCGGGCGATCACGCTGCTGCAGTTGCAGTCGCATTCGACCGATCCCCCGATACGGGCGAACTGCATCGAGGCGCTGCAGGTCTCGAATGATCCGCGGGCAGAAGATGTGATCGATGCGGGGCTGCAGGACCCGGAGTGGATCGTGCGGTTTTCCGCGGCGATGGCGACGGCGAAGCGCAAGTCGCTGCCGTTGAAGCCGGTCCTCGAGAAGATGGCCACTTCCGATCCGAGCGATTCGGTGCGGGTGGCGGCGATATATTCGCTGCGGAACGTGGGGGACACGGCGAACATGAGCGAGCTGGCGCGGACGCTGTCATCATCGGACCCGGCCACGCGTGCAAACACGGCGCTGGTGCTGGGGATGATGGGCGATCCCTCGGCGATTCCGCTGCTGAAATCGCACATCCAGGAGCCGGACAACCGGGTGCGGTTTGAGATCACGGCGGCGTTGGCGCGGCTGGGGGATGTTCACGCGCAGCGTTCGATCATCGCGCTGGCGATTTCGAAGTATCCGGACGATCAATGCAACGCGATGGCGGTCTGTGCGGACCTGCCGCGGGATGTGGCGGCGAATCCGCTGATCAACATCGGGCTCGCGCCGCGCGGCGAGACGGAGGAGAAGGATGCCGCAACGCGCCGGCAGTTGATCGCGGCCCGCTCGCTGGCGAAGCTGCATTCGGCGCAGGGGGCGAATGTCGCAACGGACAATCTCAGCAATCCCAATCCACTGCTGCGGGCCTTGGCGGCATTCGCGCTGGGGGAGATGCTGGTGCCATCGCAGGCGTATTGGCTCACGGACCTGCTGTCAGATCCGAACGAAGCGGTGCAGCGTGCGGCGGCGGCGGCGATTGTGAACATCTGGGCGCGCAGCGAGCAGTGACCGTCGGGAACGAAATCGCTCTCTGAAATTGAGCACACATTCCGGCGATGCCATCGCCGGCTTTATACATAAAAAGAGCGTTCGCCCGGGAGGACGAACGCTCTTTGCGTTTCTGAATCGGAGGTGACCTGAGGCGATTTAGGCCTTGATCTTGACGAACACGCCGGCCGGAACGACGAGGCGGTTGAGGGCTTCGATGGTGCGGGGGGTGGGCTCGAGGATGTCGATGACGCGCTTGTGGGTGCGGATTTCGAACTGTTCGCGGCTCTTCTTGTCGATGTGCGGCGAACGGAGGACGGTGAACTTTTCGATGCGGGTGGGGAGCGGGATCGGGCCGCGGACCTTGGCGCTGGTGCGCTTGGCGTGATCGACGATTTCCTTGGCGGAGCCATCGAGGGCACGGTGATCGTAAGCTTCCATCCGAATGCGAATACGTTCGTGGGGGCCAGCAGCCATTGCGATTCCTCTTTCGACACATTGACCGGCGAAGAAGGCTTCTTCACCGGGAGCTATTGCTCAAGTCACCTGTTCACTTGACCAGCGCCGCCGGCATGCGAGGTTATTTCGCAGATCGGCCAGCGGTTCCAGACCGCTGTTCGTCGCCCATTTCCGGGGCGGAAACGACCGCTTCCGGGAATGAAAGATTGGTAAGCTTAATGAAAAGGCCCCCTTTGTGTCAACACAATTGCATCGCCGGGGGCAGTCGCGGAGAATGCCCCGACGCCGGGTTCCGGGCCCGTGCCCTGCCCGCGCGAGGCCCTCTGGCGCGAAAGAGATTCGGTGACGAAGCCCTTGTCGACAAGCACTTTGCAGCGATTCTGGAAACCCCGCCCATCGCCGGAGGTTCTCCTGCTTTGCGGTTTGATCGTTCTCCTGACGGCGTTCCGGCTGTGGATGACGTCCGTCCAGCGGCTCTGGATCATGAACGGGCCGCACGATGATCTGTTGTTTCTCAATGCGGCGGAATCGCTCAAGCATTTCAAGTGGCTCGGCCCGTACAACGAGACGACGTTGATCAAGGGGCCGGGGTATCCGCTGTTTGTGGCGGTTGTCAGCGTGCTGCATATTCCGCTGCTGTTGGCGCAGCAGGTTTATTATGCGGCGACGTGTCTGGTATTCGTGGTGGCGATTCGGCCGAAGCTGCGGTCGCCATGGCTGCTGGGGCTCATTTATGCGTTTCTGCTGATGAATCCGGTGATGGTGAGCGTGGGGAACTGGATGGTTCTGCGGGAGGGGATTTATCCGGGGCAATGCGTGCTGGTGGCGGCAACGCTGCTGGGACTGCTGGTTCGAGCAGATGCGTCGCCCCGTTCGCGATTGTGCTGGGCGATCGCGGCGGGCTATGCGTTGAGCGCTGTGGTCATCACCCGCGAGGAGGGGGCGTGGCTGGGGCCGGCGGCGGCGATTCTGCTGGCGTGGACGGCGTGGAAGCTCTGGCGGCGACGGCGGAAGGAGAGCGGCGCGAGGTTTGAATGGGTGTGGATTCCGGCGCTGCCCGCGGGTCTGACGGTCGGCACCATCGTGATTATTTCAACGATCAATCTTGCGGTGTATGGCACGTTCTGTGTGGTGGAGGTGAAGGAGCCGAATTTTGTGGCGGCGATCGCGGCGATGCAGCGCGTGGAGCCGCCGCACTTTCGCCGCCTGGTGCCGGTGACGAGGGAGACGCGGCAGGAGCTGTATGGGGTGAGCCCTGCGTTCGCCCGGCTCAAGCCGATACTCGAAGGACCGGTCGGGGCGCAATGGGCGTCGTTCGGCGATCCGTACAATGAATTGCATGGGTCCGGGGAAATTGGCGGGGCGTGGTGGATCTGGGCGGTGCGGCAGGGAGTCGCGGGTCTTGGACTTTACCATCACAGCGCGGATGCCCGGGCGTATTACCGGCAGGTTGCCGCGGAGATTAATGGGGCGATCGAGGAGGGGGAACTCAAGGCGGCGCCGCTGCACAATACTCTGGCGCCGCCGTGGCGTCCGGAATACGCGGGGTTGATGCGCGATCATGCGGCCACTCAGTTGCGTGAGCTTTTCACGCTGCGGCAGCATGAGCCGCGGCCGATGAGCTATCAATCGCGCGGCACGGCGCCGGTGATTCTGCATTTTGAACGGGCGACGCATGAGCGGGCCTTGCCGGGGAATGCAACGGAAGCCACCGAGGCGGCCAATCACATTTATGCGAGCACGCGGGGGAGAATCCTGTGGTGGTTGCAGGGTGCCTATGGTCGCATTCTGCGGCCGATGGGTTATGCGGCGGTTGGCGCGATGATCCTGATGATCGTGATTGCACCGCTTCGGCGGCGCTCAGGCTGGGCGATTGCCGGGCTGCTGGCGATCGTCGCCGCGACGGTCGTGCGGTGCGTGCTGCTGCTTTACATCGATGTGAGCTCGTTCTATGCGGCGGCGGACCCGCGTTATCTCGGGCCGGCGGAGACATTTTTGATGCTGGGGGAGATCTTCGCGATTACGGCCGCGATTTCTGCAACGATCGAGTGGTGGAAAGCGCGTCGTTCGGCGGGAGATCACTCCGGCTCTTCCACGTCGGCTTCCTTGCCGACCGCGATCGACGCGGCGAGCACGCCGGCTTCGTAAAGGCCGATCAACGGCACCATGAGGCACATCATCGTCAGTACATCTGTCGACGGCGCGGCGACGCAGGAAACCAGCGCGATGATGAAGTACGCGTATTTCCGGAATTTGCGGAACGTCGAGGGCATGACGATGCCGATTTGCGCCAGGATGAGGATAACCATCGGCAGTTCAAACGCGACGCCGAAGACGAGGGCGGTGAAGGTCACGAAATCGAGGTATTCATCGAACTGGGGAAGGTTGACGAAGAAGGCGCCCTCTTTGCCGACGAGCATCACCCAGGTGTGCCCGGCGCCGGTGAACTTCAACTGTCCGTCGACCGCGTTGAAATAGAGATGGCCTGTGCCGATGGCGGGCATGGTGGTGGGATCGGCGGAAACGATGGGGATTGCGGGCATGGTGGCGGCGTCGCCGGTGGGAAGCTTATTGAAGTCGATGCCCGGGGCCGGGTCCAGCCCCAGCTTTTTCTCAATCCAGGTGGCATGTGGCTGCGTCTTGGCGGTGGCGTCGTTGAAGCCGATGAAGAAATTGAGCGTGAGGGGCAGAACGAGGAAATAGAAGAACGCGACGCCGAGGAGGAAGAGGATGGCGCTCGGGCCGATGTATTTGTAGACGAGCTTGCGCTCGCGTTTGTAGAGGCCAGCGCCGACGAAGAGCCAGAGCTGATAGATGATCCAGGGGCTGGCGACGATCAGACCGGCCTTCACGCCGATGCCGAGGAAGGTGATGACGGGCTCCGCGGGCTTGGCGTAACCGAGGTAGGGCGGATAGCCGTGAGCGATGAGTGCAAGGCGGTACGGCCGGAGCAGGAAGCCGACGATGTCGTACATGTAGTACAGGCAGACGGCGATAAAACCCACAGAGCCCAGAAGGGAGTAAATCAGGCGGCGGCGCAGTTCCTCGAGGTGCTCGCCGAAGCCCATGCGGACCTGCGATTCTTCGGAGTCATCGGGAAGGTGGGGTTTGCGTTTGGCCATGAGATGGGGAAATTGTACAAAGTTGAGGGGCGGAAGGAACGCAGCGGCACTGGCGGACTATTCGTTCACTTCTGCCACCACGTCATCAGAATCAATAATGGCTCGCACTTTGGCCAGTACTTCGTCGAGAATTCCATCGGGCGCCTTGCAGACGTACTCGCACTCACGATCCCTGAAATCGATGCTTTTGATCTGATCCGTCATGGTGACGCTCTCGGTTTCCCTGCCTTTTTTGGGAGGAAGAATTCCCTTGGGAACACGAACATCAAAAGGCCATGGTTTTATGTTGGACGTGACGGGACATACAAGCGCGAATCCCGTGGCCTTGGAAAAGGACCGCGTCGAGAGGACGAGGGCATAGTGCCGATCAGCTATCTCGTGTTCGGCTGCGGGGGAAAAATTCATATGGACAAAATCACCGCGGTCCGGGAAGTAAGTTTGACGAACCATGAGGTCTCCGCTTGCTGTGGCTTACAAGATTTCGCGGCCGGCTCGGTCACGGATCATTTCGCGGTGCGGGTTTTTTCCTTTGCACTGCGCCAGCAACTGCGAAAGTTTATAGCGTTTTTTAGCGCGAACCGGCTGCAGCAAAAGTCCGCGTGCTGATTTGGTCCAGGTCACTTCGGTTCCTGACTGAAATCCCACTTCCTGCGCGAGCATCTTAGGGATTCGCACGGCGCGGGTATTTCCCCACATTTGTACGGTACTGCGTACGGCCATGGCATATCTCCTGTATCTACAATGATGATACAATCCGGTCATAGGCCATTCAAGCGGCATAGTCGGCGGCGGTCAGGATGCCCGCTTTACGGGACGATTCGCCCCTCAGCGAGTTGCACGGTGCGATCGGCGAGTTTCGCCACATTGGGGTCGTGTGTGACCAGCAGCATGGTCTGGCCGCGATTTTTATGCAGACCGAGCAGTACGTCGAGAATGGTGCGGCCGGTCTTCGCGTCGAGGTTGCCGGTCGGTTCGTCGGCGAGGAGCAGCGCGGGCTGGTTGATCAGGGCGCGGGCGATGGCGACGCGCTGGCGTTCGCCGCCGGAGAGTTGCGCGGGGCGGTGCTTCAGGCGATTCGAAAGTCCGAACGCGTCGAGCAAGGCCAGGGCCTCCGCCTTCCGTGGGCGTGCGCGGATCAGCGCCATGTAAAACGGCGCATCCACCATCGCGGGAAGCAGGACGTTCTCGAGGACGTTCAGTTCCGGCAGAAGGTGGTAGAACTGAAAGACGAAACCGAACTCATGGTTGCGCAGTTTGTGCCTGCCCCAGCGGCCAAGGCTTGAAACCGGCTTACCGCGGAAGAAGACTTCTCCGCGGGCGTTCTTTTTGCCGTTCCCGTTGGGAGAGAATTCGTCCGGTTGATCGAGCACGCCGGCGATGTGCAGCAGCGTCGATTTCCCGGAACCAGAGGCGCCCATGATCGCCACGAATTCCCCTTCGTTCACGACGAGATCGACGCCGCGCAGCACCGGCACCATGTCCGGCCCCATCTCGTAGGACTTGTGAATGTTCTGCAGGCGGATCAGCTCACTCATAACGCACCGCCTTCACCGGGTCCTGCGACGCGGCGACGATTGCTGGAATGGCGGCGCCGAGGATTCCGGCGATTACGGCGGCGGCGAAATAGAGGGCGACTTCGCGGGGGTTCACGGTGTCGGGAATGGTATCGAACACGTAAACGGAGCGGTCCCAGATGACCACGCCGGTCATGCGGTAAATCCACTCGTGGATCTGGTTGGTGTGCGTCACGAACGCCACGCCGGAGACGACGCCGAGCAATCCGCCCACGATGCCGATGAAGGCGCCGTAGGTCACGAAGATTCCCGCCACGCCCTCTTCGGCGCCGCCGACGGCTTTGATGATGCCGATGTCGCGCGTCTTGTCGCGCACGATCATGTAGAAGATGAGGAAGATCACGACGACGACGACCAGCGACATCAGGCCGAGGATGAACGTCATCATGTTCTTCTCGTTCTGCACCGCGTTGAGGTATTTTTCCTGTTTTTCGAACCACGTCTTCACGTCGAGGGCATCAAAGTAGGCGTCGGGATGAGCCTCCTGGAATTTCGCCACGGCTTGTTCCATCCGGGCGCGAATGCGGGTCAATTCCTCCTCGCCGACATTGCCCTTCAATTTGATCAGCAGTTCGCTGCAGCGCGGCGGCGCCCACCCGGGGTCGCCTTCCTTCAGCAGTTCGTTCCGCATGTTCGCCATCAATTGGATGGTCTTGAAGGGGGCATAGACGCAGGTGGAATCGATATCGTAGACACCGGTGTAGGCATCATCGACGAGCACGAACGTTTCGGTGCTGGGAGAGATGCTCTGAATCGAGCCGTGCTGCGACATCGGGACGACGGTGAGCTTGACGCGCATATGCTCCGGCTGCTCGTCCCGATCAAAATTGCCGCGCTTGTCCCGCCGAAACAGCACGTACGAGCCGGCGTAGCACCCCTGTTCCGGCTCTTCGCCGGGTTGGGTCGCATCCGGATGTGGAACGGCAAACGAAGACTCCGCCGGAACCAGCGCCTTCGCTAATTCGTCGCGCGTCGAGAAGCGCCTGCTCACAGGCAGCTCGGCTGCAAACCGGACGGTTCGATCGGCCCGCGTCAGTTCCAGCTGCGCCTGACTGGCCGCGTCCTCCGTATTCTCGAGAGCCCGCGGAAACATCACCGGCCACGCAACGATGACCCCCAATGCGCCCAGCATCAGAACTCCCGCCACGCCCGCGCCAATCCATCGCCACCCCGTACGACGCTTACGCAGAATCCATGCTTCCACAAGCGCCAGCACCACCAATCCCCACAACCCCTGCAGATTCAACTGCCCGGCCAGCGTCGGCTTCGCAGTCCCGGTGGCGATCGCATACTGGTTCGCCGCCGCCGCATCGGCAGCCTCAAACCGCTTCCGCGCCGTTTCCTCCAGCTTCACCGCATAGGACTGCAGATCCGAACCCGTCGCCGGCAATGCAGGACTCAGATCTTCGACGGCATTCAGCGGTCCGATATGCTGCTCGTAAAGCGTATCCCCGAACTTGCTCACCTTGGCCCGCCCCACCGGATCGATCCCCTCGATCTGCACCCCGAGCGTCCCGCCACGCGCGGAAATGAGGCCGAACGCCTGGATCGTCGGCGTCGCCGCTTCCATTTCCGGGAACTGCTGCTTGAGATACTGCTGCAATTCCTCGTAGCGTGCCCACCCGTACTGCGGGTTGCGATTCGAAATGATGATGTCGCCGAGCAGATCGCGATTCGCCTGCCGTACGTGTTCCACGAATCCACCCATGATGCTGGTCACGATGATCATCATCATGACGCAGAGCCAGACGACCAGGATCGGGAAGATCACGATCTTTTTGCGGGTGAGGTAGCGAAAGGTGAGAAAGAGCTTGTACATGTCACCGAGGGGTTAGGGGTCAGGGGCAGGCGCGATTGTCCTGCCGTGTTGCGGTGCTATTCGACATCCATAATGCGCAGGGTTCCATCTTTGCCGAGAATCCACGTGGTCGGACGGACAGTGGCCGCCTTGTGCAATTGCGGGAGGACGCGCATGAGATCCTCCTCCATCTGCTCTTCGCCGATGTCATCCAGCCGCGGCTTGAGGAGCGGGAAGAGCACGACGTCGCGGATGCTTTCGCGGTTCGTCATCAACATCGCGAGCCGGTCGATGCCGACGCCCAGCCCACCCGCCGGCGGCATGCCGTAGCGCAGGGCGGTGATGAAATCCTCATCCATCTTGGCCATGGAATCTTCTTCCTTCTGGCCGGCGAGCTGCCTGGAGAACGTTTCCTCCTGGATGAAGGGATCGTTCAATTCCGTGTAGGCGTTCGCCAGTTCCATGCCGGCGACGTACAGCTCGAAGCGCTCCGCAATCCGCGGATCGCCCGGCTTGCGCTTCGTGAGCGGGCACAGGGCCGCAGGATAATCGTAGAGGAACACCGGGCGATCCCGGCCCTTCAACGCCGGTTCCGCCAACTGCTCGAACAGTTCTCCGACGAGAACATCATGCTCCGTCGTCTCCAGGTTGTGCAGACCGCGGTCCCGGGCGATGCGCTTCACCCCCTCCACATCGTTCATCTCCACGCCGGCGTGGTCCTTGAAGAGGGCAGCGTAGCTGACGCGATCGAACGGCGGCGTGTAGTCGATGATGCGTTCGCCGTACTGGAGATGAAGCGGGCCATCGACCGGCTTGCCGAGGCCCGCGAGCCGTTCCTGAGCGAGGCGGACCACGAGTGATTCGGTGAGTTCCATCATGCCGGCGAGGTCGGAATACGCCTGGTAGACCTCCATCATGGTGAACTCGGGATTGTGGGTGGTGTCGATGCCCTCATTGCGGAAGTTGCGGTTGATCTCGAAGACGCGCTCCATGCCGCCGACCATAAGGCGTTTCAGGTAGAGTTCGGGGCTGATGCGCATGTAGAGGTCGATGTCGAGGGCGTTGTGATGCGTGATGAACGGGCGTGCCGCGGCGCCGCCGGCGATCGCCTGCATCATGGGCGTTTCCACTTCAACGAACGCCCGCCCTTTCAGAAAGGAGCGGATCGAATCCATCATCTGCGAACGGAAGAGGAACACATCCATCGAATCCGGATTCGCAAACAGATCGACGTAGCGCTGCCGATACCGCAGTTCGGTGTCGGAGAGCCCGTGGAATTTATCCGGCGGCGGAAGCAGCGCCTTGCTCAGCAATCCAAACCCGCTGCCCCAAATCGTGATCTCCCCTGTTTTCGTATGCCCGACTTTCCCTTCGAACCACGCGACATCGCCCAGCTCGAGCAACTTCCCCTGAGGCCAGTTGCCCGACGCCTCAAACGCCTGCTTCGCGAGCCCAATCTGAATCCGCCCCGTCCAGTCCTGAATCGTGATGAAGATGAGTTTGCCGATGTCGCGCAGAAGCACGATGCGCCCCGCCACTCGCGCCATCTCCGCTCCGTCATGAGGCGTAACCTCCGTCCCCTTGTGCAGAGCTCGCGCCTTCACGATCGGCACGATGTCATCTGTCCGCTGACCGTAGGGATCAATACCCAGCGCCTTCCACTTTTCGAGCTTGGCGACGCGGTCTTTGTATTGCGGATTGTCGGGAGCCGTCATGAGCCTTCCTTGGGAAAACGTGCAATTCGAGTCCCGAATTGTAGCGGCAAAAAACGGTTCACGTAAGCCCGAATGAACGCTTATGCCACCGGCCTCCCTCTGGACCCGGCGACGCGAAGTCTGTACCCTCCCCCCATGGCACTCGCAAACCTCTCTTTCTTCGGCAGATCCATCGGCGTTACCACCGGCCTCACCGTCATCCTCCCAGACGCCGGACCCGGACCATTTCCCGTCTTCTACCTCCTCCACGGCCTCGGCGATGACCACACCATCTGGGCACGCCGCACCTCCATCGAGCGTTACGTCAGCGGCCTCCCCCTCATCGTCGTCATGCCCGACACCGCCCGCGGCTGGTACACCAACTCCGCCACCACGCCCGGCGCACTGTACGAAGACCACCTCATCAAAGACGTGATCCCATTCGTCGACCGCCTCTTCCCCACCATCGCCAGGCGCGAAGGCCGCGTCATCGGCGGACTCTCCATGGGCGGCTACGGCGCCGTCAAGCTCGCCCTCAAATTCCCAGACCTCTTCTGTTCCGCAACCTCCCACTCCGGCGCCGTCATGACTCCGCTCTACAAACCCGAAACCCGCCCCAAAGACTTCCAGCCCATGGCGACGGAGTTCGAAGCCATCTTCGGCTCCTCCTGGCGCGGCGGGTCCAACGACCCCACCGCCCTCGCCACAAAATGCCCCATCCACCTCCGTCCCGCCCTCCGAATCGACTGCGGCACCAACGACTTCCTCCTCGACCAAAACCGCGAGTTCCACGCCTGCCTCGACTCCCTCCACTTCCCGCACGAATACGAAGAGTTCCCCGGCGAACACAACTGGGCGTATTGGGACATCCACGTCCAGGACGCGATCCGCTTCCACTGCCGGGTCCTGAAAATCCCCACGGGCGCCTGACAGCCGATGCGTTCGCCTCAATTCGCGGCAGCCTCCTCCACGACATCGTAAACCGTATCGCCAACCATCAACGTGACATTGCTCCCCAACGCCAGGTACTGCGCCGTCTCCGGGTGCTTCCTCAGCAGATCGAAGTAGTCGTCGCTGTTGAAAAGCACTTTCACGTGCTTCCCGCCGGCATTCTGCTGGACGGACGTATCCGTCCACTGATTCCCGTTCAGGAAGAACGACCGGTTATTCACGATGCGCGTCTGCTGCGCGTAGTTGGTGATGACGCGATACCCATGCACATCGTCACCGGCGGTCGCCGCCTGCCATCCGTTGGGCGTTGATGTGCCCAGGTTGTATTCCTTCGCGCGGTCAATATTCCAGTTCCCCGACGGCGCGACCGTCTTTGCCATCGCGCCTTTCGCCTGCCCCTCAAAGCGCAGCCGCGCATCCGACTGTTCCGCCGCCGCACTGGCTGCATCCAGATTCCCCGCCATCTTGTACCCGGTGACATTCACGCTGTCCTTCACCGCTTGTCCGCCCGTCGCGCTTCCGGAGGCGACCGACGCCGGGGCGACACTCACGCTGGACAGCACCGGCGCATCCGAGGACATCTCTCGCAAGCTCTGCACCGCCACCGGCACGTTGTGCCGCTTCTCATCCTCCATGATCAGCATCGCCGTGTACGGAGTGACAACGCCCCATCGCCGTGCAAGATCGGCGATCTCCGCCTTCACTTCCTTGTTCTCGCCATGCCGCCGCATCTCATCGAGCAGGTAACCGATGCGGCGCGTTGCCCACAGCTTGGCGATCCAGTCATTCGCGTCATCCGTCTTGTCCGCAAAGCGCACATCCTCCGCAAAGGTCCGCTGTTCCCCGTTGACGTTGCCCGTCAACGCGATCGAAGTGTTCCCTGAACCGCTGTAGGTCCCAAACGCCACGAGCTGATCCCCCTTGAACAGATCCGGCAGCTCGTGCGGATACATCTTCGCCAGGTGAACGCCCGCACCACACTCCATCTTCAGCCCCGCCAGAACCGGATCCTGCACCTTGCTCCAGAAATTGCTCATCGCGATTTCCAGGTTCTCCTCCGGCAACACGTACTGACTGTAACCCCGCGTCTGCTCCGCAAGCTGATCAAGCAGCTTGGTGTTGACGTCGTTGCCTACGCCGAACGTAAAGATGCGCGGCGCCGCCACCGCAGCCTTGCCATGCTCCTTCACGTGCCGCACGATCGTCTCCGGATCGCTCTCCCCCACCGTCGGCTCGCCATCCGTCATGAACACCAGCATGGACAGCCGCCCGCTCGCGCCTTCATCCCGTTCCTCCAGAGCCTTCTTCAGCGCCTCATCAATCGCCGTGCCCCCGCTCGCCTGCAGCGTTCCCGCATAATCGACCGCCTTCTTCCGATTCTCCGCCGTCGCATCCTGCAAACCATTGAACAATGGCTCCGCCTCCGTGCTGAAACGCACCACATCAAACCGATCCTTCTCATTGAGCGTCTGCACGCAGTACTTCAGCGCCGCCCGCGCTTGCTCGATCTTCTTCCCCGCCATCGATCCGCTGGTGTCCATCACAAACACCACATCCTTCGCCATGCTCGTCGTCGCCGCCTTCACCGTCGGCGCCGCCAGCAGAACGAAATACCCGTCCTTCTCCGCATCCGGCCGATACGTCAGCACAGTCACCCCCACCGGCGTCGACTTCCGGCCAATGAAAAGATGAAAGTCCGTATCCGGCCGAACATCCCGCGCCTCGTACCCCACCACTGCTGAATGATCCCCATCCCGCTTAATCTCCACATTGTGCGTCGGCGAATAGAGGCTCGTGATCGGATCGCTCATCGACACGTCCACCTTCACGCTCAGATTCTGCAGCGGCCGGCTCGAATACTTCTCCGTGTTCAACGTGTAGTGATAATCCAGCAGCCCATTCTCCTGCTTCAGCAATTCCGTGTATTTCAGCGTAATCCTCTTCCGCCCGTTTGCCTCGATCGGAAAAATATGCGCCCTGAACATCGCCCGCCCCGCATATTCCAGCAGCGCCGGGTCCTTCATCTTCCGCACAATATCTTCGTAGATTCCGCGGGCCTTCTCTGCCGAGAGCAGTTCCGCCTCGACCATTTTGCCATCAATATCCATGGCAAATTTATCGACGCGCGCATCCGTCGGAATTGGAAAAATATAATCCCCCTCCAACCGCGCCCCGTTGGGATTATAAAACTCCTGGTCCACACTGGTGGTCGCCACCTGGTCGTGAATCTCGCAGGACACCTTGTGGTACGTCACCTCCAGCGGCGCAAACGAGAAATGCCCCCGCACAATCTGCGGCGGGTCCTTCACGACAATCAACCCGTCCGCACGCACCACCCTGGAAAGAAACAAAATCGAAGCAAGTATTCCGAGAAGCAAAAAGCCGACCCGACGGATCATGGCAGATCCTCCGTAAACCGCGACTTCATCTCATCTCGAATCTTCGACGCGCAGGTGCCCCCTGCGGTTCCCACATTTTTTCACCCCTCTGCTTCCCCCCCCCTGCTTCATCCTCCCGCCCCCCCCCCCCCCGAAAGCACGTACCGTCCCACAGCCTCCTTGCCGTGGTCCGGATACTGCCGATCTTCCGGCCTGTCCCTCCGAGTGACCTTGCCTGTCGGCCAGTCGGACGAAACGCTCCACCGGTCAATCTGTTCACCTTCCGCAATACGCCTCAGCACTCCTTGCTGCGGCATCTCCGCGACCCGCGATCCCTGCGGCATCCGCGTCGGTACTACTCCCTGTTCGAGAGTGTCTGGTGAACGCCTGCTGCCTCGCGAACCAGTTCAACCGCATCCTGCGTGACTTGCTCGCTCACAGCCGGCCAGGAGAAACCTGCTTCCCTGCATTTTGTTCCAGGTCGCAACCTCCTTGTCGCGACGCTGGACCCGCGGATCCTCCACGGGGTTTTCCAGTTCCCCAGCCCCTTCGATTTCCATATCCTTTGTCATTTGATGCTTATCTCTTCTGCAGGCGGCCGCTCAATTGAACATCATCTTCTTTACTTTTTGCCTGCCCTTTTCGTGGCGGTGCGTGGGATCGCTTAAATATCCAGCGAAATATGCAAACGCCCGTCACGCTCGATCATGCGCCGGCCGAGCCTCTGGCGAAGTCGCTGAATGATCTCGCTGTGCATCTGGCTCACGCGCGTGCCGCTGATCCCCAGCGTCTCACCTATTTCTCGCATCGTCATTTCTTCATAATAGTAAAGCATGAGAATGAGACGCTCGTTTCTTGCCAATTCCCGCAGAAAAAACGCTTTCACGTCCTCACGCTGCAGTTGGTCGACGGTGGCCTCCTCCCGGTGATCGACAAGCGTTTCCGCGTGATCGGCCTCGTGGCCTTCGCCAATTTCCCGGCACGGAGTGAACAGGCTCAGCGGACTCGCGCCAATCGTTTCCCGCTCCAGCCGCCGAATCGTCTTCGGACAGACGCCAATACGCCCCGCGACTTCTTCATCTTCCGGCGGAATTCCGGTTTCCATGAGCAGCGACTGGTGCGCCTCCGCGAATCGCGTGATCTTCTGCCGCTGATCGCGCGACAGCCATTGCTGCGACTTCAGCCCGTCGAGCATCGCCCCGCGAATGCGGGTGGAACAGTACGTCTCGAATTTTACGCCCCGCCCTGGATCGAAGCTGTTGATCGCATCCTTCAGCCCAAACGCGCCGTACTGAACAAGATCGTCGATTTCAACCCGCCGCCCCCGCCGTTGATAGAGTCGTGCCGCAGCAAATCTGACCAGTTTAAAATAGTGCTCCATCAGGGCATTCCGTGCCGCTTCCGAACGGTCCTTCCAATAGGTCGACCACATACCTGCAATGTCCACGGTCGATCCCCTCGTTGCGGTGTTACTCATGCAATTACCTCACAAATAAAACACACGAACCATTCGGCGCGCACCGTCTCCGAGGAGAACATTGCGGTGCGACCAACAACGTCAGTTGCGAATCCAGCAGCGCAGCTGCGAAAGCGTCACATCAGACCGTGAGCGATCGCACTCGAGGCGCGGCGTTACTAATGGATATCCCAGTGCTATTCAGTTGTGATGCCCTGCTCGGGCAGAGGTACATCGGAGAGAGAACTGCGAGGATCTCAGATGGCGTCAAGCAGAGCTCGCGTGGCAACGGGTCAGGTCGCTGGCGGGCAGTTTCGCTCGACTCGATGATCTCTAAGGCAAGCGGCGTGCCAGAGCTCTACTTCCCCCGCGCCGATAACATGCACGATCTCAGCACAGAGAGTTCTATCCATGCACTTGTCAGGATATTTATGCGCTGGGGGGTGACCTGTAATCTTCGCCAGATAAAATAGAGAACTTCTCCGCTCACCCGCCGGCATCCATCGGTTGCCTGGCCGTGCGTTCTTCAGGACTGCCTCACATGCTGTCCACAAACCATCCCCACACGCCCGAAGCGCCGCCGCATGAGACGTCCCCCACCTTTCTCCCCGATTCCCCGCCGAAACCCGACGCAGCCGCCCCGCCAAGTTCTCCACGATGTGGAAAACTTAGCCGGTAATGAATAACGCCACAGGAAAATGCCACCTCCCGACCGTCTCGCGCCGCGACCCCATTGATTCGTAAGCACCACTGGTTCCAATGGTTATCCGACTGGCAGACCCTTCATTGGGTCCCATGAACAGGGGTATGCAAATTGGCATATCCATACCCTAATCAAGAGCACAAATAATAGGCAATAAATTATATTTGAAGCATCATGCCTCTTATATAGACAACAAATTATAAATGCTTTGGCATACAAATGTTATATCGAAGCAATCGCCCGATACAAGGCTTAAAACTCTGATAAACTGACTAGATATGCACATTATCTATGCATTTTTAGGCATTTTCTTGCGTTTTTGTGCCCGCCCTGAATGCGTTCTTAACAATTCGCTCCCCCGTCCCAGCCCCTCGACTCCCCTCTTCGTGGGAACCGCTTTTCTGCTTTTCCAGAAGCCACCCACTGCCAGATAAGAAGTTCGTTCCCATGGCCTTCAGACCTGCCGGCATGCAGGCTGAGAGTGGGCGGGACAAGGATGTCCCGGTTTTTCACCGTTGGAGCGGTTGTCTTATGTCGCATACCTCAGATTTTCTCCTCGAGCGCGTTGTTCACCAGGTCCTCAAGGGTCACCTCAACCCCGAACTCGTGCGTGAAGCCGCTTCCAGCGGCCCCGAGGCCGCCTCCTTTATCGCCGATATTCTCTGGCCCGCCATGGAGTGCGTCCAACAGCTCCATCAGGATGGCAGCACCACCAGCCGCATCCTCAACACCGCACTTCGCTCCCTCCGCTCGCTCCTGGAAAGCGCCGCACTCCGTCTCGATCGCCATGCGTCAAACGGCCGCAGTGCGTTCATCTTCACAGCACCCGGCGAATCCGTCGACCTCGGCGCGCACATGTTCGCCACACTCGCGGAAGCCCACGGATGGCGTGTCTTCTTCGCCGGCGCCGGTCTCACCCTGGAGGAACTCACCTTCTCCATCGGTCAATTAGGCCCCGACATCCTTGTCATGCACGGAAGCCTCCCCGACAGCGCCACACGCGCCGCCGAAATGATCCGCCAGTTGCAATGCATCCGCATCTGGCCAAGTGCGCAAATCGTTCTCACCGGCGCCATCGCCTCCTCTACCGGGCAACTCGATGCGGACTTGATCGGTAAACACCCCATCGAGACCCTCGAACTCATGGCCCTCTGGCCGGAATACCGACGTTCCCCCTCATCCCCCCCCTCACCCGACCCCGGTCTCCAAATGCTCGAAGGTTCCGCCGGCGATCTCATGATCTCCGCTGATCTCGTCCGCGAAATGATGCGCCGCCACTTCGGCAAACGCGGCGATCATCCCAACTAAAAAAATGAAGTCAGGAGTGAGAAGCCAGAAGTCAGAATATCTTTCCTTCGGAACTTCTGACTCCTGACTACTGGCTTCCGACTTCTCACATGATGTTGATCGCCCGCCCCACCAGCACCGCTATGATCACCAGCGATATGCACGACTCCACCATCACCAGCACTTTCGCCCACCGGCTCAGCACCGGAACATCCGTCGGCGAAAACGCCGTCGCCGTGTTGAACGCCAGAAACAGGTAATCGACGAATCGCGGCGACCATTTCCCCTTCGTCGGCCCCCACGTCATCTGCGGAAACAGAAACGCCCCCTCCGCGTGCCCCGGCTGCTGATCGCGCCTGAATGGTCCCCCCGCATCCAGCCGCCAGTACCAGAGCGCAAAAACCAGTATGTTCGAAAACCACAATGCCACCGCCGACAGCAGCAATCGCACCGGTTCCTCCCGATGCTGCGTCAGCGCGCGCACCAGCAGCAGCACCGAACTCGCCACAAAAAGCGTGAGAATGGACGAGACTACATAGCCCAGCCACCGCGAAATCCGATGCCGCCCGGAGTGCCAGAGCAAAAGCGCTGGCACCTCGATGACGCCGAGCACAATCAGCAAAAGCCACCGCGGTCCCAATGAAAGACTCTCAGGAAGCGACGCATACGCCAACCCCGACACCGCAATCGCTATGATCGCCGGCCAGCGCGGTTCGGGAACGGCCACCACCGCCCGCTGCAGCGCATCCTGGTCCGGCCTGTCCATCAATCCCCTTTTCTGCCGAGCATCTTGGCCTCGATGAAGATCAGCCCCGCGCCGCCTATGCCGCCGCCCAGACCCGGGTACAGGAGAGGGCAACCAATCGCGGCATCCGGAAATCATATCCGTGATCCGTCTCCCGCAAAAAGTGACGCTCCGACTGACGTAAACTCATTCCCATTCCAGACGCTCCCCGTCCCAGTTCCGACCGCATTCTTCATACTGAATTCGCGAATTACCGGCAATTTCCGCCGTTGTATCCAACTTGCGCAACCGCCCCCCCGCTGCTACACTATCGCTCCATTACCTTCTCGCGGAGTAACCCATGCCCCTCGAAATCAACCGCCTCCACAACATCGACTGCGTCGCCGGAATGAAATCCCTCAACGAGGGCAGCATCGACCTCGCCTTCGCCGATCCCCCCTTCAACATCGGCTACAAATACGACGTCTACGAAGACCGCAAGGCCGCCGACGATTACCTCGACTGGACCCGCAACTGGGGCCGCGAACTCGTCCGCGCCCTCAAACCCACCGGCACCTTCTGGCTCGCCATCGGCGACGACTTCGCCGCTGAACTCAAAATGATCTTCCAGCGCGAACTCGGACTCACCTGCCGCTCCTGGGTCATCTGGTACTACACCTTCGGCGTCAACTGCAAAGCCAAATTCTCCCGCTCCCACACCCACCTCTTCCATTTCGTCAAAGACGCCAAAACCTTCACCTTCAACGACGGCCCCATCCGCGTCCCCTCCGCCCGCCAGCTCGTCTACGCCGACAACCGCGCCAACGCCACCGGCCGACTCCCCGACGACACCTGGGTCCTCCGCCCCCAGGATGCCCCCGACGCCTTCAACTCCGAAGAAGACGTCTGGTACTACCCCCGCGTCTGCGGCACCTTCAAGGAACGCGCCGGATTCCACGGCTGCCAGATGCCCGAACAAATCCTCGGACGCATCATCAAAGTCTCCTCCAACCCCGGCGAACTCGTCATGGACCCCTTCGGCGGCAGCGGCTCCACCCTCATCGTCGCCAAAAAACTCGCCCGCAACTACCTCGGCTTCGAACTCTCCGAAAACTACGCCCAACGCATCCAGCAGCGCATCGACGCCGTCCACCCCGGCGATCCCCTCAACGGCGTCGAAAACCCCCTCCACAGCGTCCCGAACACCGCCAACGGAAAACGCCTCGAACACAAACTCAAAAAACGCAAGTCCTCCGAGGAAACGCCCTCCCTCCTCTGAAGTCGAGTAACGCGGGCATCCTGCCCGCATGTGCCCACATCAATCCGATCCACCGCCGGGTGCCACCTGTGGGGCAGGGGCCCCGCTGGACATGCCCATCACTTCTTCCTTATTGAAATTGCAGCAACCAAACACGCGCCCACCGCCCCCAAACCCCCTCACTTCTCCCCCGCATTAAACCGATTCATCGCCGCCACAATCCCCTCCCCCACCCACACCCCCA
>DATKPA010000065.1:0-12952 GCA_035524355.1 Phycisphaerae bacterium | reverse complement strand
GTCTGAAAACAGCAGTGCGGTCGGATGGCGGTCTGGAAGGGCCAGATGCAAGGACGCAGACCTGAGGCATATTCGCAAATATTCCGAAGGTCGAGGACGCCGCAGATGGCCTTTCCAGGCCGACAGACGATCCCGCTGATGTTTTCAGACAGAGCCTAAACCTGATGGGGGGCGGCCTGATGTTTCGGGGGCCTGACGATGCTGGCAAGAATGGAAACCGTGAGCGTGCCGACGATGATGGCGAGGGAGAGGAACTCGTCGATATCCCAGTGCTGCGGCGTGCCCGTCACATAGCGGCCGTAGAACGCGCCGATACCCGGAAGAAGCATCTTGGCGCCCACAAATCCAAGTACGACCGCGAGCCCGGTCTTGAGGTACTGGAACTTGTCGATGACGCCCGCGAGGAGGAAGTACATGGAGCGCAGGCCGAGGATGGCAAAGACATTGGACGTGAAGACGATGAAGGCGTCGCGCGTGATGCCGAAGATGGCGGGGATGGAATCGAGGGCGAAGACAAGATCGGTGAATTCGATGCACACCAGGACGACGAAGAGGGTGGTGGCCATTCGCCGAGGGGGTGGGCCACCGATTGAAACAAAAAACTTGTTCCCGACGAATTCGGGGTGCACGGGAAAGAACTTGCGGGCGAGGCGGCTGCCGAAGCCGTCGGCGAAATTCTGCGTTTCATGGGAGGCGAAGAGCATGCGCCAGGCGGTGTAGAGCAGAAACGCGCCGAAGAGATAGATGATCCACTGAAAACGGGCGATAAGGGTGGCGCCGACGACGATCATAATGCCGCGCATCACGATCGCTCCAAGGACGCCCCAGAAGAGCACGCGGTGCTGCAGATGGCGCGGAACCTTGAAGACGTTCATGAGGATGACGAAGAGGAAGATGTTGTCGGCAGAGAGGGAAAGTTCGACGATGTATCCGGTGACGAATTGAACGGCGGCATCGTACCCGCTTTGCGGATAGAGGTGCTTGAACTGCTCACTTGTCTGACTGGCGACGCCCAGATCGAGCCAGTGATGCTCGTAAGCAGCGTAAATGATCCCGACGAAGAGAAGCGCCAGAATCACGGGCAGAACCGCCCCGACAAATGCTTCACGCAGTTCGACTTCGCGCGGCTTGCGATGGAGGACGAGGAGGTCGAAGCCGAGCATGGCAAGGACGAACGCGAGGAATATTCCCCAGGCCGTCGCATGTTGAATGTCCATGGTTGGATCCACCATCATCACTGCAGCAATTCTGACCTCTTACTGTACTCCGAACATCCGGCGACGTGAAACGGCTGGCTCCCCGATTCTCAAATTGCGGGTTCATCATGCGTCTGGCGCTAATAATGGTGCGGAGTCTGCTCATCCGGATTATCATCCCAATCGAACATGTCGATCAGAATTCTAAATCAAAGGTTCTGGGAGAAGGTTTATGACCATTTTACGATCTATGCAGATGCGATCCATGGCATTGATGCTCGCGGCCATGACGGCAGTCCCGGTGTTCGCCCGGGCGGAGAATGATGCCGATCGGGTCCCCGCCGATGCCGTCGCTTATGTCCACTGGGAGGGCGAAGACGCGCTCGGCGGTCAGTACGCGGCTTCCCACATGAAGGGCCTGCTCGACGCGCTCAATTTACGCGAGACGCTGACGGCGCTGATGGATAAGCGCATGGCGAAACTCGAGGGCCCTCAGAAGGACAAAGCCCAGTTCATGAAGGACTTCCTGCACACCGCGGTCAAGTACCCGACCAGCGTCTACGTGGGGACCGTCGACCTGTCGAACCCGGACAAGCCGCTGCCGACGATCGCGATCTTCTCGAAGATGGGTGCGGCAAACGCCGGGGAATACGCCGACAAGCTGAATTCCATCGCCGCCGACACAAAAGACAAATCGGTTCCCTTCTCGATCAGCGCCGTGGGAGACTATCTCCTCGTCACCATCGGTGCGGACACCGATATGGCCAAGCGCCTGGCGACCGTCCCGCCGACCGATGGTCTCGGGTCCACCGAAGATTTCAACAAGACCATGATGCAGTTCGGCGCCGGCGCGGTGGAAGCCCCGGCCATCGTCTACATCAACGGCGAGGCGGCATTGCACGCCATTGATGATCTCGTCGCGTCCAAGGGCCGCGGCGCACAGGGATGGCCGGCGGCGGAAATGGCCCTCGGGCTCACGGAGATTAAACAGATTGCGTGGGCCGGCAATTTCGACGGGCCGGAGTGGGTGGGGCAGCTCTTCATCGGAATGGGGCCGAACCGCACCGGGCTTCTGGACTTTCTGGACAACAAGCCGCTGTCCGACGACGCATTGAAGCAGATTCCCGCGAACGCCACCTGGGCCGGCGCGTTCGCCTTCGACGGGTCCCGGTTCCTCGACGACATGCGAAACGCCGCCGGCCAGATTGATCCGCGCGGTCAGCAGAATTTCGATTTTGGCCTCCGCCAGTTCTTTGCGTTCACCGGCGTCGACATCAAAAAAGACCTGCTGGCCTCGCTGGGGACGGAATTCACCTATTTCGCCTTTCCCGATGCCGCGGGCAAATCGGCGGACAATCTCGTGATGGCGACGAAGCTCAAGAACCCGCAGAAGATGGACACGGCGCTGAATACGCTCGAAAACACCATCAATGCGCTCATCATGCAGCGCGACTCCAATTCCTCCGTCCAGTTCAAGACCGAAGCCCTCGACGCGCCGGACGACAAGATCACCGCGCACATCCTGACGCTGCCGCTGGCGTCGCCCGCATGGGCCATCCAGGGCGATGTACTCTACGTCGGGATCAGCAAGTCGGCCGTTCAGCACGCCATCGACAACGGAGCGACGGCCGGAAGCATCACGGCGAATCCGACGTTTGCAGCACTGAGGAAGAAACTGGGCAATCAGCAGATGTCCGGATTCGGATACCTCGACTTGCCGAAGGTTGCGCCGGAGGATTACGACGTCATCAAGGAACTGCTGGCGGAGTGGAGCGTGCCGTACACGCTCCCCCCGCTCGCGGCACTTACTCCGCATCTGACGCCTTACCTGAAGGTGAGTTGGACGGATGCCGCGGGTTTCCACGTCAAATCGCTTGGAGCGTTTCCATTTTCCGGAGACGTGCTGAGCCCCTACCAGGTGACGGTGCAGAAACTGCGGCTGGAAGCCATGCACGAACGGCGGCATCCGGCGGAAGCGCCCGCAACCCAGGAAAAACTTCCGTGAGTCACGAGCCGCTCACTCCGGTTTGGCACGCTGCCGGCCGGCGTCGAGGAGCGTCGCGATGAGGCTGTGAAGCCGATCGGCATCGTCGCGCGCCGCCTGCAGAATCTCGAGTTGCCGGGGTGTGAACCGGGCGCTGTCTTCCAGCAGCAAATGAATGGCCATCTGAATCGAGGTGAGCGGGGTCTTGAGCTCGTGCGAGACGGACGCAATCAGCCCGGACTTCGCCTCATCGATCTGCCGCAGCTCGGTCCCGTCCACCAGGATGATCGTGACACCCGCGACGCGCTGATTCCGGTCGAGAATCGGAACCGCGTACGGCAGGAAGAAGAGCTCGCGCGAGTGGTCAAACACCTGAATCGCGGAATCAAAACCCTTGGACTCCACGGGCCTCGCGGTTTCGACCGCGCGGTCGAAGAGCGAGCGCAGCCATTTGTGCGGCAACCGACCTAATTCCTCTCCTGACTTGATTTCAAACAACCGTTCCGCCAGATCATTTGAAAGTTCGACCTGTCCCTCCGGGGATAAAATGGCCACGGCATGCGGCAGCGAATTGATGGCCGTCCGCGTGGTCTCCTGCGTTCGCAGCAGGCGGGCCTCATCGTAGCGACGCAGTTCCTGGAACGAGGACACCAGGGCGTTGAGCGATTCGCCGAGGTTGGCGATCTCGGCGGCGCCGGCGGGGTGTATGCGCGAATCAAGATCGCCGGACTGGATCTGCCGGGCGCACAGCGTAAGGGTATCGATCGGCCGGATCACGCCGCGCGCAATGGCATAGACGAGAACGCCCGCTGCCGCCGCACAAATCCCGAGCAGGATCAGCACCCACACGCGATCCGCACTGAACACGCTCACCGCTCCCGCCAGCACCAGAAGCGCCAGAAGCAGGAGATAACCGATGAGAAGGCGAATGCGCAGGCTTGTCATGAATCATCCGATCGGGAATACCTGGCTCGTGAAGTTGCCGCGGTATCGTGACGAGGCAAGGCTTGAAACGCTCTATATCCCGTATTTTTTGCGTCTTCTCCACAACGTGGCGGCATCGATGCCGAGAATTTCGGCGGCTTCGTCAAGGCTCTTGGTCGCCGCCAGCACCCGCCTGATGTGCAATTCCTCGAGCTTTTCCAGCGAGATCAGCGCTCCCGGCGTGGGATCGGGCGCAACCGTCGAGACCGAGCCCGGAAGCAACTCCGGGCCAACCCATTCGGATGTCGCGAGAATCGCGCAACGCTCAACCACGTTCCGCAGCTCACGCACGTTTCCCGGCCAGGTGTGACGGCGGAGAATTTCCGCAGCCTCCGCCGAGAACCCCAGCACCTTCCGCGGCCGATTCCGCGTGAAAAAGGCGAGCATCCGCTCCGCCATCGGCACAATGTCCTCCGCCCGTTCGCGCAGCGGCGGTATCTCGATCTGAATCACGTTCAGACGATACAGCAGGTCCTCCCGGAATCGCCCCTCCTTCACCGCCTTGTCCAGATCAACGTTCGTTGCCGTTATGACCCGGATATCCGCGCGCCGCGTGATCTGCTCGCCTATCCGCTCGTACTCCCGGTCCTGAATGAACCGAAGCAGCTTCGGCTGGATGCCGATCGGCAGATCGCCGATTTCGTCCAGAAACAGCGTCCCGCCCTCGCATGTCGCGATGCGCCCCGGATTGTCGCGCACGGCCGAAGTGAACGAACCCTTGATGTGGCCAAACAGTTCCGATTCCAGCAGCTCCGCCGAAAGCGACGGACACGACACCACCCCAAATGGCTTCTGCGCCCGGGCCGACCACCCATGAATCGACCGCACCAGCACCCCCTTGCCCGTCCCCGATTCCCCGCGAATCAACACCGTGGCATCCGTCGTCGCCACCTGCTGCGCGAGGTGAATCGCCCGCTGCATGCCCGGGGATGTCGTCGCGTGCAGATCCACTTCCGGGCTGGTGCGGCCCAGCGTCTCCTGCAGCGCATTCACGTTCTGCTCAAGCTGCCGCATCTCCGCGATCCGCTGCGTGATGTGCTTGACCTGCGCCGGCGTGAACGGCTTGGGAAGATAATCCGTGGAACCGGATTTCATCGACTGCACCGCCGTGTCGATTGACGCATACGCCGTGATCACCACGATCTTCATCCACGGGCTGTTCGCTATCAGCAGCGGAATGAGATCCAGCCCCTTTTCCGCACCGAGCCGCAGATCCACGAATGCCAGATCGAACGAACGCCGCGATGCCTCCGCCTGCGCGTCAGCGGAATTGGAGACGGCGACCACCTTGTGACCCAGCCCCTCCAGGCAAAACGCCAGCGTTTTACGGATGTTGATCTCGTCGTCAACGACGAGAATATTCAGAAAGAACGCCCCGCTGGCGGTTTGCTCACTCATAGCCGGAAGCACCAATTGCGATTAGCCGCGGTCACTACTTACATGCCACCAGGAACACCAGCAAGAGCAATACCACGTTTCGCCAACTTCCTGAGTCGTATCATCTTACCCGATCAGGTGCCCTTCACGCAGGGGGCGTTCGAATATCAGCGTTGTGTCGATATCTCGCGAAGCAGATCTCCAGCGTGCATTCTGCTCTGGCTCGTCGTATCCAGCAGGATATCGGTGATGCGGAGAATCCGCGGAAACGACGGAGATGCGACCGCTAATGCAGGATTCGCCTCACTCTGCTTCTGCCCCAGCAACCCAGCACCCGGCACGGCACTGCGACTCGCAAAATGCGCGCCGTCCTCGTCCGTCCAGTATTCGCTCGCGCCGGGCGTCAGATAGGGAGCCGATTTTGCCGGATTCGGAAGTACCTGCACCGGCACGTTGATTCCCACCGCGCCCAGGAACGGCAGAAACATCGCCGCCATCCGGTACTCCTCCGGATAAATCTTCGCCGGATCAGAATACTCCAGCGACGAAACCGCCACCTTCGGCAATGCCCCACGCGCCTCGCGATAGTCCGCATTCTCCACGATCGACGCCTGCTTCTTCTCCACCTGATTCACCGCCGCGCTGATTCCCGCCGCAGACGACACGTACAGATACCCGTTCCGCACCGCGATATCAAAATTCACCATCGATGCGCTTACCTGCGTCACCGCAATCCCATCCACTTCCATGTCCCTCAGTTCCAGCTTCCCCCCCGACTGCGACACCGCCTGCTCCCCAATTTTCTTGAGCGTCTTGGCGAACGTGTCGCCATCTTTCAGCTTGTGCACCGCCGCCTGCGTCAGCCCTATACCATCCGGCGACGGCCAGCGGTAATACGCCCAGTGATCCCCCAGCGTCGCGAGAAAATCCTTCTCCACATCGAACCCCAACTGCGTATTCGCTTCCGCAATGCTGTGGTTGAATTGCTCGAGAGCGTCCGGATCGATCTGGCTGATCACATCCCTCGCCGTGCTGAACAGCTTCATGAAATCGAATCGCATCACGGTGAACGCAACCGCATCGCTCGGCACCGTCGCCAGCACCGCCTCATCCATCGGCCCGGGTTCCAGCAGCGACAGCACCCCCGTCCGCGGGCTCTTCATGGCGATAAATGAATCCTCCTCCCACTGCTTCCCATCAAACCCGCCCCCATACACAACTTCCCCGAGATTCGAAATCCCCAACGCCCCAACGATGGCGTCGTATCTCTGCGCCACCTCCGTCGGAGCCTCCGGCGATTTCATGACGCCCTCGTGGATCGTCGCCAGAATCGCCTTGCAATCGATAAAACTGACAAGCGCCGCATTCGGACGAATCCGCTTCAACGCACCACGGTAGACCGGCGACGTATTCAAGCCGTCGGCATGCACCGCAAAATCGCCCGGCTCCGATGCCCCCGCCGTGATCATCACCAGCGTGCCCTGCTGCTCGATCTTGAGATTCGCTTCGGCCGGCGGCGAGCTCTTTTCGGCATACTTCTTCAAAAGCGCCAGCAGCGCCGGAGCATCCGTCCCCGCATCGCACAGAAACGCGAATCGCGGCTTCGGTTGCGCGGGCGCTGCGGGAAACTCCACCGGCCCCACGTAAACCGCCACCGCATGCCGCCACGCCAGATTCAGCCCCGCCAGCAGATCGTTAATCTGCTCCGGTGCCGATGGATCCTTCTCCGCCGCCATCTCGATCCAGTGCGGCATCTGCTGCTGCAGGTAAGTTCCCATCCCCGCGGTGTCCATCACCTGCTTGAGATTGGACTGCGCATATTCAGCCGCCAGATCGTCCGCTCCGCGCCACCCCACATAGATCAACGCATCCTTCGGAACTCGGTCATCCAGCGGTGCGGCTTTGACGGTCGACCCAAAAACGCACAATGCAGCGAGAAACACGACAGGTAATCGTTTCATAAACGCCCCTTCTCCTGAATTGACTCGGCTCCCCCGGAAACGATAACCGCGGATGTGAACGGGGGGCAAATGAAAAATGGATTTACTTGCTTTTCCCGCTGACTGGCGGGCGCTCCACGGGCTGTTCGCGGTCGAATTCGCCCGATAGGCGCGCGCAAAAACAAAGACCCGCCGGTGCGGGTCTTTGAGGAGGCTTGAGATATGGGGGGATGTTTACTTGGCTTCCGGCGACTGAGTCGCCGGAGCGGCCGCGGGAGCATCGCCGACAACGATCGGATCCCCTTCCTTCAGGCGAGTCGCCTTGCCGGTCCGTTCGCGCAGATAGTACAACTTCGCGCGCCGCACCCGGCTCTTGCGCTTCACTTCCAGCTTCTCAATCTTCGGCGAGTGCAGCGGAAAAATACGCTCCACGCCTTCATTATTGACGATGCGGCGTACCGTAAAGCTGGCGTTGATCCCGTCGCCCTTGGTCATGATCACCGTGCCGGAGAAGACCTGGATACGTTCCTTGTCCCCTTCGACGATGCGCTGGTGCACATCGACGATGTCGCCGACTTCGAACTTCGGGGGCTGGGCCTTGAGGTGCTTCGCCTCTACGTGGGCAAGAAGAGCGTTCTTCATTGCGTCTGACTCCTTGGGCTTTTCGCCCGTTGGGGGGGGAGCGGAGCCGCGGTGCGGGTGACGGGAGAGAGGGGACGTTCCCTCATTCAATCGACCGTCCGTTTGGATCCCGCTTGCGGATCCTGGTTCATGACGGGTTAATTGAGTGACTAAGTTAATTGAGTTAATTGGGACTTTTGCGGCCCTAATTAACCTAATTAACCCAATTAACTCAATTAACTCAATTAACTCCTTCGTCGTTCAACAGATCGGGGCGGCGCTGGGCCGTCCGAATTTTCGCTTGTTCCCGACGCCATTTCTCAACCGCGCCGTGATTCCCGGAGAGCAAAATCTCCGGCACACTCAGCCCCTGGAATTCCCGAGGCTTCGTGTAGTGCGGATACTCGAGTCCGCCGTTGATCGTCGCATCGCCCGTCCCGAACGATTCGCCGTGCGAAGAAAGCTCATCGCCCAGCACGCCCGGAAGGAGCCTCACCACCGCATCGAGCACCGTCATCGCCGGCAGTTCACCGCCGGAAAGAACGTAATCCCCGATGCTGATTTCCCGCGGCTTCAGGATCTCATGGATCCGCTCATCGAAGCCTTCATAGTGCCCCGCGATCAGGAGCAGCCGCGGAAACCCGCTCAATTCCTCGGCCATTTTCTGCGTAAACTTTTCACCCGTCGGAACCAGCAGGATTCGCGTGGCCGGGGCGGAATCCATCGCTTCGATCGCGGCGACCGCATCAATCACGGGCTGGCACATCAGCACCATACCGGGCCCGCCGCCGAAGGGCCGATCATCTACTTTCTTATGCGGGTCCCTCGTGTAGTCCCGCAGTTGGTGCAGGTGGTAAGAAACCTTTTCCTTGTCCCGCGCCCGCTTGAGAATGCTGTTCCCCAGCACGCCGGTGAACATCTCAGGAAAGAGCGTCAGGACATCAATTCGCACGTTGGAGTTCCGCCTTTAGGCGGTCGGCGCCGCTGCCGGGGTCAGGGCCTCGGAATCCACAGCACGCCCAAGCAACTGCTTCACCGTCGGGGACGGCTGAGCGCCCTGCTTGATCCAGAACTCGACACGCGCCTTGTTCACCACGATCTGCTTGGCGCTGTCCTTGTTGACCGGATCGTAGAATCCAAGCTCCTCCAGCACCTTGCCATCGCGCGGCGAACGGTGATCGACGGCATTGATGCGCCAAAAGGCGTGATTCTTACGGCCGAAGCGCTTGAGACGAATCTTAACCACGTGTGGACCTCAACTTACCAGTTGCCTGCATAACCGCCGTGGACACAGCATTCTGTGCGCGGAGCAGGACCGCTCCTACCCGCGGGCGGGGAATCGGGCAATGTACACGAAACCGCAGCCTGTTGCAAGATTTTGCTAAAAAGACGAAAGTGCTTACATAAAGATGAAAAGCTCTCTAACCGGTGAGACGGAACATGGGTCCATGTCCGACATCCCTCAGGGTGATGAGCATTATTGGAATCTGCTGGGCAACCCTCGGGCTATTGGCGGGACTCGGCGGCATCGCCTTCTATTTCGTGCCGCTCCCGGCTGCATCCCCTGCCTTGATCGCCATGAAGAAAGAGCTCTGGTACATCCTGATGCTCTTTGGACTCGGCGCAATCGGCCTGATCTTGGACCTTCTGCTGCTCTTCGGATCGGTCTGGTCGCTCAAGCTCGAAAAGGCAGGTCAGCGATTGTTGACGCTATACGCGTGCGGCAAGGTGGTGGTCTCCGTGATCGCCTTCACATTGAGCTTTACGTTGGTGTTGCCGCTCACAATGGCCGCCGCAGTGCCGCTGGGCAAACCCATGCCGCCGGGGTTTGAGGCGGCGATGCAGGTCGGAATGTACGCCGGCGCATGCACCGGACTCGCCTTCGCATTCGCCATGCCGGTCTACGTGCTCATCACGCTGAGGCTCCGCAAGGTGCGCGACGCATACGACGGACTCTTCGACGCGACCGGAAGTTTTGAAGTGAACACCCCGCCGCTGCAGGGGTGAGGGGCAGGCCAAAGGGAAGTCGAAAGCACACTCGCCGCGAGCTTCCACCCCGCCGCTACGGATCGTTACCCAGCCCATATCCATCGTCGTTTATCGATCTTCACCCATCAAATGTCTCGCTACCGATTGTGCCCACGACAACGCTTGCGTCGTCGCGAACTCTGCATATCACACATTGCACCCCCGCCATTTATCGCTCCCAAACTCGACAACGTCCGAACTGGGCATCGCCCCGGCCCGAATGGGCCGCCGACTTTTCGTAGCCGGGTGCCGTAAGGCCCCGCAAGAAGCGATCGCAAAAATGCTCGAGGCCCAAGACGCCGACACTTCGTTCCTGACATTACCCCAGCGCCGGCCTGAACCAATGCATCCTCTTCTTCGACCTCTTCTCCAGCACCACCCCCTTCAACCCCGGCCTCAAGCAGCACCACGAATCCCGCGACAAAGTAACTGTTTACCGCCCCTGGCCGCGCGGTGGCAACCCACTGCCGAGACCAGCCTCCGCTCTCGTTACACCCTCTCTCGCTCTCCAACTCCCCCATGAACCGAACGGAAGGGGAAAGGGGAAAAGGTAAAAAAAAGGGGGGGGGGGGCATTTGTGTTCATTTGTGTTCATTTGTGGGTAATTCACGTCGTCGGGGGAGGGGGGGGTTAACAGATACCGCGACAACCCCACAACCGGAATTCTCTTGACGTAAGGTATTTGTCAGGGTACACTCCCTTACATTCGATCGAATGTCGGGGAGGGGCCCATGCGCATGCGACCTGCATATTCCGCGTCCACCGCACAGTCTCCCTCTTCCACACTCACAGGCAACACCCGGCTTCCCTCCCAACCTGCACCCCATTGCGACCAACCCCTTCCAGACTCGCAACCCGCTGCGACCCTGCGCCATCCAGACTCGCAACCCATTGCACCCCTGAACCGAAAAAACCCCATTCCCCCTTCAAAAACCCACAACCTGCAACCCATTGCACCCACACAAACCCAATCGCCCCCCTGCACCCGAATCAAATTGGCAGTTTTCCCAAAAGTTGGCATTCTTCCGGCAATTCCCGCACATCCCCAAAACCCACTTGGCCGCCTTCCGCAAAAAACCACTACTTCTTTCCGGAAACCTGGCATTCTTCCGGGAAAAAACCGTCTCTCTCCCGCAAAGTCACCCTTGCTCCCCTCTCCGCGAAACCAGCAGCCGCAACCCGTTCAACACCACCAGCAGCGTCGACCCCTCATGCCCCACCACCCCCAGCGACAGCCCTACCCGCCCCGTCACAGAACAGAAAATCAATACCACGATCATCCCGATCGCAAACGCCAGGTTCTGCCCCATTACCCGCCGCGAACGCCGCGCTGTTTTGATCAGCCAGGGGAGGCGCTCGACGTGATCCGAGAGCAGCACCACGTCCGCCGCCGCGAGGGCCGCATCGGAACCGATCGAGCCCATCGCAATGCCGACCGTGGCCCGCGCCAGCGCCGGCGCATCATTGATCCCGTCACCGACCATTCCAACGGCCCCGTGCTGATGCACCAGTTCCGTGATATGCGTGAGCTTGTCCGCGGGCAGAAGTTCCGCCCGCACTTCATCCAGTCCCAATGCCCCCCCTGCCGCGTTTGCCACCGTGGCATTGTCCCCTGTCAGCATCACCAGTGGACGGATGCCCAGAGCGTGGAGTTCATCGACGGTTTCGCGCGCATGGGGCCGCAGAGTGTCCTGGAATTTGAGAAGGGCCGCGTGGCCGGCGTGGAACAGCACGACCGCGGTTTGTCCTTGCTTCTGTGCCTGTTCAATCTGCGTCGTGAGCTGCGTCATGGTGTGCGTCTGGCAGAAACCCGCGAGGAGCGAGGGACTGCCCAGGACGCAGGGCAATTCGTTCACGATTCCCCGTATGCCCTTGCCACCCTCCTGCAGGAAATCCGAGACCGCAAGCGTGGCGAGGCCGGCTTCCTCCGCAGCGCGGCAGACCGCCGCGGCGAGGGGGTGCGTCGAATTCGTTTCGAGCGATGCCGCGGCCTGGAGCAGTTGGCGCTGCCGATCTTCGGAAGCTTCATCCTCCACCGCTTCAACGAGGGCGCACCGCTGCGTCGGCGAGCCATTCGTTGTGGGTGCCACATGGCTCCGATCGATCACCTCGATGCCGGCCAAACGCACCTGTCCAGTCGTGAGAGTGCCGGTTTTGTCGAAGACCAGCGCCTTGAGCGCCGCCAGCGATTCGAGGTGCCGACCGCCCTTGAGGATGATGCCGCGCCGCGCGCAGGTCGCAATCGCCGACAGAATGACCACCGGCGTGGAAATGATCAGCGCACAGGGCGATGCGACGATCAGCAGCGTGATCGCCCGGTAAATCGCACCGGTGGTGACTGCCCCGCCACTGCTGGTCGTAAACCACGGAATTCCGCTGGCAAAATGCATCGCGGCACACGCCAGTACCGCTCCCGCAAGCACGGTCACGGTGTATGCCGATCCTACCTTGTCGAAGAGCCGCTCCACCGGCGCCTTCTCTTCGCGCGCCTGCGACACCAGGTGAATGATGTGCGCGAGCGTCGTGTCCTGCGCCGGCTTGGTCACTTCAATGACCAGCCGGCCGCTGGTATTGAGCGTCCCCGCAAACACCGCCGCGCCCACCCCTTTTTCCCGCGGCATGAACTCACCCGTGATGGCCGATTCGTCCAGCGACGAAATCCCTTCGAGCACCGTGCCGTCCGCGGGCACGTTCTCGCCCGGCTTGATCAGCACGCGATCCCCCAGCCGCAGCTCCTCCAGTTTCACCAGCCGCTGCGCCCCGTCGGGACCAATCACCGTCGCTTCCTTGGGAAACAGCTTCGTCAGCGATTCCAGCGCCGC
>DATKPA010000064.1:0-82010 GCA_035524355.1 Phycisphaerae bacterium | reverse complement strand
AGGGGGAAACGGCTGCCGGCGATGGGTTTTGTCGAACTCACGACTCGGACGGACAGGGCGGATGCCCAGAGGGCCGGTGCGATCGAGGTGGTTGTCGGTCGGCGGCGCGTGCTGGTGCGGCGCGGTTTTGACCCTCATTTGCTGTGAGCGTTACGTGAACGGCACCCTATGCTGAAGGGCCGGGGTTGCGGAGTTTCCATTGATCGTAAGCGTCGTAAGCGTCCGGCGAACCGCACCTTGATCTATGCAGGGGGAACTGTGGGGTACAGCTGTTGGGAGAGACGGACGGCTACGGGATTCTGTTTCGCGACCAGCGTTGCAGTTTGCCCAGTTCCCGGTTGACCGACTCGATATCGAAGGCTTCTGGATCAAAAGGACCACGTCACGCGAGCATGTCCTGATGCTCCTCATGGTCAAGATCGGCAATGGCGTTGAGGTAATCGGCATATCCCCACGGGCCGCCGACATCCTCGGGCGGGCAACGGCGCTTGCCGCCAAGGCACGTGATCCGGATGTCATGTCCCGCCGGCACCGGCGCGACCTTCTCCACTTTTACCGTGTGCCGCCAGCCGTCGCCGAAGTCGTAGAGATAGCCAAAGGCGATCTTCTTCTCCGTCGCCGGGGCAAGCAGACTCATTAGCGCGATGCCCGTCTCTTCGAGGCCTTGCTCAGGTTCCTCGGGATCTTCGGTGTATCGCAGGCCATTGATGGTGAATTCATGGAGGTGATAGTCCTCCCACCCCATCGCCACCTGCAATACGTCATGGAGCAGGTCCAAGGTGATGTTCCCCGGCACCGCCACCCGCCGCCAAATTGGCGGCCGGATATCGTCGAGCGCTAACCGCAGCACAAAGCAGCTTCTCTTTGCGAGCGTGGCAGAATCAGCGGCGGTTGTGCGATGTCGGGCCATTTTCATGGCGAGGATTATCACGCGGTGGCAGAGGCCTGCCAAGAGGGACCCGCCTGGTTCTTCCAGCGGCCAGGCAGGAGTTCGGGCACAAGGCCCATCGGATGCGATGCAATACGCGTGAGCACGTCCCGCAGGTACTCCAACTCGTTAACACCGTGACGCTGGCAGGTAGCGATGATGCTAAAGAGGACCGCGGCGGTGGTCCCGCCATTGTCTGAACCGCAAAATAGCCAATTCTTGCGATTATGGAAAGCTTTCCATAATCGCAAGAACAGCCTGTTCGTGGGCAACGAGCGCGGCGGTCAGACTGCAGCGGTGTTATCGAGCCTAACGAGCACCTGCCGCCGCCACGAGATCAATCCGCAACTCTATCTCACCCAGTTGCTGGTCAACCTCCCGGCCACCCCCATCAGCCAGCTCCACGCCTGGCTGCCCGACCAATGGAAACTCCGCAGCCCCGGCCCTTCAGCATAGGGTGCCGTTCACGTAACGCTCACCACATTCCAGCAGCCGCTTGGCAGAACTGCTGCCTGGCCGCTGGCAATCCACCACTCCTCTCGTCTGAAATCTTGTCTGCTCATCGCGACACGCAACCGCTGCGCCCAGCCATCAATTCCATCAGATGTCGTTGGCCGGACGCGTACGGTACCTGAATCGGAAGAGGGACGCGCCGCCCGGCAACATGGTGCTGTGGCGCGGCATGGCGAGGCTCACCGACATCCACCTCGGCTATTGCCTAGCCCGAGATGTGGGTAATTGAAAGGTTCACCGGACGCTTACGGATTTTACGGTTGCGTGGCATCGCTTGAGCCAGCGAACCGGATTAACATGCTCTTCGCCCACGATTGCCACTGCGCGTCGGTTCCGCGCAATGCGATCTGCCGAAATGCCTCAACAGTCCTATCATCCACACGATCGAGCCGCACCTGCACACGTGTGAGAGCCTGCAAGGCATCGATGGATTCCGGCGCCACAGTCAGAGCCTGTTGGTATTGATCTCGCGCCTTTTCGAGTTGGTCGGCGTCTTCGTACACGAGCCCGAGATTCACCCGAGGCTCAGGATTATTGGGCATATTACGTATCGCCTGATCGAATGCTTTGGCTGCTTCGAAATACTCTCCCTCATTCAGCAGCACAATTCCCAGGTTGTTGTACGCCGGTCCGTAGTAGGAATCAGCAGCGATGGCTTTTTGGAACCATTCCCTGGCAGCTTTGGGGTCTTTGGCGGCGACACCTTTGGCATTCAGAGCCGCCGCAGTGGCGCCTGTGCCAGGTTGTTGCGACGTCTGGGAACACCCTCCGCTAAACACAGCTAGCAGCACTCCGGCGACCGCCAAGGAGCGTACAGATTTGGCGTTGGCTGCAGGGGAATACGGCATAACCATCAACAACCCTCAGTTGGACTGCTTTTGAAGCCAATCGATTTCGAGGACGAGGTTCCATTGATTTTGGGATGAGGCTGTCAAATCGCTGGACTCGATCCAGACGGGCTCTCCGGATCGTTCGATCGCCTGGACGATCGACCCGGCTTGTGCAAGGGACAATTCGACGATCTCCACGCGGGCCTGCAGCTTGGAAACACCCGTTTGCCCGACCGCCCCCAGGGTTCGGATGGACTGGGTCCGGAGCTGATGATCAGAAACCGACGCCGAATGAAGAGCCTGATCGACAAGTGCCGAGATTTTCCGCCCTGAGTCTCCGGACATTTGAGGAGGGATGAGCATTGCGAGATCCATGGCTGCTCGTTTTATACGCACGGCATTTTGGATATTTCGTGCGGCGATTTGCCGAACGGCTTGATCACGACTGGCCATCCAGGACACAAGCAGCAATGTCCCTGCAAGCGTCAGTGCGGCTATCCATAGCGGCTGTCGCAGGTATTGCCAGACGACGTCCAGCGATACCTTCTGTGTTAGCGTTCCTTGAGTCGTTGTCATCGGAGCAGCATCCGCATCGAAAAACTTACCAGACCACCCGATCCGGCGCTAAGCCTCATGGGATCGGCCGTTAGAGCGCCAATACCATCCCAGGCCGATTCCAACTTACGCGCATCGCCTGGCGATTTAACCTGACCTTCGATCCACATCTCTCCCTGGTGATTGCGCAGCGAGGATACCGACACCGGCAAGTCTTTCGGGAGGTTTTCGACGAGCATTGCCCAGGCGGCCATGGTGCCAGGCCGCCGGGCATCGAAGGATGGAAGTTCTGCGCGTGCGGTGCGCCAGTTGGCGGCCTCCTGTTCCATGGTCGTCACTGCAAGTGGGGGCAATGGGGAAGGGCCGTGTATTTGGTGCCAAGAGGCAGCAAGCTGCGCTTGGGCACTCTGCGCCTCTCGGCTGGCTGTTTGTCCACTTACAACATAGCCGAGGGCAAGAATCAGGAATGCGACGGAGCAGAGCATTAGCGCAGAGGCAAAGGGACGCTGGATGCGGTGTTCCAAGGCGCTGGATCGAAAGGAACTGTGCAACAAATTCAAACTCTCGGAGGAATCGATCGCATGTAGCAGGTGAAGAGCGGCGCCGGGAAGGGCCGGGATCGGGCAGTCGCGAACGAGATCTGCCGGAGCATTTTGAGCGATGAATTCTTGAATGCCGGCCGCTTCTGCAGGCTCGCGCCAGGCATAGACGCGAATTCGATCAATGCATTGAGAAATCGAATCTTCAGCAGGCCACAGTTCGACTCGCGTGAAGCCATCCTGCCAGCGCAGGCTTCGAGGGGCATTACTTCCGGACTCGAGAAAGAAGTCCACTAGTGCTGCGGCGTGACTCCAAACGCCTTCCAGCGCTATTTCAAGTTCATCGGCGGCAGCCTTCCACTCCGAAAGTACGGCCTTGTCGAATCCGCAAACCCAGGCCTTGTCCGGATTGATGGGAATGGCGGAGGTATGAAGCTCGTCCAGTGGGACAGGACATACATGTTCAAGATCATTTGCTGCAGCAGTTGCCAGAACGGTACTCCATCGTCCCGCAGGTCGCTGGGCGGGTGCGTAAAAGCCGCCAAGAACGCAAATCCGCCACCGAACGTGCTGGGTGCTTATTCCGATTTGCTCAACTTGCTGGCGCAGCGAGCTAAGTGCCTGCTGCAAAATGGCTTTGGGGGAGGACTCTTCGCTTGGAATGGCAAGACCACCTCCGTGGTCTCCCAATGACCAGAACAATCGGCTATCCTGTCGACCGACACACAAGCTGGCGCGCAGCGGCTTTGACCGGAACAACGTCAAGATCCCTTCCTCCCCACCTGAACCGGAAACTCCTGTCCCTGGAGTTCCAGGATCAGCTGACCTTCGGTTATGGATTTGACTGTCGCGCCATCCACTTCGCTCCCGGGCTTCACCGTCACCAGCTTGCCGGCGCGTTTGGAGCGAACGAACGCGGAAGGCGGCTGCCCGGGATTCACAATGGTGCCGATGACCTCGATATCGGGCGGGTGAACGGTTTGGGCAACCGGTGTTGGTGCTGCGGGCGGAGCCGGCGGCTTTAAGTCCATGCGTAGCGAGCGGGAAGCAAGAACGGCAAGCACATCCCCTTGCTCCATTGGCCGGGTTGTGGAACTGGTATTGACTGGCATGGCCGATACAGCGTTATTTCGAGATAGATCAGATACGCTGATCCACGCGAGGCGAACGAGCGAAAGAATGCAGAGAGCCCACCCCGCTGCATGCAACATTCGTGCAATAGATCGAAGGCGCGCGGCTATGGATGGAAAGCTCTTCATGCACATCTCCCGGCCGATTCTTCATTTTATAAGATCGGCCGAACCTCCAGCACCTGACCCTCTTTGCCCACCGTTATAACCGAAAAATAGACCGCACACAGGCCGCCATGGCGAATACGGATCACCAACTCCAAGAAGCTTGGAGCATAGGCGGCAACGCTAGAGAGCAGTCGACTCTGATCCTCTGAAAGACTCAGTTCGTCATTGATTTGTGTGATGTCTTTGATGGGACCGGACGCGCGAATTCGCAAGATGCCTGAAATCTGGGCATCAGTAAACGTTTTCAGCCTCGCTTGGAGCACTTCGCGAGATGCTCGATTGAGGTCCAGGCGGCCGTCACCCCACACGGTCATCACATCGGCAGGCGCCACAGATTGCCCCCGATTTAACGCGGGAAGATAGGCATCCTGGGCGCTGATATGCTTGGCGGAGAGGATCACTTCCAGTGCGGTGCTGCCGCTTTCGAGCAGTTTTGTGTCGGGATCGTCAGCAAGCGTGATGCTGGTGGACTGATGCTGCCAAAAGGCGAGCCAGTCCTCTTTGGCCATTGCAGGCAAATACAGCTTGCTTTGGGTGCTGGAAGGAAAGACTTCAATGCTCGTGGGAACATCGAACGCGTTCGAATGCACTTCCCAGGAAACAGGCCGTAGCAGGTCATCAACATTCACTTTGGAATCGCGAGATTGTTCCTGCCATTGCCTTGCTACACCCTCGGCGATCCATTGTGCTTCGACGCCAAATGTGGCCGAGGCCGACGACATCCGCAGAACCGTCGTCCGTAACATCTGGCGAGAGAGAACAGTCACGGCCAGGACCAACACGAGCATTGTCAAGAGAAGCGTTATTCCTCTTCGCGCAGGAGTTGGTTTTTGGGGAGAGATACAAAGCTTCATGGCCCCTCCCCGACCGCCGTTTGGGGACCTTGCTGGTTTGGATTGGGTTGATTTTGATCCTGCGGTGCTGGTGCTAGGGGTTCGAGCAGGGGAACCCAAAAGAATGCCTGCATGTTGCCAGTTGTGGACGCCTGCTCGATGACCAACTCACCAGGGCGAACGGCAGGAGCGGTAGTCGTGGACGCTGTACTCGCCGACGCTTCGGACTGGACCGGCACCGGTGGGACCCCACGAAAATCCACCGTCCAGCCGGTGAGATGCTCCGCCAACACATGCCTCGCTGCTGCTGGATCGTGCCACCCCTTGGCATAGCGGACCAGGACCAGTGGACCCGTGGCGGAATCGGTCTCAAGGCAATAACGAACCTCGCTTGGGCCACGGCTAATGGAGTTCAAATCCGATCCGCTCGAACGGCAAAAGGTCTGCAGAACAAGCTCAGTATAAGGCCGGGTGTCGGAGGAGGGCAGTAATTGAAAAATCGGAATTCCACATTTGGAGGGACCTACCAGTTCTCGAAGATCCGCTTCCAGTGCTTGCTTCCAGGGAAAGTCGCTGACACTTGCGAGTTTGGAATCGAGCGGACTTGGGTGACGGCTCATCAGCTGATGCAGCAGCGGGAGAATCATCGACAGGATTAGCACGCTGAGAATCAGCGTCACCAGCAGCTCAATGAGGGTCAGTCCTCGGCTTGGCTGCGGTTGCATATTGGGATGATGTGGCACCGGCATCACGGCCCACCTGCCGCGGTTGACGCATCATCAGGATCGAGGCGTAAAAGAAATCCCACTCCTGTCGGATCGTCCGCTGTCGTAAGGACGTGCAACTGGCGCCATTGGGAATCGGCCTCAAGACCCGAATTGGAAACCTCGATATTCGGCAATGGCTCCAGCGTCCAGCGGGGTCCGTCTCGATCAGGAAAAGTGCCTTGGTCCCCTTGTGCCCAGCTTTCCTGCGCCAATCGCGCCGATCGCCAGGTGATCGCCAAGTCCATGGCCGCACGTCTCTCCTGTGCATCAGCAAGCACATGCCGTTGGTGGGCCGAGACGTCCAGGATCGCAGAGAGCACCAGGGTGACGATGATGAGGCTGACGAGCACTTCCAAGAGCGTCCCTCCCCGTGCCCGCACAGCTGACGCATTGAGCCGTCGCATCATTGCTCCTGCACACGGGCTGGCGGCATGTCTTGAAGACTGACGCGCTGGCGGGCGCGTTCCGTCTGCCATTCGACCGCGACGATTTGCGTCAAGCCATGTGGAAAAACAACAAGTCTTACATCACTTTGCCCTTGGGTCGAGTCGCCGACGAAAATAGTCGCATTCCCAACAGGCAGCGATATTGACCAGACCGGGTCGTATTGTGCATCACAAATCGAGAGTTGCAGCGCTGTCGGGTCTGCGTGCGCCTGCCATACCACCGGCTTGGCTTGCGCCTGGGCGATGGCAATAGCTAATTGCCAGGAGGTGCGGAGTCGCGCTTCGATGTCCTCTGATTGTGCGTGCGCCATAAGTGCTTGAACGGAGGGGACGATTCCCGTCGCCAGCACCCCAAGAATGGCGATCGCGACCAAGAGTTCCACCAGCGTCAGGCCGGAGCGAATTGCCCTCCCCTTCGACTTGATTGCGGAGACCAACTTCATGCTATTGATTCCCCGTCGAGTTGGCCGCGGTCGTCGTGTCCCAACTGTAAATATCCGCGCTCTCGCCATCGCCACCTTCCACTCCGTCGGCCCCGAAACAGACCAAGTCAAATTTACCGTGCTGGCCCGGGTAGGTGTACGAGTACGCGTGTCCCCACGGGTCCAGGACATTGGTGGAATTGAGAAGTGCCTCGCTTTGACCAGGGATTGGACGCGTCAATGCAGCCAGGCCGTCCTGCTGGCTGGGATAATCGCCGGTGAGAATTTTGTATTGTTCCAGAAGCTCCTTGAGCTTGGCGACCTCCTGTACGGCAATCTTGTGCTTGGCGCCCCCGAGCACACCGGTGTAATTGACCGCCAGAACCGCAGCCAGCAGACCGAGAATTGCCAACACTACCAGGACTTCGACCAGCGTGAAGGCCCGTGATCGAGCAGTTCGTTGTAAACGCGGGCGTTTCACCAGACTCCTCCCAGCTTGATGATTGGCATCAGTGCAGCATAGGCGATCATGCCGACAAACGCGCCGATGATCAGGATCATGACAGGCTCCAACACCGCCGCGAGCCGGCTGGCGCTTTTATTGGCAGCCTTCTCAAAGCGTTCACCCACTCGTTCGAGCACCGGCACCAGATCTCCTGCGGCCTGACCGACGGCAAGGGCCCGCCACAGCCATGTCGGGAAACCACTGGGATCCGCTTCGGAGGCTCTCTTGCCTGCATACGCGGACGATTCCAGATCGTGCCCTTCCAGCAAATGGTCCTTGAGCGCAAATGCCGACTGGGCGACTGCGCCCTGCCCTGCCGTCTTGCCGGCCATGACCAAAGCTGCCGGCAGATGGATGCCGCTGGCAAGGAGCGTCCGAAGTACCAAGCAAAACTGGGCAAGTTGCCAATTGCGCCAGGCGTTGCCCACGACCGGCACGCGCAAAGCAATTTTGGCGATGCGCAACTTGAGTGCAGAATTGCTCCGACTGATGAAGACCGCCAGAAAAATGGTCGCAAATAGCGCCGGCAAAACTCCCAGCGTGATACATCGCCCGACGACCACCAGGACTCGTGTCGGCCAAGGTACCTGGCCGCCGGCGGCAACCAACATGGTGTTCAAGTTTGGAATCACTGTCGTCGTGAGAAATACGATCACCGCCGAGCCAAAGACAAACAGAAATGTCGGGTAGGCGAGAGCGGCTCCGAATGTCGAGAGAAGATGGCCTGCCATCCTGCGGCGAGTGATGAATCGCTCCAATGCCTGTGGGAGTTCGCCAGCGTTCTCGCCCGCGCGAACAAGCGCCACGTCCACCTCATCGAAATACGGGGGGAACTCCTCCATGATCGATGACATCGGCCTGCCGATGCGAATGCCTTCGTGGAGCACATGCAGCACAGGAAGAGCGCCGCTGCGTTTTACCTGCGAGAGACTCTCCCAAGCCTCTTCCAGCGGCACATGGCTTTCCAATAGGGTCAATAGGTTCTCGAACGTGTCGAGGATTCGGTCTCGCTGTCGGAGTGCAATCAAACGGCGGAATATATTCCGGATCGGCGCTTGCCACGACCGTGTGGACTTCGTGGCAACTAAATCGAGACCGGTAGTGCGGATGCCCTGCCGGAGGAGAATAGAGCGCGCCTGGCGGGTCGTGTCTGCCTGAATGACGCCGCGGACACGCCGTGATGTGGGATCAAGAGCGGTGTAGGAAAAGACGGGCACCAGACACCATATGCGAAGGGGTTACTGAATAGGAGACAACCAACTCAAAGTGTACTGGTCCTCGAAAAGTGCGCCAAAAGAAAAATCCAGCCAAAATTAGCATATTGCGACTATTCTCCGCCGGTGGTTGAACCGAGAACGCGATGGAGTTCGGCATCGGTTGTCACCCCTGCTGTAACGAGCGCCCTGCCCTGCGACCAGAGTGTCTTCATCCCTTGGCTTATCGCCAGAGACTCCAGTTTGTCGGCATTCGCCGAGGTGAGAATCTGGTCGCGGATCTCCGGTGTGACCGGCAGCCATTCGTAGAGACCCACGCGGCCGGAGTACCCGGTATTGCCGCAGGTGGAGCAGAATTCATCGCTCTGACTTGCTGTTGCTCCCTGACAAGCTGAGCAGCATTTGCGGACGAGGCGTTGGGCGAGCACACCAATGAGGCTTGAGGTAATCAAGTACGGCTCGATACCCAGGTCGGCCAATCGGGCGACGGCGCCGGCGGAGTTGTTGGTGTGGAGGGTGGTCAGCACGAGGTGGCCGGTCATGGAGCTTTGGATCACCATGCGCGCGGTGGGTTCGTCGCGGACTTCGCCGACGAGGATGACATCGGGGTCTTGGCGGAGGACGTGCCGCAAGGCGCTCACGAAAGTCATGCCCTTTTTGGTGGCGACTTGGGTCTGGCTAATGCCCTCAAGCTGGTATTCCACCGGGTCTTCGAGGGTGAGGATGTTTTTGCGGGTGCTATCGAGCTGGGCGAGGGCGCTGTAGAGGGTGGTGGTCTTGCCGGAGCCGGTGGGGCCGGTGACGAGGATCAGGCCGTGGCTGCGGTGGATGGCTTCTTTGAAGGAATGCTCGATCTCGGCGGGCATGCCCAGTTCCGATAGGGCTTTAAGCTTGGCGGTCTGTTCGAGAAGGCGGATGACCACACGCTCGCCGCAGGTGGTAGGAAGGGTGCTCACGCGCAGGTCGATCTGGCGCCCGCCCTGTCCGCCGACCGTGACGCTTGTACGGCCGTCCTGCGGGAGACGTTTTTCGGCGACATCCATGCCGGCGAGGACTTTGATGCGGCCGACGATCTGGTCGTAGAGCTTGGGATCGGGGGTGTAGACGTTGTGCAGGACGCCGTCGATGCGGTAGCGGATGATGAGTTTGTCGGGATAGGGGTGGACGTGGAGGTCGCTGGCTTGCTTGGTCAGGGCATCAAAGAGGAGGGCGTCGACGAGTTTGGCGACGGGGGCTTTGTCGCCGCTGGCGAGGAGGTCGCGGTCGGTGAGGGAGTGGAGGGCTTCCTGCACGGTGAGGCGGTCGGGTTCGGGAGTGTTGGATGGGGAGCTTTGCCGGAGCGCATCGGAGTGGGCCATCTGCTCCTGATAGGTGCGGGTGATGGCGTCGCGGAGTTCGGGTTCGGGGGTGGGAATCAGTTCCAGAGGGGCGTCGAGGAAGAGAGAGAGGTTGTCCAAGGCGGCATCGGCGTGAACTCCGGCCGAGAGGCAACGCATCGGGTCGCCTGAGGCGCGGTCGGGGTTCAACGGGAGCAGCAGGTGCTCGCGGGAGAACTCGAAAGGGAGCGGTTGGATGGAGGGTGGCTTAATCAATGAATCCTGACCCCTTTTTGTCGAGAGTACGGACAATAAGTTGTGAAGGTGGCCGAGAGCGTTCACGCCAATATTTGATAGCTTTCAGCAATTTATCCACTTCTTCTTCCGTCCAAAAGAATTCTAGATCAATTCGATCGGCAACGAAGTTAAGGACGTCAGCTATCACCGATGATTGCTTGGGACTAAACGGTAAGGAGTGCCCCTTCCGCAGCAGGTAGTCAAGGAAATGCGCTACCGCCCCTTCGCCATCCCACATAGGTGTCCCTTGGTATGCCCTCACCATGTTCGCAAGGTAGACCCCCGCATAGTAAGATTTCGCCTCCTCTGTGAAAGCCTCGTTATATGTGCCCAGTTCGATTATATGCGGATGACGCAGGTCAATCTGGCTTAATCGTCGCCCCACGAAATAGTCGCTCGCCTTCCCATATCCCCACGGACCAAAACTCGCAAAGATTTGACCTTCCGGAAGTGGATCGTCATCGGGCCAAGCGTCCTGTATTTTCGCCAGAAGTTGATCGGCAGAATGCGAATTATTTCCTGTTAGTCCCATTGGCAACTCCAGCAACCTGCGCTCATGCATTTCCTCCCATCAGTGGCCTCTCCAGCCCACGACCCGTTGGTACCAGCAAACGCCACCTATCCTTAAGGCTCATCCTTTTTGAAGTAGGGAATCATGACTGGTGAATCCCCAATCCTGCCGCCTCCTCCACCAGCTCCGAGGCCGCCACCGATACCTAATCCACCGCCGCCACCGCCACCGCCGGGGGTTATAGGAATTGGATACACTCCGGGGTATATGAACGGGTACCACCAGGGGTGGTGCTCTGGCTCTGGGTCTGGCGTTAGTTTTCGAACTGGAAGCTGGACCGGCTGTTTATCACATTTCCCACACTTTTTTATGTACATTTCCCCACATGTTGTCAATCTATTGAGAACCTGATTGTATTGACCGGGATGATCCGCTGGATCTTCACCCGGATCAGGAAGAAACACGCTATCGCATCCAGCGGCCATATAGCCGCCTCTAAGACCAGCCTCAGCCGAAGCTGCTAAAATATTTTTTAACAACTCCGGGCAGCTCATACCCTGGTTACAAGCACGCGAAGCGTGGCTCGCAGCTTTATAGCTGGCGTAAATCGCTTGGCAAAGAACAATTCGGTATGGAGGAGCGCCAGGCGCAATTGTATACAGACCGCTATAGTCTAGTGCTTCTTCAGGATGACTTTTTTCATACTGGAACCAATTCTTACTATCTCTGTATCCCGCTGTATCCTCCTGCATAAACCTCCCCAGCGTGGGATTCAGCATCGCCGATGCGGAGTTTGCTGTGAGAGAAATGAGAAACAGAGGGAGGACCACACAAAGTAGTCGTCGAAGTGCACGCATTATTTGGCTCCTTTTGGATCAAAACGGTTCGGACCGTTTGGCTGTCAATTCTGGCCGAGCGCTCCCATGGGCCTAAACGAAGATTGTCGTCTCAGAATATCCTCGGTAAGACGCTGGCTGGCAATGCGGTGGGCTTGCAATGCCACCTCTGAAGCGGCGTTTGTCGCCTCCGCCTGGAATATTAGGGCCTGCGACACGATTTCTGGCGCCAGACTTTGGGCTTGCCGATACGCCGCGACCGCCTCGCTTCGCCGACCGGTGTCGGTAAAGCAATGCCCCCGCATGGCAACAAACACTGCAAGCTCTTCAGCGGGGTCAAGCGAACGGAGAAAACCATTGGCCCGAATCTGCTGATCCGTGAGAGGCCGCGGCCACGACTTGTAGTATTCGTCCGGGAAGGCCGAGAAACCGTTTCCCGAACCTTCGACATTGATTCGCTCGCCGGAGGGATCGTCCCAACGGCAGAATAAATGATCGGCAGTGCGTACCAGTTTCATCGGATAACCCAGCCTGCGACCGATCGCCACATACAGGACGGGCATGGAACTGCACGACCCTGCCCGATCTGGGCCGACAATTCCGTGGAGAAAAAAGTCCCTCGAATCAACGAACGGCCATTCGGTGGAGAGGCCCGTCCGGGGATCGACCAATTTTGAATTGTAATGCACCCTGCAGTCTTCCTGGAGCGTCTGAAGCATCAGCTCGCACCGAAAATAGGCCTGCGAGCGGTGATAATGGTCCGCATAGCGGGCATCGGACAGTCGATACAGATGGCGCTCCGTGTTGTCCCTTACCTGCCTCGCCCAGTCGTCCAATGTCCGCAGGGACAAAGCAGGATTGAGATTCTCTGAACCGGGTAATCCTTGAGCACACAACAGATTCATTGAAGCGATGTCCACTTTGCCCAAATCCTGGGAATTCAGCGCAAGCAGCCCGGCGAAGGATGTCGGCACAACAAAGGCGTCAGTTCCGCGCGATTTCGGCAAATCACGCTTGGTCGGGGCCGGTCGCATCGACCAAAGACAGACGCCGATGGCCAGGGTGCTCAGGAGGACCGCGAACCAATCAATGAGCCGAAGTCTCCGGAGTCTCTTAAGATTCACAACGCGTCTCCCATTCCTCATTGACCGGCGATACGCTCATATGAGGATTTTTCTGGAGGGTGCCCCTCGTCGACGATAAACGACGTTTGACCCCTCCAGAAGAAAGCTGATCGTTCCCTTACATAAATCACCCAAGAAGCGAGAAGCCTGTTCGGCTGCTATTTCCGCGGAACATAGGCCAATCTGACACCACCGCTCCCCGCTGAAACTCAAAACATCGAGCAATGCCGTCCTCGCCGCCGATGAACACCTTTCCTTGTGCAATAGCGGGGGAGGCGGAGATAACCGAGCAACCCGGAAATCTGAATATCACTTCCCCCGTATGTAAATCCAACGCATAGAACACGCCATCATAGCCGCCGACAAAGACCAAGCCTCCATGAACGGAAGGCGAGGAAAAGACGATGTCTTCCGTTTGAAATTTCCAGACAACTTTTCCAGACTGTCTCTCCAAGCAGTAAATGTGATGATCAAATCCCCCAAACACTACATAGTTCGACGTGACTGCCGGAGAAGATTCAATTTCGCTTTGTGTGTCGTACCTCCAAAGAATCTCTCCACTGAGTGCATCGAGCTTCAACATGGCGGATAGAGACCCGACAAATAGGTCCCCTGCATGATAGGCGGGAGTCGAGGTCACCCAGAAATCGGTTTGTTTGTGCCACACCTCGCGACCGGACTGTTTGTCCAAACAATAAAGCTGATAGTCATCACTACCAAAGTAAACATTCCTATCGTTACAGCATGCGCTTGAGTTAATTTCACCGCCTGCGGCGAAACGCCAACCGACTTCTCCGCTCAAAAGCAAGGCATAGAAATCTCCTTTCGCGTCGCCGACAAAAAGCTGGTCCTCATAAATAAGTGGCGATGAGAAAATGGCTGCATCATGGATCTTACGCCAATTAACGCTCCCACTTTTTGGATTAAATGACCATATGACTGAACCATAATCAGCAATAAATAGACCATTAGGCGTAAGAGCTGGAGTCGAACGAGTTTCAGCGAATGTGCTTGTTTTCCAGACGAGCGTTCCATCTGCAATTCGTAAACAGAAGATCTCGCCTGCCACGCTGACGAAGTATACACATCCGTCAAAAACCGATGGTGACGAAACGAAGGCAGAGGTTGTTCGATAGGTCCAAAGTGGCCGCATCTGATTCCTCGCTTTATCTGCCCTCGAAAAGCGGCCACTGTGGCGGTCCAAAACGCTTACCAGCCATAGGGATGTCGAGGATCTGGTCGCCTCCGAGGGTCTGGCCCCGGCAGCGGCCAAGGAAACTGCCAGTTCTTCGGGTTGCTCAGATTATCCCACGCGTCATCCGTTGCGTCCTGGATCGCTTTTGTAGCATCCAGGAGCGCTCTTCTAGCCTCTGCTTCTGCTACAATCTTGGCGATCTGAAATGGGGTCAGATTCGGAGAAGGGTCAGTCCCTGGACAATTGGGAGGCTGGCATTCTTTATCTGCCAAAGCTGCACATTGCAAGGTCTGCTTTGCATATTGTGCGATAAGGTCTAGGTGAGCCTTCCATTGTTGCCAATTAAAGTTGTTAGGGTCACGTTTACCTTGGAAATCCCTCATATCCACAGCCCAATCTGCCAGCCTTATGGCGAGATATTCGGCGTTGCCAATCAGATTCTTGAGGTGAGATGCGCATCCATCGCCAGGGCGACATCTAGGGGGCGGATTCCCCCTTGCTTGGCCGTTCGGATCAACAAATCTTAGAGGATCGTCGCCGCAAAATGCGAGGTCATTTTCACCGTCAATATATCCCAGCGGATCCTTCTGCATGAACCTCCCCAGCGTGGGATTGAGCATGCGCGCCCGGTTGTACACCAGCCCACTCTCCTCGTCATGGAGGCGTGCGCCCTCTACGACTTTCCCCCACGAACCCGATGCCCCCAGTTCCCCGCCGTACCCCGCATCCGATGCCGCCATGCACGGCAACGCCGCCGCCTGCCGAGGCCCGCCTGCGAGCACCAGCAGCACGAACCCGATGAGCATCAGGATGTTCGCTTTGATTCGCATGAGCGGCATTGTAACCCTGCCCGGCAGCTTTAGGCAGCTAAAAAAGGGGAAGCAGCGGCGATCATGGCAACGCTCCCCCTCCAGCCCCCAGAGGCCCAGGGCTGGGAGATATCTCCGTCTCTATCGGGGGGGGTGAACACCGGGACGTTCCTGGCGGCAGGCATGCAGTGACTTGCGCCAGCCCGTTTACGCGGCGGGGAGCCGCGTTCTGGAGGAGAGACGGGGTTGCCCCCAAGCCGCTGCGTGACGAGCGTGAGGGGCCCCGCGGCCGGGCGGGGAAGCACGCTCGCCGCGCAGCGGCGACCCCGTACTAACAGGGGGTGTAACTCACCAACGAAGTTGCCAAAGACAAAGCACCAACTACCTTGCCCGCAGCATCTTACGATGCAATCCGCAGATTCGCGTAAATTGTAAACAATTCCTCCCTGCCCACCCCCGGGAACTCTCGCCCCAAAAAGGCCAGGAGGCTCCCCTGGCAACAGTCCTTGAACAGCTTGCGCTGACTTCTCCCGGCGGCACAAAAACAGGCCTGCTCCGGACCCGGAAGGCCTTTCAACATCTCTCTTGCCAACGCCACCTGCGATGGCCGGCTCTCCAGCCGCTCCCGCAGGATGGCCGCCACATACCCGGCAAAGCTCTGGTTCGCCAGCGCCGCCAGCCGCGCCAGAGAACGCTTCTCCTTCGGAGTCAGCCGCGTCGCCACCGGCACGCTCGGCTCTTTTTTCCTCCGGCGGGGTTTGGGGTTCTCAGGCTTCATACAGTTCCCTTCAACGCCTGCACCTGCTTCATCACGTGCTCGGGGGGTGTTCAGGAAGGGGTTGTCTGTAACACCCCTACCTCCAATTTCACATCACGCCATGGCGCACTGTACATCCACCGTTCCCTCCCCGCGAATAAGGTACGCCAAGTGCCCGCCGATTCACGGCTTGCCGCCCTCTGCACCTTGCGCTCTTTTATCTTGCCCTGCGACCTTCTGCCGGTTTGCTCATGGCTCCGGCGTTGATTCGGCAGGGGGAGGGGGGGGCGTGGGACAATTGTGGCTGGCTGGATGATAGCGTCGATGCGCCTCCTGAAGCTCGTGAATCGCCAGGTGCGTGTAAAGCTGCGTGGTCTCCAGACTCGCGTGCCCCAGCATGATCTGAATGTGCCGCAGGTCGCAGCCGTTCTGCAGGAGACCCGTGGCAAAAGCGTGGCGGAACAGGTGGCACCCGCCGGGCTTGTTCACCCCGGAACGCGCGATGATCTTGCGCACGTGCTGCCCCAGCCTGCCCTCCGTGAAGCGGTTCCCCTGGCTGTTGAGGAATAGCGCCGGCTCGTTGATCGACGGACAGAGCGCCGGCCGTACCTCGGCCAGGTACTTCTCCACCCAGCCAATCGCACGTGCCCCGATCGGCACCACCCGGTCCTTGTGCCCCTTGCCCTGCACGACATGGACAACGCCGCGCGAGAGATCCAGGTGCCCGATGTCCAGGTTCATCAGCTCCATCCGCCGGATCCCCGTCGAGTAGAACACCTCCAACAGCGCCCGGTCCCGCACGCCCAGAGATGGGGGAGGGCCGTGCGTGTCCGGCGTGCTTAAGATCGCCTCGATCTCCGCGGCCGACAGAATCACCTTCGGCAGGTGATGCTCCTTCCGGGGAAGCTCCAGGTCCGACGCCGGGTTGTAGAGCACCAGGCCGTCCCGCGTCAGATAGCTGAAGAACCGCGTTAAACAGACCAGCCAGTGCTGCTGCGTCGCCACCGTGAGCGGGGTATTGTCCTTCTTCCGGTAGTGGAACAGGTGGCTCTGGTAGCTCAAGACCACCGCCCGCGTCACCTGCCTTGCCTGCGTGATCCCCAGCGCTTCGCAGAACCGCCGGAAGTAGGCCAGTTCCCGCTGCCGGCGATACACCGTCTTCTTCGAGTAGTTCCGCACGCCGAGGTATTCCACGTACCGCGCGGACAGGAACAGCAGGCTCTGCGGATCGTTCCAGGCTGCGCTTTCCGACAACGTCTGATGCATGATGAAGCTCCTTTACGACTACGATTGATCCCCCCCGACACGCACGCCGCCTATACACACGCCCTGCTGGAATTTTTTCTTTAGCGGCTCAATTCGGAGGGGGGGAAGCAGCTTAAGCAGCTAAAGAATAAAGAGATGCGCATGCAACAAGACGCACTCCGGAACACCCGACACCCCGCCGCCAACTACCCGATAACGGCCCGACATCCACCCGACATTCCCCATGATTCACCCGACAACTATTGCTTTTTGCCCGTCATCCCTCGCCATAGCCATGCTCCGGTTTTCAGCATTCAGCATTCAGCATTTTGCATTCGTCGCAAGCTTCGCCAGCGGCGCCAGCCCATTGATAAACACACCCCCATCCTGTCCCTGCCCGTCCCACACCAACTCGTACTCCCACCGGCACGCCGGACCCGGCACCCGGTGACACACCACGTACTCCAACTCCAAGAGCTTCTCCAGATGCTCCCGCACCTGCGTCACGCTCCACCCGATCCCTTCCCGCACCTCCCGCCGGCTGAACCGCACCGCATCGAGGGGTATCTGCCGCTCTTTGGCGACCGCCTGCACCATCCCATGTAGCGCCACCAGGAACGACCGCGTCGGCGGCGAGAGCTCATCCAGGCTCCGCCCCAACACCTCGACTGCCAACGCGTGCACCAGCTTCACGTCCTCCAGGTCCACCTCGATATACTGCAAGCTCTGGCCCCGATGCTCGCAGCTTTTAATCGGCTTCTGGTACTGCCGCAGGAATGCTGTCGTCCGGATCAGCCCCAGATACTTCTTGTGGTCCCGCCGCAAGCGCAACTGGTGATCCGGGAACGTCAGGGCCTCGGCGAATGGATTGTTCACCCGCAAGGGCCGCAGCAACCGCTGGGCGTTGTGATGCGTCTTCAAGACCTCCTCCCGGTCCAATGCCCGCAGCAGGCCCCGCAACGTCTCCTCCTCCCGCTGTGCCGCATGAATCCGCTGCGTCTGCTGCCGCCCTTCGTCCACGCTCAGAATCAGATACCGGTTCTCCAGCTCATAATCCGTCTCCGGCCGCGTCGAAGTCGTGAACTGCGCCACCGGCCCCTTCACACGCTTCAACTGCGTCTGCGGCATTCCCCCCTCCGGGTCCTTCACCGTCACCGCCAATATCAACTCGTTCTCGCTCTGGAGTATCTTCAAGGGATAGCTCGCCTGCTGGCTTCCCTCATCCTCCACGATGGCTAATACCTTGTGCTGCAATCCCTCCTCCGGCAGGTAATAGAGCGCCTGACCCGTCATCGCCGTCACCACCTGCTTGTCCTCCGCCGGCACAAAGTCCAGGATCGCATTGAGCAGGGACGACTTCCCCGCCGCGCTCCGCGCCGTGATCTGACCCGACAACGGCTTATTCAACTTCCTGCTCACCGCGATCAGATACCCCAAGAGCTTGTTGGTCTCCTCGCCCACCACGCCCGCCAATTCAAAGTCCGCCAATAGCCGCCGGAACAACTGCGGTTCCCTGAGCAACGCCAACGCCTTCGCCTCCTCCTCCGGCGTCATCTTGGGACCCACAGCAACAGCATCAGGCACTTTCGTCTTCGCCAGAATCGCCTGCTCCTGATGTTGCTCCAACCGCACCATCAACTGCGTCAGGTCCGCCTCCACCGTCGCCTTCGGCACCCCGAGAATCTGGTGCCCCGCCGCCACGAACGCCGCCCTCTGCCTGGCGTTGTACAGGTCCAGCGTGTCCACATGGAACCGCTCCTGCCCCGCCGCCCCCCCCGCGCCATACGCCGCTCGCACGTTCACCTTCAACTGATCGAACCCCGTGTTGTTCTCCAACCCCCGCACACGATAGCTCCGCCCCCCGATGCGCAATTCGGCTTGCTTGCCTTCATGCAGAACCTCGAACGTGGGGAGGGATGGATCGGCGACGGGGCGAGCGGGCGAATCGGCGAGGGATGCTGACGCCGGCGTCTCCCTCGCCGGCCCGCCGTTTCGTCCATTCGCCCGTTCACCTGGCAACACCGGCACCGGAACGACGACGGGTCGCTCTGTCGGCAGCAACCGCCGGGCAGCAGCTAAAAGGGAAGCAAGCGCGGCTTTGGGATCCTCCGCACTACGCACCAGGTCGTTGATGTCACTGTGCGGCCTAAGCTCCACCCGCCATGCCTCCACCCCCTCCGGCTCCAACTGCTGCGCCAGCTCATTGGCCGCACGATTCCCTCCCTCATCATTGTCATAGCACACAATGACCCGCCGCGGCTTCATCTGCCGAAGCAGTTTCCAGTGGTCCGGCGTGAACCCATTGACCCCGTAGCTCGCCGTCACGTGCCTAAACCCGTTCACCCACAACGACAACGCATCGATGAGCGCTTCGCAAAGCAACCACTCGTCCCTTCCTGCTAGCCCTGCCGCGTTCCACACCCCCGCATGCGGACCCGGCAGATACAGGTGCTTGGACGCCTCCCGCGACGGGAACGTCAACCGACGCCCGTACATCTCCACGATTTCCCCCGTGTCATTGGTGATCGGGAACACCACGCACCCCGTCAAATGCTCGTGCCCCGTCTCCCGCAATATCCCCACCTTCTGCAACTGCGCCTTGAGCTTCGCCCCGTGCGCCGTTGCCTCCGGCACCCGATACCCCAGCGTCCGATTCGCCAGCCCCAGCTTGAACGTGTTGATCGCCTCCACACTGAACACCCCCCGCTCCTGCAGATACTTCATCCCCTTCGCCCCCGCCGATGTGCTCAACAGCGTCTGATGGTAAAACTCCGCCACGCGGGTCAGCAGCGCCGCGTCCGTCAACTCCGTGTCGGGCTCCACGAGCACCGGATGCTCCGTCCCGATCCGCGTCACCAACACCGACGCCGCCGGCCCTTCGCCCATCTCCCGCCGAAGCATCTCCACCGCGTGGCGGAAGCTCACCTTCTCATACCCCATCACGAACGCAATCACGTCCCCGCCCCGCCCGCACGCCCCAAAACAATGCCACAGATTCTTCCCCGGCGTCACCACGAACGACGGCTCCCGATCCTCATGGAACGGACAACTCCCCACCAGATTCTCCCCCTGCACTTTCAACTCCACGCCCCGCCGCCGGCATACCCCCTCCAACCCCGCCTCCCGCTTCAACCGCTCCAGTTCCTCGTCCGGGATTCGCGCCATGTATCGCCTCCTTGCTCAAAAGCCGCGTATTTACTGGGTTTTCCCGCACCATCATCGCAAAAACCCCAGCAAAAAAGCTGTCAAGCCTTTGTCGCTCATTTTCTATGTGGTAGCATGATATACGTATTGCAGCTAAGTGTGCAAGGCATTGCGTATGTTCGAGAACGCCCCTGATTATCTTTCCGGCATGAAGACCGGAAGACCTGCCAGACAAGAACGAACCCCTTTCGGCGAACGCGTGGCCCAGGCCCGAGAGTTGGCCGGACTCACCCAGGCGCAACTCGCCGAGAAGCTCGATACCACACAACGCGTGATTGCCTATTGGGAACGTGAACCCGTGGCGCTACGTGCCGAGCAGCTTGCAGCGCTCGCCGAGGCCCTTTACGTCTCCGCTGATTACCTCTTGGGAAGGGAAGACAAGTTGCCCACCGCCAAAGGCCCCCCGGGCAGGCTCCGTCAACTCTTTGAGCAACTTCACCAGCTCCCCCGATCCCAGCAAAATAAAATCGTCGCCATCCTCCAGCCCTTCGTCCGCGAACACTCCGAGCTGTCCTGACACGCACGCCACTCCTGGCGCACATGCCGTCACCCCGGATTTACGCGGATATAGGCGGGAACAGGCGAACGGCGCACCTGACGCACACAACCCCACCTGCGGAATCGCCCCTGATTGACGAGCTTTTTTACGCCGATGCCCTCACGCCGCCGCAAGGCACGCCGGCCGAACCCGAGCGGGCCGGAGCGAGGGGCGGACGGCGGGCCGCGAAGGCGGCCACGCTGGGCGGTTTGAATAACATGCCCCCTTCTACTTGCCACCCCCGGACGTGGTCATTTGACGGGGGGTGTCTTTGGCAAGGTGTCCGGATCATTCGGTAACTGCTGTGGCTTTTTTGCATCAATCAGCGCACCACACTCCGGACATCTGCCCTCACTCGCTCGAAGATCATAACCGCAATGCTTGCAAGTTTTATCAGCTCTGGATTTTCTGCCCGGCTTCCATGCTAGCCACGTCGCCAGCGCCAAAAACACGCTGATGAACCAGAAGGGCACGACCAAACCAATCGCTCGCCAACGAGGAGAATCGTTATTGAACGCAGCAAATGAGCCATATTTAAAAATGAGACGCGGCTTGTCACGGTCGTCTATGATTGGTCCAGCAAAATCAACATTCCAAGATTCAAGCTGTGTTTCCCATTCGGGCGCGCGTTCGCGATCCCTCGGCTCGTGCCAAAACCCTAAACTGACTCCGAACTGCCCCAAAGATGAATTAACATAAAAAGAATAGGGCATCTTCCAGATAGACAATTCATCGTGCTTCCAATAACTCCGGCTCCACAACAGCACAAAGCCAATAGTCAATAAAGCAAGGAGGTATTTAATAATCCCTCGAATCATATGCCGCTCACATTCGCCACAGTGAACGATCCGATGTCATTTGAACGAGTATCCACCTCCCCAATTTTTCCAGTCATTTATGGACGACTGCCAGATGCCGGAAGTAGGACCAGATGTGGGGTCGTCTACTGTCACTTGCCCCGTTTTTTCATCGAATGCAAACTTTCTGCATTGAATTATGGTCTTTTTCCCACCGCTATCACATACGGCGCACACCTCAAAATGATCCACAGTTGAACCAGGGAATCCGATAGGAGCATCCAAATAACTTCCGTTCTTTTTGCCCGGCCAAGCCAAACCACCACCCTGCACATAGCCGGGAGGATCCTCACCCGGATCTGGAGGCACACGTGGATCTACGCCGTAGTTCTTGTGGCTATCGAAATTGGAATTTTTCTCCAGCGCGCCAGCCGATTGAACAGCTTGAACCAAATTTACACTTCCTCCCGGGCACTGGCATTTACTATCTTGTTGAAATTGCACACCAAAGCCATTTCGCCCCACCACTTGCCTTGGGGTTACAACAATACCGCAACCGGAAGGGTCGATTGAGCGCGTCGGCATATCGCCCTCGTACGCGTAGACATTCAGTTTCTCAATCAGTCGTACGGCGTTCGTGTCCCCAAGCGGGTCTCGTTGCATGAACCTGCCCAGCGTAGGATTGAGCATTCGTGCCCGGTTGTAGACGAGGTTTGTCTCCTCGTCATGCATCAACCCCTGATGCCCGAATTCGCACAGAGTAGTGACCAGCAGAGCCGGCGTATCAGTGTCCCAGACCCGTTGGCTCGTAGGTGAAGGGGCATAGCAATTTGGATCGTTACTGCCATCCGAGAAGAACACCTGCCGTTGGCCATAGGCGGAGTATTCGTAGCGTTCCCGGAGGGTGCCGGTGGAATCGACGACGCCCAGCACATTGTAATTGGCGTCCTGAGCCACCCAATAGGGCGTGTCGCAATCCGTATGGCCGCTGTAAGGATAGGTGTTGACTTTCTCTTGCACGAGTTCATCGACGTACTGGAGGCCCCAGACTTCCTGCTTGAGAGGCATCCCTGAGCCATTCCGCTCTTCGATGACGCTCTCGCCGTTAACGTAGTAGTTGTAGGTGCAGTCCATGTCACCCGTGCCGTTTATGGACTTGGTGATCCGCCGGCCTGCGGCGTCGTAGCACATTGTATCAAATACGTGCCCCGCATGTTCTTTGTCCTGGTACGCATGGGCGACCGTCTTCAAGCGGTTCCAGGCATCGTAGGTGTACGCCTGGACCCCATCGAAGTTCAGGTTGCCATTGTTGTCGTAAGTGAGCGTTTCAGAAGCCGTATCGGGGAAAGTTTCGACCAGTTCGGTTGTGTCGAAGCTGGAGGTGGTCTCGTTGTAGCTCTTGATCGTCAGGTTCGACACTGAATTGAACGCCTGGTAGAAGTTGCAGAACCCAAACAGACCGCCCGACGTGTCAAAGCCCGTACTGCTGTAGCACACCCCAATCGAACTCCAGTCCGAAGGAGCCGTCGAGCCCGTCGCCAGCTTTACGCTCACGGTCGTCCCGTCGTCACAGGTCACACATGCCCACAAGACATCTGTCCCACTCACCACCGGCAGATTGCCGCTGGTTACCGTCCCACTGACGCTTGCGCCTGCCCCGCCATTGGTAATGCCTCCGGATGGCGCCTGATCCCGAGTTCCTTCGCCGATGTGATTAATGGTCAAGGCATTAAAGTGGTTCGCATCCTTGGCACCGAACACGAACACCGCGCCGTTGTTGTTCGCATCCACGACCTCCCGCCGAATCGCAAACGTCGCCTGGAACTTCTGCAGCCGCAGATTCCTCAATAGGATCGGCAAGTAGCCGAAGTCCGCATCCGCGGTGAAGTTCAAGCGGTTGTTGCTGACGTTCTTGCCACCGGAGACCAGGTCCCATCTGCCCAACAGATCCGAAGGGTGCCCGTCATCAAAGAGGCGATAGTAATCGAAGCGGGTGCCTGCTCTGTTGGTATAGAATCCAATCTGGCCCGAAGGATACCCCTCGCTCAGGGCAGTCTGGACCGGCCAGCCCATTAACGAACTGTACCCGTTGGAGTAGAGGCCTATATCCACCCCTGCCGCCACGGTGCCGGCCGAGTAGCTGCTGATGGTCGTCTTAGTCCCATTGACCACATGGTACACCCGCCCGTAGCCGTCGCGGTTGACCGCCTGGATCCAGTAATCATTAATGCTCTTGTAGCCAAAGACCATGCCTGCTTCATCGCCGGGGCTTGAGCCGCTGTCGAAGATGAAGCGCATGTACCCTTGGAGATGGCCGAAGCTCTGTTTGAATAGCACAATCCCCCGGCTCTCGGAGCTGTAGCTCGTCAGGCCGGTGATGGTCAGGCAATTGGCGTTGGTGGTGTTGACGTTAAAGGTGTCGTTTGCGCCGGCAGCCGAAAAGTTGGAGGCATTGGCGGGCTGGCTGAAGTCCGAGGAGTACCAGCGGTAGCCATTCGAGACGCTACGGGTGACGATCTGGTTCTGGGCGTTGAATGTTTCCTGGTACTTGCTCGAATCAGCCGAGGTGTGATTGCCGAGGGGATCGAGGGTCCAGTTGTGGTCGGTCAGCTGGAGGACCGGATCGATGCTCTGGCTGGAGCTATTGTAGGACCCGCCCTTATCGGCCGTGAGGCGATTCAGGTAGTCGTAAGTGTACGCGTGGGAGTTGGAAGGGTGTGTGGAGTTATCCGCATAAAGCCGGTTGGAATCGCGGTCGTAACCGTGGTTGATATTGAAGATATCCCCATTTGTTGTGTTGGTCCCAGTGCTGACATCGTAAGCCGTCCATTCCTGGTTGATGACGCGATTGAATTGATCAAGCCCGGCATATGTGCCGGCTGTGCCGCCGAAGCGATCGAGGCGGAGACCAGGGATTGGGTAATTCTTGCGAACGACGGTGGAACGCCCAAGATAATCGTAGCTCGCCAGGACGTTCGCATCATTCGTGCCGCGAGTGGACGCTGTCGAGATCGATGTCACCCGGGAAATGGCATCTGAAACACCGCTCGAATCGCCAGAGTCCGTGTAGAGATAGTAAATCTGCTGTCCGTTGGGATATGTAATTGAGGAGAGGCGGCTGTAATTCGCATTCCAATCAGGGCCGGCATAAATGTATTGCACTTGCGGAGTAGTTGATGTGTTGACAGCGCCGGAATGTGATTGATATTCGGCGACGAGCTGCCCGAAGCCGTTGTACGAGCGCTGCACCTGGTTGACGGCAGTACTGCCCGCCGTGTCGGAATAACTGGTCAACTGGTATGGCCTTCCCCCGGTGTCGAAGCTAATCCCAATCCGGCGCACGCAGGAGTCTACGCCACTAGCGAGCGTAGTAACGGTATCTGCATACGTGCGCCCGAGAGGATCGTAACTGTAGGTGTGGACGGACCCGTTCTGATCGATCTTGGTCTTCACCTCGCCCAGTGCATCATAGGTAAAGCTGTTTTGATCGCTTGCGCTGGAACTGGCGGTGCCTGCCGTTTTATCGGGGTATTTCACCGTGGCAAGCAAACTGTTGGAATTAACGTCGCTTGTGGACGTGGTGGTGCCGTAGACGTATTGGGTTGTTTGGCTTGGGGTGCTGCCGCCGGTTGGCATCACTGCAGTGAGCGTCAGGGTGTGGTCCAGGCCGTCATACGTGTAGGTGGTAGTGCGGTTGGTCGAATTGGTCGGGGTGCCATCAGTGTAATCTTCAGTCGTTTGCGTAACTCGGCCGGCCACATCATAGGAGGTCTTTGTAGAGATTCCCTTGGGATCGGTGACCTTGTCCGTCCAGCCCGCGGGATTATAGCAGGTGGAAGTGACCAGAACGGTGTCCGAAGATGTCGGTATGGTGGAAGGGATACCGCTCGACAGGGGACTACCGTCTGTCCCGTAGACCACATTTGCTATAGCTTGATTCACTGCATTGTAATAAGCCGTCGAGTAGGTAACACGGGCTTTGGGAGAAGTCGTCGGATCCCCCAATTCTCCCGCCCCGGTTTCGTCGTGGTTGCGCGACTTTGAAATTGTTTCAACTACATTGCCATTGGCATCGAATACATTGGCGGTCTGCTCAAGCACGTTGTTGCCTGATACAGTCGACGCACTTGCCCATCCGTTGTCGGTTGCGCCATCGGTGGTGTAGGTCTTGGAGAGCCTTCCGGCACCATCGTACACATTTTTCTTGACAATACCGCCCGGACTGTATGCCGCAATTAGATTGCCCCGGTGATCGTAAAAGTTGTTGGCCTTGAGCGTATAGTACGACAGGGTGCCGTTGGACTGATCCACACTGTATGTTTGCGTTTGGTAAACACGCCCCTGGTCATCACAATTGGTGACCGTTTCCGCACGCAGTTTGGTTGGGTCGGAGACGGAAGCGCCCGACCATGGATCCACGGATACGGTCAATCCGTCCCCATCGTATTGACAGGTGGTAAGGGCTTGGCCCTGAGTATCCAAGTTGTAGATGATGATCGGGCGATGCACGCTGTCACTCTCTGATGTCGAAATGCCCCTTTTAATCGCCACCAGACGATCACGCCAATCGTAATACATGGCGTTCACACGTGTGTTCGTCCCCGTACCGTCCAAGTATTGGGTCACCTGCGTCAGCGTCGAATCCCCGACGTTTCCGCCATCATACTGATTGGCCGTCAATTGAATCTCGTTGCCCGGCACACTTGGTGCGATGTAGGAAGAAATCGGCTCACTCACCGTTCCCATCCACGTGCCAGTTGCGCGGCCCAGGCCGTCGTAAGTCGTTCGGCTCACATCGCCGACGGCGTCGACAGCCCAACTCCTGCGGCCCATGGCATCATAACCCTGCAACGTCCGGTAGAAATTCGTGTTCTGGGTACCGATCTCGTTGATTGTAGGTGGGCTCGTGGAAAAATCGACGCCGCCCGTCCTCGAATAGGTCACCCCCGACAAATTGAAGAAGCGATCCGTGACCAACGGGCGCCCGCTTTGATCCAGAAGCGTTCGACTAAGCGTCTGAATGCCCGAAATTGCCTCCGTTCCGTCCGGCTGTCCACCCGTCACCGATGGCGTCGCCGTTATCGTGAAGCTTTCGGTGTAATTGTTCGCACGATCCTCTCGCGTCACTTGTGTCGGACCAGTCGTTGTATTGTTCGAACTATTCCAGCCAGGATAGATTCGCACTTCGTGGTTAACATCGTCGTAGACGGTATACGTGACATCCCTGTTGGGGCCTGTGAGCTTGGTCGTGCGACCAAGGCTATCCAGCCCGTAGGTTGTCGCCAAATGCAAATGCGAACCCCCCGGCAAGGAGAGATTGCTCGGTACGCTATCCGTTGCAAGCAGGTCTCCAGATTGAAGTGCGCCACTGTCTGCGGTAGAAGAGCCTACGTCGACGATTTGCTTGGCAAGCATACCCGTCGACACGTCGTAGCCGGTATACGTGACGTAGCCGCCCGGATCAACTATCCAGTTGGCATGACCGAAATTGTCGAAATACTCAATAGTGGTGTCACAGTTCGATGTATCCCCCGAACTGGCGGCGGGGCCATTATGGTCAGTGGTTACTGCAGGCTTTACGGTCGTGCGCGACAACATCTGATTCGAACCTGAGCCCCACGAATAAGTATAAGACGTTGTTTCCGCAATGCTGTACTGGCCCCTGTAAATGGTCTCCGTCGCCAATGGGTGGATCGTCACGCCATTGGCATCCGTATGGTCGGTGTAGGTCAGGTAGCGAAGTGTTTGACTCGCGTAGGCAGCTTCGCCCATTTGAGCATACTCGCATTGGAGATATCCGTACGAATCGTAGGTATACTTGTGAAAAAGTCCGGCGCTGTAAGAAATGTACGTCGTCGGACTCATCACGAGATTACTGCTGGTATCATCCCAATAAACGCTCGGAATTGTTGCATTTGAATTTGCCGTGCCAGCCGCAAATCCCGAAGGTTCGGCCGTCCAGGACACCCTCCCATAGCCATCATAATAGTTATAATGCGGATAATCCGTATAGCTGGAGGTGTGATTTGACGGGTCAGAGTAGACGCGATTAACCTTCAGCATCACCTCGCCGGCGTAGTTGCAATAGACGATGTTTTGGTTCCCGTCAGGCAGCGTCTCGGTGGTCACCGTCTTCCAGTTGTTGTAATCGTTAGAGTAGTCACTGTTTGAATTTGTTTGCTGCTGATACGTATAGGTTCCCTGCCCTGTGCTCCCGCTGCATGAGCAGCCGCTTCCTTGAGTTTGTGCAAGCGTTACTTGCTGACCGCCGGCATACTGGAGGTACTTTGTGGCAAAGCTCGCAACGTCCGAATCCGACACATTATTCTGGGTCGGATCGCCCTTGCCAGCAATCAGCCGCTGCAGAGACTTCGAATTGAATGCGTATTTCAGTCCGTGAAGATAACCAACTGTGTGATTGTTGGTGTCCAGCACATCATTGGGAGTGTAGTACCGGTAGTACTCCTTCTCCAAAGTATGATTGGCAATATCTGTGGGACTGTAATCTTCAACGTTCCCTTCAATAATTGCAACACTTCTCAGATCCCCTTGGTTACCATAACTGTCGGTTCCCCCATAGGTGCCCTGATAATAGTCGTAAAACACGCTACGAATCGGAGTGGCGTTGCCGCCGTCCACGCTTCTAGTCCAGACAATATGATCAGGCAGGCCGGCATTAACGCCGGTTCCAACAGCGGTGAAGGTGAAGGTTTCGACAATCGTGTGGCTGTTTTGCGTGACCGTCCGCGAAAGGCTTGTTAATCGACCATTGGTATCGTAGTAAAAATGGAGAGTGTTACCGGCAGTATCGGAATACGATTGAATCTTGCCGGTTGCGCCCGGATCAGGCCCATCATAAGTGGCTTGGTTTCCTTGTGAATCGACGAGCGTCGTGCCGCCGATGCATTTATCGTGGATGCCTGGAGACATGGGCGAATAACCGGTGATATTGCCATTAGAGTCTCTATCTTCGTGAAATTGGATCTCATTTCCACCGACGCTGAAGATGACAACGTCGTCAGATTCGCTCCGGCTGATGATCGGGTATCTACCCATGTTCCAGCCGGTGCCTGCATCGGAAAGCCCGGCATAATTGCTGCTCACGTCTTGGTTATTGAAGGTTAACGCCGTCGAACACTTTCCGCCTGACCCCTCCGAAGTCAACCCCAAAGCGCTGGTGTCATTCCCGCCATTGGCATAGTCCGTTCCTGTGGGTGACTTGCTTCCATCTCCCGCCCGCCCGTCAATGTCACTGCACGAGAAGCCATGGGGCGTGTTTAATCCCATGCACACGCAGCGCGGTGTGCGCCATAATTCCGAAGATGATAAACCTAGAAAGGAAACACCGAGCCCACCTCCTCCGCTAGCGGTGATGGTCACGCAACCTTCAAGCTTTGCACTTCTCAAATTAGCGTTTACCAAGTAGATGGTACCCAGCGCGGAAGTCAAACTGCCAGATGTGGCAGTTATCCCGTTCAACGTGATACCGCCCGGCCTTAGGCCAGGTCCGGTGACGGTCAGATCGTGCAAGGCGGCACCTCCGCCGCCCGAACTATCCGCGATCAACTCCATACCGAATTGATCAAAGGCTTGACCGATAAACGCACTCCCTACTTTAAGTCCGGAATCAGACTCTCCATCCACCCATCCCCATTGGAAAGAGATGTCAGCCCCACTACTGTATGAGCCGATACCTATTGCCGTCCCGCCCCCGCTTATGTTGTAGCAGCTTATAAACGCGTCGAACTTCCCGGTTTCAGAGTTATATCCCGCTCCGATAGAGGGAGCATTGCCCCATCTGCCATGCACGTTTGAGAGATAGCTTTCCAAGGTCCCGTAATCCGGGCTATTCGTGTCAAATGGTCCTCGTGTTCCCATTACAGGCATAGGATCTGCCCATCCCGATATGGATACAGAAGCCATAATACAAGCGGCGAGAAAAGCGGCCTTCCAATTCTTGCGATCAAATCTGTTGTTCATGGCATCTCCACTGACTATGCTGTAGGAATCCAATAGGCATTCCATCTGGACGAAATCTGTTCATTGCAAAGACTCATTGCTGCGATTGAGCGGGGCGATCGAGACTGTTAGATCGAATCGAATTGACTGTCCTTTCCAATGATGCAATGTCACCCGCCGAGGCACCGCGTTTACGCGCGGCCTCGAGCTGATCCTGCACCATGGCAAGTTCGTGTTCATAATTCTGACGATCAATTTCTTTCTGGTGGGCGGACGCTTGATCAATTTGTTTCGCAGCGCTCGTAAGCAGATTATCGCGGAGTTTCTGCGCCCGCTGAATAAATGCGGGGTCCTTTAGCTGTTGTAAGGCACCTTCGACTGCCTGTGCACCCGCTGCATATTCACGAACCGCTGAATAGGTGAGCCCCAATTCCCGCACAACATCGAACCGAGTCGCATCATCAGATGCGGCCGTAAGCCCCCTGTTTAAATACTCAACTTGAATGCCGAGATAGCCTTTCATGGCGCGAGCCAAGGCTATCCACATTTTCGGTTCGTATTGCGCTTGCCCAAATACTTGCCCATATAGCTTGAATAGAGGCCCAATTTGGGCAATCAGCCGATCCGGTTTTTGACCATAAATTGGTACCAACGCTTGTATCACCTGATTCCAGTAGGGGGCAGCACCGTCCAATTTGGCCGTCGCTCTGAGTGCCGACGCCGTATCACGTCCTTCTCCAGTAAGGGTCGCATCGAGATGCTTTGCCCCCGCCGCCACAAGGACTTGCGTTATGGCCTGAGCTGTAACTCGATCCTTCGCATCCTTTCCAGAAGAACATTTCGCGAAACTCTCGATTACCGGTGAGAGGTTATCCGATCCGTTACCATCCAGTGCCACGACCTGATCCATTGCTGCCAAGAGATCAGCAACGATCGCGTTTGATTCCACGGACGATTGCGGGTTCCATGTGACGTGCTGCAGACACTCCTTGGACCTCGTGAGATTCCCCTCCTGTAGATATGCGGCGATTATATAAGATGCTGGAGCACCGGAATATCCTGCAGCCGGAAGCGGTTGCGCAACAACTTTATCCAGGTATCGAGTAATCGTGGTTTGGTATTCCTTCTTGTGACCGAGAGCAACCATGCGACTGAACACCGTAGGATCGCCATCGGCCGAAAACACTTCCAAAAGCCGCCCATTTATAGGTTCGAGTGATGGTCGATTTTTGGGATTGGTGTACAACGTCTCCCACCCCACGTAGAGCGACAGGCAATTGAATTTGAGTTCCGCTGCGGAGAGATCTCCCAGCAGTTTTTGCATTACCGCGACGTAGGCTGCAAGTTGATCGTTCGTTTTGGGCGGGGTCCATAACGCATAAGTCGCGTGGGGAACAATCACCTGCTGCAGCTTAGCGCGATCCGCAACTGCAGTGAGATGCCCTTCAATACTGTTCCATGCCTCAAGACCGCGCGCTACGTTGGCTTCATTAAAGGATGCCTGCGCCAAGGCCACCCGATCACTCAAATCATTGGGATTACTGTCAACCTCATGTTGGTAGAAGGCGGCTGTTCGGAGATTGTCCAGCGGCGCCGAGAAACACGCTGTTAACTCTACAGCCTTCTGAAGATCAGCAATATCGGTGCTTATCCCGGATTTAAACTCCTCCACACTAGTCAGATACGGTTTATCGATTTCCCGCGACGAGCCGTCACCGCCAATGAGTGTTCGTGCCGTCCATTTCTTCGGCCAGGTCGCCGAAGTCCCGAAGTTATCCCAGGCATCGACGACTACTTCCACCCGGTAGCCGCTTGGATCATTGACGCAAACTTCGACCACCGCTTCACGTTGGCGATCGATATACAGATCAATTCTCGGCCTCAGCGCCGAGCGCTCCCGTACCGATGGATCCTTTTTCAGCATCGGGTCTTTGGCCAGGTCTGTGGATAGGTGTGCGCATGCAACCCCATCGATTGTCACATCGGGTCGGGATTGCAACTCGCCGAGGGAGCCGATGAACTGCCGCGGTTGGAGATTGAGCAGCAAGAGATAGTGACTGAGCCGGAAGTCCTCGAATTTGCCTTGCGCCAACGTGTCGTTTTGGAAGCGAACGGCATCGGGCAGCGAAAAGCAGTTGTCGCCGTCGCAATATACAGAATAAACCGAATCCGTGTGGTGCAGGGGACCAAGGGATTTCCACGACCACTGCCTTGCTTGCACCGTAGTCGCCCAACCATCGGCCGGTTCGTCTTGGCGGCCGCTTTTGGATGTCCATCTGCCAGATGCTGCGGTAGCTTTGAGCTCCAGCTTGCTGATAAGTTCTTCCACCGGCGCAGCCTGCTGTCGCACTGCGACGCTGGGGGGTACGCTCGCCACAACAGTGTTGATGCTATTCGCAAGCAACAGAGCCAGAAGCAGCTTTAATGCCTTGCTCGCCTTGCATTGTGAAGCCATATCGGACACTCCAAGCTAACACTTTGAACGACAGCTACTGAACAGGCAATCAAAGGCCAGGCACATTCACCGACGCGGGCTGGGTTGTTGCTGGTGTTTTCCCTTCAAGTTCATTAGGTAGAGGGAACGCGGCAGATTCAGCCAAAATTACGCCTTTGATTGCCACGCGTTGATTCTGCATCGCATTTTGAGCTTGAACGATTTGTGATGCATCGAGCAATTGCGGTGCGGAAGCCACCAACGCTGGTGCTCCCCCATTTCGCATGGTTCGATTGAGTTGATCAATCTGTGCGCCCGTGAGTCCCACCACATAGCGAAATTCTCCCGGTGCCCCGCGACGGCCGGGAGTCCACTCCGATATGGCATTGGAACGAGCAGCCTGCCACATGTTTTGCTGATCCGAATTCAATAGCCCGTTCACTTGGTTCACGAGAGACGCCAGAACGGAAGCTCGAGCACCTACGGCCGCCGCAACGTTGCTTCTCAGCGAAGGTAAGGATGCAAGAACGGATGAATCACTAGTTCCCATGTTGATTTGTCGCACGGCCTGTTGAAGCGCAATATGCGCGGAGCGGCACGAAGTGTCCGCCGCGGCAAGCCCGTCTGCAGCTACGAATCCTTTGACCGCTCCAAGTATTTGCATTGCCACGTTGGGAGATACACCTAATGCCGCCAAGTCGGATGTCGTTAACGCCAACTCGAACCGCAACCGCTGAATATCCCCGTAAGTCCTAATCCATACCTGATCCACAATTGGATTTGACTGCCCCGTCAGCGGCTGATGTGCGCTCAAAGCCGGTAGAGGATCTTCTGCGAATGCCGTTTGCGCCACGCGTGAGCGCGGAAACACTACAAGCACAACTGCCGCCACGAAGATAGCTACCGCCAAGAATAACGCCCAATATCGACGTACCATTGCCATTGACACTACTCCTTTCAAAGAGCGTGCTTCATCGAGATACGACAACCCACAGCTTATCATCGCCCACAAACAAGCATGACCTGCGCGACGAATGGCGATATGGGGTGGAAAAAATCTTGGAAGGATGGTACAGCTATAATTATCCTCTGATCCAAGTTGCAAAAACGTACAGGGAACTTTCGCGAAGTTTGACAGCAGCAAGGCTTGAAGTCAACAAAAAATATTAAAATTCCTTTCCTTATTGCTATTACTTCGTCGGATGTTAAATTTTTCTTACCGCAAGATAATTGCTCCACGCCCTTATGCTGGAATTACCTGGTCCACGGAGAGACTCGAGTGTCAAAGTCGCTTCCCTCCATGCTTCCCACCATGTTTTCGCGAGGTTATTCGCAGGGTATTCGGGGCTTTATTGCGTGTATTCTGATCTCCAGCGCGTTGCTCAAGGGATATTCGTTGATGACGAATTCAGGCCTAAAATCCACACTAATCCAAAGTCATTGGATTCTTATCACGGCTGTCGAAATTGAATGGCTAACGGGCTGGTGGCTGGTGTTCGCAGGCTACCCTAGATGGGCGATAAGGACTGCACTCGTGCTATTCTTGTGCTTTGCCGGAGTAGCGTCTTACGAAGTCGTAATGCGATATAGAGATTGTGGATGTTTTGGTCAGTTAAGGGTTTATCCACTATTTTCTCTCACCTTGGATATAGTAACCATCGCGCTAATGATTCCTTTACTCGCGACTCAAAAACAGACACCGCGTCCCTTCAGGACTACAAAGCTCTATCTCGCAGGCGCAATTGTTGCCGTTGCTCTCCTCGCTGGTTATCAGATGGTGAAAGAGCCTCACACGAAGCCGCAGCAAGTCGCCCTGGAATCTGACCAAAATACCATCTTCTTGGAACCAGACACATGGGTGCACAAACAGCTGCCGATCGTCTCCTACGTGAATCTCGGCTCTCGGCTCGACCATGGCAGATGGACAATTCTCGTCTATCGCGCCGATTGCGGCATTTGCCGTAAGGCGCTCGATTACGTCGAACGGCTCGCACAAATGTCCCCAGATGAAGAGTTTGGACTGATCGAATTACCAACTGGAACCGTTTCCCCCCCCGTTTTACAGGAAAGAACATCACGCACGGGCAACTGTCCTCAGAGAGGGAGTGGTTTCTGGCAACGCCAGTTTTGATGAGGGTCAATGACGGCATAGTCGAGTCGGTCCAGTTGCAGCGCGATGTTGAACTGCTTGTGGAGGCGCCATCAGGTGCACACAACTGAAGATAGACCCAAAGGAGAAGCCATGAGGCCGTTTTTTGTTGGATTGATTTGCGCAATATGTGCGCTAAGCACGGCGCGAGCTGCTTTGGATATCGCACCAGCGTCCCTGGAACTTGGAGTAATTGACGACAAAGCCGTCAAAGAATCGCATCTAACGCTTACCAATACCGGAAAACGACCGCTCAAGGTTCTCGAGATTCAAGTCGATTGCCCGAAATGCACGAGTGTGCGGTTTTCGCCCGCAACCCTTGAAGCTGGCAAGAGTGTGGACGTCCCCGTGACGTTTAAGGCGTCGCCCGAAAATGATGGCCCGGTTCGCCACGCCATAGTCATTCATACCGACGATCCAAACCGGCGTTATGTCAAGATTCCCATCAATGGCATGGTGACCACCGGCGCTGGATTCTGGCCCGCAGAATTGACTCTTCAGGCACTCCAACCGCCCGGATCAGAAGTTGAACTTACGTCAGAAATCGTCAACGTCTCTGACCAACCCCTGACGCTTTTGTACGCGACCGGACCGGTTGACGGGCCGATATTGCAGGTGCCGCACGAACCCGTGCTGCCCGCAAGCCGACTAAAGATCAAGGCGATGTGGCATCTACCCTCGAAGGCGGGAACGATATCGGGCGAACTTGTGGTGTTCGTCGACCATCCGACGGTCAGCAAGCTTGTCCTTCCTTATAGGGTGGTCGTGGGAAAGGAAAAACCAACCACTGCTCCCAACGTTCCAACTGCTACGAAATCACATGCGAATACTGCGTCTACACAACCCAAACCAGGGACTGACGTGAAAACGAGGGCCGCTCCCGCGGTGAGACCGGGAGCAGGATTCGAGCTACCGCCACAATCCACCACTCAGCCAGCGCCCCCAGAAACCGTGAACTTGGATCTCAAGGAAAGCATCCCATTAAAGGACTTCGTTGAAATCGTTTCAACGCAACTGAATCTGAATCTCATCTATGACGACAACGCTCTCAACGTGCCGGTTTCCATCCGGCTCAGCGGCCCTATCGCTGCGGACGCTCTATTACCCCTGCTGAAAACGGTCCTCCAGTCCAAGGGACTCGCCATGGTGCCGACGGACAGGCCGGATATATGGCGGATTGTTACCAGCCACGAAGCGCAGAGCCTCACTGAACCTGGCACCGCGGAAGCTGCAAATGCAATGGGAAGCCCAGGACCCGGGCAGATTATGACCGAGTTCATCAATCCCAGAAGCATTGACCTTGAGACTGCCGCGGGTCTTCTGCGAGGCTTTCTCACCCCCAACGCCGGTCAATTATCGACGGTGCCAAGAATCAACGCCATCATCGTCACTGACTACAGCAGCCAGCTGGCGCGACTTCATCGCCTCATGGACCTCATCGACAAGCCTCAGGCGACTGCCAGCGTCGCCGTTGTCCCGGTTGCAGCGGCGGAGCCCGCTCCCCTCGCCGACAAAATCACAAAATTGCTGCAGCAAATTGATAAGACGGAGGGCAGAAACCAGGCAGACAAGATCTTCGTCTCGGTCGCAGACGAGGAATCAGGAATCGTGGTCGTTGGCCCGGAAAATGGGATTCCGCGCGTCAGAGACCTCATCAAGCAGTTCGACACCGCCCCCAGCCTCGTTCGCGTCGATTACCCGATCTCAGAACAGCAGCACGCACAGGCCATGGATACCATCCGCCAAGTCCTCGGAAAGGCCGCTTCCGATGTCGGCAGAGATGGCATGCCCCGCGTGGTAACCGCGTCGCAGCGCCTATCCGTACTCGCCACTGAAGGTCAACATCGTCGTATCAAGGAACTACTTGCAGGAACCATCGGCGACGGAGCTGATTCCGGCCAGATACAACTGAAGGCCTATCGAATCGAAAACCGCGATGCGGGTGAGATTTATGCCACGTTGACACGTTTGCTCGGCGACAACCGCGGCACCAATTTGGATTTAGATGTTGGCGAAAAGCCGACGCTGCGATCGTCATTCAACGCAAACGGCGTTAACCCCGTGGGAAGCGTTCCGGGTGAGACCCCGCCTGCGCCAGGCAGCAATAGCAGCGCTGCAAGCTCACCCAAATCCGTCGCCCCACCATCGATGAGCATGGGGGCTGTAAATATCACGATTGATCAGGGAACGAACACGCTTCTGATTGCGGCTAATGGTCCAACGCATCAACGGATTGAAAAGCTCATTAAGCAGTTGGACCAGAAACAGACTCAGGTCCTCCTCGAAATTACCATGGTCTCTGTCGCCGACTCCAAGACCTTCAATGCGGCAGTCGATGCCGCCGTGAAAGGGCACTTTGCCGGAAGCACCGTTGCCATTGGAACCAACAATTCTGGGATCGGAACTGGGAACTTCGTAAACGGCATGACGCCCAACCCGGTCTCCGGCTTTAATGCGGCCATTTTCAATCCCGCCAGCTTTTCGGTCTTTATGAGCGCGCTGGAGCAGACGAACAAGGCACGAGTACTCAATTCCCCGCAGATCCTAGCGTTGGACAACAAGCCAGCACTGCTTCAAAGCACGCAGGAACAGCCATACACGAGCGTCAATGCGTCGACAACGGTTTCGACAACGTCCTTCGGCGGCTTTGCGGAAGCTGGCACCACCCTGGAACTCACTCCCCACATCGCACCAGGAGACTACCTCAATCTCGAATACCGACTTGAAGTGAGTACGTTCACCGGAAGCAGTTCCACCGCCGGCGTCCCACCTCCAAAAGAATCCAACGCGATTACAAGCGTGGTGAGCATCCCTGATGGATCAACCGTTATCCTGGGAGGTCTTCGATCGAGCAACAATTCTCGAAGCGTTGCGAAAGTGCCCGGATTGGGTGAGATCCCGATTTTGGGATGGATCGGTCGAAACCAGAATGACGTTAACAATACTTCTGCGTTTTACGTGTTTGTACGGCCGACAATCCTTCGATCCTCGAAGTTCGCGGACCTTAAAGAAGTCACTGTCGCCAAGCGGGAAGAGGCAAATCTCAAGAGTGACTACCCCTCAACCGAGTTGCGATTCATGAAATAGTTGCACCCGTCCGGCGAACCTTTTAATTATCCACAAGTTTTGCTCCAAGAGAAAGGCCGAGATGAATGTCGGTCAGTCGTGCGGGTGCGTGACATGTTATGCGGCCCTTCGCGGTAGTTGTCCATACAACCAGTAGTGGTGCCATCGGTCGTCCTGGCTGAGCCATAATGCCCTCAGGGCCAGCATCGACTCGGCTCCCGATTCGCTCCAGAATTGTTCGGTCCCCTTCACCCGCTTGTTGAATAACTTCACGCCTGATTCTGTCACCCCCGAACCGATCGGCCAGCCCTGGGCGCGATACGCAGGATAATTCATCTGCCCCTGATGACGCTCCAGATACGTCAGGTTCTCCCAGAGAATCCGCCTTGGATGCTCCGCCGGATCGCTCTCCCGCGGTTGGCCCAAAGCCTGAGCCTTCCTGGTCATCCAGCGGATGATCGTCGCCACTTTGCCTTCCCACAACTGGCCCTCCAGTGACCTTCCCCACGAATAGTGGGCGCGTCGACCTGCATCAGTTAAGGCCAGCCTCGAACGCCTCGGGGCTCTTGTAGCCTAACGCCGAATGACGCCTTCGGCGATTATACCAGCCTTCGATCCAGACAAAGATCGAGGTTCTGGCTTCTTCCCGCGTGAGATATTTCTCCTGATAAACCCGCTCGGTTTTCAAGGTTCCCCAGAAGCTTTCCATCGCTGCGTTGTCATAACAGTTTCCCACACGGCTCATGGAACAGCCGATGTCGAACAACCCCAGCAGCTTCTGGTATTCCGCGCAAGCATACTGCACCCCTCGATCCGAGTGATGCAGCAGCCCTGATCCGGGCTTGCGGGTCCGGATCGCCATGTGCAACGCCTCCGTGCACAACTCCGCCCGCAGATGCTCCGCCATCGACCAGCCCACGATCTTCCGGCTGCAGAGGTCCATCACCGCCGCCAGATACAAGAAGCCCTCGGCCGTGTGGATGTTCATGGTTGCTACGACGAGCTGGTGGTGTTCTTGGAGCAACTCGGCTACGACCTGACCGAGATCGGCCGGGTGGTGCCGCCGCCCGGACGCAAGGCGGTTTTCGTCGGCGACCTGGTGGACCGGGGCCCGCGTATTCTCGACACCCTGCGCCTGGTGCGCTCGATAGTCAGCATCCGAGGCATTGGCAACGTGCTTGGCAATGCCGATTAGAGTGCAGCAGAAGTCAGAAAGCGAGGATCGCACATTCCACACGAGCTACGAGATACGGTCCTGTAGCTTGTCCCAGGCCGAATGGATATCCACCTCGCAGCAACGACACCATTCCAGAAACTCGACCGGATCTACCCGCCGATCACCAACCTCACATTTATGAACATACGAGGGCGGCTTTTTCAGTTTTAATGCGAGCGCCCTTTGAGAAAGATTTGCTTTCTCGCGGAGCTCCCGTAGAAGCGTACAGAGTCGACGATAGAAAACTGTGTGCTGAACTCTTGATCCCATTACAGGAGCAGACTATCCTTAACTGCACTCCGCTCCCATTTTGGGAGTGACACCCTGAAAAGCCCCGCTTCAGTTGAACGTTCCAGCGGTATTGAAGCTGCGCAAGCTCATGGCGTTCTTCTTTTTGTTGCATTTGAAAGGCTTCACATGACAAACAACCACCGGCTTGTTCTGGCGTTTACGGGATTTTCTGCTCACACCAGCCGCCTGAAACTCGTCACCGATGTTGGCCACGCACTTGTCCGCAATGGATTCTCGGTGCTTGTTGTTGACGCCGATGGAACAGGCGGAATCGGCATGGAGATCGCAACCAACGAGGCCGTCACCAGGCACGGGCTCTGCGATCTCCTTCTCGGGCAGATGGCGCCCCATCAAGTCATCGGTCGATCGAGAACTCCAGCACTGGATTTTGTGCCTGCAGGAGCCGGCTTGAACGAATTGGACGAGTACCTCGATGAGCATAGGCTGGACCCTGTGGTAATGGGCAAACGCGTCTTCCAGGTCCTTCGCCAGCAGTATGACTATGTGCTTATTGCGACATCGAACGACCGCTCCGTCGCAAGCACCCTCTGCGCTTTGGCTGAATCCGATGCCGTGGTAGTCATGACGGCGATGGCGGATGGAGACGCCCTGGATGCTCCAGAAGAACTGGCCGACGCCTACCTGGTACGGAAGTGTTTTAATCCCAAGCTGACAGTCGCTGGAATCATCGGCCTTGATTCAGCAATCGGCGAGCACGCACGCAACCCCGCGGACCACGCCACCGATATTGTGCGAAGCTTGTCTCGAGACAACTGATGCGTCGACTTTCCTCAACGCCACAGAAGCGGTTCCGGAGATCTCAATGCCTTCCAAACGTGACGAAGCAGTACTGCGCGGGCTCATTCCATGGAACGATCGTGCGCTCCTTCAGGCGATGCAGCAAGCCGGTCGATCCCCCATGAAAATGTTCGCTAAGTTGAAACAGACATATGGCCCCATGGAAGGAGAGGCTCATTTTTTTCGTCTGATGTTAGCCTCGGGGTTTGTTCACACCCACATGCAGCCGCTCCTGGTCTCGAGGTTGTGCATCGAGGATGAGAATGGCGTGTTTATGACGGGGGGCCTCGTCGAAGCTCTGGCAACACTCCAGTTTTCCAAACAATTGGAATCGGGCTCACCGGATCCCAGGTGGGACTTTGATCCAGCCGAGGTATTTTCACGAGCTCACCTAGTGAACCGAATGTAAGTTGATTGTAAGTTGATGCCTATCAGGACAACGCGGGTTGATCAGCCCCGGGCAAATTGCCATGCGCAGCTATGCCGCTCTTTGCGTGGAGGGGCCACATCCCACGGATCCAGCCCCCATGATCTTTCCCCGATAAAAAACACGCTCGGAACAGACGCAACGCCAAAAGTTTCACGCGACCGATGAAAGAGCATCGTACTGGTCGATTTGCTCCTTCGGCGGCAAATAGTCACCGCAGCGCAGCCGTTCGATGATCTCGCCGCGTATATTGGGATCGTCGATATCTGCGACTGTGTACAGATTTGGTAGGCGTCTAACCTTTCGGCCGAGTTGGCGACTCAAATACGCGTTCCATTCATCGACGCTGCCCCCAGGTACCTTGACACGTCCATCCGCACCACGCGGCAATTGGGACCATTCTTCCTGAGTGAGCGCAGTGGTGGCGCGGGCATTCTCAGAATTGTCTTTGGAATTCGCGTGAAGTCGCGAGTTCGGAGTTGTTGCCACCCATCCAATTCCCCGCCAGACCTTCGGCCCTACCGCCGGAACATGGCTCTCCGTCACAATACATGATGGAGGGAAAATTCGCCTCGGCCACCGGCCCCCTGCATGCCACCGGGGGCTCCTGGCCAACGGCCCCATGCCCCCCCGAGCCTGCAGATTCTTGCCTGCATGCACGCGCTGCGCCCTGCCCTGCGGGCACTGGCTCAGATGCAGGTTGTTCCGCGCATCCATGATCCTGTGGCAGGAATGAGAACCACGCCCGGCGCACGATCCGGTAGGCGCGGCAGACGCCCTCCGAGCATTCCCGAATCATCTCGAACAGGCCAAGCCTCCGAATGACGCCCATGAGCAGGCGGACGGTGGAGCCGCTGGCCGACATGCCATGGTGCTGGAGCATGCGAAGGACGGCACGGGCTGGACAGTCGCCCTCTTTATTCATGGAAACGTTTTTCGCCATCGTTAGCGCTACGAGTGCCAGCTTCTCTCTGGTCACGAGGGGATGGCCCCCGCGCCGGAGTTCGGCGTTCGCAGCCGCGATCGTGCCACCGGAAACGCAGCCTGTCATGCGAGCTTGGAGGCGGGCGAGATCGGAGTCATCGCCATTAACCGTAAACCATGGCCCATCACCACCGCTGCCGGCGGCATCATCGCGATGGGTCCGCAGCACGAACATGAATGCATCCCTGAACCGCTGCCGGCGCTTCGAATCCACGTGGGAGTCGCCCAAGCCGCTGTCGATGTATTGACGATGTGCGAGTTCGAGGACTTCCTCTTGCTGCTCTTCGAGTTCTTCTCTCGTCCGGATGCCGAGGCAGTGCTTCGCGTTGAGGATGGATTCGCGGGTGTTCGCCAGTTTGTCGCCGCGGTCTGCGACGCAATGGGAGCGATGCTCAGGTCGGCGGCCCGACAGGCCCATCTCCCGACGCTTTGCCTCTTCAGATTGTTGCTCTTGGCGACGCCATGCTTCCTGCTTCGCAGTCGCCTCTGCTTTGGCCTTTTCCGCAGCGGCAATAAGCGTCCGGGCGCGTTCGATGATGTCGAGGAGGCGAGGGTGTTCGATCGAGATGCAGGCATTTTTCAGCTTTTCGACATCGTTCATCATCGGGAAATACTTCGCCGAGATCTTCGCTGCATATTTACCGTCTAGTGCCCCCTCTGCTAATTCGGGTAATGAGAGGGGCATGCCGTTTTGGTCCCGCTTCGTATAGCTGTCCAGGAATCCGCCCTGGAGTTCTACCTTTGCCAAGAATCCAGCCTGTCGGGCCAAGACGCTCAGGGCTGCGCCGAAGCGATGGATCAGGGCGTTCATGTCTTCCCGCTTCATGGTGGGAATGCCCTTCTCGTTCGTAGGGACACGCAGCCAGACCCATGCCGAGAGGCCATTCTGGGACTCCGCGACCGGCAGATCCATCCCGATCTGTTCGAGCAGCCACGTCATCAGCGCGGGGCCATCGAGTTCATCATGGTGTGTGTCCACGTCCAGCCGCACAAGGCACTCTCGAGCCTGCCAGTCGCCCCGTACGTACACCACCTCACCAGATCCCAGAATCTCCTGGGTCAGCCGCCGCAGCTTCGGCATAGGAATGTGGCCAATTCCCCATTTCTTTGAGCAGCAGGATTGGAGGAATTGTTGAACTTCTACCCTGGTGTTTTGGCGTTTTGTTCCGTCTGACTTAAGCCAGCCGAAGCTGACGTGGTGCACGCGATCATGAACATATTTCGCGAAGGCCCGCGCCGCCGCCGGATCGACGTAGATCTCCGGGGTGGGCTGGAACAGCTGGAACAGATCGTCTTGGGTAAGTGTTGCGGCCATGATTCCCATAAAATATCCCCCGCCCGGTCATGGCCGACCAGACGGGGGCACTAAGGTCCCAAACCTTTTCTCCTCCGGCCATGAAGGAGTGTCATTCAGATGCTACGGCGGTCTTCGTGCGCCTTCGTCATCGTCCAAAAGATCGGCCACTGGATTTGTGCTTTGTGCAATTATTATCTGCAGATATCTGCTTGGATACCTGTTGAGGATCTCACTGAGGTCTCCCGCTATGACTGCGGGCAGATCCTCGGGGTTGTGTCTGAGGATCACCTTCAACTGGCCGCCCATCTTCGAGCGGGAGGCGCTGCCCCTTCCTTTCTCCCCTATGATGCGGCCGACCCCGGAGAAGCGGAGACGCCGGCCACCGCGAATGCTACGCCAGGGAACGCCAGTTCCGAACAGGCCCAATTGCCTGCGGGGGAATTGAGCACCGACGAGGCTGCAGTTTAATGTGCTACGGCGTCGGAAGGGGCAGGTCGCCCCATGCTTCTCACGCAACAGAAAAAGATCCCGGTTTTGTGTGCAAACGCACTGTGGAAGAAGGGACAGAAGTGGACGCAACTCGCTGCAGGATGATGATTAAAGGAGTGGTTCGCGAGCTGGATTCGCACTCGACTTTTCGACCGAAAATCGGACGGGGTATGAACGCCATCTCCACAGCGACCACTGCATAAGAGCGGGCGGAGATAGTCCTCCCCAAATACGCTTGTGGCAGGCCCCCTTCATGTGATCGAACCGAACCGTCGGACGTGTCGAACGCGCCGTGTTCCCCATTGTGCTCCATCCGGGCCTACTTGTAGACCAGATGCTGGAGAGATCCCTGACAGAACCGGCAGTCGGATTTCACATCCAGTGGATCGAGGCACCTGCAAGGATCTCCTTTTGAGAATCTGGCAGATCTCCTGGCGCAGTCAGGTGGGCGGTATTCGACATCCAGCAGCCCCATTACTCCACGAGACCAGACAGGGCTGGTGTTGGCATGCGCCTCAGCGTGCGTCGCCCAATTGCGCTTTCCCGGGGGGGAAGGCGAAATCAGGGAGCGGATTTCCCCATCCGATTCGCTGGATCAAAAAATGAAAACGCGGGCGGAGTTCGTGCGTCGAGCAATTGTTTCGCAACCACGCTCAGTTTGCGCGGAGCCACTGATGCTTTTCAAAATATTTGTGGAATACCAATTCTCTTGCTCCTTCGTTTGGCCGATCTCGGGGCATCTGGCACGAGTGTAGACGTGCCAATTCCTCAAATACGGAGAACGTAACATGACAGAAATCACTCCTGACCAAATGGCGGAATTTGTTAAGTTGGTGAGAGGCAATGAAAAAAAGTTCCGAAACCGATCCATCACGCATGAACTTGTGCGGCGGGTAACTGATTGCCCTTCTTATGCTGTCGCCTCACAAATCTGCCAGCACCTGCTGGCGTCCGGAGAGTTCCTGGCTATTCCTGGAAAAGAAGGCCAATATCGTCTTGCAACAACCTCACCGCCTCTGTCGGACGGGCCTTCAAAGACGGACCTGACGGAAACGAAAGGGGTCCCTGAGACGCCTTCGCAGAAAATCTCGAGCGGCTCTCCGGACGTTCAAGAAATCGCACTCGCGCAGGTGATGGAAAGGCAGGATCTGCAGCCGCGCACGCAAATCAACGAAGAGGCGGTGGAGCGATACGTCGAACATCTTCAATCTGGCGGAGCTTTTCCGCCGTTGCTGGTGATCTCGTGTGAAGACGAAGTGCTTCTGGTTGATGGCTTTCATCGCCTCGCGGCCTATCGACGTCACCAGGTCGAACGCATTCAGGTGGAATTCGTCCAGGGGACGCTTTGGGAAGCGCGGCTGCGAGCCATGAAAGCCAACCTGAGGCACGGCGTTCCCCTCACGCTCCAGGATCGGAAGCGTGCCCTGATGACTTTCCTCAACGGAAACCCGGATTACAGGACAAAAGCAACTTATTCCGAGATGGCGAGGGACTTTGGCCTCTCCGACAAGACGTGCAAGGCGCTGGCCGAGGAAGTCAGCTCCGGAAGATCCGAACCTCGCAAGCCGGTGTACACGCGGAAGGACGGGTCGACGCGTTCCACAGGCACCCGAGCCCCTAAGACGTCTACTTCAGCCGATGGCGAAAAGATGAAACGATCGGAAGCGGATTCCATTCCGACCGAGCCGCAGCCGGATGCTGTCCCGAATCAAGAGCGACTCTTTGAGGCAATACAGAGAACTCTCCTGGAGGCCGAGACGCAGGACAACACGCAGGACACTCGAGTCGAGAGTAATGCGATCGACGTTGCAGAGTTGGAGAGACTGATTCAGTCGCTGGGCCAACTCACCCCAGAACGATTGTCCCCCCTTCGTGCTCGTGCCGAGTTGGATACGGTGCTGAGGGCGCTCGAATCAGCGGTGGAGTCAGTTGCTCAAGCAATGGCAGCCACTAGATCTGATCGACCTCTTATTCCGATGAAGCCTCGCGATGAAGCGTGAGTCTGCGGGCAGAGATTTGGCTCAAGGGTCAAAGGCGACGGTCGAAAATAACGTCAAATGTGAACTTGAGCCAAATCTGTCCGGACTTTTCAAATAAGGCTGGAGACCTCACTGGCTCCCTTGTATCGGGAACGCTCGGGAAGGGGAAAAATCGCTTCTGCCGCCTCGATTTTCAACTGCAACGCCGCCCCAGATAAACCCACTCCCGGACCCGATCGGCTCCCCCGACTCCCCGTCGCACTCGATAGTGATCTCCCTGACAACAAAAATAGGGCACTCCCGTCTCGAGGCCTTCCGGAGGCGCATCTTTGTTGCTACCTCGCCGCGGCCCCACACGCGGCTGCTTTCTCCTTCAAGGAGTCGGGGGGATCAATTCTGTCCTTGCTTCAATATTTGTGACGAGTTTCTGATTGACAACTACAAAAATCGATTTATTCTGACTTCCGATCAAAATACAAACGTAGCGAAGTCCGGGTACCCCAGACCGCCATCAAGCCCTTCGGCAGCACCCGCGCACCAGGAGAAACATCATGCCTCCGGCCGCCTACGCACACACCCGCCCCGGTCCACTGGAAAACTGGGAACCCCTCGACGTCCATCTGAAGGCCGTCGCCCAAAAGGCCGCCCATTTCGCCGATGCCTTCCGCGCGGGTCCCTGGGGAGCTTACATCGGCATGCTCCACGATCTCGGCAAATACTCAGCCGCCTTCCAGGACTACCTCCGTGCCACCGCTGACCCCAACGCCGGCGAAGAAGACCAACCCAATATCCCTCCTGCCTCGCGCGAAAACCCCACCCCTCTGCACACCCGCAAAGTCGACCACTCCACCTTCGGCGCTCAGCACGCCCACCGCCTCATCAAAGACCCCGTCCTCGCCGACATCGTCGCCTTCTGTATCGCCGGACACCATGCAGGTCTCACCGACTACATGGCCCTCGACGGAAACGGCTCCTCCTCCCTCACGGCCCGCCTCGCCGCGACCGCTCCCCGCGTCCCGCCGGTCACCCTTCCAAGCGATCTCCAACTTCCGCCAACCCCCGCCGTTCCCCCGTTCGAGTTCACCCGTGCCTCCTTCGGCTTCCAACTCGCCTTCTTCACCCGCATGCTCTTCTCCGCCCTCGTCGATGCCGACCGCCTCGCCACCGAAGAATATAGCAATCCGCCCGCCGCTGAAGAACGCCGCCGCACGCCCGTTCCCTTCGATCAACTCGCCGCCCACCTCGATCGTCACCTCGCCGACAAACAGCAAAAGGCCACGCCCACCCCCGTCAACGCCGCACGCAAACGCATCCTCGACCACTGCCTCGCCGCCGCCCCACTCTCCCGAGGCTTCTTCTCCCTCAACGTCCCCACCGGCGGCGGCAAAACCCTCGCCTCCCTCGCCTTCGCCCTCCATCACATTCTCCACCACCAGAGAATTCCCGCGCAGAATTCCGACCTCCGCCGCGTAGTAATGGCAATCCCGTTCACCAGCATCATCGAGCAAACGGTGGACGTCTACCGCGACGCCCTCAAACCCCTCGGAGAGTCCACCATCCTCGAACACCACTCCAACATCCAGGAAGCCAAAGCCACCCGCCGCAACCGCCTCGCCAGCGAAAACTGGGACGCCGAACTCATCGTCACCACGAACGTGCAACTCTACGAAAGCCTCTTTGCCAGCAAAACCTCCCCCTGCCGCAAACTCCACCGCCTCGCCAACAGCGTCATCATCCTCGACGAAGCCCAAACCATCCCCGTCGATCTCCTTCAGCCCACGCTCGCCGCCCTCAAGGAACTCGTCCTCAACTACGGCTGCACCGTCGTCCTCTGCACCGCCACCCAGCCCGCGCTCGAATGTCGCCCCGGCGAATTCGATATCGGCATCCCCGCCGACCAGATCCGCCCCATCATCCCCGACCCCGCCGCCTTCCATCACGAACTCGATCGCGTCCACGTCCAACGCCTCGGCGCGCTCACCGATGAACAACTCGTCGCACGCTTAAGCGATCACCGCCAGGTCCTCTGCATCGTCAACTCGCGCCCCCACGCCGCAACTCTCTACAAATCGCTTACCGATCTCCACGGCAAAGAGGGCTGTTACCACCTCAGCACCTTCATGTGCGCCCAGCACCGCCGCGAAAAACTCGCTGAAATCCGCGCCCGCCTCAACGACCGCCTCCCCTGCCGCGTCATCAGCACCCAGCTTATCGAAGCCGGCGTGGACATCGATTTTCCCAACGTCTACCGTGCCCCGGCCGGCTTCGACTCCATCGCCCAGGCCGCCGGCCGCTGTAACCGCGAAGGCAAACTCCGCGATGCTTCGAATCAGCCCACCAAGGGCAACGTCTTCCTCTTCGACACACAAAAGCTGCCCCCCGCCGGACTGCTCCGCTCCGGCGCAGACGCCACGCGCGAACTTAGTCCCCGCTACCCCAACCCCCTCCTCCCCGACGCAGTGCACCACTACTTCCGCAATCTCTATTGGCGGCAGGAGCAGGGTAAAAAGTGGGACCAGCCCGCCGTCATGGAAAGCCTCGAGCAGCAGGGCGCAAAGAAGCTCACCCTCTGCTTCAAGCAGGGCAGTGAACGCTACAAAATTATCCGCGACGAGCAGGAATCCATCCTCGTCCCGCACAATCAGAAAGCCGACCGCCTGATCACCTTCCTCAATCGCAACCCCGAGATCGACTTTCGAATTCTGCGCGACTGCCAGCCTTACCTCGTCGCCGTCCGCGAAGAGGCCACCCGAAAAATGCTCGCCAACGGCGCTCTCATGCTGCATGATTGCGGCATCTATCTGTTAATGAACCCCGACGCCTACTCCCCCGACATCGGCATCCTCCCCGAACATGCCGGCTGGGGCGCGGAAAACTCAATCGTCTGATCTCCGGTGAAAGGAGCGCCCCATGTCCTACGGCATCAAACTCCACGTCTGGGGCGACTACGCCCTTTTCACACGCCCGGAAATGAAAGTCGAACGCGTCTCCTACGATTTTCTCACCCCTTCCGCCGCCCGCGCCATTGTCAGCGCCATCTACTGGAAACCCGAAATCCGCTGGATCATTGACGAAATTCACGTCCTCAAACCGATCCGCTTCATCTCCCTCCGCCGCAATGAAGTCGGCTCCAAAATCCGAGCCGGCGCTGTCAGCAGCGCCATGAAAAAAGGTGCCGGCAACCTCGGCCTGTTCATCGAGGAGGAACGCCAGCAGCGCGCCGCCATGATTCTCCGCGATGTCGCCTACGTCATTGCCGCCCACTTCGAAATTGTCGGTGGCGAAGCCAACGAAGCCAAACACCTCGACCAGTTCAACCGCCGCGCCCGCGAAGGCAAATGCTTCATGCGTCCCTATCTCGGTTGCCGGGAATTCGCAGCTGACTTCGCCCTCGCCCAGGACCCCGCCAGTCTCCCCAAGCCTCACGAATCGTTCCTCGCTGAAAAAGACTACGGCTGGATGCTCCACGACATCGACTACGCCCACGACAATCACCCCCGCTTCTTCCGCGCCATCATGCGTGATGGCATCGTGAAAGTGCCCCCTTTCGAAAGCGATGAGGTGCGCGAATGATTCTCCAACGACTCGCCGAATACTACGACCGCGTCACCGCCGATCCAAAAACCAGCGACGCCCTCCCCAAGCCCGGCTATTCCAGCCAGAAAATCAGCTTCTGCGTGGTGCTCAATCTCGATGGCTCGCTCCACCAGATTGAAACGATGATGGTCCCCGCCGGAAAAAGGACGATTCCCCAAATGAAACTCGTGCCTGGCCAGGGGAAGCCCTCCGGTTCCGGCATTAATCCCTGCTTCCTCTGGGACAACTCCGCCTACATGCTCGGCTACCGCTTGGATGATGAAAAGCCCGATCGCACCGTCGAGGCCTTTGAAGCATTCCGCGACCGCCACCTCGCATTGGAAAAGGAAATCGACAGCGATCGCTTTCGGGCCGTTTGTGCATTTCTCCGAAACTGGTCCCCCGAAAAAGCCAAGGAACGCGCAACTGAAATCAACGACATGATTGGCAGCTTCGGCGTGTTCCGCCTCGCGGGTGAACAGCAATTCGTCCACGACGATCCCGCCGTCGTCACCTACTGGCTTCAACAATCCCAAGCCGATGGGGAAGCCGTTCGCGGTCTGTGCCTCGTCACCGGTACCGAACAGCCCATAGCCCGCCTGCATGAACCAAAAATCAAGGGAGTCCGCGAAGCCCAATCCTCCGGCGCGCTGCTCGTCTCCTTCAACAGTGACGCATACACCTCCTTCGGCAAAGACCAGAGTTACAACGCCCCCGTTGGGGAAACCTCCGTCTTCAAATACGCCAATGCCCTGAACTATCTCCTATCTCGTGAGGACCGCCGTACATTTCTCGGCGATGCCACGGTCGTGAGTTGGGCGGATAAGCCGACCGAAGATGCCGAAGCCATCAGTTGTTTCATTGCTTCCCAAACGTTTGCGGGAGAAGACGCATCCGCCGAAGACAAAACCCGTGTCCGCCAAGTGCAAAACTTTCTGCAGCAACTCCGGGAAGGATACGCCGGTCACGAAGCCGTCCCCGCTCCTCATCCTGATAAGCCCGAGGACGAAATCCCCTTTTACATACTCGGCCTGTCTCCAAACGCCTCGCGCATCTCTGTCCGTTTTTGGATCCCCAGCACCATCGGCCAAATGAAAGAGCGTCTTGGCAACCACATGCGCGACATCGAACTCGTCGGCGCTTCGCCGGAAAGCCCGCTCACTATTCGCCGGATCGTCCTGGCGACGGGCCGCGCCGAAAAAGACCCGAAAGGCAATGTGAAAAGCTACGACGCCGATTCCATCTCGCCCCAGTTATCCGGCGCTATCTCCCGCTCCATCCTAACCGGTAGCGACTACCCCCAAATGCTCCTGGGCGCCATGCTCAACAGAATGAAAGCCGACGGCGCGATCAATCATCCGCGTGTCGCGACAATCAAGGCAATTCTCATCTGCAACTCCAACAAGGAGATTTCCGTGGCACTTGATACTGAACGAAAAGATCCCGCCTATGTCGTGGGTCGCCTCTTCGCGCTATTGGAAAAAATCCAAACGGACAGCGCCGACGGCAATTTGAATACCACCATTAAAGATCGTTACTTCTCCGCCGCTAGCGCCACGCCCGGCGTGGTCTTCCCACGCCTTATTCGTCTGAGCCAGCATCACCTCGCAAAGCTGGACGACGGCATCAAAATCTTTTATGACAAAAAACTCAGCGAAGTGATGAACAAGCTTAATGGATTCGCACCCCACTTTACGCTGGAGAATCAAGGACTTTTCGCCGTGGGCTATTACCATCAGCGGCAAGATCTCTATACCAAGAAAAACAAAGAAGGAGCCTCCGAATGAGCACGCCCGTCCAGAACCGCTACGATTTCGTCTATCTCTTCGATGTAGCCGACGGCAATCCGAACGGCGACCCCGACGCCGGTAATCTTCCTCGCGTGGATGCGGAAACCGGTCAAGGCCTCGTCACCGACGTCTGCCTCAAACGCAAAGTGCGCAACTATGTCAGCATGCTGCATAACTATGCGCCGCCCTATGACATCTACATCCGCGAGCGCTCGGTCTTAAACGAGCAGCATGCGAAGGGCTACAAGGCGCTCGACTTGAATCCGGAAGCCAAGAAGCTCCCAAGAGATGAGGCCAAAGCTCGCGAACTCACGGCGTGGATGTGTAATAATTTCTTCGACATTCGGGCGTTCGGTGCGGTAATGACGACCGAAGTAAACGCCGGCCAGGTCCGCGGGCCCATTCAGCTCACCATGGCGCGCAGCATCGACCCGATCGTGCCAGGGGAATTTGCCATTACGCGCTGTGCGGTGACAAACACCAAGGACGCCGCCAACAAAGACCGCGAAATGGGCCGGAAGTTTACGATTCCCTACGGTCTCTACAAAGGCTTCGGCTATATCAGCCCCATGCTTGCCGACCCCGCGCGTCACGGCACCAACTTTAGCGAAGACGATCTCGCCCTGTTCAAAAAGTCTCTCAACATGATGTTCGAAAACGACCACTCCGCTGCCCGCGGCCGTATGAGCCCCGTCCGCTGCATCGCCTTCAAACACTCCGACAAACTCGGTAACGCACGTGCTGATCAACTCTTTTCTCTCATCCACGTCGAATTGAAATCTGAAGCTAAATCAGAAGGTCGCCCCGCGCGCTCAAAAGAGGACTATGTTGTGACCATCGACAAAACCAAACTTCCCGATGGCGTCACCGTCGAGGAGTGGGTTTCTTAATCAATGGATGAACATCGCCATGTTCACCGACGACGACCTCCTTCCCCTCTCCGCTCTTCAGCACCTGCTGTTCTGTCCCCGCCAGTGCGCGCTTATTCATGTGGAGCAGCTCTGGGAGGAGAACCGGCTCACCGTCGAAGGGCGGCACCTTCATGAGAAGGCCGACCGGGGGCGATCCGAATCCCGGCCGGGAGTCCGAATCGCGCGCGGACTGCCCCTCCGCTGCTTCCGCCTCGGCCTCATCGGCAAGGCTGACGTCGTCGAGTTCCGGCCACCTGCCGGTGCCGTCCCGTCGGCTGAGGAGGGCGGGCAGAGGGAGAGCCAAGGGAGGGAGGGGGCGGGGGATGGGCGGACGGAGGCGGGCGATGGGGGGGGAGAGGTCCTCCGGAAGCGGTCCAACACCCTGATTCCCTTCCCCGTCGAGTACAAGCGCGGCAAACCCAAACCCCACGACGCCGACCGCGTCCAGCTCTGCGCCCAAGCCATATGCCTTGAGGAAATGCTCGCCGTCCCCGTCCCCGCCGGTGCCCTCTTCTACGGTGTCACGCGCCGCCGCCTCGACGTAACCTTCGATTCCACCTTGCGTTCCACCACTGAAGACCTTTGCCGCCAGCTCCGTACCATGATTGACTCCCGCACCACCCCACCCGCCGTCCGCGAAGCAAAGTGCGACAACTGCTCCCTCCTTAACCTCTGCATGCCCAGCAGCTTAAGAACGTCCGCATCCGCCTACCTCACCCGCTCTCTCGCCCGCACTACCAACACCCTTCCCCCCGGCAAAGAGGACTCCCCATGAAACAACACCTCAACACACTCTTCATCACCATGCAAGACAGCTACTTAGCGAAGGAACGTGAAGCCGTCCTTGTCCGCCACGAACGCCAGACCAAGCTCCGCGTCCCCATCCACACCCTCGGCGGTATCGTCTGCTTCGGCCGCATCGGTTTCTCCCCCGCACTGCTTGGTCTCTGCGGCCAGCGCGGTGTCGCGGTCTCCTTCCTCACCGAGCAGGGCGGCTTTCTGGCACGCGCGGATGGCTTTACGAGCGGCAACGTCCTTCTCCGCCGCCAGCAATATCGCGCTGCTGACGACCCCGCTAAATCCGCTGCGATCACCCGCAACTTGCTGACCGCCAAATTCACGAACGCCCGCACCGTTCTCTTGCGCAATGTCCGTGATTATCCAAACAACCCCGGCGCTGCCTCTCTCCAGACTGCCGCCGCCTATCTCCTGCAGTCGATTGAGGCACTACCCGCCTCGCCCACCATTGACACCCTTCGCGGGCTCGAAGGCGACGCGGCCCGCATCTACTTTGATGTCTTTGATCATCTCATCACCGCCCAGAAGGATTCCTTCACTTTCCGTTCCCGCTCGCGCCGCCCGCCGCTTGATCCCGTCAACGCCATTCTGTCCTTTCTCTACTCCATGCTGGCCCACGACGCCCGCAGCGCCTGCGAATCCGCCGGGCTTGATCCCGCCGTCGGGTTCCTCCATCGCGACCGCCCCGGGCGGCCCGGCCTTGCTCTCGACCTGATCGAAGAATTCCGCCCGTTCCTGGCGGATCGCCTTGCACTTTCTCTTATCAACCGTCAGCAATTGCGCCCCTCGGACTTCCGCACCACCGAAAGCGGAGCCGTCCTGCTCTCTGACGTCGGCAGAAAATCGGTGCTGATCGCTTATCAAAAACGAAAGCAGGAGGAGCTGACACATCCCTTCCTTAACGAGAAGGTGACCGTGGGGTTGCTCGTGCACCTGCAGGCGCGGCTGCTGGCGAGGCATTTGCGGGAGGACTTGGATGCGTATCCGTCGTTCATCTGGCAGTAATGGGTGATTCTAGTGGAGGCATAAAGCATCATGATGGTGCTTGTAACCTACGATGTTGCGACAACCACGCCCGAAGGACTACGGCGGCTATCGCGCGTCGCCAAGACGTGCCTCGATTTTGGCCAGCGTGTGCAGAACAGCGTGTTTGAATGCCAGGTCGATCCTACGCAATGGGCGAAGTTGAAGCTGCGATTGCTCGATCTGTACAGCCCGGAGGAAGACAGTTTGCGTTTTTACTTCTTGGGCAAGAATTGGGGACGTCGGGTAGAACATGTCGGCGCGAAACCTGCAACGGATCTCAATGGGCCGTTAATTGTGTAACTTGCGGCACGGGACTGCCAGTTTCTATGTATTGGCCTTGTGAGATCGCTGTGGATCTGAGCGTGTTGCGAACCGCAAGCGCGCATGCTTCCGGCGTCCCCTTCGCAAAAGATGTAAGCTGTTCTTTGACAAGTGAATAGTTCCTACGGTGGGGGGTAGTGCCGTCGTGACTGCCTTTTCAGGAAGGGGTTCGCGGGAGGGAATGTGTTGCTCCCGAAAGCACAATTAATTATAAGCAGGCGGTCGCTCCCTCACGGGAGCGTGAATTGAAACGCGTTGGCCGTCCAGTCCTGATCGAGATGCATCGCGTCGCTCCCTCACGGGAGCGTGAATTGAAACCTCCGGCATGACCTTCCAGCTTTCGGAGCTGCAGGGTCGCTCCCTCACGGGAGCGTGAATTGAAACCCACTCGGTGCCGACCAGTTTGGAAACGCCGAAAGTCGCTCCCTCACGGGAGCGTGAATTGAAACATGGGGGCGTACACCGACATCACGCGTCCCCTGAGTCGCTCCCTCACGGGAGCGTGAATTGAAACTCACCGCGGCCAAGGAGCTGGCGGGGACGAACCTTGTCGCTCCCTCACGGGAGCGTGAATTGAAACTCTTCTCTCTTCTCCTCTCCTCTCCTCTCCTCTGGTCGCTCCCTCACGGGAGCGTGAATTGAAACTCATTTAACGATGACGGAAAGGACAGAGCATGAACGTCGCTCCCTCACGGGAGCGTGAATTGAAACAACCGCAACTCCGTGCTCTCCTTCGGCGCTGTCCGCGTCGCTCCCTCACGGGAGCGTGAATTGAAACAACACTCGCCGCGACGGACCTCAACTGAACATCGGTCGCTCCCTCACGGGAGCGTGAATTGAAACCCGGCAATCGCCGTGGTAGATCGTGATTCCGTCCTGTCGCTCCCTCACGGGAGCGTGAATTGAAACCCTGCACCTGCAACAGGTGCTCTCGCGGCACTCCGGTCGCTCCCTCACGGGAGCGTGAATTGAAACAATCCCTGAAATCCCGCGCCCCTCATGATCGTCGTCGCTCCCTCACGGGAGCGTGAATTGAAACCTGTTCAATCGAATCGCAGTAGAAGCGGCATTACTGTCGCTCCCTCACGGGAGCGTGAATTGAAACATGGCGTGTGCGGCGATACTTGGGATGGCGTTTGGGTCGCTCCCTCACGGGAGCGTGAATTGAAACACGTTGGCGGCGTTGGTTATCGTCTGGGAGCCGGGTCGCTCCCTCACGGGAGCGTGAATTGAAACAAGCACAATCAAAAATGGTTCAGCCGGAAATTCTGGTCGCTCCCTCACGGGAGCGTGAATTGAAACACGATGAGCGCCCCAACCTTCCACCACCTGGAATGGTCGCTCCCTCACGGGAGCGTGAATTGAAACGTCGACGCCAGCCATTACGAAGTTCGCTGTATTTGTCGCTCCCTCACGGGAGCGTGAATTGAAACATCTCACCATCCCCGCCATGTGCCGCTGATTGTGGTCGCTCCCTCACGGGAGCGTGAATTGAAACAATCCTCTCCAACCTCATCGCCCGCACGTCCTCACGTCGCTCCCTCACGGGAGCGTGAATTGAAACATGGTAAGCGAAAGCACAAGCCTCCCTTGGCACGTCGCTCCCTCACGGGAGCGTGAATTGAAACCGATGGACTCGATGAACTCGCCGAAATGATCGAAAGTCGCTCCCTCACGGGAGCGTGAATTGAAACATCGGAGAATGCGCGCGCTAATCGCTCGGCGCCGGTCGCTCCCTCACGGGAGCGTGAATTGAAACGGAGCGTATTGCGGCATGGCTCAATCAGACACATAGTCGCTCCCTCACGGGAGCGTGAATTGAAACATGGCGATAGCGGCGATGGCGACGCACGCGGCGGTCGCTCCCTCACGGGAGCGTGAATTGAAACCATTTGGACCGGCCCCGGTGGTCCCGGCGAGCAGGTCGCTCCCTCACGGGAGCGTGAATTGAAACACGGTGGAGGGGATGGAGGTATGGACCGTAGAAACGTCGCTCCCTCACGGGAGCGTGAATTGAAACAAAATCAGAACATTCCCCTCAACGTCGGCGGCAAGTCGCTCCCTCACGGGAGCGTGAATTGAAACTTACATCTGGCGCCGCCACCATCGACCTTACAAACGTCGCTCCCTCACGGGAGCGTGAATTGAAACGAAGAGGGTCGGCCGCCGGATGGTGTCTTCCAAGCGTCGCTCCCTCACGGGAGCGTGAATTGAAACAGACGGCATCTGACGCCGTATGTGAATCGCGGCGCGTCGCTCCCTCACGGGAGCGTGAATTGAAACTCATGTTTCGAACCTTCCCAGGGTGATGCGCACGGCGTCGCTCCCTCACGGGAGCGTGAATTGAAACAAATCCAACATCCGAGCACCGAGGACATTCAGAGACGTCGCTCCCTCACGGGAGCGTGAATTGAAACGTGTGGTGATGGGTAGCCTTGAGAACTACATGCAGGTCGCTCCCTCACGGGAGCGTGAATTGAAACGACGCACCCTGCAAAGCACGCCTCGACCTCTACGGTCGCTCCCTCACGGGAGCGTGAATTGAAACGGCGTGACCGACAACCAGAAGATCTTCGCCGCCGGGTCGCTCCCTCACGGGAGCGTGAATTGAAACATGCCGAATCGATGGTGAAGGGTTTCGGCGAATGTCGCTCCCTCACGGGAGCGTGAATTGAAACATCGCCTATGGGGGCTTGAAGCAACTCGAAAAACTGGTCGCTCCCTCACGGGAGCGTGAATTGAAACAATCGCTCACCGAAGATGCGCAGCGAGTCACCTTGTCGCTCCCTCACGGGAGCGTGAATTGAAACATCCTCCCCTCCAGCCGCTTCACCACCCACATCGTCGCTCCCTCACGGGAGCGTGAATTGAAACGTTTTGTGCTGCGGTGGCTCATACACCCACCGCGCCGTCGCTCCCTCACGGGAGCGTGAATTGAAACATGCGGAGCAGGCCCAGGTGGTGGCTCACGCTGGGTCGCTCCCTCACGGGAGCGTGAATTGAAACGAAGCGATTGAGGAGCAACGGCGCCGGATTAGTGGTCGCTCCCTCACGGGAGCGTGAATTGAAACGTCGATGAGAGCAGACACCGTATTAGACCCGATCGTCGCTCCCTCACGGGAGCGTGAATTGAAACCCTGAGTTTGATGTGAATATCCACGTCGCCAAGGAGTCGCTCCCTCACGGGAGCGTGAATTGAAACCCGGTATCCGCGAACGCCTCGCGGCGCTGCCCAAGTCGCTCCCTCACGGGAGCGTGAATTGAAACCCGGTCATGGAGGCGGACCTTGTCCCGCAACTCTCGTCGCTCCCTCACGGGAGCGTGAATTGAAACTGCAGGAACTCATGGGCACCAGCGCTGAGCTGGGTCGCTCCCTCACGGGAGCGTGAATTGAAACGTTTTTGCTCCCAGCCGGTTCGCGGCAGGTCGCGGGGTCGCTCCCTCACGGGAGCGTGAATTGAAACGTAACGCTGAGCGTTTCCATCCGACCATTGAGGGCGTCGCTCCCTCACGGGAGCGTGAATTGAAACTGGGGGGATGGCAAGCTGCAGGTTTGGTGACGGGGGTCGCTCCCTCACGGGAGCGTGAATTGAAACACAGCAAAAGCAGCGAGAGCTGAACGATCCCAACTGTCGCTCCCTCACGGGAGCGTGAATTGAAACATGACATGGCGGGGATTGCCTGATGCTTAAACTGTCGCTCCCTCACGGGAGCGTGAATTGAAACCGCGTGGATGCCGCGATCTCCTCCATGCCCTGGCCCGTCGCTCCCTCACGGGAGCGTGAATTGAAACGCTACATGATGCAAGGGGAAAGTGGGAAGATTTTGTCGCTCCCTCACGGGAGCGTGAATTGAAACTTCTTGAAAGAACGATTTAAAGTTATGGCGCGATGGTCGCTCCCTCACGGGAGCGTGAATTGAAACTTTTAGAAAGGAAACCATCATGGCCAATCTGTCGATGAAGGATGCATTGAAAACCGCGCTTAAAAAGCTGCGGCTCTCGGGGTTGCTCCAGACCTTGGAAGTCCGGTTACAGGAGCCTTCACCTCTTCCGTGCATCGGTCGGTGAAGAAACCGGAGATCATCCTGTTTGGTTCGCGGTTGCTTGGCACCGCCAGACCTGACAGCGACGTTGACCTTGTGGTCGTGTCCGAATCGTTTCATGGCATCGGACTCAGTGAACGCCGGAAGCTCTTGGCCGACTCTGTAGCCGAACTCAACTGGCGATCCATCGACATCGTAAAACGCTCACCAGCGGAGTGGGCGCGGGAGGCATGGCTCAAGAACACCATCGAGAGCCAAGTGAATGAAAAGGACCAGTGGCGAGAATTGATCGAGCGGTACGGACGCTGGGCAACACTCGAAGTGGTCAACGAGAAACGCCGAACATCTAACGCACTGTGGAGGATGGAGGAGGTTGCGGAGGAGTTGGCAGCAGACCTACGTCAGCCCCCTGCCTGCCCCCGATGCAATTCCTTGATGCAGGGTGGTTGCCGCCGATCCTGTGCCCAATGCGGATTCACGGAATCGTGCGGAGGTTGAGAAATGACCAAGAAGAAAGTAACCGTGTGGATGGGATTGAATCGGTGGAAGCTCGTTTGCGGGGCCATCATTGCCACAGCCGCCACCGTGGGAGCCACCATTGGCCCCGCCCTGCACTGGGCCGCCGCCAAGGACAAGACAGAGGTCCGCCAGGGCGCCCAGATCGACGAGTACACGGCAGCCATCACCGCCATCGAAAGCAAACTCGATAAGGTGGCCGAGGATACCAGCGAGATCCGGGGGAGTGTCAATACGCTTCTCAAGATCATGCAGGCATCCAGGCAGGCGGGGGCCAGTCGGATGGCATTGCAGCAAGGCAGTGAGGGGTAAGAATCGTTACTTGAGCCGCAATGCGTTCCCCGCCGCGCCCACCATAAGAATCACGAGTATAATAACGATGAGCAGGCAACCACACCCCAGGCAACTCTGACAACCGCATCCATCACTAGTTGCCGCCCCCCGCCGCCGAGAAGTAAACACTCCCAAACCAAATGGGCCAAACTTACGACGCCGCCCGCTCTTTGTAAGCGGAACACCGATTGCCCTCGACAATTTCCCCTTGGCAGCAGACAGCCCAGTTGCACGGCGCCAAGACCATCGCGAAAAACCAAACTTGCCCACGGTGTAAAATCCAGTTGCCTAGGGATACGCTCACACCCGCCGAATTCTGCGCCGGGGATACAAAACCAAAGGGATACTTACACGTCGTTCGGTCGAAGTTTGTATCCCTCGAAATGTACCCCACTACCGGGGATACAGGGATACAAAAACCTCATTTTTGATAGTAAAAACACGGAAAAAGGACGTTGGCAACGTGACGCTCTACCACTGAGCTACACCCGCGTTGTGTAGGTCGAGTATTATAACTCATACACTTTCCCTGTCAAAACCATTGGCCGGATCGATTTGGGGGCGAAATCTCGCTGCAATTCAAGTCCAATAACCGGGCGAGCGGAAGAGAAACGCCGGCTTTGGAAGCGAGCCGTTCGCTGCCGCTCCGGTAATTTTTCAGCCACACACTACGTAAGTTTACGAGGTCACAACCCTCGACTGCCGCACCATGATATGGACGAGTTCCGCAATCACACCGAATAGCTTTCACAAAGGGGAGCATATGAAGAGGAATTCGTGGCACGTTTTCATGAAGTTGGCGGTGGTCACCGCGGGGATCGTCCTTCCCGCGTTCATGGCCGGTTGCACCCAAACAGAAAAAGCCGGCGAATTCACGGTTGAACGCAGCTCCGTCGACGGGCTTCCCCAGGTGACGGCGACGAGCACTTCGGAAGCCGAAGTGAAGGTGGAGGCAATCGATTATTCAACGCGATCCATCGCGCTGGCCGGATCGGATGGAAAAACCCATTTCTTCCACGTCAGCGGAGACGTCCGGAACTTCAATCAGATCAAGAAGGATGATGTGGTGAAGGTGAAGTATGAGGAGGAACTGAACGTCTCGGTACGAAAAACGGATGAACCACTTAGCGCCACCGAACTGGTGACGCTTGAATCGGCGCCGCTCGGGAGCAAGCCGGGGCTGGTCGCCGTTCGCACGGTGGAGTCCCTCGCAAACGTGACGTCGATCGACTACCAGACGCGCAAGGTCACCCTGAAGATGGCCGATGGCTCCGTGGTCCATGTGACCGTGAGCTCGAAGCTCCCCAATTTTGACAAGGTCCAGGTCGGGGATCAGGTGATCTTCGATTACACCGAGTCGCTCACCATCAACGTGGCCGGCGGCTAAGCAAAGGCACGCCGGTCGCCGTAATTTCTTCCACAGGAGCCACACTATGCGCCGATTTGTCACCCCGCTCTTCGTCTGCATCGCTGCATCGCTTACGGCCCTGGCCGGATGCAACCCGGAGGCGTATCTGGCCACAAACGACGGCCGCGTTTCCGGCATCTGGGCCGTTTCATTGACGGGCGATTTCCCCAACGACGGCACCATCCCGGCCAAATACGCAGCGCCTTCCAATATTTCGCCGCCGCTCTCCTGGACACCGCACGTGAGTTCCATTGTCGAGTATGTGTTGATCGTTGAAGACGTCAATGCTTCCGGCGGTCCGAAGACACACTGGATCGTCTACAGCATTCCCGCGGCCACCCCGGAGCTTGCCGAGGGTGCAGCCACTTCCGGCAAGCTTGTTCAAGGAACAAATGACATGGGCGTGGTCGGATATACGGGACCGGAAAGCTCGAGCAAGCACAAGTACGCGTTTCAATTATTCGCATTGTTCCAGCCCATTGGACTCCCCGCCGGCGCCAAGAAGGAAGATGTCGTTAAAGCGATGGCGGGCAAAGTCGTCGCCAAATCCCGCCTCAACGGCTACTACCCGTAAACCAGACGCCGGTAAATTTTCGTCGATTCGCTACGTAACTTTACGAGGTCACAACCACCCCCACTCCGCACCATGATGTGCGGGAGTTCCCTGCCTATTCGCTCACAACGCGTGGGACCATGCAAGACGTGCGGATGATTACCAAAGGTAAAGCGCTCGTGGTGATCGACGCGGGCTCGTCAACCCTGGGGTGGTCTCTTTACGATGCATCGACTCCGGCCCTCGCTTTGATCGCGCGTGGACAATTCACCCATCTTGGCACCGCACCGCAGTTCCATGCCGCGGATGACCAGGGAACGACACTCGCCGAAGAGACCATCGACTCGGCGGGACACCGGTTCGGCCACAGCGAAGCGTTCGAACATCTCGCGCGATGGCTTCAGTTTTGCTACGGCGGGCAGCTCAATATCGTGGCGATCGGCCACCGAATTGCCCACGGCGGTGACGACTTCTTCGAGCCCACGCTGATCGACGCAGAAGCCATGGAGTACCTCCAGGGACTGGTTCAACTGGCGTCGCATCATCAGGCGGACAACCTCGCCGGCGTGAGGGCGGTCACCCGGTTGCGACCGGACCTGCTGCAGATCGCCTGCTTCGACACATCGTTCCACCACAGCCGCGCCCCGATCACGGAGCGCTTCGCCGTTTCAGAAGATTTGTTCAGTCGTGGAATCAAGCGATGGGGATTCCACGGACTTGCCTGCGAGTCAATTGTGGGACAGCTCTCGAGAACCTCGCCGCATCTCGCCTCGGGGCGCGTGATCGTCGCGCACCTGGGAGAGGAGTCAAGCATTTGCGGAATCAAGGCCGGCAGAAGCATCGACACGACGGCGGGCTTTTCAGCTCTGGATGGATTGCCCGGGGCGAAACACTGCGGCACGCTCGATTCAGGAGCGATCCTCCATTTAATGCAGACGATGCCGCCGAACGAAATCGAAACGCTGCTGTGCGAACGCTCCGGCCTGTCCGGAATCTCGGGAGTCGACGGCGACATTCGGACGCTCCTGTCGACCAGCGACCCGCTTGGCACGGCGAACGTGGAGTTCTTCGTGTACCGCGTGATCCGGGAAATCGGCTCGATGGCCGGAGCTCTTGGCGGTCTGGACGCACTGATTTTCACTTCCGAAATCGGCGAGCATTGCCCGGACATTCGCGGTCGCATCTGCGGCGGTCTTTCGTGGCTTGGCATTGAAGTCGACGTCCGTGCCAACGAGCGCCACGAACAGTGCATCTCGCCGACAGGTCGCTCCCCGTCCGCCTGGGTCATTCCGACGGACATCGATGGGGTCATCGCGGCACACACGGCGAGGCTCGTCGCCCTGGTGCCGCAGAGAATCACGCAGAGGGGTACAGCCCGCGATGATGGCGCCCATGTCGGTCAGCCTCACGACATCACAAATGAAAAGATAGCCGGTCCATGAATCAACCGATTGGAGAAACCTATGGCCACCACGATCACGCCGGAAGAAACCGCTTCTCAAGGCAAGCGTGAGAAACCTTCTTCGCCGTCGGCCGGAGAAGATCCCGCCATTCTGATGGGCAGATACGGATGCGGACCGATTCCGTTCACCGATACAAACGCCGGACTCTACGACCGGCACCTGCTCTTCGACAATGCCATCGACCCGCGGACCGCAGGCATGCACGAGCGCTACGAAGCATTCGCCCGTTCCGTTCGCGATATTCTCTCTCAGCGCTGGGTCCGCACCGAGCAGACGTACGACCAGGCCAAGGCCAAACGCGTCTATTATCTTTCGATGGAATTTCTGATCGGTCGTTCGCTGGCCAACAACATCACGAATCTTCTTATTGGTCCTTTCGCACAGAAAACCGCGGAACGGATGAATCTCCGGTGGCTCGAACTTCTCGAGCAGGAACCGGACGCCGGTTTGGGAAACGGCGGCCTTGGAAGATTGGCCGCCTGCTTCCTCGATTCCATGGCCACGCTCCAGCTTCCCGCAATGGGATACGGCCTCCGTTACGAATACGGCATGTTCAAACAATCGATCAGCAAAGGATGGCAGGAGGAACAGCCTGATCACTGGCTGGCGCGGCAAGACGCATGGGAGGTTGCCCGGCCGGCCGACGCCGTGGAAGTGCCACTCAACTGCTCATTTGCCCTGCGTTCCGGGACCCTCCGCGTCGTGCAGGGAAAACCTTCGAAACTCATGGGGATTCCCTTCGATCGCCCCGTCGTAGGCTATGGCGGCTACAACATCAACACCCTCCGCCTCTGGGCGGCTGCCGCGCCGAACTTCTTTGATTTCCGCCGGTTCAGCAGCGGCGACTTCGTGGGCGCCCTGGCCGAGACGCTCGGCGCCGAGTCCCTCACGCGCGTCCTTTACCCCGATGACTCCACCAACGAGGGACAGGGCCTCCGCTTCGTGCAGGAATACTTCCTCGTCGCCTGTTCGCTCGCGGACATTGTTCGCCGAATGCGCCGCAACAATATCCCCTGGAATGAACTCCCGAAGAAAGTCGCCATCCAGCTCAACGACACCCACCCCTCCATGGCCGTGCCGGAGCTGATGCGGATTCTCCTCGACGACGCACAGCTCGATTGGGACCATGCATGGGACCTCGCGCAGCGCACCCTTGCCTACACAAACCACACGCTCCTTCCCGAAGCGCTTGAAAAATGGCCCGTCGCCTGGTTCCAGATGCTGCTTCCCAGGCATCTCGAAATCATTTACGAAATCAACCGCCGGCTCCTCGACAGCGTGCGGACCCGGCATCCCGGCGATCAGGAACGCATCGGAAGGATGAGCCTTATTGAGGAGGGCGCTGACCGCAAGGTCCGCATGGCGAATCTCGCCATCGTTGGCTCGCACAGCACCAACGGTGTCGCCGCCATTCACTCGGAACTCTTGCGCACCCGCACCGTGAAAGACTTCGCCGAAATGTTCCCCGAACGCTTTAACAACAAGACCAACGGCGTGACGCCCCGTCGCTGGATGCTGCTGGCAAATCCGCCACTGGCCGCGGCCATATCCGGTGTCATCGGCAACGGCTGGATCACGGACACCACCCAATTGGCGAAGCTCAAGCCCCTTGCCGACGACACCGCATTCCGCACTGCTTTCCGCAGAGCCAAGCAAGAGGCCAAATCGCAGTTCGCCGGCTGGGTCGCCGAAACCATCGGCATCACCATCGACAAGGAGAGCATCTTTGACTGCCAGGTGAAGCGCATCCACGAATACAAGCGGCAACTGCTCAACGCCCTTCGAATCATCGTGCTGTACAACCGACTTCGCGCCAATCCGAACTTGAAGATGCAGCCGCGAACATTCTTCTTCGCCGGAAAGGCCGCCCCGGCTTATCTTCTGGCAAAGGTCATCATCAAGCTGATCAACAATCTCGGCGCCACTATCGACGCCGATCCGGTCACGCGCGGAAGAATCAAGGTCGTCTTCCTCCCGGACTATTGCGTCTCCCTCGCCGAGCGCCTCATCCCCGCCGCTGACGTCTCTTGCCAGATCTCCACCGCCGGTTACGAGGCCAGCGGAACCAGCAACATGAAATTCATGATGAACGGCGCACTCACCCTCGGCACGCGCGACGGGGCGACCATCGAAATGGCCGAAGAGGCCGGCGAAGAAAACCTCTTCCTCTTCGGACTCACCGCCAGCCAGGTCGCGGAAAGCCGCGCATGGTACAGCCCGCTCTGGCATTACCAGCATGAACCCGAGACCCGCGCCGCACTCGATCTGCTCTTCTCCGACCATTTCTGCAAGGAGGAGCCCGGACTCTTCGCCCAGTTTCGCGACACCCTCCTCACCCGCGGCGATCACTACATGCACCTCGCCGATCTGGCTTCCTATCTCCACGCCGATCAGAAACTCTGTGAACTCTACGCCAATTCAGATGCCTGGGCGCGCATGGCCATCTTGAATGTGGCAGGCTCCGGGAAGTTTTCCAGCGACCGCACCATTTCCCAATACGTGGCGGAGATCTGGAACGTCGCCCCTTGTCCTGTTCCGTAAAGGAATCTATGCCATGGAAGGGGCCATCAGCGCACCCCGCCGTATCGGAAGCAGTTCTCCCCTGGGTGCAACTGCTGTTGATGGAGGCGTGAATTTCAGCCTTTTCTCCCGCACCGCCACCGGTGTGGAGCTGCTTCTGTTTGATCGCGTTGACGATTCCCGCCCCAGCCGCTCGATTCGTATCGGCCCTGACGCGCGCACCTACCACTATTGGCATACCTTCGTCCCCGGCATCGGCGCCGGCCAGATCTACGCTTACCGGGTCGAAGGGCCATGGAACCCCGCTGCCGGATTGCGCTTCAATCCCAGGAAAGTTCTTCTCGATCCCTACGGACGTGCCGTGGTCGTTCCCCGCAACTACAACCGCGAAGCCGCCTGTACCCCGGAAGACAATGCCGCCACATCCATGAAGAGCGTCGTGGTGGATCCCTCCACCTATTCATGGGAAGGCGACAGCCCTCTCCAACTCCCCGCCGCACGAACCATCATCTACGAAGCCCACGTGCGCGGATTCACCCGCCACCCCAGCTCCGGTCTCAGCGACACACTCCGTGGCACATACGCGGGACTCATTCAGAAAATCCCCTATCTCCAGCAATTGGGAATCACCGCCGTCGAACTGCTCCCGGTCTTCCAATTCGACGCCCAGGACGCCCCGCCAGGATTGGTCAATTACTGGGGCTACCAGCCGATTTCCTTCTTCTCTCCACACCGGGGCTACAGTTCCCGCCGCGATCCGCTCGGCCCGGTCGATGAATTCCGCGACATGGTCAAGGCCCTGCATCGCGCCGGTATCGAAGTCATCCTCGACGTCGTCTTCAATCACACCACCGAAGGCGGAGCGCCAGGACCCACCCTCAGCTTTCGAGGCATCGACAACCCCACCTACTACATCCTCGAACAGGACCGATCCCGCTATGCCGACTACAGCGGCTGTGGCAACACCCTCAACGCCAACAACCCCATCGTCCGCCGAATGATCGTCGACAGCCTCCGCTACTGGGTCCAGCAGATGCACGTCGATGGTTTCCGTTTCGACCTCGCCTCCATCCTCGCCCGCGACTCCTCCGGCCAGGTGCTTCCCAATCCGCCCGTCCTCTGGGATATCGAATCCGACCCCGTCCTCGCCGGAACAAAACTCTTCGCCGAAGCCTGGGATGCCGCCGGTCTCTACCAGGTCGGCACCTTCGTCGGCGACAGTTGGAAGGAATGGAACGGCCACTTCCGCGATGATGTCCGCAGCTTTTTCCGCGCCGAGAAGGGATCCATCCGAAAGTTCGCCGATCGCTTCGTCGGAAGCCACCAGATTTACGCCCACAAGGAGCGGGAGCCCGAGCAAAGCGTCAACTTCGTCACCTGCCACGATGGCTTCACGCTCAACGACCTCGTCTCCTACGAGCAGAAACACAACGAATCCAACGGCGAACAAAACCGCGACGGCGCCAACGACCACCGAAGCTGGAACTGCGGCGCCGAGGGCCCCACCGCTAAACCCGCCATCGAAAAACTCCGATCCCGGCAAGTCAAGAATTTCCTCACCACCACCCTGCTTTCCCTCGGCTTGCCCATGATCGTCATGGGGGACGAAGTCCGTCGGACTCAGAACGGCAACAACAACGCCTATTGCCAGGACAACGACACCAGTTGGTTCGACTGGTCCCTCGTGCAGAAACATTCCGATATCCACCGCTTCGCCAGCCTCCTGATCGAACGCCGCCTTCTGCGCAGCGTCGAACACGAACGCCGGAGACTCACGCTCAGCCAACTCATCAATCAGGCACAAAAATCCTGGCACGGCCCGACGCTCAACCAACCCGACTGGGGCGACGATTCCCATTCCCTCGCCTTCACAGCGATGCTCCAGAACGAGAAGTTACTCGTCCACGCGATCTTCAATCCCCACTGGGAATCGCATGTCTTCGAGATGCCAATTTCCAGCAACGGACAGCATCTGGCCTGGCGCCGATGGATCGACACCTCGCTCGATTCCCCCAATGACATTGTCAATTGGGAGGCGGCTCCGTTAATTTCCAGCCACAGCTATCTGGCCGAAGCAAGATCTGTGGTCGTTCTGATTGCATCGTCCCGCCATGGCACAGATACTCCAACAAACAAAGACCGCGAGGTGGATGATTCCCCGTAAGCGACGCGATCCTCGTGATCGCACCCACCTCGCAAATCCCAACGCAAGCACTCCCAAGGCAGCCACTGAATGTTCGATCAACCTTCCACCTCCTCCTCTCCCTCGGCCCCGGCCGGCGGGGCAATCGTTTCCTCCATCAGCCTGCTGCGCGAATTCTCAATCCCCCTCATCGCTGGAATCATCATCGCCCTTCTCTGGGCCAACCTTTCCCCCGGCAGCTATCACAACTTCATCCACACCGGCGTCGGAGAACTGCACCTCGAATTCGCCGTCAATGAGCTCTTCATGGCCATCTTTTTCGGCATCGCCGCCGTCGAGATCACCGACAGCCTCCTTCCCGGCGGCAGCATGAGTTCCCTGAAGCGCGCCGTCACTCCCCTGTTCGCAACGCTCGGCGGTGTCGTCGGGCCCATCGCCATCTTCTTCGCGCTCAACGCCCTCGTCGGTAACTCCGAACTCTCCCGTGGATGGGGCATCACCACCGCCACCGACATCGCCATTGCCTGGCTCGTCGCGCGCCTCATCTTTCCCAAAAACCACCCCGCCATCTCCTTCCTCCTGCTGCTGGCCATCGCCGACGACGCCATCGGCCTCGCCATCATCGCCGTCTTCTATCCCGATCCCAATCACCCCCTCAGCCCGCTCGCGCTCCTCCTCGTTGCACTCGCCGTCATCATCTGCGCGGCGCTCCGCTGGATGAAGGTCCGCAACTATTGGCCCTATCTTCTTCTCGGCGGAGCATTCAGTTGGCTCGGCCTCTTCTGGGCCCACCTTCATCCCGCTCTCGCCCTCGTCTTCGTCGTTCCTTTCATGCCCCACACGCGCTCCCCCGCCCAGCACACCACGTTCGATCTCGTCGAAGGAGAAAAGTCCACCCTCATCGCCTTCGAACACGAATGGAAAGTCATCGTCGACTTCGGCCTCCTCTTCTTCGGACTCGTCAACGCCGGCGTGCAATTCTCCGCCGTCGGCACGATTACCTGGCTCATCCTCGCCGCACTGCTGTTCGGAAAAACCGTCGGCATCTACGGCTTTGGCCTCCTCGCCTCGCTCTTCGGCTTCCAACTCACCGGCGGAATGACCAGACGCGATCTTTTCCTCGTCAGCATGATCGCCGGCATCGGTCTCACCGTCGCCCTCTTCGTCGCCAGCGCCGCATTCTCCGATCCGCTCCTCGAAGGCGCCGCCAAAATGGGCGCCCTCGGCAGCATCCTGATCGCCCCCCTCGCATTCCTCGCCAACCGCCTGCTCAAACCAAATCCCGCACCCCCTCAATGATCCAAGCGCCTCAACGCCGGCCCCTCCCGATAAACCCTCCCATTACCTATTCTTGCTTCTTGCTCCTTGCTTCCTGCTTCCCCCCTCGTACCTCGCCGTCACAATCGAATGCAACCCCCCGCGCGGCGTCCACTCCGTCACCACCGTCATCGACCGCGGCTTGAGCGCCCCCACCAGATCATCCAGAATCCGGTTCGTCACGTCCTCATAAAAAATCCCGCGCTGCCGGAACGACTGCAGATAGAATTTGTACGACTTCAACTCCACGCACAACTTGTCCGGCACGTACGTCAGCCGAATCGTCCCGAAGTCCGGCTGCCCCGTCTTCGGACAGACCGACGTGAACTCCGGCGCCACATGCACAATCTCATAGTCCCGCTTCGGATGCGGATTCGGAAACGTCTCAAGCAACGACACTGGATCAGCCGCCATTCATTCACCGTTCAAAGCACATCAGGTCAGATCCGCCATTGTAGGCAATCCCCGCCCCTTGCCAACGGTCCTGATTCACACCCCCTTCTTGTTCCCCCACAAATACACATGCAGCCGCGGCGACAACCGATACCCCTTCTCCTTGCAGATCTCCGCTATCCACCGCGACCGCTCCGACAGCGTCGCCCCATCCGTCCCCTCCGGCATCAGCAGCACATCCGCCGGCCGGATCCGATGCCCCGCCGCCAACCCCTCGTTCACCTGCCGCACCAACTCCTCAATCTCCGACAAATCGCCCGGCGACGACAGCACAAATTTCCACTGGCACTCCTTCACCGCCCCATGACTCCCACCCCCGCCGCCTCCCGCAAACATCCGCAGCACCGCCAGGTTGATCCGCTGCCGCTCATGCGCCGCCGCAAACCGCCCCCCTTCCCGTTCCGTCGGCGTCGAATTGCTCAACTTCGGCGACACCGACGCCAGATCAATGCTCCCCGCCCCCCCCCCGGTCAACTCCTCCAGCCACAACGTCCCCGCCGTCTCCACCGTCACATGCTTCCCCTTTCCCTTCAATGCCCCGATCAACGGCACCAGCTCCTTGAACATCATCGGCTCCCCCCCGGTGAGCACCACGTACTCCGTCGGATACTTCTCCACTTCTGCGACAATCTGCTCCACCGAAAGATCCGCCCCCTCCGGATTCCATGACGCATACGGCGTATCGCACCACGTGCACCGCAGGTTGCAACCCGACGTGCGCACGAACACCGACGGCACCCCAGTCAGCTTCCCCTCCCCCTGCACCGAATAAAAAATCTCTGCGATCCGCATCCCGCGATTTTAGCCGTCACCCCCCCGTTAGGCGACTCGCTTTCCCCTTCCTTCCCTTTTGGTTACAACTGCCCGCTATGCTCGAACGTATCCCCGCACTGGTCGCAGCCCTCTGCCTCACCATCTACTGGGGGGCGGTCGTGGTGAAACTCGTCAAACTCGCCCGCAAAATCGGCAAAGACCCCAATGCGCTCCCCCGCGAATGGGTCGGCATCGCCATGCGCGGCCTCTGGTACCCCTGTATCGCCGCTCTCCTCACAGGGTTATGGCTCGCCGCAGCCGGGGTGCGTCAACCTGTCTTCCTCCGCTGGCTCTGGGAGCCCAACCCCCTCTGGGCGATCGCCGCCGCCGTCTCGATGCTCCTCTGCATCCTGTGCACCGTGGTCACCTTCATCTGCTGGCGCAAAATGGGCCGTTCCTGGCGCATCGGCATCGATCCCGGTGAAAAGCTCGATCTTGTTTCAACCGGGCCCTATCGCCTTGTCAGACACCCTATTTATGCCCTTCGCATGGTCATCAATATTTGCGCTTTTGTGATGGCCCCCACCCTCCTTGTGCTACTGACCGCCGGTGCCGACTTCCTCCTGCTTCAGATAGAAGCCCGTCGCGAGGAAGAATACATGGAGTCCAAGCACGGCGCTGTTTACACAAATTACAAGAATTCCGTCGGGCGCTTCGTACCACGGGTCTTTGTCGGGTAAGATGTCCAGCATATTTACGGCTCAACATCTTTGAGGACTAGACGTGACGCAGGTCATAGCGACACCCTCTCGCGATACGGATTCGCTTGAACATCGCCCCGGCGAGACCGGTTCCTCCAGCCTGCCCCCTATTGGCCGTCGGTTCCGCGTTCGCCTTAATCCCTTCCAGCTCCTCATGCGCCGCTGGTCGCACATGCACCCCTACAACGCCGGCCAAGTGATGGAGATTAGCGGCATCCCCGATTTCGACCGCTGGAGGCATGCGGCCCAACACGTCCTTGCCGAAATGGGGCTCGGTCCTGCAACTTTCACCCCCGGCGACACCCACGCAACCTTCTCGGCCGGCCCCAGCGTCACCGTCGAGGAATCGGGCGTCTCGCTGGCCGCGTTCTTCGATGAAGAACTCAACCGCCCCTTCGCCGCGGGCGATGCTCCCGTCCGCTTCTGCATTCTCCCCGCCGTCGGCCGCAACGGCTCAACGCAATCCCATTACTTCGCCGCCGTTTACGACCACTGGATCGCCGACTCCCGCGCCATGCGCGAACTCATGCACCGCATCTACGAGCAATATCGCTCCGACGAAGGCTCGCTCCCACCGCTCACCCTGGAAGCCCCCTCCTTCCGCAAGATCTACCGCAAGCACGTCGGCAGGCTCGTCCGTTGTACCGCACTCCGCGAAAGCCTGAAGAACTGCTGGCGCCACCGCCGCTGTTTTCGGATCAACATCCCCGACCCGCTCGACTTCCGCAGCCGCTTCCTTTTCCGCCAGCTCCCCGAAGGCCTTATCGAACGTGTCCACACATTTGCCAAGCAGCAGGGCGCCAGTGTCAACGATACGTTCATCGCCGTCCTCGCACAGACCATGGGCGCCTACACCCATGAACACCGGCAAAGGCGCCGCAAGAAACGCTTCCACTTCCCAAGGAGCGAGGTCGGCATCGGCACCATCGTCGATATCCGCGACGCCGCGAGCGAACCCCTCGACCGCGTCTTCAACCTGTATCTCTCCAGCTACACCGTCGTTCTCCACCAGGCTGAACGCCGTGGCACCGACACCGTCGCCCGCGAAGTGGCCGCCACGACCACCCGGCTCAAAAAGACGTTCGCCACGGTCAAGGGCTTCTGGGCCCTGGCCATGGCCCGCGTCTGGTGGGACCTCTACACCTCGCCGCGCAACCGCGCCCTCCTGCTCCACAAAATGGTCCCGGTCGTGGCCGGCATCTCCAACGTAAAAATGACCGGCACGTGGGCCGACCGCGCCACCCAGCAGCGCGACGACCCGGCCCAACCCCGCGTCCTCGACTACCTCCGCATCTCCCCCACGGGCCCACTGATCCCCCTCGTCTTCACCCTGACCACCATCGGCGAACGCCTAAGCCTCTGCATCACCTACCGCACCACCGCATTCTCCGACGACCAGGTCCAGGAGATCGTTGACGACTTCATCTCCCGCCTCGAAAAAGCCGTCGCCTGACCACATAAAGCCGGCGATGGCATCGCCGGAATGTGCGCTCCATTCAAGATCGACATCCATTTTTCTGTTGCGGCCTCAGTCCGGCCCAATCAAAATTCCCGCATGCCCATCCTGCGCACGATCTCCGCCCCGGCCCGCAATATCGCCGATCTCCTCTTCCCCCCCACCTGCTGGGCCGACCCACACGCACTGGAATCCCATGCCGGCCTCTCCGAGGCATCCCGCCTCGCCATCGCCAGACTTGCCGCCCAAAGCTACTGCCACCGCTGCGGCCTCACCACGGGCCCCTTCGCCGCCAACAACAAATCGCACCCCTGCGCCCGCTGCCCCGAACGCCTGGCCGGCATCACGCGCACGGCCCGCGTCGGCACCTTCTCCGACCCCCTCGTCACGCTCATCCACCGCCTCAAATTCGCGCGCAACTGGGAAATCGCCGCCATCCTCGCACCCTTCCTCCACCACGCCATCACGACGGTTGCCGAAGAATCTCACACGTCCATCGACTGTCTCATCCCCATCCCGCTCCACTGGTGGCGCAAAGCCCGGCGCGGTTTCAACCAGGCTGAAGAAATCGCCGGCGAAACCGCCAAACTCTCCGGGTGGAAGATCCAACGCCCGCTGAAGCGCATCCGCGGTACTTCCCCGCAGGCGAGAATCACCGCCCCCACCGTTCGCGCCGAAAACGTGAAAGGCGCCTTCATCTGCCGAAGCGATTCATCCCTGGCGGGCAAACACATCTGGCTCATCGATGACGTCACGACCACGGGCGCGACCATTCACGCCGCGGCTTTGGCGATCCGAAAACTGCCCAGGGAATTGCGGCCTGCATCGATTAATGCTGCAGTCATCTGCGTGACGGATCACGCATCACCGCCCCCATAACGTGGCATGGGCATTTCCGGTTGTGGCATGGGCGTCCCGCCCATGATCGGCCGCAGCCGATGCATTAGAGGAGACATCCATGGGCCCCATCAAGAAACGCCAAGGCGCCAACCTCCCCCACTGGACCGCCGAAGGCGCCACTTATTTCGTGACTTTCCGCTTGGGCGATTCATTACCAGAGTCAGTCCTGGAAAACTACCGCGAGGAACGGCAACGGCTGTTGGCGGCCGCAAAGACAAACACTTCGTCACCTCCGACTGCGGAAGATCTATTACGCATCGAAGCATTGTTTTCCGAAAGGATAGAGAAATATCTCGACACCGGTGCCGGCGCATGCTGGATGAATCGTCCGAATGTTGCGGATGTGGTGCAATCAGCGTTGCTTTTCTTCCACGAGACCCGTTATGTCCTTCCCGCGTGGGCCGTTATGCCGAACCACGTGCATGTCGTCGTGCGTCCGCTTGAAGGCTTCGAATTGCGCGACATTCTGCATTCCTGGAAATCTTTCACTTCGAAAGAAGTGAACAAATTGATCGGCCGCACTGGTAACCTCTGGCAAGCGGAATCTTGGGATCACATCGTGCGCGATGAAGACGACTTTTACCGATGCGTCCAATATACGCTGGCGAATCCGCGACAGGCGGGTCTGCGCGAATGGCGGTGGGTCGGGCGAAGTTGATCAGTTAGCACGGCCTGCGGGCCGTCATCGGCGGGACGCCGATGCCACAATTTCACGCCTTCACAATCTTCCCTCGATTCCCCTTCACGCCTTTCGTCGCGTTCCGCGTATCCACCACCACGCGCGCATGCCGCACAATTTCCTCATAGTCATACGCCGAGTGATCCGTCGAAATCACCACCACATCATATTTCTTTAAATTCCCCGCCGTAATCGCCACGCTCTTCTTCTTCAAATCATGCTCGCGCTGCTTGTGCGTCGTCGGAATGTGCGGATCGTTGTAATCCACCTTCGCCCCGCGATGCTCCAACTGCTCGATCAGAATGATCGACGGCGACTCCCGCAAATCGTCCACATCCTTCTTGTAGGCCAGCCCCAGCACCAGAATCCGGCTCCCCTTAATCGCCTTTCCCTTCTCATTCAGCGCATCGGCGATCTTCCCGATCACATAGTACGGCATCGCCACATTCAGCTCCCCCGCCAGCTCGATGAACCTCGCCGTCACGTCATACCGCTTTGCCTTCCATGACAGATAAAACGGATCGATCGGAATGCAGTGTCCGCCCAGGCCCGGCCCCGGATAAAAGGGCTGAAACCCGAACGGCTTCGTCTTCGCCGCGTCGATCACCTTCCACACATCAATTCCCATCCGATCCAGAATGATCTTCAGCTCATTGATGAACGCAATGTTGATGCAGCGGTAACAGTTCTCCAGAATCTTCGACGCCTCGGCGATCTCGCAAGACTCCACCGGCACCACCGTCTTCACCGCATGCCCGTACAGCGCCGCCGCCGCCGCCAGACTTGCCGGATCGTGTCCCCCCACCACCTTCGGAATCGACACCGTATCAAAATCCGTCCGGCCCGGATCCTCGCGCTCCGGCGAATACGCCAGCAGAAAATCCTTCCCCACCTTCAGCCCGCTCTTTTCCAGCGCCGGCAGCACCACCTCGCGCGTCGTCCCCGGATACGTCGTGCTCTCCAGCACCACCAGTTGCCCCTTTTGCAGATGCTTTGCGATGGTCTCCGCCGTTTTCACCACGTACGTCATGTCCGGATCGCGATTCTTCGTCAGCGGCGTCGGCACGCAGATGATCAGCGCATCGCACTCCTTCAGCCGCGAGAAATCGGTCGTCGCATCAAACCGCTTCTCCTTCAGCAACTCCCGGACATACGACGACGGAATGTGCTTGATATAACTCTGCCCCGCCAGCAGTTTCTTCACCTTCACCGGATCGACATCGAATCCCACGCACCGCAACCCGCCGCGCGAAAACGCCCGTATCAGCGGCAACCCCACATACCCCAGCCCCAGCACACCCACCACCGCCTTCTTGTTCTGCAAATCACTCAGTAGCGCCATTCCGCATCCGCCCTAATAAAAAACGATGAAGAGCGGCATTATAGAGCATCAGCAAACCTACGCCACGAATCGCCCAGTTCCCCCGCGCAGGTTTACCCCTCCCGGGGCGTATTCTGCGTTTTGAGTTTTGCGTTTTGAGTTTCTTCCGCCGGCTTCCACGGCACCATCTCCGGCACAAACTGCTTCAAGGCAAACAGCACCTGTTCCCGCACCGTGCAATGCTGCAGCGGCTCCAGCTCGTCGATCATCTTCTGCACATACGCATTCGCCGCCGCCTCGCTCTTCCAGATCGCAATCTTCGGATGCCGCGTCGCCACCATGTTCTCCCCCCGGATGCTCAATTCCTCATACAATTTCTCCCCCGGCCGCAACCCCGTGAACACAATCGGGATATCCACCTCCGGCCGCAACCCGCTCAAAATGATCACATCCCGTGCCAGATCCAGAATCCGCACCGGCTGCCCCATGTCCAGGACAAAAATCTCCCCGCGCTGCCCCAGCGCCCCCGCCTGCAATACAAGCTGACTCGCCTCCGGAATCGTCATGAAATACCGCCGCATCTCCGGGTGCGTCACCGTCACCGGCCCGCCCGCCGCAATCTGCTGCTTGAAGATCGGCACGACGCTGCCGTTGCTTCCCAGCACATTGCCGAACCGCACCGTGATGAAATTCGTGTGGCACCGCTTCGCCAGCGCCTGCGTGTAAATCTCCGCGCATCGCTTCGTCGCCCCCATGATGCTCGATGGATTCACCGCCTTGTCCGTGGAAATCATCACAAAATTCTTCACCCCGTTCGCCGCCGCCGCATCCGCCAGCGTCTTGGTCCCGAACACATTGTTCCGAATCGCCTCCCCCGGATTGCTCTCCGCCAGCGGCACATGCTTGTGCGCCGCCGCATGAAACACGATGCTCGGCTGATAATCCGTGAACACCTGCTCCATCCGGATCGCATCCGAAATGTCCCCGATCGTCGGCGCCATCCGCACCGTCGGGAAACTCTTCTTCAACTCCCGCTCAATCTCGAAGATCGCGTTCTCCGCCTTATCCAGCAGAATCAGCAGCGACGGCTCATACCGGCAGATCGTGCGGCACAACTCGCTCCCGATGCTCCCGCCCGCCCCGCTCACCAGCACGACCTGCCCATGCAACAGCGCCCCCACCGCCGCCATGTCCGTCTGCACCGCATCCCGCCCCAGCAGATCGTTCACGCCGACGTCGCGGATCTGATTCGCCGCTGCCTTGCCCGCCAGAATATCCTGCAAACTCGGAATCGTCCGAAACCGCAACGCCGCCCCGTCCGATCCTCCACGCATATCCGCGGCCATCTGCGTCGCCCGGCACAGCGATACAATCCGCTGCATCTCCGAATTCGACGCGCTCGGCAACGCAATCAATATCTCCCCGATCTGCTCCTCATGACACACCCGCGGCAAACTCGACACCGGCCCCAGCACCGGCGCGCCATGTATCCGCGCCTTGGCCTTCGCAGGATCATCATCCACCAGCCCCACCACGCGATACCGCTGCTCCGGCATCCGCCGAATCTCCCGCAGCACCGCCTCCGCGGCATCCCCCGCGCCCACGATCAACAATCGCACCAGCCCGCCATTGGCGATCGGCCGCGACTCCTCATGCACCAGCCGCACAAAGACCCGTGCCCCGCCCACCAGCATCACACCAAACAACCAATCGAGCAGAAACACGGTCTCCGGCAGCCCCGCGATCCCGCTCTGTCCGAACAGCCAGATCCCCAGCATCTGCCACAGGTAATACCCCGCAAACACCAACCCCAGCGCAATCTGCGACCCCGCCAGTAAGCTGATCAAATCCCCAAGCCCCACATACCGCCACGTGCCCCGATGCAACCCCATCACCCACCACACCACGATCTTGATCCCCACCACCATCGGCAGCAGCGGCACAAAATACGCCCACACCCAATTCCTCGCCCCCCCGGCCGCGCCCCCAACTGTGAAAGAAAAATCAAACCGCACCGCCAACGCCAGCCAAAACGCCGCCGCGAGCAGCACCATCTGCACTACCAATATCCCCGCCGCGCGCAACATCCGCTTCCCAATCGATCCGCGCCCCACTTTTCCCTGACCGAAACTGGACTGCAGCGTCTTTGTCACGCATGATTTATCGGTCGTTTTGCCGATGTCTCTTAACCTGCTTTTCCCCGGCGTTTCTTACACCGCTTCCGCAACCTGAAAGACTGGCTAACCGCGACACCTGCAAACAATCGGGCTCCGAGGCAACTTGCAACAAACATCGGCCTTCGCGCATTGGTCTACGTGCCCATGCATCGAAGCGATCCCCCCCGGCAGCCCCCAAAAAGGTCGGAGAACCTGTTGGAAGAGACTGATCTCGAACTCCTGCACCGCGCCAGGAAAGGCCACCCCGAGGCGTTCCACCGCCTCGTGGACCGTTACGCCGCGCCCCTGTTCCGCCTCGCCACGACTCTCGTCAAAACCCACGCCGATGCCGAAGATGTCGTCCAGGAAACCCTCACCGCCGCCTTCCGCGCCCTGGGCTCCTTCCAGGAACGCTCCTCCGTCAAAACCTGGCTTTTCGCCATCTGCTACCGCCAGGCCGCACTCCTCCGCCGCAAGAACAAAAACCCCATCCGCATGCTCGGCGAGGACGAATCGCTCACCGCCGACCCCTCCAGCCTCCCCGGCCATGGGGAGGGGAGGGGTGGAGGCGGGGGGGGGCACGTCGCGGCCATCCACACCCGGCTCGATGTCCAGGCCGCACTCGCCAAACTCCCCGAAGATCAGCGCATCATCCTCACTCTTCGGGAATTCGACGGGCTCTCCTACGACGAAATTGCCTCGGTCCTCCAACTCCCCCGCGGCACGGTCGAATCCCGCCTCTTCCGCGCCCGTCAGGCCCTTAGAGAATTTCTACTCCCCCGCGACGCCCCCAATCCGTAGAATACGGGCGTATTGCCTTGTACATGCTTTTTTTTGGTGCCTGCATGAAGCCCAATTGGACGCCGCGCGAAATCCCCTCCCTGACTGGCAAAAACGCACTCGTCACCGGCGCCAACAGCGGCATTGGATTCCACACCGCCCTCGAACTCGCGCGCGCCGGCGCCCAGGTCATCCTCGCGTGCCGTGATTCCGCCAAGGGTGCCGCCGCCATCGAACGCATCCGCCTTCAGTGCCCCGCCGCCGAACTCAGCTCCATCCCACTCGATCTCGCGAGCCTCCGCTCCATCCACCTGGCCGCCGACGCCTTCAACGCCCGTCAAATCCCCCTCGATCTGCTCATCAACAACGCTGGAATCATGGCCGTCCCCACCCGCCACACGACCGCAGACGGCTTCGAACTCCAGTTCGGCACCAATCACCTCGGTCACTTCGCCCTGACCGGCCTCCTTCTCGCCTCCCTTCTGCGCGCCGACGCCCCGCGCGTCATCACCGTCAGCAGCATCGCCCACAAGCAGGCCAAGCTCGAATTCGACAACCTCAACGCCGAACGCCGCTACCGCGACCTCGCCGCCTACAGCCTCTCCAAGCTCGCCAACCTTCTCTTCGCCTTCGAACTCCAGCGCCGCGCTGCTGCCGCCGGACTTCCCCTCCGCAGCATCGCCGCACACCCCGGGGTCGCCACCACCAACCTCTTCGCCGCCGGCTCACGCCTCGACCGCCAGCCCCTCTTCTCCTGGCTTACTGAAAAATTCGTTCCCCTCCTCGGCCAATCCGATGCCTGCGGTGCCTGGCCCATCCTCTACGCCGCCACCGCTTCCGAGGTTTCGGGCGGAGACTTCATCGGCCCCCGCGGCCCGCTCGAATTCCGCGGATATCCGACCCGCGCTCGCTCCTCCCCCATCGCCAACGATCCCCGGTCCGCCGCTAAACTCTGGCAACTTTCCGAACAGCTCACCCACGTCCAGTACGCCCCCCTGACCCCCCACTTCGCCGCCAGTTAGACCGCATGTCAAGAATCCGGCGATGGCATCGCGGGATTGTGCTCACACATGGGAGAACGAGAGTCGATCTGCAATGATTGCGCTTTTTGCAACAGCCCCTATGGCTGACCCCGCCCCCGTCCCGCATCTTTCCCCAGGATCCAGCACAACATCAACAACGGCACCCCCACGCACAACAGCACATCCGCCAGGTTAAAAATCCACGGGTACCAGCTCACATAAAACCGCAGCATGTCCCGCACGCCCTTGAACACCGCCCGGTCATACAGGTTGCCCAGCGCCCCCGCCGTGATCATCCCCAGCGCCAGATGCACCACCCACTGATTCGCCCGGCTCGTCCCGAACACCCACAGGATCATCGCCATCGCCACGATGCTGAACACCAGAAAATACGCCACGTACCCCTGGAATATCCCAAACACCGCCCCATGATTGATGATTGTCGTAAACCCGAGCACATGCGGAATAATCGTCGTCGGCGGAAACGCCTGCGCCGGATTTCGCCCGGCCACGAGCTGCGCCGCCTCTGCCGCCGCCGGAACCCCATCCGGAAACGACCACGCCTTCAACCACAAATCCCCCGCCAATCCCAGCACCGCCGGCAGCAAAAACACCAGCCATGCCCGCGCCGAATGAAACGCTTGCGGCACTTCCCCCGCCAAAATCGTTTGGTCTGAACCAGCACCCGATGCAGCCGACCCGCGAACCGGCTCGCTCGCAGAATCACTCATGACCGCATCTCTCCGGATAGAAGTCAGGAGTCAGAATACAGAAGTCTGAATCAAATGATCCCACCTTCTGACTGCTGACTTCAGACTTCAGTCTTCTCAGTCCTCGTCATCATCCCCGCCGTCATCATCCGACGACGAAGCGCTATCCCGCTGGATCTTCCCCGACTCCAAGAGCCGCGAATACTCAATCGTGTACTTCGCCCACGGAACCGCCTCCAGCCGCACCCGCGGAATCGCCTTGTTGGTCCCCTGGCAGATCCCGTAGCTCCCATCCTCAATCCGCACCAGCGCGTCCTGAATCTCGCGCAGAGTTTGCCGCTCCGATTCAATCAGCCCCAGCGTGAATTCCTGCTCAAAATTATCTGTCCCCACGTCCGCCATATGGATCGGCATGTTCGACAGGTTCGACCCGCCCTTGAACGCCTCCGATTCCATCGACCCGACATCCCCCAGGATTTCCCGCCGCTTCTCCAGCAACAGATTCCGGAAGTACTGCAGGTCCGATTTTGAAAGCGACGAAACAGCCTTTTCCTTCTTCGCTTCCTTCCCCGGCTCTGCAATGGGTGTCTTCTTCGCGGCCGCTTTTACTTCCACGGCCTTCGGCTTGGTTTTCAACTTCGGCTCCTCGACCCGCTTGGATTTCTTCGCGCTTGTTGTCGCCGAAGCCTTCTTACTCGGGGCTGATTTCTTCGCTTTTTTCGCTGTTGCTTTCTGCGCCATGTCTACCACGCCCTAAGCATTAAGATCTGCGATGACTTCACACCAATCGGCCGGAACCGTGCTCCATGCGAATGCCTGACCACGAAACGCCGAGTCTTGCTTTTATACCGATGCGCCCCACCCCTGTCAAACTCTTCTCATCCTGCAACCCCCGCCGCCTACGCACTTTCGGTGCCATCGTATTTTCCCCGCACGCACCATTATTTCCCACCCCGCACATTCAACGCAATCCCCCCATCCAGCGGCACTTCCGCAAACGCGAACTCCTTCACCACCCGCCCTCCAAGAATATGCTCCTGCAATATCCTCTCAATTACGGGAGGATCCGCCGAGTGGTACCACACCCCCTCCGGCTGCAGCACCACAATTGGCCCGGCGGTACACATCCGCAAGCAGTGCACCTTCGTACGGTAGATATGAAAAGGTGCACGATCCAGCCGCAGCTCGACGAGACGCTTCTTCAAATACGCCCACGCCGCCTCCCCCTTTTCCGGTGACACGCACTCGGGCCCTGCGCACAACAACAGGTGGCGACGCATGCTATGAACGCCGTACGCTGTCGCTTGATCCTCCACGCTCGTGCCTTCTACCGGTTTTCCCATGGAAATCTCACCTTTATAATACATAGAATATACATGCGACCATATGTTGCCGTCTCAGGTCCCAAAGGAAGCAACATGACCACCGGCGAATTGACCTTTTTTAGGACGAACTAGTAATGAGACCCTTTCGTTCGGTCGATAGTTTGCATGTCAGAAATATGTCATGTTGGAGCCGTTCCATGGCCACGACGCGAGACATTCTAACCCCGTTGAACGTGCGTTCCACCCCGCTGATCGCGGCCGAACGCCGTACGCCTTCACTCCCCTCCACGCCGGTGCGTCTCGCCCCCGCCGTCCAGGACTTCAAGGACCGCCGCCGTCGTCGCCGCGTCAATCTCCAACCCATGTATACCACGGTCTCCCTCCGTGTCCTCGCCCGCCGCGACCCGCCCCTCGAAGGCCACGCCATCAACCTGAGTGAAACCGGCATCGTCGTTGAAATCGACAACCTCATCCCCATCGGTTCCCCTGTCACCCTCGAAGTCACGGTCGCCGGCCTCGGCCAGCTCCGCGACGACACCTGGCCCAGCTATGCCGTCGCCGCAGAAGTCGTCCGCATCGATGACCTCGCCGAATTCCCCAAGGGCCCCTACCGCGTCGCCCTCCGCTTCGTGCGCATCCCCACGATGACCCAGGCCCAGATCGCCCGCTTCGTCGCCACCCACGATTCCAAACCCGTCGCCTGATGAAAACCACGCACTACATGTTGCAAGCCCGGCCCCACCGGGCTCGCGATGTTTTTGCTGCTGGAAGTTCCACGTTTGGAGTTCCGCCTTCAAGCGGACCGAATTAAGATGAGTCGCTACTAACGCAACAACCGTACTTCATAACGAACCCTGACCCCCTACCCCCCCCACCCCCCCCTACCCCTTCCGGAGTCCCTCGTGCCACGCGGTATCCCCAGCATCCTCTTCATCCTCCTCATCGTCGCCCTCCTGGGCCTCTGGGCCTGGTCGGTCTCCGCCTCCCACGCCCCCGCCGCCGCACCCACAGCGCTCACCCTCCCCGCCCCGGACTCCTCCCGTCTCACCGTCATCACCGCCAACATCCGCATCTCCGAGCCCGACGACGGTCCGAACGCCTGGCCCAATCGCCGCGAACTCCTCGTCAAAACTCTCCTCAAATACAACCCGGACGTCATCGGCTGCCAGGAAGTCTCCCCTGCCCAGGGCGCCTTCCTCATCAAGGAATTCGCCCCCTGGTTCACCCATTACCCCCGCGCCGGCGTCGGCACGATCGAAGGGGAGGGGAGCGCCAACAACTCCGGCACCTCCCAACTCCTCGGCGAAGTCACCGCCTCCTTCGCTTCGCTCGACACACTCTTCTACCGCTCCGACCGCTTCGACCAGATCGACGGCACCGCCGGACTCGTCCTCCCTGACCAGCCCCAGGCCAACCCCTCCGAAAACACCTTCTTCACCCAGGCCGTCCTCAAACAAAAATCCGACGGCAAACTCCTCATCGTGATCAACACGCACCTCCGCCACCAACAACAGTTCGCCGTGAATTGCGCCCTCAAGCTCCGCAAAAACCTCGCCGCCGCCCTCAAAAAATATCCCGGCGCCGATTGCCTCCTCATGGGCGACATCAATTTCGACCGTACCGAAGCCCCCTGCCGCGCTCTCGTCGGCGACCCCAACGCCCTCGACGGCCTCGGCCTCCTCTCCGACACCTTCGATTACGCCCACATGCAGCCCAACCAACTCTACGGCAACTGGCACGCCTTCACCGGCTTCCCCCAACGCCGCCTCCCCACGGATCTCATCTTCACCAGCCCCGGCTGGAAATCCCAACAAACCACCGAAATCCGCGACGCCGGCCCCCACGGCCTCTGGCCCAGCGACCACTTCTTCACCCTCTCCCAACTCTCCCGTCCCTGACCAGGTCACGTCACAACCAGGAATTCGGAGCGCCTCGTTCAGGCGGTTTTACCCCGCTTCAATCGCTTTGACTTTTCCCCCGCCCCCCCGCAGACTTGCACCTCTGAAGACCCACACAGGCGCCAATGACCGAGGAAACCGACATGCCGTACTCCCGCCGCAGCAAACGCCACTCCCGCCCCGCCCGCCCCCCCCACCCCCTCTGCGAAAACCTCGAACCCCGCACCCTCCTGAGCGCCGCCAACTACGCCATCGCCTCCGCCACCGGCCCCATCGGCGGAAACAACGGCGTCGCTCGCCCCAACTCCCTCATCACCGATTCCGCCGGCAACATCTTCGGCACCACCCAGGCCACCGGCACCTTCAACTACGGCACCATCTTCGAAATCCCCGCCGGCACCAACTCCATCCTCACCCTCGCCAACTTCAACACCGTCAACGGCGCCATCCCCATGGGCAACCTCGTCATCGACTCCTCCGGCAACCTCTTCGGCGCCACCTCCGGCGGA
>DATKPA010000063.1:0-210420 GCA_035524355.1 Phycisphaerae bacterium | reverse complement strand
TGGCAGAGGCGGTGGCGGCAGGTGTTGTCTCGGGAGATGTAGCGGGCGAGAGGGCGAGGGAAGTGGGCGTGCCGATCGCGAGGGAGGCGAGGAGTGCGGCGAGGGGCGAGAATAGGAGTCGGCGAAGGGTCATGGGCGATCCAATGCGATAAAAAAAGTATCCCATGTCAATAACGGTTAAATGAGGGTAAGGGCTGCAGAAAAGGGTCGGATTGGGGGGGTGCAGGATTGGGGGGGGGGAGATTGCCAAGGTGTTTACGTCATTGGCAATCTCCCCCCCCAACTCCGATCGGAATTGTAGGGATTCGGGCGGGAAAGGGTCAGGGGTGGGCGGGGGGGGAAGGGGGTTCTTGATTTGCGCGGCTGGTGCCGGCGTCGGGACCCCCTTCGCGGGCGAAGCGTTCTTTGCGTTCCTTCTCGGCCTTTTCGAGGGGTGTGAGTTCGTCGGCGTGCATTTTTCGCCAGATCTCGTCGCGGTCGACGGTGACTTCGCGCGGGGCCTGGATGGCGAGGCGGACGCTGGAGCGGGACCATTTGACGATCTTCACTTCGATGCGGCCGTCAATGATGATGCTTTGACCTTCGCCGCGGCTCAATGCCAGCATAGTCGAGTCCTTCGTTAGGTAGAGGTCGAGCCGCATGGGGAACGCGGCGGTGGGGAGTCAGCGTGGATATTCTAACATCGGTGTAAGGGGCAGGCACGAGGGAAATGAGAAAGTAGCGGCAGAAGTTGGATGAGACAGGAGCAAAAACAGCGGAGGCGACCCGCATGACAGGTCGCCTCCGAGAGTTCACATTCAAACGTTGAGGTAAGACTTAGGCCTTCTTGCGGCGAGCGAGGAGAGCCGCGCCACCGAGGGCGAGCACGCCGAGCGAAGCCGGTTCGGGAACAACCGCGCCGTTCGTGATGCTCACAGGCACTGCGGCACCTGCCGCACCGGAGGCGTATCCAGCCAAGGTCACGGGCGTGCCGACAGGCACGACAATGCTGGCAAGATTGATGGCGGTGGTGTCGGCTGCACCGCCGAGCACACCACCCTGCACGTTGAAGTCGTGATTATCCACAAAGTTCTGGGTGGGATCGAAAGTGGTGCCTCCACTGTTTGTGGGATCCTGCGAGTAGGCCGGGCTGGCGCTCACCAAAGCGAAGGTGGTTGCCGAGCCATAACGAATGTAGCTGCCGTTGGCGCTACCAAATACGATATTCGGATTCGCCGCGAGGTTAATGGAGGTCCCACCATCGCCATACGCATCGTACGTCTGGAAGATCATGGCGGTAGCCGTTGACGTTCCCGGAGTGGTCGCGTCGAGATTGATACCAGTGAGGGTGGTATCGGTGCCGCCCGTGACATTCTGAATCTTAAAGGTGACAACATCCACCTGCATGCCATGCGTGGCACCGCCACCAATGACGCTTGCAGTACTTGGGATAACCGTCGTGGTCCGGCTGCTGGTCAGCGTGAATACGCTAGCCTGCGAAACGCCGGTGATGAAGGAGACCGCCGCGATTGCGAGGGCCAAACTCAGAGCGTTCTTTTTCACGTACAAACTCCTATTCTGAAGGTAAACTTTTTCAAAGCCTCAACGCCAGCCGAATTGGCCGCAGTTAAACATTACCGTTCTTGCGACGAGCCAACAGGCTCGCAGCTCCGATAGCCAGAATTCCAAGCGACGCTGGTTCGGGAGTACTGATAGCCGCCGAAACAGAGGCCGTCGCTGGAGCAAGGCCAGTCGTCCAAGTCTTGTGATAATTCTGGGAAAGTGCGACAAAATCATTGAAGTCGACCGTCGGATCACCAAGGAAGTTCCCTTGGCTCCAACCGCCGGTCTTGCCGTAGTTCTGGCTCAGGGCCACAAAGTCATTGAAGTCCACTGTACCATTCAAATCCGCATCACCGAGAACCGGCGTAACAAACTGAACGTCAATCTGACCGCCGCTGAAGGCACCCCCACTGATGACACCAGTCGAGAGGTTAACGGTGGAATACGAGATTTGATTGAGCACACCATCGAGGGTGGTGTCGTTCAGCTTGACCGTCGCATTGTTCGTAGTGCCATTCCACTGGAACTTCATCGTTCCAACAGGAGCCGAGACGCTCTGGGCGAACGCACTGCGAGTAGCATCGGCCGAGGTGTACGGCCCGATGCTGGCAACCAAGTTCGTACCGTTGTATGTGTTGTTAACGGTCGCTTGGGTGTTGCCCGGGAGAGTGAAGGTCCAGACCGAGGAGGTATCGGCAGTGTAATCCGACTGAACCGGGGTAGTAATGCCGGAACTAGTCGTGAAGTTAGCTGCGACCGAACCGAAGCCCTCGCCCGCTGCCAGATTCGCCAAGACATTGAAATTGATCGTGTAAACAGCAGCCTGAGCCGACCCGTAGATGTAGAGCGTGCTACCCTGCATAAGGGTCGGGGGCGTCGGATTGGGAAGGGCCCCACCGCCCACAGCCGTCGCGGTTACAAGCGAGGGCGTGAGCGTAACGCTATCCGTTGCACGCGCGAGAGGCGCGACGGAGGCTAGCGACATAGCCGCTAGAACAAGTGGTCGAACCTTGAACTTCATCATTTTCTCCCGAAAAAAAGGGGGCCTCGTTTTTGACCTCAACGCTTAGGTGGCTTCAACTGAGCTACTTAGATATACCGCCAGAATCGGAGGTAGCAAACAAAAAAAGTGATAATTTTTTCTTAAGGTTTGCGGCTTCCGCGGCGGCGGGTGAGCAGCAGGGCCGCGCCACTCACAAGTACTGCCAGCGATGTGGGTTCCGGAGCTCCATTGGTCGCAACTGCGACACTGGAAGAGAAGGCAACACCGGGGGCGAAGCTGGCGTTGGGATTGTTCAATCCGAAGTTGTTGAGCACAGCCGAAAGATCGGTCAGATCGATCGTTGCGGCCCCGTCGAAGTTGCCCTTGGTCCAAAGGCTGGTGGCCACGCCAAAGTTGTTAAGCACGGTGGACAAATCAGTTAGATCAACGTGGCCATCGGCGTTGGCGTCGCCCTTGAGTTCCTGGGAGACGAGGAGGCTGTTGGAATCGACGGCGATTCCGCCGAAGCTGGTGAAGAGGGTGGCCGAGTTCTCCATGACTGCGATACCGAAGTTGGCGGGGATGCCGGTGGTGAGGATCTGTCCGGCGGCGACCTGGGCCTGGAGTGCGGCGAGGGCGGTGGCGTGGGAGGCTGCGGAGGGTTCGAGGATGAGCTTGTTGTTGTTGATATCGAGGGTGTTATTGGCACCTGCAAAGGTGAGGGCGGTGAGGAAGCTGGTGCCGGTGACGGTTCCATTGCTGCGAATCTTTGCGGCACCGTTGACGGTGAGGGCGATACCGCCGGAGATGCCATCGGAAGTGAGGCCGGGGGCGGCGGTGTTGCCGGTGCCGACGGTGAGGGCGCCGGTGCCGGAGATGCCGGCGGCGGTGTTGGTGGAACCGTTGAGGATGAGGGTGCCGCCCGAGACGATGGTGGGGCTGGCGGTGGTGTAGTTGGCGGCGAGGGTGAGGGTGCCGTTGCCGGCCTTGGTGAAGCTGCCGGTGCCGCCGTTGGTGATGGGCTGGGAGAAGGTGACGTTGGAGCCATTGGTGTCGATGGTGGCGCCGCCGGCGAGGGAGATGTTGGACTGACCATTAATGTTGGAGGTGGAGGCGCCGAAGATGGTGATGTTGCGGGTGGAGATATCGTCGGTGTTGCCGTTGTACTGGAGGGTGCCGCCGGCGAAGGAGATGTTACCGGAGCCGAGCTGGGAGAGGTTGGAGAACTGGAGGATGCCGCCGTCGATGGCGGTTCCACCGGAGTAGGCGTTGGCGTTGCTGAGGAGGACGAGGCTGGCGGCGCCAAGTTTGGTGACGCCGCCGGTGCCGGAGAGGGTTCCGGCCCAGCGGATGGGGTCGTTGGCGGTGAGACTGGGGAGAGCGCCGGTGATGGCTTCGAAGGTGATGTTGCCGTTGAGGGTGGCGTTGGAGTCGATGATGGCGACGGTACCGCCGCCGTTGCCGAGGGTGTTGTTGCCGTTCATGGTGATAGGCCAGGTAATGGCGGAGATTTCGAGAGCGGAGTTTGCGGCGTTGGCGGCGGTGCTGGCGGCGAGTCCGGGGTTCTGGAAGAAGGCCATATTGGCGCCGGTATTGAGGGTGATAGTGCCGTTGAGGTTGGGGGTATTGGGTCCCTGTGGACCGCCGGTGCTGGAGGTGGATTCGAGGGAGAGGACGTTGGTGCTGGCGAGGGTGCCGTTGGCATTGAGGCTGGCGCCGGCGTTGACGACGATGTTGCCGGAGGAGATGTCGGTGGCGACGACGCTGAGCTGGTTGCTGCCGTTCTTGGTAAGGGTGTGGCCGGCGAGGTCGAGAGTGGCGGCGTTGGTTCCGTTGGCCTGTGCGAGGCGGATATCGAAGCGGGTGGTGCCACCGACGGAGGCGTCTGCGGCGAGCACGATGTGCTGAAAAGCGTTCTGCTGATTGTTGGCGCCGTTGTTGACGAGAGCGCCTTCGCCGGCGGGGATAAGAGTGGTGGACGCTCCGTTGCCGGCGATGGTGACGGGGTTGGTGGAAATGGTGCCGGCGGCAGCGTTGGCGGCGGAGATGTTACCGAGGTCGAGCGTTCCGCCGCTGTTGATGTTGACGCCGAGGGTGTTGTTTCCGAGGGCGCTCAGGCTGCCGACGAGGATGACGCCGGCGTTGATGTTGGTCTGTCCGGCGTAGGTGTTGGTGGAGTTGATGGCGAGTGTGCCGTTGCCGGTCTTGATGATGCCGAAGCCGCTGCCGGAATCGGAGATGGTTCCTGCGACGGTGAGTATCTTGGCGGCGACATTGACGGTGCGGGTGCCGTTCATGCTGACGGTAGCGTTACCGAGGCTGAGGTTGCCGGTGCCGGTGAAGGTGAAGTCCCCGTTCCAGAGGATGGAGTTGACGTTGGCGAGGGTGACGTTGGCGGCGCTGGTGTTGTCGAGGCTAGCGCCGGAATTGAGGGTGAGGGTTCCGTTGCCGAGGGCGTTGCTGTTGTTGATGGCGAGGGTGCCGGCATTGACGGTGGTGCCGCCGGTGTAGGTGTTGGCTGTGCCGATGGCGACGACGCCGGCGCCGTTGAGGAGGACGGAGGTGGCGCCGGCGATGTTGCCAGTGCCGGTGAGATTGTAGGTTTTGCTGGCGTTGGTGAAGGTCATGGAGCCGGGGATGACCTGGGTATTGATGGTGATGTTGGAGTTGGAAGCGGCATCGGAGAAGGTGGTGTTGTCGAGCTGGACGAAGGTGTTGTTGGGACCGCCGTTCCAGTTGGCGGTGCCGGTGACGGAGCCGTTGGCGTTGCTGACATCCCAGGTGGTGTTGACGGCGCCGGTCCAGGAGAGGTTGGCGGCGCCGGGGGCGAAGACGTTGAGGCGAATGAGGTTGGGGTTGGAGAGGTCGATAGTGAATGTGGACCGGCCGAAGGAGGCGGAGCCGGAGGCGCCGGGGCTGAAGGCGATATTGCCGGTGGCTTCAACAAGGGTGAAGGCGGGCATGACGCCGAGGGTGAGGGACGTGGTCTGGAGGAGGGTGTAGAGGCCGGTGGAGACGTTGGTGGTGGGGACGATGGAGAAGGCGGAAGCGGCGGAGAAGCTGGCGGAGCCGGTGACGACGATTCCGTCAGCGGCGCCGTTGCCGACATCGTACTGGAAGTTTCCGCCGGCGACGGTGAGTTGGGTGCCGGTGAGGGTGCCGATGTTGCCGGCGGCGTTGGTGGATCCGGGGGCGATGACGGCGACGTTGGCGCCGTTGGCGGCGGCGATGCTGATGGGTCCCATGCTGCCAGTGCCGCTGAGGGTGCCGGCGGTGGTGTTGGAGGTATTGACGGAGACAGTACCGGTGGTGCTGAGGGAGGTGTTCACGAAGAGAGCACCGGCTTTGATGTTGGTGCCGCCGGTGTAGGAGGTTGCGCCGGTAAGAGCGGCGATACCGGGGCCGGTCTTGTTGAGAGTGCCACCGCCGGTGATAGCGCCGGCGTTGCCGTAGACGACACCGGCATCAGTCATAAGGGTGCAGTTGGCGCCGGTGAGAGCAGTCGGCCGCAATTCAACGGTGTTGCCGAAGGCGGTGAGAATCTCAAAGGTGCCGTTGTTGACGGTGAGGGTGCCGGAGGTGCCGATGGCGGCGTAAGAGGCGACCTGGAGCGTAGCGCCGGTGTTGATGGTGGTGCCGCCGGAGTAGTTGCTGCCGCCGGTCATGCCGAGGGTGCCGGTGCCGTTGACGACGAGGGAGAGGGTTTTGGAGCCCTGGAAGAGGCCGCCGGAGTAGGCGGTCGCGACGCCGTTGGCGGTATTGATGGTGAAGGTGATGCTTCCGGAGCCGCCGCCGCTGTCCTGGATGATGCTGGTGCCGCTGAGAGGACCGACGGTAAGGCTGAAGCCATTGAGGTCGAGGATTCCGGCGGTGCCGGCGGTGGAGTTGGAATTGACGGCGAGCGCACCGTTGGGTGCGAGAGCGGAGGAGTTGCCGATGAGGAGGGTGCCGTTGTTGATGGTGGTGTTGCCGGTGAAAGTGTTGGCGCCGGAGAGCGTCAACTGGCCGGAGCCGTTCTTGATGATGCCGCCGTTGCCGTTGTTACCGATGGAGTTGGCGAAGACGACGGTGCCGGCGGCGGAGGTGGTATCGACGCCCATTCCACCGGCGTTGATGGTGACGGTGCGGGTGGAGACGTCGTCGGTATTGCCGTTGTACTGGATGGTGCCGCCGGCGAAGGTGAGATTGCCGCTGCCGAAGTTGCCGAGGGAGTTGAAGTTGACGGTGCCGGCGTTGAAGGTGGTTCCGCCGGAGTAGGAGTTGGAGCCGGAGAGGGTGACAACCCCGGTGGTGGAGACGAGGACGGAGGCGGGGTTGGAGCCGTCGGTCTGCGTGATGATGCCGGTGAGGGCGAGGTTGCCGTTGCCGGCGCCGGCGTTGACGGGTCCGAAGTTGAGGACGGCGGAGCTGCCGAGGGAGATATTGCTGGCGAGGGTGGCGTTGTTGGCGTTATCGGCATTACCCATGGTGACGTTGCCGCTGATGGAAATGGGAGCGGTCACGGAGCCGCCGACGTTGCCGAGAGCGAAGACCTGGGCAACGGTGCCGTTGCCGAAGGAGATGTTGGTACTGGCACCGATGGTGGTGGTGGCTTCGAGGGAGAGGGTGCCGCCGGTGACAGAGATGTTTCCCGCGCTGACGTTGGCATCGACGATGCTGAACTGACCGGTGCCGATCTTGGTGAGGGTGTGGCTGTTCAGGTTGAGGTTGGAGAGGGTGGCGTTGGCGCTGGCGCTGCGGAGGTCGAAGCGTCCGGTGCCGCCGAAGGTGGCATCACCGGTGAGGGAGATGTTCCGGAAGACGTTCTGCTGGGCGAGATTGCTGCTGTTCATGATGGCGCCGAGTCCGCCGACGCCGGTTCCGGAGACGGTGACATTCTGGACGATGCCGCCGGCGGCGTTGGCGGCGGCGAATCCGCCGACGTCGAGCGTTGCACCACTGGCGATATCGACGACAGAAGCCGCGTTGGTGCCAAAGGCGGAAGTGCTGCCGATGAGGACGGTGCCGACGCTGATGCTGGTATTGCCGCCGTAGGTGCTGTTGCCATTGAGAGCCAAGGTTCCCGCGCCGGCCTTGGTGAGGCCGAGATTGAGGCCGGCGTCACCGATGGGTCCGCCGACAGTGAGCGTATTGGCGCCGACAGTGACGGTACGGCTACCGCCGAGAAGCGTGACGTTTCCGTTACCGAGGCCGAGGTTGCCGGTACCCGTGAAGTTGATATCGGCACTCCAGTTCTGACTGTTGCCAGTGGTGAGGGAGACATTGGCGCCGCTGGTGTTGTTGATGGTTCCGCCGGCGAAGGAAATGGTGCCGGAACCGAGGGCCGTGTTGGAGTTGATGTTCAAGGTGCCGGCATTGAAGAAAGTACCGCCGCTGTAGCTGTTGGGGGTGTTGAGGGTAAGGATGCTGGAGCCGTTCTTGGTGAGTGAGCCGCCGCCGCCGATTCCACCGGCGCCGCTGAATGTGTAGTTGTTGGTAGTGCTGTTGACGACCATGTTGCCGGAGAGCATGACGGTGTTGAGGGTGACGTTCTGGTTGATGGAAGAAGTGGAATCATCGAATGTGACGTTGTCGCCGAAGAAAAAGATATTGGGATTCGTGGGGGCGGTAGAGGTCCAGTTCGGGGTGTTGCGGAGATCCCAGCTGGTGTGGTCAGCAGCGCCGGTCCAGGTCAAATTGGCCACCTGGCCGGTGACGTTGATGACGATGGACGTGGCGGAGAGGATATCGGAGAAGCTCAGACGGGTGTTGCGCGGAGGGGCCAGTGTCGGGGCGACAGTGTAGGTGATGCTGGGAGCGGTGAGAACGGTGTAAGAGCCGGCGAGAGCGCCAGCACTGGGATTGAGGAGTGAAGCGGCGATGAAATTGACGGGGCCGGTGGAGACGATCTTATCGCTGGTGCCGCCGTTGCCCAGATCCAGATCCAACCTGCCGCCATTGACGGCCAGGGAACCGACCGTGAGGTTGCTGATGTCGCCGGGGTTGGCGCCAGGGCTGATGACGGCCACGTTGGCGCCGTTGTCGGCCGCCAGGACGACGTTTCCGACGGTGCCGGTGCCTGCGAAGGTGCCAGCGGAAGATACGGAAGAGTTTACTTTGACGGTGCCGCTGCTGGAGAGAGAGCCGGTGACGGAGAGGGTACCGGCGTTAATGTTGGTATCGCCGGAGTAGGTGTTGGCCCCGGAGAGGGTTTGGATGCCTTTGCCGATCTTGGTGATGGCGACGGCGGCAGTGCCATTCTGAATGATGCCACCGAAGGCGGCGGTCTGGTCGTTGTCGCCAAGGGTAAGAGTGGCGGCGGTTGTGGCGGCGTCATTTTCGATGAAGCCATTGGCGGCAGTCGCGCCGGTTCCAGTGAGCACACCGTTGACGGTTTCGTTGAAGCCATTAAGGTCGAGGGTCATGGTGCTGACGGTGTCGCCGCTGATACCGAAGATGAGGTTTCCCCTGGCGAATCCGTTGGGGATGACTTCGCTGGCCCCGAGGTGAATGATGGTGTTGCCGGCGGTGGCGCCGGTACGGGCGACAATGGTGGTGTTTCCGGTCCAGGCGTTGCCGGGGTTGCTGATGGAGAAGTTGGAGGCGACGGAGGAGCCTGCGCCGAGGTCGAAGTTGAAGTTGCCGGTGATAACGCCTGTGAGTGCGGTTGCCCCGCCGTTGCCGCCGCCGACGCGGGCATCGCCGCTGAGGCTGATGTTCCCGGAAACAATCAGGCCGTTGCCCATGCGAATGGCACCGATCGGCTCGGCATTCGTGCCGATGCCGGCAAGATCGAAATTGTTGGTGATGGGACCGGCTCCAACGCCGCTGGGGAAGACATAGGCGCCCGGATAGACGTGGACAGTACCGGTCCCAAACGCGCCGGGGTTGGCCGTGCCGCCGTTTTCATTACCGGTCATCTGGACACGGCCCTGAAGGATGTAGGTGTCGCCGGTGTAGGTATTCAGGCCGTCGATTTTGACGTTGCCGGCGCCTGCCTTGACGAAGGTGAGCTTGCCGGTGCCGTTATCGGCGAGGATCGAACCAATACGGAAGGCGCCGGCGCTTTCGGAGTTGGAGTTGACGGTGAGGTAGAAGGTTCCGGGGGTGTTGGGCGCGCCGCCGGCGGTGATGGTACCCACATTGTGCTGGGTGGCTCCGGTTTCGCCCATGTACATCGTGACGGTGGAGTTGGTATTGACGAGGATGCCGCCGCTCGCGCCGAAGCGGAGGGTGTTGCCGGTGCCAACGGCGATGGCCTGGTTGTTGACAACATTGTTCAATTCGAGCGTGTTGATATCGACGGTAATGCCCGCACCATCGGTCGCGACGTTCAGATTTGCCCCGGTGGTGTTTTGGAGATTGGCGGTCACCGGGAAGTTGTTGCTGCCGGTGCCCTGGATGGTGCCGGAGGTCCAGGAAGTGTAGCCGTTGTAGGTGGCGACGTGGCCGCTGGCGTCAACCATGGCCCAGTCGCTGCCCTGGGAGACGTTATTCTGGGTATTGTTGGCGAGGCCGACCGTGGCCCAGCCGCCGAGGATCTGTCCGGCGGAACCGGAGGTGGTCGTGATGTTGCCGTGGGCGGGAAGATTGAAAAGGGCGACAGCGCCGGGGTTGGCGGTGAGAGCGCCGAGACTAAGGTTGAGGACGCTTGCGGAGCCATTGCTGTTGGTGAGACGGATGATGTTGGGGCCGACATTGAAGGTGGTGCTGGAGAAGGTCTGATTGTTGGTGGTGTTGGCGCCGGAGAGGAGAAGCTGAGCGTAGCTGGTGCTCCCGAGGCCGGCGTTGGTGCCGCCGAGGGAGAGGGCAGAACCGGGATTGATGATGTTGTTGACCGGCGCGCCGGCCTGGGCAAAGTTGAGATTGAGAACGCCGTTCTCAACGGCGGTGGAGCCGGAGTAGGTATTGGTGCCGCCGAGAATAACGGTGCCGAAGCTGGTTTTGGACAGGCCGCCGCTGCCGGCGATGACGCCGTTGTAGGTGAGGGAAATACCGGTGGCCGTATCGATGGTGGCGTTGCCGGACGTGAGGGTGATGCCGCGATTGGAACTTAGCGTGATGTTGGCAGTGATTCCGAGGACTGCACCATCATTGATGGTGACCGAGGCGGGGGTCAGAACACCCGGAACCGCACCAAGATTGCGGTCCGGTGAAGGTATTGGTGCCCGTGACGGTGACCGTGCCAGCGCTGGTTTTGACGATGCCGCCGGAGCCCGAGAGGACGCTGCTGATCACGAGCGAACCGGTGTTGACGACGTCGATAGTGGTGTTGCTGAGCAGGCCGATGCCGTTGAGGGAGATGGTGTTGGTGATGCTCTGCGTCTCGTCCATAATGCTGCCGCTGAGGTTCAGTGCGAACCCAGTGACGTTGAAGGGGCCGGCAACGGTGGGGGCGAACTGAATGCCGCCGAACTGCGTGCCGGCGACGAAATTATTGTTGGCGGTCAGATCAAGGTTACCGTCGAAGACGAGGGTGTCACCGGCGACGGGAACGATTCCACCGGCCCAGTTTGCGCTGTTGGTGAAGGTATTGTCAGCACCGCCGGCGCCGATCCAGGTTCGCGTGGCAGCGGAGGCGCGAGAAACAAGAACCGTGAGGGCTGCCGCAGGGGCGACCGCCATCATCATCCACATTGCTTTTCTGCTTGCCGACCTGCTGCGAGAGGTACGATCGGCAAAATGAGACGAATGAAGAATCGTAGCCACGTGTTTCCTCCAATAACGAAGCGCAGAACATCCCCGGACCCGCTCAAAAGCCGGGATGACATCAACCGAAGTGACTAAAACCGCTGTATGAAGTGCCGTTGCAAGTCAGAAATGAAACGCGACTTGATGTGAAAACCACCGGCCCACGGATTGGGCACGTCGGTGGAATTTGCGCAATGGATGCAAAGGCCTCCGCGAACTCCACACAGCATAATGAAACGTCTATACAGACATTCTGCCTCGGATGAGCGGTTTGTCAAAAAATAACACCTGATTTTCGATAAAATTTTAAAGCATTGCTGTATATAGGCTTAAATCACAAATCGATAGCAATCACGAATATTTCTTCATGACTGAAATATTGCCGGCGTGCAAAGAGCGGACGATTTTTTCACAGGGGCGAGATAATTCCCTGCAACAAGTCGCGACAGTTATCACGGCCGAGGATGGTGCTTGCGATGCACGGCTTTGAGGCGATCTGCATCCACGTGAGTATAGATCTGCGTCGTTGCTACATTCGAGTGTCCGAGGAGTTCCTGAACAATGCGCAGATCAGCGCCTCCTGAAAGCAAATGCGTGGCAAACGTGTGACGCAACGTGTGGGGATGGATGGAGCGCATACCCGCCCGGCGGGACATCTTTTGAACGAGTTGCCAGAGGATGATGCGCGTCACGGGACCGCCGGAGCGGGTGAGGAAAACGCGGTTGCTTGCGGCCTTGGTGCGGGTGGTCTTCACGGCGATGAGCGTCGGGCGCAGTTGGGCGAGGTATTCGTTGATGGCACGAAGCGCCGGGCCGCCGATGGGGACGATGCGTTCCTTGCGGCCTTTGCCGAGGACGCGGATGACGCCGAGATCCGCGTGGATGTCTTCCATGCGCATTTCGGCAAGCTCTGAAGCGCGCAGGCCGCAGGCGTAAAAGAGTTCGAGGATGGCGCGATCGCGCAAGGCGAGGCGATGGTCGGGCGGGACGGCGGCGATGAGGGCGTCCATCTGATCGCGGGCCAGAACGTCGGGGAGTTTCTTCCAGGTGTGCGGCGTCTCCAGGAGATCGGTGGGGTTTTCCGAAGCGTAACCGCGGGCGACGGCGAAGCGGAAGAACATCTTGAGGCTGGCGATGTGGCGGAGGATGGAGCTGATGGCGAGCTTTTTGACGGTTTGGGCGTGTTCAAGGTATTTGCCGAGGACAACGCGGTCGGCGGTGGTGAGAGAGGCGTTGACCGATTCGCAGAAGGCGGCGAAATCGCGCAGGTCGCGGGAGTAGGCTTCGAGGGTGTTGGGCGAGAGGCCGAGTTCCATTTCGACGTGGAGGAGGAATTGGGGGAGGGCTTGCTGGGGATTTTCGATTTTTGAATTTCGATTTTCGATTGGGCGCACCGCGGGCGCCGGCGCATTTGGGGGAGTTGAGGATTTGCGGAGTTCGATGCGGGGCATGGCGAATTATACGTTCTCCGGAGAGGGAATTTGTGGTTCGAGGGTGGTGGATGATTCGGCGGCGGCGGGGGTTTTGTCGCTGGCCTGTTCCTGGAGGGGTTTGTCGGTCTGCTTGTGGTGCATGATTTCGTCGATGCCGGCGAGGAGGGGTTCGATGGTGGTTAATTCCTTGAGGCGGAGATAGATGCCGGCGTCGCCCGGGCCGCGGAAGAGGTGGTGGGCGACGATGCCGAGTTGCTCGATGGCGGCGGAATCGAGCGGGGGTTTTACGGGCTTCGCGGCGAGATCGCGGCATCGTTCAAAGAGTTCCGGCGCGCGGGCGGCGATCTGTTTCTTCTTGATCTGCGGCAGGCACTCGACGTTGCCGCCGTGAATCAGCCAGGGTTCCACGTACGGCTTTCCCTGGCCGGGTTGGAGGGCGACGAAGGAGAAATCTTCGAGGGACTGGAGGTGGCTGTAGGGCTCGGCGTCGAGGAGTTCGGCGCGGGCGAGGCGGGATTTGATCTTCGCGGCGGCTTCGAATTCGAGGCGGGCGGCGGCGGCTTTCATGGCGGACTGCTGGGCGGCGCGCCAGGCGAGGCGGGATTCGGGGGGGGGGCCGGCGAGGAAGGCGAGGGCTTGATCGAGTTGGCGGTAGTACCAGTCCATTGGGACGGAACCATCACAGGGGGCGGGGCACTTGCCCATTTCCTTGTAGGCGCAGGGTTTTCCGCGGGGGGTCTGAAGGAGGATGTTGTGGTAGCGGCAGAGATCGAAGAGGTCTTCGAGGGTTTCGATCAGTTTGCCGGCAGAGGTCCTGTCGCGGATCGGGCCGAGGTAGCTGAGGGAGCTGTCGGAAAGGTTCTGCGTGCGGCGGAATTCGGGGTAGGGTTCATCGCGATCGAGGGCGATCCACCAGGCGGGGCGGGAGGCGACCATTTGTTTATAGGTTTGTGGAAAGAGGGTGCGGGCGGCGTTCCAGTACCACCAGTTGGCGGCAAAGGGGGAGTGGACAAGCCGCCAGTGGACGCGGGTGCAGACCCTGCCGTACTGGATGCGTTTGGAACGGGTGTCGGGCGGGTCGTCGGTGAGGCGGCGCTGGAGTGCGGCGCGGAGGTTGCCGACGGTGGCGAGGAGGCCCCCCCCCATATTTCTGTTACCTGCCGCGGGCTCATCAATGGCGAGGAAGTAGAGGGCGCATTTGGCGGGGAGATCGGTCCAGGTCATGCGGGTGTCGAAGGTGGAGGCGGCGCGGTCGATGGGTTCGGAGTGGGGGAAGAGATCGGCGAAGGTGGGAAGGGTGTCGTGCATGAAGTTAGTGTAGATCGGCGAAGGGAGGCGGATGGCGTGATAATCCGTGGATTGGAGGGGGGTTGGGTTTGCATGGTTGGGGTGGTGGGGAGACGGTAGTGGCGTTTTTGATAGCGCCAGCCGAAGATCCTCAGAAGTCGGATGGGGGGAGTGCGTTTTTGATAGCGCCAGCCGAAGATCCTCAGAAGTCTGGAGGGGGAACCGCGTTTTTGAGCGGAAAATGCGAAGATCCTCAGAATGGTTGCCACCCCCTGCGCGCGGGAGGGAGAAGTGGATGCGGTTGGCTTTGAGGGGTGCATCGGGGTGCAGGTTGTGGGTTTTTGAGCGGAAAATGGGGGTAGCAGTGGACCAAGGCGCACCCGGTTGCGCCTTGACGGCCGGGTTAGGTGCAGCCGGGTGCAGGCTGGGTATGAGGCGGGGCGCATGGGGGTGCGCGTCGTGGGGTAACTGGGCGAGGAGGGTGTGGGCGTCTTGGTGGGTGGGTTCGGATTGTGCGCGTGTGTGCATGAGGGTCCCCCTTGTGAAAGTTAATTGGGTTAATTGAGTTAAGTCGGTTAATTGGGAACTTCGCCCCCCGGGGGTGGAACCCTAACATTATACGTACTTTGTGGGTGGGGGTGCAAGGGGAGAATTGGAATTTTTTTGGGGGAAGTTGTGGGGCTACCAGTGGTGGCTGTGGTCGTGTGAACTCCTTAGGATTGCGGCACATCGCGTCGGCATTTTCTACAGCGGCTCAATACCAGCGCGCGCAAGTCACTAGAGGGGTGGGGATGGGATGGCTCGATCGCCCCTTTGGGGCACCAGGTTTTTATCGTGTTCTTTTCCAGGGGTTCCCGTTGCTCACTCCTGGCTATTGACGTTCGCCGCGTTGCGGCTGGGGTTTTGTGGTGGGCGGGGATGGGGTGTTGAGCGCGTGCGATGTGGCGTGTGCATGGTTCGCGACGACGCAAGCGTGGGTGGGGATTGATTTGGAATGCGGTTGAAACTCGTGTCAGGAGCGCGGGAGCACGCGTCGATCTTCGATCGGCGGCTAAACCTTTTTTTGCGGCGCGATTATCAAAGAGGATATCGGTGAATGTGGAACTGCGAATGGGGGGAGAGCGTCGCCGCTGCGGCGACGGCTAACGGGGGTAGGGGTGGAGGGTGATTTGTTTGATGGGGCCGTTGGTGGTGAGGTCGGTGGTGAAGGAGAGTGTTCCCGTTGGTCACGCCGGGCTATGGTCGCGGCCCCCCCCCACCTTTGGGGCAAGTGGGGGGAGTCCGATGGATTGAGAACGGGGGCAGGATGCCCGTGCCGGGTTAGACGCTCATGCCGGTGATGGTGGCTTCGAAGACGAGGGTTCCGTCGACGAGGCCCTGACACTTGGCGACGGCGCGGCGGCGGGTCATCTCGGTCATCTGGGCGATCATGTAGAGTTTGCTGGGCGGGACGACCGTGCCGCGGAAGATGACGTCGTTGCAGCGTGCGAATCCGACGAAGCCCATCTCGGGGTGCTTCTTCATGGTCCAGTAGGCGCAAAGCTGGGCGGCGCACTCGATCATCATGACGCCGGGCATGAGGGGTCGTCCGGGGATGTGCCCGCGGACCCAGAATTCCTGGTCGGTGACTTCTTTGACACCGATGATAGTATCGACGGGCTCATCAATATGGACGATACCGGAGAGCATCTCCATTTCGAAGCGTTGGGGGATGACTTTGCGGATGTCTTCGATGGGGACTACGATTTTATTCAGGTCGACACTCGAGATGTCATACAAGAAGGAAGGAGCCATGCGGCCTCTTTCTTATTCATGGAGGAAATACCGGCGCGGAAAAAAACGACCGGGGAGGGCTGTGGTCTCGGCAAGTAAGGGAGCACTGCCCCCCCAGATGATTACGGCGTGGTGGAACGGGTTTCGAGAACTTTGACGCGAATCGCCTGGGCCTGCGCCTTGATGTCCTGCATGGACTTGCGCACGCGGGTGCCGGCGGCTTTATTACCGCCAACAGCCTTCTGGTAGTCTTCCTTGGCGGCGGCAACGAGCTTTTCGAGCTCTTCGAAGGCGTCTCCAGTGGGGCCTGCGGGATTCGGGGTTGTGGTCATCGGGTTCCTCCGCAAATAGGTGAAAGCTCTGCGGTATGACAGAGCCAAGTGCTGAACATTGTCCGCAAAAGACGGCGTTTTTCAAGCATCCAAAGGGGGTATATCGGCCAAATGGGGCCTAGAGCGTGATTTTACCGGGCGTGACCTGAAATGGCGGCGCTTTGCGGGAGGGTGATCAGGAATTGGCGTTGGAATCGGGTTTCTGGCGATTGCGCGGGAGGTCTTCGAGCTGGTCGGTCGGGTCGACCGGGCGGGAGACGGTGTAGTTGCCTTCCATCCAGTTGTTAAGGTCCAGCAGCCGGCAGCGGTCGGAGCAGAAGGGGAAGGTTGGGGCGGACATGGAGGGGAGAATCGTTTTGCAGATGGGGCAGCGGTAAACCGTGCCGTCGTTGCCGATTTTGCGGGGTTTGTCCATGAGGTCACCGGGTCGATTGTAGCAAAGAGGGAAGCCGATTCACTTCTTGCGCGGGGGCTTGGACTCTGATTTCGCGCTGGCCGCAGGGGCCGCGGGAGCGGCTGGAGTGGTGGAGGCGGCGTCGGTCTTGGCGGGAGCCGCGGTGGCTGCGGGAGCAGAATCGCCCTTTGCGGCGGCCTTATACGCATCGGAACGATAGTCGGTGATGTAGAAGCCGGAGCCCTTGAACAGGAAGCCAGCACCCCCGGAAATCAGGCGTTTGACCTTCTTCTTTTTGCATTTGGGGCAAACCGCAATAGGTTTGGCGGTAATGGACTGAAATTCTTCAAACTGGTGCTGGCAGGCATTGCAGGCGTATTCGTATGTGGGCATTGGGCACTCGGCTCCTACGAGAACAGGCAGCGTATCTTATGCAGGGAGGGGCAGGGTTTGCCAGTGGAAGTGGCGTTTTGGAAAGGAACACTGGCGGGGGCGAAGCGGCGCGTATATTCTGCGCGGGCGAAGCCGGAAGACTGTTACGATATTGCGAGGAAACGCATGCGAGGTTGGCTGAGCGTCGTTTGTGTGGCGGGCGTTGTGGTTCTCTCCGCATGTGCGGCGGATTCCCCCAGGGGACCGCTTGCCGCAAGTGGGGCCTTGCAGCGAAGGATGGGGGAAACGGATTTTGATTCGGGGTGGCGGTTTTATCTGGGCGACGATGAGAAGGCGCGGGAGGCGGGCTTTGATGATGCGAAGTGGCGCGCGGTGGATCTGCCGCACGATTGGGGCGTAGAGGGGGCGTTCGATCGCAAATGGGCGAGTTGCACTGCGTTCCTGCCCGGCGGCATCGGCTGGTATCGCAAGCGCTTCGTGGTGCCGGCAGACGCCAAGGGAAAGGTCGTGCGAATCCGGTTCGATGGGGTCATGAATCACAGCACGGTGTGGTGCAATGGGAAGGAAGTGGGCGGCCGGCCGTATGGGTACAGCTCGTTCACGTGCGATTTGACGGGGGTAATCCGGTTCGGAGAGCCGAATGTGATTTCGGTGCGCGTGGATCATGAGAAGTATGCGGATTCACGGTGGTACAACGGGTCGGGGATTTATCGGAATGTGTGGTTGACGGTGTCGGAGCCGGTGCATGTGGCGGAGGATGGGGTGTTTGTAACGACGCCGGTCGTGGGTACGGACGCGGCGACAGTACGAGCTGCAACGGCTGTGGATACGCTTTTGAAGTTATCGGGTGACGTGACGGTGGTGTCACGTGCGCTGGATCAGAGTGGGACTGAGATAGCACAATTGCACACAAAGAGCGTCATGGCGGATGGTGGAAGAACGATGTTCATAGAGGAGGGGAGAGTGCCTGATCCGAAATTGTGGTCGCCGGAGCATCCGACGATGTATAGCGTCGTGACCGAGGTGATGAAGGGTGGGAAGGTGATCGATCGGCGGAGGACGCCGTTTGGGATTCGGACATTCAAGTTTGATCCGGCGAAGGGGTTTTCGATTAATGGGGAGTCGATGAAGATCAAGGGGGTCTGTGTGCATGGGGATGCGGGGGCGTTGGGGGTGGCGGTGCCGTTGCATGTATGGGAGCACCGGTTGAAGCTGCTGCAGGAGGCAGGGTGCAATGCGATTCGGTGCAGTCACAATCCGCCGGCGCCGGAGTTTCTGGATTTGTGCGATCGGATGGGGTTCCTGGTAATGGATGAGGCGTTTGATGAATGGACGGAGGGGAAGCACAAGTGGATCGTGGGGCATAACCAGGGGAAGCCGGGGACGGATGGGTATCACAGCGATTTTGAGAAGTGGGCGGATACGGATATTGAGGACATGGTGGTGCGCGATCGGAATCATCCGTCGATCGTGATGTGGAGCATTGGGAACGAGATCGATTATCAGAACGATCCGTTTCCGCCGAACTCGCCGGTGTTGCCGCCGGTGGCGCAGCGGTTGATCAAGGATGTGAAGAGCGTGGATACGACGCGGCCGGTGACGGCGGCGTGCGCGTTTCCGGCGACGAATTTGTTTAAGCAGTATCTGGATATTGAGGGGTACAACTATATGGAGAAGCTGTATGCGGGCGATCATGCGGCGCATCCGGATCGGGTGATTTATGGGAGCGAGAATTTTCATACGCTGCAGGCGTGGCAGGCGGTGGCGGAGAATGGATACATCGCGGGGCAGTTTTTGTGGACGGGCGTGGATTACCTCGGCGAAGCGGGCGAATGGCCGTCGCATGGGAGCGGGGCGGGACTGCTGAACCTCGCGGGTTTTCCGAAGAACATGTACTACTACCGCAAGAGTCTCTGGACCGATGCGCCGATGGTGTATCTCTCGGCCGGCGGGCTTGGCGGGCGGCGGGGAATGCAACAGGCGACGAGTGAGGCCATCTCGTGTTTCACGAATTGTGACAGCGTGGAGTTGTTTCACGATGGGCAGTCGCTGGGGACAAAGACGCACGCGGCGGGGGAGATTCTGCGCTGGCCGATGGAGCTGACGAGCGGAGTTGTGACGGCCGTCGGGAAGAAGGGGGACCAGACCGTGACGTTCGAGTTGAAAGAGGCGGGAGCGCCGGTGCGATTGCAGGCAACGGCTGATGTGAGCGGGTTGCGCGGGGATGGAAGGGATGTGGCGGAGGTGGAGGTGGACGTTGTCGACAAAGACGGGACCGTTGTTCCGGAGGCGGGGAACGCGGTGCACTGCGCGATTACGGGGCCGGGGCGGATCATCGGGGTTGAGAATGGGAATTTGAACGATACGCAGCGGTACGGTGGGACGGATCGGAGTGTGTTTCAGGGGCGGATGAGGGTCTATGTGCAGGCCATGAAGGGCGATGGGGACGTGACGCTGACTCTGTCGGCGGAGGGATTGAACGGGACGAGCGTGGTGCTGCCGGTTCGCTGAGTCTCGATCGGATGCAATGCGCTCGCGAGAGCCCATGAAACACGGGTTAAACACCGGGATTGTGTTTAACCCGCGGCACCCGTGATCCCATTGGCAAGCCCGTTATTACTTACTGACTTTGACCTTCGCCGGGCGCAGCACGCGGTCGCCGATCTTGTATCCCTGCTGAAAGGTCTGGATGACCGTCATCGGCGGATGCTTGTCGCTGGCTTCCTGCATCACCGCTTCGTGCATGTGCGGGTCGAACGGCTTGCCGGTGGGATCGTAGGATTCGATGCCGCGATTCGTGAGGGTTTTGCGAAGTTCGTCGTAGGTGATCTTGACGCCATCGAGCAGGCTCTTGGCGTCCACCTTCGTCGGATCGACGGAGAGCGCCATGTCGAAATGGTCGAGCACCTGCAGAAGCGATTTGGCGAAATCCGCATCGGCGTTCTGCTTCGACTCGAGCACCTCGCGCGCGGCCCGGCGCTGCAGGTTCTGGAAATCCGCCTGCCAGCGGACAAGTTTCGACGTGAGATCGTTGATCTCGCGCTGTGCGGCGGAGGCCTGGCCGACAGCGGCGCCGGCCTCCTCACGGACCTGGTTGGCCGCTTCCTGCGCGCCATTGCCGTCCCGCGTCGGTTCCTGTTTCGCTTCGGTTTCCTGCTGTGCCATGCTGCACCTCGTTATGAATTGTAGCGCGCCAGGCGTCGCCGCGCGCTACGGGTATGGTAATTACTTCTTGTCCTTCTGCTCTTTTTCCAGGTCTTCCTGCGTGCCGACGACGTAGTCCTTGAGTTTTTCGAAGAAACTCTTCTGGGCCGGAAGGACGTGCAATTCTTCCTGCGCGGCGTATTCCCGCAGCAGCTCTTCCTGTTTTTTGTTGAGTTTCTTCGGGACCTCGATGAGCACCTGAATGAGCTGATCGCCCTGGTGGCTGCCTCGATGGTTCGGCAAACCGAGTCCTTTGAGTTTGAGCACGTCGCCGTGCTGCGCGCCGGGCGGAACGCGGAGATGCGATTTGCCGAAAAGCGTCGGCACTTCGAGATCGGCCCCGAGCGCCGCTTGCGCGAAGCTCACGGGCAGATGCATCACCAGATTGTCTTCATCGCGGACAAAGAATGGGTGCTCCTTCACGCGGATGTGCACGTGCAGGTTGCCGCGCGGGCCGGCGTTTTCGCCGGGCTCTCCCTCGCCGCGAATGACCATCGATTGACCATCGTGGACGCCGGCGGGAATCGTGACCTTGAGCTGACGCCGCTTCGGCGAGCGGCCCGAACCATCGCACTGCGGGCAGGGAACCTCAACCGTCGACCCTTGTCCCATGCAGTGCGGGCAGGTCGTGACCATCTGGAACATGCCGCCGAAGCCGCGCTGAGCGACCTGGCCGCGCCCGCCGCAGGTCCGGCAAGGCGTGCGCTTGGTGCCGGGCTTGGCCCCGTTTCCGCCGCAGGTGTCGCAGACGTCCTGTCGCGTGAAATCGATGTCGCGTTCGCAGCCGCGGGCGACATCCTGCAGCGTCAGGAGCACCTGCGTCTCGAGATCGTATCCGCGGGACTGGCGGTGCCCCCCCCCACCGGCGCGCCCGCCCATCTGTCCGCCGAAAAAGGCGGAGAAGAGGTCTTCGATCGAGTGCACGTCCATGTTGGAATAGTCGTGCATGGGGGTGCCGCGGAGACCCTCGTGGCCGTACTGGTCGTAGCGGGCGCGTTTCTGCTGATCGGAGAGGACTTCGTAAGCTTCGGCGGACTCTTTGAATTTGTGCTCCGCTTCCTTGTCGCCCGGATTCTTGTCGGGGTGAAATTTGTGCGCAGCTTTGCGATAGGCCTTCTTGATCTCGTCCACCGTGGCGGTCTTGGAGACTTCGAGGACTTCGTAATAATCGCGTTTGGCGGTGGGCATTTGTAATTCCAAAGAGGTCCCGGTCAAATTACGGGAACCAACTGGTGCATGATTTCAACGATCTTTTCCGCCACGCGCACAGCGAGGCGAGCGTCATTTTCATCCGCAGTTTCACCACGATGGATGATCGCATTTCGGCGATCATAGCTCGTGGACAAGTCACCCCAGAATTCGTTGGGCTCACGATAAAGGGAACGTCCGGTCAACATCCTCAATCCGACGGCCATTTTGTGGCGCAAGCCGAAATCGAGGCCTTTAACAAATCTTCTGCTCTCCGCCCATTCGTCGCCAAGCCGCTGGTCAACGAGAACGTCGAATCTGCGGCTGAACGTACTATCGATGGTGCTCCAACAGAAGAGAACTGCCTCGCGGAATCGGCCCTCGAACAAAGCCTGGCGCGCATCAAGCAACAGAAGCTCTTCAACCGGTGGTTCTATTCCCGAAGAGAAGCCTTCCTTAAGACGGCGAGCGGTATCTTTTGTTGAATCCGTAAAAGACGACACCGGAAAAGGCGATGCGTCAAATCCGCCCCATATCTCCTCAGTACCTGCCAACAGGAAAACAAAGGGGCTGGCCTGCGCCAGCGTCATTTCCCGCACTGTCGCCCACTGCGTCACCGATCGGTGCCATCGCAACAAGAAGTTAACGCGACACAGCAGGCGCTGGGCGGAATCAACCTTAAAAGTTACCTTTCGCTCCCCGTCCAAGTCATCCGGCGCTTCAATTGCCATCGACGCGGTAGATTGGCCCTCGTCCGCAGACGGAGCCGGATTCTCGATCACGAGCGGGTTCTGCCCCAGCCGGATATATTCCCCCTTTGGAACGTAGGTGCCCTTCGGCAACTCGCATGCGATCTCCAGTGCGGGCATTCAATTCTCCAAGTTGTAAAGAATGCGCAATTTGCCCTCATATCCAAGCTCAGCGGCATGCCTTTCCAAGGCGGTCAGGTACTTATCCGTCACATCCTGGATTTGCCGGCCCTCAGCCAAAGAAACATACGCAACCAGAGATTCTCCGCGGCAAAAGAGTTCTGCGCGAACTTGCCCCGTCTCGCTCGTGAAAGTTGAATCGTATTGCCCGTACCTATCGCCAACATCTTCGGCAAAAGCGGTTTTCTTCACAAATGGCATATGAATCTCCTTGATCGATATCTTAGCCGATGCCTGATGCCATTTACGAGGAAAGGCCCGGGAATCGGTTCCCGGGCCGTGCTTCTCAGTCCTAGCCAAAGCGGATTACTTCACCGATCCCGCGACCTGCTCCGTCTCCTCTTTCAGTTCGGTGACCAGCACGTCGGTGGTCAGCAGCAGGCCCGCGACGCTCGCCGCGTTCTGCAGAGCAGAGCGCGTCACTTTCGCCGGATCGACGATGCCCATCTTGAACATATCGCCGTATTCTCCGGAGGCAGCATTGTAGCCGTACGCGCCTTCCTTCTCGAGGACGGCATCGACGACCACGCTGCCATCTTCGCCGGCGTTTTCGACGATCTGGCGTGTCGGGGCCTTGAGCGCGGAGAGAATGATGTCGAAGCCGACCTTCTCATCGCCCTTGGCCTTGCCCTTGGCCGCTTCAACCGCGGGAATCGCCCGCAGGAATGCGACGCCGCCGCCGGGAACGATCCCTTCTTCCGCCGCCGCGCGGGTGGCGTGGAGGGCGTCTTCAACGCGGAACTTGGTTTCCTTCATGGCGGTTTCGGTCGCGCCGCCGACTTTCAGGACCGCCACGCCGCCGGTGAGCTTGGCGAGACGTTCCTGCAGTTTTTCGCGGTCGTAATCGCTGGTGGTCTTTTCGATCTGGTTGCGGATCTGCGCGACGCGGGCCTCGATGTCCTTCTTCTTGCCGGCGCCTTCGACGAGCGTGGTGTTGTCCTTGTCGATGACGACGCGCTTGGCCCGGCCGAGATCGGAGAGCTCGATCGCGTCGAGCTTGGTGCCGAGGTCTTCCGAGATGAACTTGCCCGCGGTGACACTGGCGATGTCGCCAAGCAGCGCCTTGCGGCGATCACCGAATCCGGGGGCCTTGATCGCACAGATGTTGAGGATGCCGCGGAGGCGGTTGACGACGAGGGTCGCCAGCGCTTCGTTCTCGACATCTTCCGCGATGATCAGCAGCGGAGCGCTCGCCGTGACAACTTTGTTCAGCAGCGGGAGCAGCTCGGAGATCGTGCTGATCTTCTTCTCGTAAATCAGGATGTACGGATTCTCGAGGATGCATTCCATCGTGCCGGGATTGGTCATGAAGTACGGCGAGAGGAAGCCCTTGTCGAACGCCATGCCTTCGACGAGGGTCATTTCAGTCTTGAGCGACTTGCCCTCTTCGATGGTGACGACGCCTTCCTTGCCGACCTTGTCGAGCGCATCGGCGATGAGGTCGCCGATTTCGGTATCGGAGTTGGCGGAGATCGTCGCGACCTTCTTGAGGTCTTCCTTGCCGGAGACTTTCTTTGCCTGACCTTTGATGGCTTCGACGGCGGCTTCCACGGCCTTGTCGATGCCGCGTTTCACGACGGCGGGGTTGGTGCCTGTCGTCACTACCCGCAACCCAGCCGCGTAAATCGCTTCGGCGAGGACGGTGGCGGTGGTGGTGCCGTCGCCGGCCTGGTCGTTGGTCTTGGAGGCCACTTCGTTCACGAGCTTGGCGCCCATGTTTTCAAAGGCGTCCGGAAGTTCGACTTCCTTGGCAACGGTGACGCCATCCTTCGTGACCTGCGGCGAACCCCAGGACTTCTGCAGGACGACATTGCGGCCGGAGGGGCCGAGGGTGACTTTGACGGCCTTGGCCAGTTTTTCGAGACCGGTGAAGACTTTTTGGCGGGCGGCCTGATCGAACATCAGTTGTTTAGCAGCCATTGTGTGATTCCTTATTGATTCATTGAGTCATCGGGTCATTGAATCATTTTCTGATCCACTGATCGGCCGGTTCAATGAACCGATGATTCAATGGATCAATGACTCAATCTGTTGATTACTTTTCGACAACGCCGAGGAGGTCGGACTCGCGGAGGATGACGAACTTTTCGTCGTTGACCTTTACTTCGGTGCCGGCGTATTTGCCGTAGTAGACTTCGTCGCCGACGTTGACGCTGATCGGGGCGCGCTTGCCGGAGTCGAGCATTTTGCCCGGGCCGATGGAGATGACCTTGCCGCGCGTCGGCTTTTCCTTGGCGCCTTCGGGGAGGAAGATGCCGGAGGCGGTTTTGGTTTCGGCTTCGGCCTGCTTCACCACGAGACGGTCATCGAGAGGACGGATATTCATGTTCATTTGCTCCTGTCTTTTATTTCGTCATTAGTCAATTGTCATTCGTCATTCCGCGCTTGCGGCTTACATCATTCCCATGCCACCCATGCCGCCCATTCCGCCCATGCCACCCATGCCGCCCATGCCTTCCATGCCGCCCATGCCTTCCATGCCGCCGCCCATGCCGCCCGGAGGACCGCCGGCGCCGGCAGCCTTCGGCTTTTCGACGATGATGGCGTCGGTGGTGAGGAGGAGGGTGGAGACGCTGGCCGCGTTCTGCAGCGCGGAACGTTCAACCTTGGTCGGCGTGATGATGCCGGCCTTGACCATGTCCTGCTCGAAATCGAGCGTGAGGGCGTTGAAACCAAAGTTGCCTTTGCCCCCGAGTACCTTCTTCACGATCACTGCTCCTTCTTCCCCGGCGTTCTCGGAAATGCAACGCAGGGGTTCCTGAACAGCGCGGCGGATGATTTCGACGCCGGTCTGCTCGTCTTGGCTGTTGGTTTTGATGCCGTCGAGAACGCTGATGCTCCGCAGCAGGGCGACGCCGCCGCCGGGGAGGATGCCTTCTTCGACGGCCGCGCGGGTGGCGTGGAGGGCGTCTTCGACGCGGGCTTTCTTTTCCTTCATTTCGGATTCGGTGGCTGCGCCGACGTTGATCTGGGCGACGCCGCCGGCGAGCTTGGCGAGGCGTTCCTGGAGTTTTTCGCGGTCGTAATCGCTGGTGGTGGTGCTGATCTCGCGGCGGATCTGTTCAATGCGGCCCTTGATGGCGTCGTGCTTGCCGGCGCCTTCGATGATGGTGGTGTTGTCGTTGTCGATTTCGATTTTCTTGGCCTGGCCGAGGTCCTGGACAGTGACCTTTTCGAGGTCGATGCCGAGGTCCTTCATGATGGCGCGGCCGCCGGTGAGGATGGCGATGTCTTCGAGCATGGCCTTGCGGCGATCGCCGTAGCCGGGGGCTTTGACCGCACAGACCTGGAGGACGCCGCGGAGCTTGTTGACCACGAGCGTTGCAAGTGCTTCGCCGTCAATGTCTTCGGCGATGATGAGGAGGGGGCGCTTGGCGGTCTGGATCTTTTCGAGGATGGGGACGAGTTTGCTGGCCTGGGAGATTTTTTCCTCATAGATGAGGATGTAGGCTTTTTCGAGGTTGACGGTCATGTCGTCCTGGTTGGTGATGAAGTTGGGGGAGATGTATCCGCGGTCGAACTGCATGCCTTCGACGACGTTGACGTAGGTTTCGAGGGACTTGCCTTCTTCGACGGTGATGACGCCGTCCTTGCCGACCTTGTGGAAGGCGTCGGCCATGATGTTGCCGATCTCGCGATCGTTGTTAGCCGAGATGGCAGCGACATTTGCGATTTCGTTTTTGTCGCTGACATTGAGGGGTTTGGAGAGCTTTTTGAGGTTTTCGATGACGGCATCGACGGACTTGCGGATGCCGCGGGCGAGGGCCATGGCGTCGGCGCCGGCGGCGAGGTTGCGGTAGCCTTCCTTGAAGATGGCTTCGGCGAGGACGGTGGCGGTGGTGGTGCCGTCGCCGGCGACGTCGGAAGTCTTGCTGGCGGCTTCCTTTACGAGCTGTGCACCGACGTTTTCGAACTTATTGGAGAGTTCGATTTCTTCGGCGACGCTGACACCGTCCTTGGTGACGGTGGGTGCGCCCCAACCCTTGTCGAGGACGGCATTTCGGCCACGTGGGCCGAGGGTGGATTTGACGGCGGAGGCGAGTTTGGAGACGCCTTCGAGGAGGGATTTGCGAGCCGATTCATCGAAAGAGAGCTGCTTGGCGGCCATGGAGTGTGCTCCTTAAAACCATTTGTGCAATGCAGTTGGGTTCATTTCATCCGCTGCTGGGCCGGGTATATGGGGATGGACACCCCCGGCCCGGCGGGCACCCGGGCCAATGCAAGAATAGTGCCAGCAGATTAGTGATGCGGATTTGCGAGTTGCAAGTGCGGTCTGGGATTGAGTTTGGATTATTCGAATGGCGGGTTTGAGGGGGTGGTGGCTCGCTGCCAATTCCGGCTTTCGTTGTCAGAACGGCAGTTGGGAGAGGGGGCCGAAGTGGAGGACGCCCCCCCCCTCCTTCCCGGGGACGATGCCGGCGATCTGGATGTCGGCGGGAGCGGGGGCGGGGCAGTCGAGGATCCAGTGGTTTTCGTTTATAAGGTTTGTGCCGAGAGGAGCTTGGGAGAAGGTGGGGAGAATCAGAATTCTGAATGCTGAATTCTGAATGCTGAAATTGCAGAGGGCGTAGCAGATCATTTTGGCGGATTGGAGGCGGGAGCGCAGGGTGACGGCGGGGTGTTGGTGGCCGACGATGAGGGTGGTGGCGGGGCTTCCTTGCGCCAGCGGATCCCTTCGTATGGCGGGTCGATGCCCTTCGCTGCCGGTTGCATGCCGTTCGCCCGCCACCAAATCGGACCAGTTGTGGCCGTGGATGACGAGGAGGTTTTGGGTGGGGTCGGGGATAGTTTCGCAAGAGGAGATTTTGGCACGGGGGAGGAGGGAGCGGAGGGTGGCGGGGTCGGGGTCGTGGTTGCCGGGGGTGATGGTGACGGAGATGTGTGGGGGGAGGTCGTTGAGGAGGTCGCGCGCGAGGGCGAGGGAGGCGGGGTCGGGGGAGGGGGAGTCGAAGAGGTCGCCGGCGATGATGATGTGGCCGGTGTTGTTGCTGCCCCCCCTACCGGTGTTGGCTTCGAGGCGGGTGCGGAGGTGTTGCCAGGATTCGCGGATTTTTTGTTCGTTGATGTTGGGGAAGGCGAGGCCTTGCTGGCGCATGGTGTGTTCGATGCCGAGGTGGAGGTCGGAGAGGATGGCGGTGTTGGTGGGGGTGTGGAGGAGGAAGCGGTGCGGGGTGGCGAGGAGGGTGGGGGTGAGGGGGAGGTCGAGCATGGGGGGAGTATAGGGCGGATTTGGGGGGGTTGCGTGCGGTAGGGAGGACATTGCCCGGCGGCCCCGCGGTGTCGCAGACGCCGGGCTTTGTGGGGGGTATCGGGAGGTGGAGGGCGGAGAGGGGACGGGCTTGGGCTTTTCAGCCGGGGAAAGGTGTGGAAAGGCGGCAGGTTTGGAAGGGGAATAAAGATGTTTGACCCCCTTTCGTTTGGAAGATTGGCGGAGAGAGGGTGGGTGTGCGACAATTTTGGGAAATATTTTGCATTTTTGGGCGCGATTGACGCGATGTATCGAAGGAACTTTTTATGGTGCTCGCGGGGTGGAGAGGAGGGAGCAAGGAATCGAGATGTCTGGCGATGAAATGTTTGTGCTGATGGTGTGCCTTGTGATCGGCGCTGTGCGATGGGGGCACTGGTACTGGCGGTTGCTTTCGTTGCCGCAGGGAGGGGCGGCGGCGCGGTGGCTGGGGGTGGCGCCGGTGGTTTTTCTGTTGATGCTGTTTGGTGTGTTGTTGCGTTGGTCGTCGCAGGATGTGCGGAGCGATCCGACGTATCTTTTCTTTTATGAGTGCATGGGGGTGGCGTGGGTGGGGCTGGGAGTCTGGCTGTGCGGGTTGATGGGGATCAGCGCGCGGGACGATGTGGCAGAGCGGCGCAATGAGGCCGCGGGGTGGGCGATTGGGGGTGCGATTGGGGGGATTACGGCGTGTTTTGCCGGGGGGAATGTGGGGGATGGGCCTGGGTGGTGGGTGGTGGTATTTTGTGCAGTGTTGTCGACGGGCGCGCTTTTTGTGTCGTGGGGAGTTGTGCAGGAGGTTACGGGGGCGTCGGACAGCATCACGATTGATCATGATGTGGCGAGCGGCGTTCGGCTGGGTGGCGTGCTACTGGCGAGCGGGCTGATCCTGGGGCGGGCGGTGGCGGGGAACTGGGTGTCGGCGGATGCGACGATGTCTGATTTTGCGCGGCTAGGGTGGCCGGTGCTGGTTCTGGTGATGGCGGAGAGCATTTTGGGCAGGCAGTTTCGGCCGACGCCGGAGGTGCCGCGAGTTCCGCTGGTTTGGGGGTTTGGGCCGGCGGTTGGGTATTTGGTGTTTGCGTTGGCGGTTCTGGTGGTGGAAGGAGCGGCGTGAAGATGAGTGCGATACTTCAGACGGAAGTGGTGGGTTCTGCGGAATTAGCTGGGCCTGTGCGGGACATTGGATTGCGTTGCGGTCGTGCGCTTTCTGATGCGGAATTTCAGGAGGTGCGGCTGGAGACGATTTTTGATTGCGGCAAGTACGATCCGCAGGTTGGGGATGTGGCGACGCTGTGCCGGTATCCGCTGCTGATGGATCGATCGACGTGGGAAGGGCTGGCGTCGTTGGCGGAAGGGTTGTCGCGGGAGACATTGTCGGCGGAGGCGGAGTTGGTGGAGAGGACGGAGTTGCATGAGCAGTTGGGATTGCCGCGGGCGCTGCGAGCGGCCCTTCGTGGTGTTGGGAAGCGTGGGGCGTCGCGGGGCGTGGCGCGGTTTATGCGATTTGATTTTCATCCGACGGCGGAGGGGTGGCGGATATCAGAGGTGAATTCAGATGTTCCGGGGGGATTTATTGAGGGGTCTGGGTTTTCGGCACTGATGGCGCTGAGGTATGCGGGGACGCGTTTGGCGGGGCGGGCGGAGTGTGCGCTGGCAGAGGCTTTGGTGGAGGTATTGCCGGCGGATGGGGTGGTGGGGCTGGTGCATGCGACGGCGTACACGGACGATCGGCAGGTGATGGCGTTTGTGGGGCGGTGTTTTGAGGATCGGGGGATGCGGCCGGTGCTGGTTGCGCCAGACCAGGTGAGGTGGCGCGAGGGGAGGGCGTGGATGAAGACGGATTGGTATCGAGGCGAGGCGGCGGCGTTGCTGCGATTTTTTCCGGCGGAGTGGCTTTGCAATCTGCGTCGGAGGTGTGGGTGGGAGCGGTGGTTTTCGGGGTCAGCGACGGTGCTGGCGAATCCGGGGTATGCGGTGGTGACGCAGACGAAGAGATTTCCGCTGGTGTGGGATGAGCTTCGGAATAGCATGCCGACGTGGCGAACACTTTTACCGGGGACGGTGGATCCGCGCGATGCGTCGGCGATTGCAGGGGAGGCGGTGTTGAAGCCGGCGCTGGGGCGGGTGGGTGATGGGATCGGGATGGCGGGGGTGACGGCGGCGCGGGAGTGGAAGGGGATTTTGCGCGGGGTGCGGTGGTTTCCGAGGTATTGGGCGGCACAGGAGCGGTTTCGGGCGGTGGCGTTGCCTGGGCCGGAGGGGGAGGTGTATCCGTGTTTGGGGGTGTTTACGGTGGATGGGCGGGCGGCGGGGATTTATGGGCGTGTTGCGAAGCGGCCGTTGATTGATGATCGGGCGCAGGATGTGGCGGTGTTGATAGTGGAGGGTGAGGAGGTGTGAGAGCGGATTGCTGTGGGGGGGAGTCTTGTGATTTATATGAAGGGTTCGCGACGACGCAAGCGTTGTCGAGGGCAGAGTTGTTGAGTGATGCATTCAGGAGGGATTGAACGGATGGAGACGCGTCTTGATCGGAAGCAGTTGTTTGAGTGGTGGGCGCCGGCGGAGGGGGTATGGTCGGCGTGGGCGAAGCCGGTGGCGTTTTCGGCGGTGGCGTTGGGAGCGGTTCCGGAGCGGTTGACGGAGCGGAACCTGGAGTGGGTGCCGCGTGATGGGGGGACGGCGATGGTGGTGGATTTGGCGGGGGCGGAGGCGGTGTACGTGGGGTTGGCGCTGGTGTTTGCGGGGTATCGGCCGGTGCCGGTGTTCAATGCGTCGTCGGGACCGAGCGCGGTGGTGCCGATGCAGGAGATCAGCGAAGCGTTGTGGCAGGGGGCGGCGGTGCTGAAGGAGGCGCGGTTGGCGGGGGATGCGCCGCCGGCGTTTTTGCTGGACAGTCGCCGGCTGGGGAGGGGGCGGGCAGCGATGACGGGGTTTGATAATCGGTGGCTGACGTTTCCGCAGGATTTTCCGTCGGCGAATTTGCTGCAGTCGCGGGGGATTCGGAGGGTGATTGTGATTTCGGATGGTGCGAAAGGGATTTTGTACGATTTGACGCATGTATTGTTGCGGTGGCGCGAGGCGGGGATCAGCGTGGAGGAGGGGGAGTGGGGCGGAGAGACCCGGCCGGCGGCGCTCGCGAAGCCGAGGTGGTATCGGCGGTGCTGGTGGATGGCGTTGGCGATGGCGGGGTTGCGGCGGAATAGTGCCGGGGGATTTGGGGCGGTGGTGCCGGAGGCGGCGTCGGGTGGAGGCGGGTGGGGGTGAGGGGGAGGTCTTGCATAGTGGGGAGTATAGAGCGGATTTCGGGAGTTTTGCGTGGGGTCGCGAGCACATTGCCCCGCGGCGTAGTAGACGCCGGGCTTTGTGGGGTTTATCGGGAGGTGGAGGGCGGAGGGGGAACGGCTTCGGCTCTTTCAGTCGGGGAGAGGTGTGGAAATGCAGCAACTGTGGAATGGCAACAACCATGTTTGACCCGAATGGCGTTAAGTTAAGGTATGAATCATGTGATTTATCAGCGAAATCGAGGCAAAACAAAGGAGGGTGTCACGCTTAACTTAATGCCATTCATGTTTGACCCCTTTTTTCGTCCTAAGGATATTGCCGGCGTTCGGCGGATATTCCGTGCGCTGGCATCGGCGGTTGAACGAACGAACGGCCGGCTTCAAATTATTGTGACCGACCATGCCGGCGCGATTACATGGCAAGGGTTGGACGTCAATGTCGTCGCCGATTGGCGGACAGGGCGTGGTGATTTTCTAATTCCGGACGCGTGGAAAAAGGCGTAGGCCATTCATAGTAGGATGCGATAGCCTTGACGGAGGCCGCAGGGATCTGATCCCTGGGCTTTTTGGGGGAGGGTTGTTGGGGGTTGAGGGATTGGTTTGGTTGGGAGGGTTCGGCAGCGCGTTGATGTGCGGCGCTGCGGGGGAGGTTTGTGAGGGGTGGGCCTTCTTGATCGTGCGTCCGAGCCCTCGGATTTCCAGCCGGGGTTCGGGTGGCTGAGGGAGAGCCTGTCTGTTGCGACAGCGCTCGCGGGCGGTTCGCGGCGATTCGGATTCACCTGGAGAGTTCTTCGTTGCGCCTCGCTCCACATCGGCGTTGGCCGGCGGTCCGTTGGACCGGCGCTACACGAGAGGGGTGATGCGTTGCGATGGGTGTGAGCGCGGGGGAACGCGGCCCGACGAGCGGGCCGGCTAAACGCTAGGGAGGTGGCGTCCGTGCGAGCGCGGCGGCGAGATACGCGTTGCGTTGCAACGCCGCTAAACGGCGCGAGCGGCGATTGGTGAGGTGGAGGTCGGAGAGGATGGCGGTGTTGGAGGGGGTGTGGAGGAGGAAGCGGTGCGAGGAGGGAGGAGGTGAGGGGGAGGTCTTGCATGATGAGGGGAGTATAGGGCGGATTTGGGAATTTTTGCGTGCCTTCGGGAGCACATTGCCCCGCGGCGTCGCGGACGCCGGTTTTTTTGGGGGGGGTATCGGGAGGTGGAGGGGGGAGAGGGGAACGGTTTCTGGTTTTTCATTGGGTAAACGGGGTCACACATCGTTTTGACCTATCGAGCCCGATTGATTATATTGCGTGGCATGGCTCGCAAGCCGCGATCATTTTCGGGGGGTGTGGTTTATCATGTGATGAATCGGGCGTCGGCGCGTGCCCGCATCTTTCATAAGGATGCGGATTATGCGTTGTTTGAGACGGTGCTGGCGCAGGCGGTGGGGCGGTTTGATTTGCGGCTGCTCACGTACATTGTGATGCCGAACCATTTTCATCTGGTGCTGTGGCCGCGGAAGGGGGAGGGGGAGAAGATTTCGGGGTTTATGAAGTGGCTGCAGCAGACGCACACGCAGCGGTGGCATGCGCATCTTCGGAATGCGGGGGAGGGGCGGCTTTATCAGGGGCGGTTCAAGGCGTTTCCGGTGCAGGGGGGGTGGGGGGATTTTCAGTATGTGCGGAAGGTGTGCCGGTATGTGGAGCGGAATGCGGTGCGGGCGAATCTTGTGAAGTCGGCGGAGGAGTGGAAGCATGGGGCGTTGTGGCGTCGGCTTTATGGTAGGGCGGAGGAGAGGGAATGGCTGGCGGCGTGGCCGGAGGGGGCGTATCCGGGGGATGCGAAGTGGGTGGGGATGGTGAATCAAGTGCTGCGGGGTGCGGAGGAGAAGGCGTTGGGGGAGAGTTTTCGGCGAGGCAGTCCGTTCGGTGCTGCGGCGTGGCGGGCGGCGGCGGCGGCGAGGATGGGGCTGGAGCATACGATGCGTCCGCGGGGGCGGCCGAGGAAGGGGTCTGGGAAAGATGTTTGACCCCTTTTTTGGGATTGAGCGCCGCGTTGCGGCTGAGCGCTCGCCTTTGGCTCGCGGCTAAACTGTTTTTTTGCAGGGTTTGCGGATGGTCGTGAAGAGGAGGATGGGAAATGCCAGCGCCATACCCACGATAAAACCGAGGATGGTGGTTTTTATACGGGGGTCGTTGTCGGGGGACAGGGGAGTTTCGCCGTCGCTGATGACGCTGATTCGGCCGCCGAGCTGATTTTCAATGTTCAATTGTTGGATGCGCGATTTTGTTTTATTCAGATTATCCTGCACGTTTGCGGACTCCGCGCTCAACGCATCGGCCTGATATTTCCTGGCGGCAAGGGATTTGAGATCGGCTTGGTATTGTGACACCTGATCGACGAGCGTCATTTCGCGCAGGCGCATCATGGCAAGATTATCTCCCGTCTTTGGGGGGTCCGAGAGATTGTGGCCCGGTTCCGGATCGTTGGCGGCAATTGTCATTGCGGGGCCTGTCGCTGCAGGGACGGCGGCAGAGGGCCGAGTTGCGGAGATCTGGCCATCCGCGGCGGCCTGAGCTATTCGAATGTTCATCCGAGTTTGTTGTATCTCGGACTCGATGCGATTGAGTTCATGAACTTTGAATTGATAAGTGATGTCGAGGGCTTCGGGGCCGAAATCACCGTCTTGCTGCATCGCATTACGCAGCCTCGCTAATTCTGTCATATACCTGGTCTTCAGGTCGTCTAATATTTGCGATCGCCGGTTTTCATCACCGGTGTTAGCCTCATCGTAAATTGTTTGATAGGCTTGGATCACAGCACCGACGGCGATACGGGCGGCCCTGGGGTCGGGATCGAGAAACGTGACGGTTACGATGGTGCCGCCTTGGCGCGACACGGAAAGACTGGATTGCAAATCAGCAGCGCTTTGGTCGGACAAGCCGCGGCCAAGCGCTTTCCATTCGGGATTCTGCATGGCCATATCTACTGTGCGGCGGCTTTGCATGATGGCGACCTGCGAGTCGACGTAAGCGTCGAACATCGGGATAGGGCTGGAGTCGTCGAAGACTCCCGGGGTAAACGGTTTGATTTGAATCATGCCGACGCTTTTGTATTGGGGCTTGCCGGCGAGGAAGAATCCGGCCGTAGCGCCAAGCATGCCGGCGATGAGGGACAAGAGGATGATCCATTTGATGCGGCCACGGTGAGGGAGTGTCGCCGTTTCGAGGGTGCTGGTCATGGCATTCTCCGATGTTCATGTGTTGATCTTACTGTTCTGTCGCCGGATGGCAAAGAAAAAACTGGTTGAGGGATTGGGGGCGCGGGCCGGCGGGAATCGGCGGTTAAAACCGCCGGCAGACCTTTGGTGGTGGAAGTTTGGTTTTGCGTGTGGGAATGGCTCCGCGCCGCGCGAGGCGGCGGGCGTTGGGCGGCTGGGTGAGTGGGTGGGGCTCGCCAAGGGTGGGGTGGTGGGGTAGAGTGCGCGGGTGAAGGAGACATGTTGCGATGATTATTCGGACGGCCGGGCAGGTGCTGCAGTTGTTGAAGCAGCGGAAGATTGAGTTTGTGGATTTGCGGTTTGTGGATTTTCCGGGGTTGCCGCAGCATTGCACGTATGCGGCGGGGAAGTTGACGGAGCGGACGTTTCGGGATGGGATCGGGTTTGATGGGTCGTCGGTGCGGGGGTGGGAGGGGCTGAACGAGAACGACATGCTGCTGGTGCCGATAGCGGAGACGGCGGTAGTGGATCCATTTTGTGCGCGGCCGACGGTGGCGATGTGTTGTGATATAAGGGATCCGGTGACGAAGCGGGAGTATTCGCGGGATCCGCGGTCGGTGGCGCGGAAGTGCGAGGCGTGGATGCGGAAGAGCGGGGTGGCGGACGAGGCGCGGTTTGGTCCGGAGGCGGAGTTTTTTGTTTTTGATTCGGTGCGGTATGAGCAGTCGGTGAATGAGGGGGTGTATCGGGTGGATTCGGTGGAGGGGGTTTGGAATCGGGGGAAGGATTCCGGGGAGGGCGGAGTGCCAAACCGGGGGAACCAGATACGGTTGCGGGAGGGATATTTTCCGGCGCCGCCGGTGGACACGCTGTGGAATCTGCGGTCGGAGATAGCGGCGGAGCTGGAGGGGTTTGGGATTGATGTGGATGGGCATCATCATGAGGTGGCGACTGGGGGGCAGTGCGAGATCGACATGCGGCATGATGGGTTGTTGCGCATGGCGGACAAGATGATGTATTACAAGTATGTGGCGAAGCAGGTGGCGGCGCGGAACGGGAAGGTGGCGACGTTCATGCCGAAGCCGCTGTTTATGGATAACGGATCGGGGATGCATGTGCATTTTTCGTTATTTAAGAAGGGGAAGCCGCTGTTTTCGGGGAAGAAATATGCGGGGCTTTCGGAGATGGGATTGCATGCGATCGGGGGGATATTGAAGCATGCGCGGTCGCTGTGTGCGTTCTGTGCGCCGACGACGAATTCTTATAAACGGCTGGTGCCGGGGTACGAGGCGCCGACGCACATGATCTATAGTTCGCGGAATCGTGCGGCGGCGGTGCGGGTGCCGGTGTATTCGGATAAGCCGGAGGCGAAGCGGCTGGAGTTTCGGACGCCGGATTCGTCGGCGAATCCGTACCTGGCGTTTGCGGCGATCACGATGGCGGCGTTGGATGGGGTGGTGAAGGGGATTGATCCGGGTGATCCGATGGATCGGGATTTTGCGAGTTTGACGGAGAAGGAGATGGGGGGGATTGCGGTGACGCCGGGGACTTTGGAGGAGGCGTTGAAGACGCTGGCGGAGGATCATGAGTATCTGCTGGCGGGGAATGTTTTTCCGCGCGATGTGATCGATGGGTGGATACGGCATAAGCAGCAGACGGAGATTGAGCCGTTGCGGATACGGCCGCATCCGTATGAGTTTTGCATGTATTTTGATATTTGAGGGAATTGAATCATTGAGTCATCGGGTCATTGAGTCATTGGCTCGCAGCGGGAATCAATGATTCAATGACCCGATGATTCAATGACTCAATTCTTTACTTGTGGCCCTGGGGGCCGCCGTTTTTGAAGTATTTTTCGTCGATGGCTTTTTGGAGGTCGATGCCCTGGATGTTGGCGAGGGTGAGGAGCCAGGCGAAGACGTCGGCGAATTCTTCGTGTTTGTTTTGCACATCGTCGGAGTGGAGGGCGGAGGCGAGTTCGCCGACTTCTTCCATGAACCAGCCGAAGGTGGGCCAGACGCCGCGTTCGGTGTCGCGGGCGCCGTAGCGGGTGCGGATGTGTTCCTGGAATTCTTTGATGGTCATGGGGGATCCTTGATTGGAGCGAAAGAGTGCGAGGCGCTGGTCCAGCAGTTCGTGGGAGATCCAAAAACCGGTTTGTTTGATGCGATCGAAAGCGGAGCGTAGATCGAGGAATTTCTTTGTGGCGGCGAGTTCAAGGACTCCGATTGTACCGGTCAGTGTCAGATTGCGGATCGCGGCCGCACGCCGTCCCTTCAACTCATCGATGAGGATCAGGTCGGCGTGAATTTCTTCTGCAAGGCTGATGGCGGCGTGTTCGCCTGGATCGAGATTCGGGATGGGAAGTAGTTTGGAGGGCGCTTGTTCGATCAACCACGCCGGCGGACTTGAAATGAACTCTTGAACAGGGTCGGGACGGATGGGCCGCCGGAGTTCGGCAGCGACTTGAGGCGGGATTCGGACGTAGTCGAATAACTTGGGGAGAACATCGATAGATTGGATATTCACCAAGACAATGAGCGGCGATGCATCAGCGACTACGAGCATTACTGGCCCTTGTTGAAGAGGCGCTCGAGTGTCTGGCGATCGGCTTCAAGGTCTTCCATGGTGAGGGAGCCTTCGTAGACGTTGTGGCGTTTGAGGTAGGCGTCGGTTTCGAAGCGATCGAGGCCGAGGGCGAGGGAGAGTTCGTGGTGGGAGATCTGGCCGCGGCGGAAGAGTTCGAGGGCGTAGGCCTCGGTGACTTCGGCGTCGAGGTTGGGGTGCTGGGCGCGGAGTTTTTCTTCGAGGGATGGGGGGAGGTTGAGTTTGACGTTGAGCGTCATGGGGCGCCTTTCGGAAATCTGATGGCAATCAGTTTACCACAAAGGGCTCCCCGGCCCGAGGGCCGGGGCTAAACGGTTATTTGGGGGATTGTAGCCATTTTCTAGCGGGGGAGGTGGGTTGGAGGTCGATTGCTTTTTTGGCGGCGTCGGCGGCGGCTTTGGGGTCACCGGTGGCGCCGTAGGCGTCGGCGAGGCCTTCCCAGAATTCGGGGATTTTGGGTTGGAGTGTGGTGGCGTCTTTCCAGTATTCGATGGCGCGTTGCGGCTGCTTTTCGTCCATGAGGATCTGGGCCATGAGTTCGTGGTTGATGGCGTTGTAGGGGTCGATTCGGATGGCGCGATAGGCGGAAGCTTCGGCTTCGGGGAGGTTGTTTTCGGCGCGGAAGAGTTCGGCGAGTTTGCGGGGGATACGTTCGTCTTTTTGTTCGTGTCGCTGGAGTTCGAGGAGCTGGCCGATGGCGTTTTTGTTGTCTTTTTTGAGGAGGTAGATGCCGGCGAGGTTGAGGTAGGAGGTTTCTTCGAGGGGGCGTTCGGCCTGGAGTTTGGTGAGGTAGTTTTCGGCGGCGTCGTAGTCGTGGAGGGACATGGCGATGAGGCCGAGGGTGCGGAGAGTGACGGGTCGATGGGGGTCGTCCTTGAGGACGGCTTCGAGGAGTTGGCGGGCGCGGTCGGTTTGCTTGAGCTGGGAGAGGACGGCGCCGAGGAGTTCTCGGGCGCGGATGTTTTTGGGGTCGAGGTCGACGGCTTTTTCGAGCTGGGCCTGGGCCTGGGGGAGGTGTCCGCCGCCGGCGAGGAGCCAGGCGAGTTTGACGAGGGATTCGACGTCGTTGGGATTTTTGGCGAGGGCGGCGTCGAGGTCGGCGAGATTGGGGAGGGGGTCGGTGGGGAGTCCCCAGGAGTCGATCTGGGCTTTGGCCCAGGCGTGGAATTCGGCATCCATGTCGGCCATGGATTTGCCGTAGGCTTTTTCCCAGGCCTTGGCTTCGTAGAGACCGTCGCGGAAGCAGCGCATGAAGTCGAGCATTTTGGGGAGGCCGTAGGTGGCGACGAGGTATTCGTAGAGCCACTGGGCTTCCATGTAGGCGAGCTGACGGTCGATGGAGCGTTTAGGTCGGATGAAGCCCCAGTTGAGTTCTGAGATTTTGAAGAGGGTACCGGCGCGGAAGTTGGAGGCGAGGAGCTGGCAGTTGTCCCAGTCGCGGGGTGCTTGCTCCTGGTTGCAGGCGGCGGCTTCGGTGAGCCAGTGGGGGATGCGGTTTTTGGTGAGGGCGAGGGTGACGGTGTGGGTGTATTCGTGCCGAAGGACGCGGGCCCAGTCGAAGTTTCCCATTGAATCGCCCGCTCCCCCCCCCTCGCCAGTGTCGTCGTCGCCGGAAGCGGCGCGGGGGACATCCATGGCGATGACGTTTCCGGTGCAGGCGCCGACGGTGCCGATCCAGGGGAGGCCGGTGGTGCGGACGCCGAACTGCTCGTGGGAGGGGAACATTTCGATCTGGGTAGGGGCGGGGAGTTCCTGGATCTGGAAGTAGGACCAGAGTTCGGGTCGGACTTTTTCCATCCAATTCATGGCGAGGTGGGCGAGGATTTCGTCCTGGGGTTCGTACTTGATGATGAAGGCAGGGAGGTTGGAGCCGGGCGTGAGGCGGGTTTTGGATTCGAGGGTGGCGAATTTCTGGAGGTAATTGAGGAGGATGATCTGGTTGTAGGCGCGCATGTTGTAGGGGTCGATGGCGAAGGATTTGTCGTAGGCGGCTTTGGCGCGGGCTTCCTGGCCGGTCTCGAGATAGAGCTGAGCGAGAGCGGCGGAGGGTTCGGACCACCATTTGGCGGCTTTGTCGGCGTCGAGGTAGCACTGTTCGGCCTTGGAGAACTGGCGAGCGTCGCGGAGGACTTCGCCGGCTTCGAAGAGGGCGACGGGGTGGACCATGTTTCCGGTGGCGCCGCCGATGCGGATGGCGTCGAGCTGCTCCTGCATGCGTTTTTCGTCGGCGAGGAGGTAGTAGGCGGCGGCGAGCCAACCGCGGGCTTCGGGGAGGCGGGGGTTCTTGGTGGTGGCCTGGAGGAGCGGTGCGATGGCTTTTTCGGGGAGGCGTTCCTTGAGGAGGAGGCGTCCTTCGTAGGCGTTGACTTCGGCGAGGTCGCTGCCCCCCCCCGCGTCGGCGATTTGATCGAGCTGGTCGCGGGCGTCTTCGAAGTTGTATTGCTGGATGGCGAAATCGACGGCGAGGAGGCGGGCGCGGAGAGCGTTGGGGTTGAGGTCAAGGACTTCGGCGATGGCCTGGGCGCCGTCGTCGGTGTTGTGGGAGTTGAGGAGGATGCGTGCCTCGACGAGTTTGGCGGGCCAGTAGGTTTCATCGTGTCGTTCGATCTGGCCGAGCTCGAAGAGGACGGTGCGGTGCTTTTCGCGGCCGATGCCGGTGAGGAGGGAGTGGCGTTCGAGGGCGAAGGCGAGCTGCGTGGCGATCTGGGGATCGTCGGGGAGGTTTCCTTCGGCGAGTGGGAGGAGTTTGGCGTAGATTCCGGCGGCGGCGGCGTATTCGGCATCGTCTTCGAGGGCCTGGGCGTAGGTGGTGTAGAGGGTGACGACGTCGCCCCCTCCCCCCCCCCCCACCCCACCGGCATCGAGAGGTTCGAGTGAGGGGTGGGTGTCGATATAGCGTTTGAGGAGGTCACGTGCTTCGGCGTTGCGGCCGCGCTGGAGGAGGGATTCGGCGCGGAGGCGGAGCATCCGTGGGGTGGAGCGCTGGGGGTCGGAGAGGGAGGCGAGGAGTTCGTCGAAGCGATTGAGGTCGACTTGGCGGCCGTTGCGGAGGATGGCTTCAGCGCGGCCTTCGAGGAATTTCTGGTTACGCGGATCGGATTGGAGGAGTTCCTGGAAGTGGGCTTCGGCCTGGGGGTATTGACCGAAGAAGAGGAGTTTTTCGGCGCGGATTTCGGGGGTGTAGTAAGGCTGGTCGACGAGTTTGGACCAGAGGCCGGGCTTGGTGGCGCGGGCAGATTTTTCGAGGCCGCGGACGAGGGAGAGGTTGCCGATGGCGTTGCGGATGTCGGAGGGGTCGGATTTTTTTTCGTCGGAGGAGGCGTCGGCGGGTTTGGGGGCATCGGGTTTGGGTTGGTCGTCGGATTGGGCGTGGATTGGAGGAGCGGTGAAGAGGAGGGAGGCAAGGAGGAGAAAGGAGATCGAGATGCATTTCATCGGCAACCTCGGTTTCGGCAAACCGCATCTCCGATGGCATCCCCGGCCCAAGGGCCGGGGCTAAACACCGTCAGGCGATGCGGCGGTGGTAGACCCACCATTCTAGGACGAGAATGGCGAGGGCGGCGGAGGCGACCCAGGGCCAGACTTCGAGATTGATGGTGGCGATGCTGGGGGATTCGGAGACGGGGGCGCCGGAGGCGGTTTGCAGGGATTGTGGCTGGATGTTGGATTCGGTGCTGCTGAGGAGGTTGACGGCGAAAGTGGCGGTTTTGCCCCCGCCCCCCCCGCCCCCCCCGGGGCTGGTGACGGTGTAGAAGCCGACCTTGTCGGTGGCGGGGAATTCTGCGGCGCCGTCCTTGGCCTGGATGACGGAGACGGAGCCGTCGGGGGCGGTGATGCGGACGGGGCCATCGCCCCCCCCTTTGTCGTCGCCGACGTTCCAGAGTTTGGCGGCGGAGCCGGAGCTGAGCATTTCGGGGAGGCCGATGTAGTGGCGGATGCGGGTTTGCTCGATGATGTTTTGCAGGAAGATGAGGAGGGAGGGGTCCATCCACCAGTTGGATTCGATCTGGGGGCTGAAGGAGAGGAAGTAGCGGCGGGTCCCCCCGCCGGCAGTGCTGCCGAAGTCTTTGTAGGCGATGAGGCTGGATTCGGGGGAGGAGACGAGGTCGACGAGATCGGGGTCTTTTTCGAGCACCAGTGCTTTGGAGAGGCGGAGGGAGCCGAGTTCGACAAACTGCATGACTGGGTCTTCGCGTTTCCAGCGGAGGACGGCGGGGTTTTCGACTTCGCTAGTGACGTTGAAGCCGCCGACGTTGACGGCGCCGGCCCCTCCCCCGGTGACGGGTGGGCGGATGAGGAGGGTGTCGGCCTTGGGCATGTCGGCGAGTGGCGGGGCGAAGCCGTCGAGGATGACGAGGTCGGCTTGACCTCCCCCACCGAAGCCGGGGGCGTAGGCGGCGGGGGCGATGATCTGTCCGTCGAAGGCGCCAACGCGGACGCCGGTTTTGACGAAATTTTCGAGCACTCCGCCACCGTTGGAGACGAGGAGGACTTTGACTTTGCGTGCGGGTTCGAGGAGTGCGTAGGCGGTGTTATCGAGGGGGAAGTCGTCGTTGGTGGGGTCGGCGATGACGAAGAGTTTGCCGGGGTCGGCGACGACGGATTCGAAGGTGATGGAGCCCTGGCCGTGCGGGGGGAGTGTGACGGTTTTGGCCTGACCTGGGAGGAAATTGTCTTCGGTGTTGAGTGCGAGGACGACGCCGACTTTCTTTTCGACATCCCAGGCGTTCTGGACGCCGACGAAGACTTCATAGGTGCGGGGTTGTTTGGCGACGGGCGTGATGGAGAGTTGGGTGATGCCGACGCTGTGGTTGGATTCGCCGATTTTGACGAATTGGAGGAGGCTGTTGGTAGTGGTTGCCCCTCCACCGGTGGCGTTGTTGTCGGCGTTCATGGCGTCTGGGACGCGGACGCCGGCGCCGTCGGAGAAGAGCCAGACCTTGCCGGCGGTGAGGGCGTCGTTTCGGGGGGTTCCGGAATCGGAGTTGATGCCTCGGAGGCTGGTGGCGGCGAGGAGGAGAGATTCGTAGAGGTCGGAGGGGGTGTCGGAGGGTTTGATTTTGTCGATTTCGGAATTGAGTTCGGACTTGGAGTTGGTGAAGCCGATGCCTCCGTGGTTGAGACCGCCGCCGTCGGAGACGAGCATGAAGCGGTCGCCGGGTCGCATGGAGTCGACGAGTTTTTTGGCTTGGTCCTTGGCGCGGTCGAGTCGGGATGGTCCGCCGTTGTCGTGGGTTTGCATGGAGGCGGAGGCGTCGATGACGATGACGCCGGCGTGGGTCTGGGTGGCTTTGGCCTGGACGACGGGGCGCATGAGTGTGAGGACGAGGGCGGCGAGGATGAGGAGCTGGAGGAGGAGGAGGAGGTTGCGGCGGAGTTTCTGGAAGGGGGTGCTGGCGCGCATGTCAGCGAGGGCTTTGGACCAGAGGAGTGTGGAGGAGACGGTGAGGTCGGGGCGCTTGATGCGCAGGATGTAGAGGAGGATGAGGGGGAGGGCGAGGAGTCCGAGCCAGGCCCAGGAGGGCGCGAGGAAGCTAAGCCAGTTCATTCGTGGTTCCGGAAGAGTCGTCTACTGGATGTATCATAGGATGTGAGCGGGGAATACCCAATGGGGATTTTGAGTTCACCGCGGAGCATGCGGGGAGCGGGAAATTGGGGGAGCGCGGGGCTACACTGCGGTTATGTGCGGACGTTATACATTTGTCGCCGAGGATGGGTTTCATTATTTGATTGCGGGGTTCACGCAGAAGGTGGATCCGCGGTCGTGGGGGAGTTTTGTGCGGCGGTTCAATATTGCGCCGACGCAGACGGCGCCGGTGATTGCGTACGATCCGCCGCAGGGGGTGACGTTCCGGTGGGGGTTGATTCCGCACTGGTCGAAGGATGAGAAGATCGGGTATTCGATGATCAATGCGCGGGCGGAGACGCTGCTGGAGAAGCCGGCGTTTCGGAAGCTGGTGGGGACGCGGCGGTGTCTGGTCCCGGCGGATGGGTTTTATGAGTGGAAGAAGGAGGGGAAGAAGAAGCAGCCGTTTTATTTTCGAATGAGGTCGAGGAAACCGTTTGCGTTTGCGGGGCTGTGGGATTCGTGGAAGAAGTCGGAGACGGAGGAGGTGCATTCGTTCACGATCATCACGACGGCGCCGAACGTGTTGACGGGGACGGTGCATGACCGGATGCCGGCGATTCTGCGGCGGGAGGATTTGGAGAAGTGGCTGCTGGAGAAGGATGCGGGGGAGGCGGCGGGGTTGCTGCGGCCGTATGAGGCGGGGGAGATGGAGGCGATTGCGGTGTCGGATCTGGTGAACAGTCCGAAGAATGATTCGCCGGCGTGCATTGAGGAGGTGAAGGAGGCGGCGGGCGAGAAGAAGGCGGAGGAGGTGCAGGGGGGGTTGTTTCCGGAGTGAATGGGGCCGAGTGATTTGGATGGGGGTGCGGGAGCGTTTAAGATTCTGCACCATGAAACACTTACAGACAGCACTTTTCGCGATTGTTTGCCTCGGAACAGGGTACGGATTGGGCGTGGGCATCGTTCACTTTTTTCGTCAGGAGCGCGCGGGAGTAGCCACGGCAAATGTGGGGACGGGGGATGCGCCGGCGATGCGGGGGGTTTACATTGCGGCAGATGCGGCGAGCGGAGCGTTGGATTCGTTGCCGAAGATTCATGCGACGGCGGTGGCGATTGAGTACACGCAGGACGAGGCGGCGCTGGCGGCGACGGTGAAGCGAGCGCATTCGCTGGGGCTGAAGGCGATGGTGGTGCCGACGGCGGCGTTTCATGTGAAGAATCCGTATCCGCAGGAGCTTGGGGCGGTGGCGGCGGCGGCGCGGGGGGCGAAGGCGGATCTGCTGTGCGTGTCGTGGCTGAATGCGGATGCGGAGGCGGGGTACTGGGAGGGGCAGATTGCGGAGGTGCGGAAGCAGTTTTCGGGGCAGGTGGTGCTGGCGGCGACGCCGGAGATTTTGCCGGGGGTGGAGTTTGTGGAGAAGGTGGATTTGATCGGGGCGATTGCGCCGGCGGAGTTGCCGCTGCCGAAGAAGCATGCGGCGAGGCTGGAGGATGTGGAGAATGCGTGGGCGAGTTACCTGGATTCGTTTGAGTCGATTTCGGAGCGGTATGGGAAGAAGCTGGTGATGATCGATGCGCCGCAGGTCGGGTCGGCGGCGAAGTGGGATGAAGCGCAGGAGGAGCTGCGGGATGAGGGGCTGGTGATGGAGACGAAGGGTCGCGGCGGAGTGACGGGGGTGTTTCTGCGGAAGATGGCGGGGCTGGATGGGAAGTTTCTGGAGCGTGTCGGGGAGATGTGGATCACGTCGAAACCGGCGGCGGTGGCGAGTGCGGGGACGGAGGATGCGGGGGATGAGGTGCCGGGGACGGACCAATAAGAGCGGGACCGAAAACTGCGGGAAGTCCGCTAAAATCAGGGAAGGCAAGGGATGGTGAGAGATAGCGGGCGCGGGAAAAAAATAACGAAAGTTGTGCTTTCACTCCGCTCGCGGTTTCCGCTATTGTTGCAGGGAACCTCTCGGTGTGATGTGCATCTGATCTTCGTCGCAGGTAGTGTATGTATTCCCCCCGTCCATGCCGGCGTAGAAACAACCGGCAGACTCCATTGCAAATTGAGTGGCTAGAGCCGCGCGTGCTGTTGAGCCTTACGCAGCCGCTGACGCGCGGCGCGTGCCGGCTGCCGGTCGTGGTGAAGAAGCCGCCGGCGGTGACCAAGACGCCTGTCGCGACGAAGAAGCCGGTTGTCACGAAGACACCGGCGGTGACAAACACACCGGTGGCAACGAAGACGCCGGTGGTGCCGACGCGGGACACGAGTCCGCGGGCGACGACGCCGGTGATGGTGCAAAGCGGCGGTGCGAGCCCGGCGTTGAGTCCGTCGGTGTCGGGCCTTTCGCCGGCGCAGATCCTGCATGCCTATGGGTTTGACCAGGTGCCGTGGGCGCTGAGCAACGGGGGCGCCGGGCAGACGATTGCGATTGTGGACGCTTACGACGATCCGAATGCGTTTTCGGATCTGCAGCAGTTCGATGCGCAATTCGGGTTGCCGGACCCGCCGTCGTTCAAGCGGGTGGCGCAGGATGGATCGACAAATTATCCTCCGAAGGATCCGGCGGGTGCGGGGAATGGGTCGTGGGAATTGGAAGAGTCGCTCGATGTGGAGTGGGCGCACGCGATTGCTCCGGCGGCGAGCATCGTCCTGATCGAGACGAACGACAATTCATTCGACAACCTGCTGACCGCCGGGGTGGGATTGGCGCGAACGCTGCCGGGGGTGTCAGTCGTGTCAATGAGTTTTGGCGGCGGGGAGTTCGTTTCGGAGCTGACGTACGACAGTTTGTTTACGACACCGACCGGACACACGAATATCACTTACCTGGCGGCGACGGGGGATCATGGATCACCGGCGACTTATCCGGCGTTCTCGTCGAAGGTGGTGGCGGTCGGCGCGACGTCGCTGCAATTGACAGGGTCGGGGGATTATTCGAGCGAATCGGCGTGGTCGGGAAGCGGCGGAGGATACAGTTTTTCGGTGGCGCAGCCGACCTATCAGAAGGGGATCGTGGCGGCGTCGAGCGTGACGCGGCGCACGGTGCCGGACGTATCTATGGTGGGCGATCCGGGGACGGGGCTGGCGGTGTACGATTCGTACGATTATCCGAATTCACCGTGGCGCGTGGTGGGCGGGACAAGCGCTTCGACGCCGATTTGGGCGGGACTGATTGCAATTGCGGACCAAGGACGGGCGATGCTTTCGGAGGGGACGCTGGACGGGTACACGCAGACGTTGCCGGCGTTGTACAGTCTGCCGGCATCGGATTTTCATGATGTGACGACGGGGACGACGAACGGCTCGCCGCAGTATACGGCGACGTCGGGATATGACATGGCGACGGGAAGAGGGACGCCGATCGCGAACGAGGTGATTTACGGGTTGATGGGGAGCGGCACGATTACGGGGCAGGTGTTTGAAGACGACAACAGCGATGGCGTGCTGAACGGCGGGGATGCGGGGATTGCGGGGGTGCAAGTGTATCTCGATACGAACAACAACGGCGTTTACGATCCGGGAACGGTAACGACGGTGGCGAACAACACGGCGATGACGATTCCGGACAACAATGTGCTGGGGGTGACGTCAGCGGTGACGGTGAGCGGCGCGACCGGGAGCGTTTCGAACCTGAAATTGACGCTGAACATAACGCATCCGCGGGATTCGGATTTGTCGGCATATCTGGTCGCGCCGGACGGGAGCGAGATTCTGCTCTTCAGCGGATTGACCGGGACGAATTTCAGCGCGACGGTGTTAACCGACCAGGCGGGGACGAGGATTTCGGCGGGAAGTGGATCGTTTACGGGGAGTTATTACCCGGCCGATGCGCTGGCGGATTTTAATGGAGAAGCGGCAAATGGAACGTGGTCGCTGAAGGTGTTCGACAGCGTGACGCAGAGCGCAGGGACGTTGAATTCGTGGTCACTGAGTGTGACGACGGGCGCGGCGGATGTGTATGCGACGACGACGGATGCGGCAGGAAATTATTCGTTTGGGAATGTGCCGCTGGGCACGTCGTATACGGTGCGGCAGGTGACGCCGACGGGGTATGTGCAGACGACGCCGGCGAACGGGAGCGGGGTTGCGGTGCCGTCGCTGCTGGGGAACGTGACGCACGCCAACATCGCGGATTTCCCGACGAGTGTCGCCGCCGGATTAAACGATTCGATTTATCTGGCGACGGATCCGGCGGACAAGTACTTGGAGATCACGACAGGGACGAGCGCGTGGTGGGTGCCGCTGACGAATGCGCCGGCGTTAACGTTCAATTTGCAGGGGAATAACAGTGTGCTCATCGTGGATTTCAGCAATGGGTCGCCGATCGCGGGGAATATCACGCTGAACACGATCGGCAATTCGGCGCAGGAGCTGCGGATTCTGGGAAAGAGCGCGGGGCAGACTTTCGCGTTGAGCAACAGCCAGTTGGCGCTGGATGGGGGTGGAGCGGTCCTGTATCGGAATTTGCCGACGCTGACGTTGAATACGTGCACGGTGAATGTGACCGAAGATTTGAGCGGCCTGCAGAATATCAATGTCAATGCGGGGGCGACGTTGAATTTCTGAGGGGGCGCCGGGGGGGGGGGGGGTGGGGGTGGGCGGGTCCGCTAATCGGGGGGAATTTGCGGGGGAGGACAGCGATGTATTAAGGCCAGACAAATTCGCAGAATTCGCCTCTTCCAAATGGGCGGTTGCCTGCTTATTCTGCAACTTCACGAATGAACAGCGTTGACCGGGTTCCGGATATCTGTTGCGGTCTAGGGTGCAATTCACCATGCGCGATCGTTCTTTACATCCACGGCAGAGGCGATTTTCGTTCGAACAACTGCTGGAACAACTCGAACCGCGGGTGCTGTTGAGCGCTGCGGCAACGTGGCGCGGGGGGCGTTCATTCAGCGTTCCGAGGGAACATCCGATTGTGACGCTCAAGGCGGGGACGAAGCCGGCAGCGGCGCCGTCGGGGAGCGCGATAACGCCTTCGCAGATGGCGCATGCGTATGGCATGGACCAGATTGCGTTTGCCGGGGCGAACGGGGGGTCGGGGCAGACGATTGCGATCATCGATGCGTATGACGATCCGAACGCGTGGACGGACCTGCAGGCGTTTGATGCGGCGTACGGGTTGCCGGACCCGCCGTCGTTCAAGAAGGTATCGCAGACGGGGAGCACGACGAGTTTGCCGGGGACGGATCCGAGCGGGCCGTCGGGCACCACGGGAACCAGCAGTTGGGAGATCGAGGAGTCGCTGGATATTGAGTGGGCGCATGCGATGGCGCCGGCGGCGAACATCATTCTGGTGGAATGCAATAGCACCAGCACAACGAACCTGGTGGCGGCGGGTGTGAACTGGGCGCGGACGCAAGTGGGCGTTTCCGTCATTTCAATGAGTTTCGGAGGCTCCGAATCTTCCGGCGAGACAACTTACGACACCTACTTCACGACGCCGAGCGCACACACCGGAGTGACGTTTGTGGCATCCGCGGGGGATACGGGGGCGCCGGCGGAATATCCGGCGGCTTCACCAAACGTGCTGTCCGTCGGCGGCACGACGCTGACCCTGACGGGCGCCGGTGATTATTCCAATGAAACCGCGTGGTCGGGAACGGGCGGCGGCGCAAGCAGCTACGAAACGCAGCCGACGTATCAGAAGGGAATAGTCGCCCTGCAGAGCACCACCGCCCGCACCACCCCTGACGTGGCGGCGGATGCAGATCCCAATTCCGGCGTCGCGGTCTACGACTCCTGGGATTATCCGTCCAACCCGTGGCTGGTTGTCGGCGGAACGAGCCTCGCAGCGCCGCTTTGGGCGGGGTTGATCGCGGTGGCCGACCAGGGGCGGGCGACGTTGGGGCTGGGGACGCTGGATGGGAAGACGCAGACGTTGCCGATGCTGTACGCGCTGCCCTCCTCCGATTTTCATGATGTGACGAGCGGCACGAGCACGGGGAGCCCGAATCTGTCGGCGGCGGTGGGATACGACATGACGACGGGGCGCGGCACTCCGGTGGGGCCGGGCGTTGTGTACGGGCTGATGGGAACGAGTTCGATCGGGGGCACGGTGTTCCAGGACAACAACAGCGACGGGGTTCTGAACGGGACGGATGCGGCGTTGGCCGGAACGTTCGTGTACATCGATTCGAACAACAACGGCATCTACGACGCGGGGACGACCACCACCGTCTCCAAAACCACCAGCGCCTCCATCCCCAACAACAACACCACCGGACTCACATCATCCCTCACCGTCAGCGGCGCCACCGGAACCGTGACGAACCTGAGCGTGACCCTCAACATCACGCATCCTTTGGACAGCGACCTCACGGCCTACCTCATCGCTCCCGACGGCAACCAGATCCTGCTCTTCACGGGCCTGACCGGCGCGAACTTCACGAACACCACGTTCAGCGATCAGGCGACGACGAGCATCACCTCGGGGACGGCGCCGTACACCGGCACGTTCCGCGCGGTCGATGCGCTGGCGGATTTCAACGGGAAGTCGGCGAATGGAACGTGGTCGCTGAAAGTCGTGGACGGCGTGAAGAACAACTCGGGGTCGTTGACTTCGTGGACGCTGAAGGTGACGACCGGCGCCGTGGACGCATACGCGGCGAACGTGGATGCGACGGGGCATTATTCGTTCTACAACCTGCCGCTGGGTGTTTCGTACAACGTGCATGAGACAACGCCGGCAGGGTATTTCCAGACGACTCCGAACGGCGGGAGCGGCTATTCGACCAGCCCGCTGCTGACCGCGCTCGCGCAGGTCAACTTCGGCAATTTCCCGACCTCCTTCACCACCGCAGGGGCGACCGGTTCGTTTTATCTCGCGACCGATTCGACGGACACGTATCTGCGGATTTCGAGCGGCACAACGGGTCTGTCGCCGGCGACCTATCAGGTCGCGCTGGCGAACCTGCCGAACCTGACGTTCAACCTCACCGGGGCGAACAGCGTGCTGGTGGTGGATTTCAGCAACGGATCGCCGATCGCGGGGAACATCACGCTGAACATCGCGTCGCCATCGAGCCAGGAGTTGCAGATCGTGGGGCAGAATCCCGGAGAAACGTTCACGTTGAGCGACACTCAGTTGGCGCTGGAGGACGGAGGGGCGCTGGCGTATCAGGCGCTGCCGACGCTGACGCTGAACACCTGCACGGTGAACGTGACGGGCGATCTGGCGAACGTGCAGAACATCAACGTGAATTCCGGGGCGACGTTGAGTTTCTGATTGCGCGGACATCGCGAAAGGCGGGGGATGGTTGAGGCAACGTGGAATGGGCGACTCGCGATTTCAAATGAGCGTCCAATCCGGCGATGCCATCGGCTGCTTCTGGTAACATTTCAGCATGTCGGGCGTTGGTTACGGGAGAGGGCCAAGGATTGTGATCACAGGATCGCCGATTCCACCGATTGCACAAGCCGAAGCGCCGCGGGAGGCGGGGCATGTGCGTGCGCCATCGGAAGCGCCGCCAGTGGACGAGGCGCGAGCGGAGTTGCTTTCGGGCGGGCGCTGGCAGCGATTTCCGTCGACCGGCTGGATGTGGCTATGCCTGCTCGGCATCATGGGTATCGGGGCGTTCCTGCGGTTCTGGCGGCTCGGTTACCAGTGCTATTGGACCGATGAGTCCGCGACGATCTCCAAAATCTGCGGAACGTTCGACTACCTGCTGCAGCGCCTCAGCGACCAGGGATTCCCGCCCGGCTGGTACGCGCTGCTCCGCGCATGGTGCCTGTGGATCGAGCACATCACGGGGTCGGGCGCAACGGCCTTTTCGCCGACGTCGACGCGCAGCCTCGCCGCCATCTTCGGATTGCTCACCATCCCCGGCATGTACTTCCTCGCCCGGCAGTTCACCGATCGCAAGGGCTCGCTGCTGGTCGCCCTGCTTACAGCGGTGAACCCGTTCCTGATTTACTACGCGCGCGACATCAAAATGTACGCGCCGCTCTGGTGCATGGTCGTCTGGAACATGGCGATCTTCTTCCGCTGGCAGACGACGCAGCGTCACTGGCGCTGGTTTCCGCTGTTCGTGATCACCGGCGTGGTGATGACGTCGATGCAGTCGCTGGCGTGGGTCGTCGTGGCGCTGCAGTTGATTTTCCTGATCACCCGGCCGCGGTTGAAGGGCCTCGATGGGCCGCTCTGGGTGGTGGCGGTGGGCGCGATGGGGGCATTGCCCGCGTGGTGGTTCCTGAACCGCACGGCCTGGGTGGACCGCGTCGTCGATTCCGGCAATCGCAGCGGCCTCGACTGGATCACGCGCTACACCGACATGTCCTGGAAAACGATCGCGAGCCTGCCGAGCGTGCACCTCCTCGGCTACCTGTGGCCGACGTATCCGCCCGATTACCGCATCAAGGACTGGTTCGAACTGGGCGGAAAAGATTTCGATGCGCACCTTGCGACGCGCAGTTGGCCGTGGCTGGTGCAGTGGGAATTTGCGGCAATGGCCGTGGTGGCGTCGATCCTGGTGCTGGGGCTGATTCCCTGGCGCGGGATTCGCCGCAGCGCCGAGCGGGCGGAGTCGGTGACGCAGCATCGCTGGTGGTGGGTGGCGCTCTGGATTGTCTTGCCGATGGGCGCGTTCGCCCTGACGTGGATTCCCGACGACTCGCCGTGGCATCACTGGGTGTGGGGCAAGCTCGACCCGCGGCCGCTGTGGGAGCCGCGCTATCTTGGGGTGGTGGCGCCGGCGTTGCTGCTGTGGCTCGCGGCATCGCTGCGGCGTCTGCCGACCTGGCCGGTGCGGGGAGTGGCGATCGGGTTCGTCGTGGCGGCATGCACGTTCTCGTCGCTGAGCAACCACCTGATTTACCGGAATGCCCCGTTCAATCGGGCGGCGGAAGTGGCGATGCGGTACTACGATCCGAAGCAGAGGCGAGCGATCGCCGTCGCTGAGCCGGCGGTGGCCTATCCGATGATGGTTGAGTTGCTGACGTATGAACTGGCGGCGGGGCGGCGGCCGACGATGGACGAGGAGCCGGTGATTCCCTATGAGAATTTCCGGCAGGGTCTGTACGCACCGGTGGAGTCGGCAGCATTTGTCGCGGAGATGCGCAACGTGCCCTACGTGCGCACGATCGTGCTGACGGATCGGTACGGAGACGTGACGGAGCCGGCGAACATCCTGTCGGACGAATCGCTCGCGAAACGCTTGGGGCCCGGATGGACGCTGGTGCACGAAGAAACGTACGAGTGGCATTACGAGTGGCGGTATTACATTTTCCACACGTGGCGAACGCGGGTGTGGGTGCGGGAGAATCCAGCGACGGCCACAAGGCCACAGAACCCGTAGCGTAATCGCCGGCCGCTCTCCTTCTCCCCCTTGAGGCGGTTCCCTCGCGCAGGCGATGCAAAGCAATTCACAACCTTTTCAATGAAAATTCCGCGGCCGAGTCGGAGGCTCCTTGCGCTTCTTCGCACGAATCTTCTCCGCCAGGTTCTCCGCGTCTTCCACCATCACGTGTACAACCTGCCCCAGCCGCTCCACCTTGCCGGTGACGATCACGGAGGCGGAGTGGCGCAGTTCGCGGCGAAAACGCTCGTAGATCTCCGGGCGGATGACGAGGTTGGCCATGCCGGTCTCGTCTTCAATCGTCATGAAGATGATCCCGCGCGCGGTGCCGGGGCGCTGGCGGACGAGAACCAGGCCGGCGACGGAGAGCTGCTGCTTGTGGGGGCAGCGCGTTTCGTCGGCAAGGTGGGAGTTGGGGGTGACGAGCAGGCGATCGAGCTGCTTGCGCACAAAAGAGATCGGGTGGGCCTTCAGCGACAGACCCACCGCCGCGTAGTCGTGCACGACCATTTGATACGGCGCAATCGGCGGAAGGCCGGAAGCGGGCGACGCCTCGGCCTGTTCCAGATTTTCCAGTGAATCGAACATCGGCATGGCGACATCGCGAAGGTGGCGGATTTCCCAGAGGGCGGCCTGGCGGTCGAGCCCCATCGAGCGAAACGCATCGGCGTGGGCAAGCTGCCGCAGCGTTTCCACGCGGACATTGCTCGCCCGCCAGAGCGCCATGATCGACCGGAATTTTCCGTGATTCCCAACAACAGCGGCGATCTGATCAGCCTCGACCTGCCGAAGTCCGGAGACGAGTCGCATGCCGAGGCGGATCGCCGGGGCGAAGGTCATCGCAGTGCTGCGTTCGAGCGTGCAGTCCCAGGCGGAGAAATTAACGTCGATGGGTCGCACGGCGACGCCATGGTTGGTGGCATCGCGCACGAGTTGGGCGGGCGGATAGAAACCCATCGGCTGGCTGTTGATCAGCGCCGCGGTGAAGCAGGCGGGGTGATGACATTTGAGCCACGCGGAGACATAGACGATCAGGGCGAAGCTCGCCGCGTGCGATTCCGGAAAGCCGTACTCGCCGAAGCCGCGGATCTGGCCGACGACGCGGTCGGCGTACGCCTGCGTGTACCCGTTCTTCAGCATGCCCGCGACAATCCGGCGGCCGAACTTTTCGAGCACGTCCCCCTTCTTCTTCCACGCCGCCATCGCCCGGCGAAGCTGGTCGGCATCCCCCGCGCTGAAACCGGCGGCGACCATCACCAGCCGCATCGCCTGCTCCTGGAAAATCGGAACGCCAAGCGTGCGTTCCAGCACCGCCTTGATCTTGTCGTCCGGATACTCGATCGGCTCCTCGGCATTGCGGCGGCGGAGATACGGATGCACCATGCCGCCCTGAATCGGGCCGGGGCGTACGATGGCCACTTCGACGACCAGATCGTAATACCGCCGCGGCTTCAGTCGCGGCAGCATCGTCATCTGAGCGCGCGACTCCACCTGGAACACCCCCACCGAATCGGCTTTGCACAGCATGTCGTAAACGGCCGGGTCTTCGGCGGGAATCGTGTGGAATTGCAGGCTCCCCTCGCCGCCGTTCTCCCGGTCCCACTGGTTCACCAGATCAATCGCCTTGCGCACCGCCGTGAGCATGCCGAGGCCGAGAATGTCCACCTTCATCATGCCCATGTGGTCGATGTCATCCTTGTCCCATTCGATGATGGTGCGGTCGGGCATGGAGGCGTTTTCGATCGGAACGATTTCGCAGAGCGGGCATTCGCTGAGGACAAACCCGCCGACGTGCTGCGAGAGATGCCGCGGAAAGCCGATGAGTTCACCCGCCAGATGGACGGCCTTGTGGATGGTGGGGTCGTGCGGATCGAGGCCGTGGGCGCGGAGGCGTTCTGCATTCATCACGCCGTCATCCCACCAGTCGCCATCCTTCGCGAGGCGGTCCACGCAGTCCAGCGAGAGCCCAAGAGCCTTGCCCACCTCGCGAATCGCACTCCGGCGGCGGTAGCAGATGACTTCGGCGGTGAGGGCGGCGCGGTCCCGGCCATACTTCCCGTAAAGGTACTGAATCACCTCCTCGCGGCGCTCGTGTTCAAAGTCAATGTCGATGTCGGGCGGCTCGTCGCGCTCCTTGCTCATGAAGCGTTCGACGAGCAGATCGATGCGGGCCGGATCGACGGCCGTGACGCCCAGGCAGTAACAGACCGCCGAATTCGCCGCCGCCCCACGCCCCTGGCAGAGAATGTTCTGCGAGCGGGCAAATGCGACGATGTCGTCGACGGTCAGGAAGTAGGCGGGGTAATTGAGTTCTTCGATCAATTGGAATTCGTGATGGAGGCGGCGCTGGACGTCTTCGGGAATCCCGTCGGGATAGCGGCTGCGCGCACCCTCCCACGTGCGGTCGATCAGGTGCTGCATCATCGATTTTCCCGGCGGACAGATCTCGGAGGGGTAGTTGTATTTGAGCTGTTCGAGGGAGAAGGTGCTCGCGCGCTCGGCGATCTGCAGCGTGCGGTAGATCGCCCGCGGATGGTCGCGGAAGAGCCGCTGCATTTCGTCCGGACCTTTGATGTGGCGCTCGGCATTCGCAAACAGCTCAAACCCCGCCTGCTCGATCGTGCACCCCTTGCGAATGCAGGTCAGCACATCCTGCAGCGGCCGCCGCTCCGGCACGTGGTAATGCACATCGTTGGTGGCGACGAGCGGAATGGCAGAGGTGCGGGAAATCCCCGCAAGCTCGGCGAGTCGCGCCTGGTCCTGCCCGTTGTAAAGGCACGAAGCAGCAAGGGAAAGGCGATCGCAGTCGAATGCGTCGCGAAGCGTGCGGAGCTTTCCGATGAAAGCGCCCTCAATCATCAGCGGCGGAACGATGATGGCAAGGTTTCCCTCCGCATGCTCCAGCACATCCTGCAGAAACAGCGCACATTCCCCCTTCTCCGTGCGACGCTTTCCCAGAGTCAGCATGCGCGAGAGGCGGGCGTACGCAGGACGATCCGTTGGATACACGAGGAGCGACAACGGCTCCTCTTTCATCTGAATCCGGCAGCCAACGATGTACGGCATCTGACGCTCGCACGCCTCCTGATGCCCCCGCACGATCCCCGCCAGCGTGTTGATGTCCGTAACCGCAATCGCCCGGCATCCCATGTGATGCGCCTGCGCCACCAGTTCCTGCGGATGACTCCCCCCGCGCAGAAAAGAAAAATTGCTCGTCACCTGCAACTCCGCATACGGCCCAACCGGCGCGCGCTCCCCCGGCGGCTCAAAGTGCGGCGGGATTTTTTCGTTCGTCAGTTCAGGCATGAGGCACCTGGTTTGAGAATCACGCCCACAAGCCGTGGACGAACCACCGACCGGTTTCCAACTCCCGGAAAATCCAGACCCACAGCCCCTGCTCCGTCTGCATCTTGAAATAATCTCGCGTGCTGGAAAGGCGGGCGCCCCACCACGCCGTGGCAATGCGTTCCGGGCCGGCGCCGTTCGTGAGCGCGTGCGATTCGCCGCGCCACTGCATGTGCGCGGGAGGATGATCCGGCTGCAGAAACAGCACCTCCGCCTGTTCCGGATGCTCCAGCAGAATCGAGGGACGGTCGAGAAAAAGCATGTCCGTCGGCTCGACCCCCGCGTTCAGCGGCACCTTCTCGCGCACCGGCCGGAACTGCCGCGCCACCTCCGGCACATGCGACGCCACCGCATGCGCCCGCAGCACCCGCTTGTCCCCCCAGCGATTCACCAGCGTATCCAGCAGCGCCTCATATTCCCGATCGTGCGTATCCTGATGCTCGCCCGTCTCCCACGCCTCCATCTGCCGATGCCGGATGCGCTCCACCCAGTAGGCCGTCAGCTTCACCGCTTCCACGCCGTACCCGAGGTGCATCTGCTCCACCTTCGGCCGCAGCAAATTCCACACGTGCTTCGCATCGCGCGTCGCCCGCCCCACCACCAGTTCCCGCGACGCCGGCGGCAGATTCACTCGATTCAGCTCGACGCGCACCCCGCGAATCCCGCTCTCCCGTTCCAGCAACTTCTCATGCAGCGACGCCAGCAACTCCTGCACGGTGATCATCACCGCCTCCAGTTGCGTGCTCGCCCCCTCAAAAACCCGCTGCACGGCAATCGGCTCCGCCACCCGCATCGGCTGGATCAACTCCGTCATCCGCCCCATCGCCTGGTCCAGCCGCAATAACAGCTCATCGCCAAAACGCGTCAGCAGATCCTCACGCTGCAAGTTGAGAAGATGGCACACGCGCTCGATGCCGACCTGCCGCAGTCCCGCGGCAATTTCCGGCGAAATCCGCAGCGCCGCGATCGGCAACGATTCGATCGCCTTCTGCAGTTGTTCCTCCCCGACCACCGCCAGGGGATGCGGACCAAACCGCGCCGCCGCCCACGCCGCCCCAACGGTCGGCGCAATCGCCAGCCGCGCGGTGAATCCAATGTCGCGCAGGCGCGTCGCGATTTCCGTCAGCAACAGATGTTCGCTTCCAAAGAGATGCGCCTCACCGGTGACATCGAGGAGCAACCCCTCCGGCACATCATCCGCGAAGCGACCGGAGACGTGGCGATCGACGGCCACAGTTGGGGAAAAGCGGAGGGCCCATTTGGCGAGGAGGGACATTGCCTGGCGGCTGCGGTCGGGGTCGAAGGGGGCGACGCGGGCGGCGGGGCAAAGCGCCTTGGCTTCGGCGACGGTCATGCCCGGGCGAACGCCGGTGGCAGCGCACTGCGCGCAGCAGCGGGCGACCGTTTCCTGGCGCGCGGTGGTGGCCATGAGGATCAGCGGCTTATGCCGTCTGACCAGTTGTTGCCGACCTTTGCTGCGTTGCAGCAGTTCCAAGTCCCACGCGGGGAGAAAGATGGAGAGCACCTGTTCCACGGAACACCTGATACGACCAAGTCGCCAACCATGTGAGCGGGGCATCCTGCTCCCGATGCTGCCGGCGGCAGCCGATGAGTTCGATTTCCCAGGCCGGCACCCTATCTCCCGCATCTGCTGATGCCGGATGCACTTGCCAGCGTGTGGCAGCCCAGGATGGCGATTCGCGTTCCTTCATTGGACGGGCCAGCAACCCCACTGCGCCCCCCCCTACCCACCCACCGTTCCCCCCCCTACCACGCCCATTTCCGGCGTCGTTATCCAACGATCTTCCGGATTCCGCGGCGAGTTGGAGGCGACGGCTGACGGTTTCGTTCATGCCACTGCCATCGGCGACGACCGCGGCAATCCCCGGACAGCGCAGGGCCTGGCCAATCGCCCAGAAGCGTTCCGCATCGGTGAGGGGGTCGAGAAAGAGAGAGCGGCGAAGGGAATCGGCGACCGGCGCATGCGTGACGGCGCAGAGCAGTTGCAGCGTGGGCCAGCAGTTGCGGCCGATCCAGATGATGCGCCGCGCGGGACTCTGTTGCGTCGCCTGGCCGGCGAAGCTGGCGAGGAGCGTCAGCGGGGGATGCCAGGACGATTTGTTTTTGTACCCACCCTTGCCGGCGCGCGGAGCATCGCAGGTGTTCGCAAGAAACCACTCGTGGGTTTGGCCCGGCACCAGCCACGGCAAGCCGCCGGGGCCCGTTGCCTGCGGGGGGTCCAGAGCGGCGGCGGTGGTGAGGTGCAAAGCGGGGTCCACGAGCAAGGATGGAACCGCATCGGTCATAGCGGTTTCTCCGGATGAGGTTCGCACAAAGTTAGGATAGCAGATTGGGCGGGCGGGTCAAGGGGTGTTTTACTTTTGTTCGGTATGCGAAAAAGTCATTTTTCGAGAAAGGCGAGTTGGGCCCGGATCAGGTCATCGGTGACCTTGGGCGACGGCTTGTTGAAGTGATAGCCGGCCTTTCGGGCCTGGTCGAAAAAGAAGAGGGTCAGCTTCGTGCGCGGGCTGATGGGAACGCCGACGGGCGGCACGGCGAGGCGCGTGTCGAGGGCGACGAAGATGCGCGATGGCGCCTCTTTTGAAGAGAAGAATCGGACGGCCTGGGCTTCCAGTTTCGGAAGCTCAGACTGCAGTTGCTGATCACCGATCATCCAGCCGGGGTGCTCGCGGACATCCGCCGGGAAACTCTGGAGGGGGAGATCGAGATGCTCCTGATTCATCGCATAGAGGAGGGGCGCGTATTCGAGATCGAGCCCGATGACCTGATCACCGGGGCGATGCAGCGATTGCAGCACTTCCATGCGTTTTGAGAAGAGGCCCGGGCCGTGGTTGACGACCTGCAACTCGGGTTCCGCGATGGAATGCCAGGCGGTGGGGAGCAGGACGGCGAGGAGGAGGCACGCACCGGCGGCTTTGCCGAAGCGATGGATGGTGAGCGATTGGAGCCGGCTCAGTCCGAGCGAAAGGAGGATGAGGATGGCGGGTTGGGCGATGATGTCGTAGCGGCCGTAGACGAAGAGGGGCTGGCGGAATTCGGAATAGGTCCAGAGGAAGAGGATCGGCCAGAGCGCGGCGGTGAGGAGGAGGGGCATATAGGTACGCATTTCCAGCGGCGCGGATTTGGATGCGAGGGTGGGGCGCGGGATGAGAACGAAGAGGGCGGCGAAGGACGCGGCGAGGCCGAGGATCTGGTAGATGAGCGAGGAGACGGAGCGGTCGCCGAGAACGATGTAGCCGGTGGTGCCGAGGGCTTCGAGGCTGTGGAGGAGGAAGAGGAGGTGGGGATGGGAGTTCCAGCCGTCGGCGACCCAGTCTTCGCCGTGAGTCGCGTGGTTTTGCGAGAGGAGGAGTGCGACGGAGGGAAGCGCGAGCAGGGCGATGAGGAAGTAGGTGACGCACATCTGGAGCCAGCGGCGGCGGTCGAGACGCTGGAGCATCGCGGCGATCCAGAAGGTGGCGAGCATGGGGCACATGAGGTGGTGGGTATAGATGCCGAGGAGGACGGTGAGGGCATGCAGGAGCCAGTCGCGCCACCGGCCGGATTCGACGGCGTTGACCCAGGACCAGAGGGCGAGGGTGACGAACAGATAGAGGAAGGGATAGGCGCGGGCTTCGGAGGAGTGCGCCACCTGCATGGGGACGACGGTGACGAGGGCGGCGGTCCAGAGGAGGGTGCGCGGCACGGCACCGAGGCGGCGTGCGAAGAGGACGGTGGCGGCGACGGAGGCGGTGCCGGCGAGGATGGAGGGGAATCGGACGGCGAGCGGGGAATCGCCGAGAAGGGAGGTCCATGCTTTGAGGATGAGGAAGTAAAGGGGCGGGTGGACGTCGATGCGGAGGGCCTGGAGGATACCGCGGGGATCGGTGATGAAGAGGTCGCTGCAGGCTTCATCGAGCCAGAGGTCGGTTCTGGCGGCGAGGAGGCAGCGGGCGAGGAAGGCGAGGAGGAGAATGCCGGCGAGGGGAGCGAAGGGGAAATTGCTCGTGGGGTGAGTGAGTGTGGGGGTGGCGGGTTGTTGCGTCATTATTCATATCCGGTTGGGGAACGGCGTATTGTTGATTATCGGTCGAATTGGGGGCGAGCTTTTGAACGGGAAAGGGGCGGAATCGACATCGGTCCCCTGGTGAACAGACATGAGGGGATTAATGAGATGACATATCGGTGATTGCGCGAGGCATGCGAAAACTCGTGAATCGTGCGGAATCGAATGGTATAGTACCGTCATGACATCGCTCGCCTTAAATGATCTGGGATTGCGACCCGCGGAACGCAAGGCCATAGAACGCAAGGCCAAGCATGCGGGGAAAACCGCTTCGGAATACGTGCGGTCATTGATAGCGCGGGACTTGCTGAGCGATAAAACATTCGACGAGATTTTAGAGCCGGTGCGGAAAGACTTTCGTCAGCAGGCAACGACGGAGGACGAATTGGCGGCCATTGTCCGGCGCGCGCGGAAAACGAACGGAGCCAAAATTCGCAGGACCCGCCCATGACGGTCGATAGACCGCACGTCGTTTTTGACTGTAATACCCATACTTCTGCGGGCGAGATTTTTCCAATTGGGCAATTTCAGGAGCGTGCGAAGCGATTGCCGGGATGGCGTGTCAGGGTGCCGCGGATTTGGAGTATGGTGAGTTCGGCCATGAGGACGGGGGGGGGGCGAGGCGTGTGGATTCGAGAAGATCGTCGATGGTGGCGCCGTCGGCGGGAAGGTCACCGATCTTTCCGGCGGCGCAGCAGTGTCAGGCCGCCCAGGGTCAGCATGGATAGGGAAGCCGGTTCGGGTGCCGGCGACCATTCGATGGCGTGGTAGTTGCCGGAGGAGTCTAAAGCCCCGCCGAAAACGTCGCCGCTGGGGTCGATGGAATAGGCTTGGGACTCAAAGAAGCCTGCCGGAAGCAAATTACTTAGATCGATGGCTGACGCCGCCGTGCCGCTCCAGAGCAGGACGTGGAGGTTGTTGCCCGCGGCGCTGTTCCAGGCGTATCCCACCTGCTGGCTGCCGCTGGTGGCGTAGGCCTCGGAGTTGGAGAATCCGGCGGGGTTGAGGTCCACCGCCGAGCCCGCGGCACCGCTCCATAACAGGGCGTGGGTGGAGTTGCCGGTGGCGTTTCCGGAGCCTTCTCCCACCTGCTGGCTGCCGCTGATCGCGAGGGCTTCGGATCCGGTGAAGCCCGCCGGATTGAGGTCCACCGCCGAGCCCGCCGTGCCACTCCAGAGCAGAGCGTGGTAGCGATTGGCCGTGGCGCTGCTGTAGCCGTATCCCACCTGCTGGCTGCCGCTGGTGGCGAGGGCTGTGGAGTAAGTGAATCCGGCGGGATTGAGGTCCACCGCCGAGCCTGCCGTGCCACTCCAAAGGACGGCGTGGGTGTTGTTGCCAGTGGCGCTGCCGTAGCCATCTCCCACCTGCTGGCTGCCGCTGGTACCGTAGGCGTCGGAGTTGGAGAATCCGGCGGGATTGAGGTCCACAACCGAGCCCGCCGTGCCGCTCCAGAGCACTGCGTGTTCGTGATAGCTCGTGGCGCTGCCGTAGACGTATCCTATCTGCTGGCTGCCGCTTGTGGCGAGAGCTTCGGAGTCGGTGAATCCGGGGGGGTTGAGGTCCACCGCCGAGCCTGCCGTTCCGCTCCAGAGCAAGGCGTGGTTGTTGTTGCTCATGGGGGTGCTATAGGCGTATCCCGCGGCTTGGCCATCAGCAGCGACCCAGAGGGGTTCAATCGTGTTAAACCCCGTGGGCATCTGCAAGGTGTACAGGTCGGTATAGGCATAGTTCGACGCGGTGGCGGAGGCGGCCCTGACCAGGCATCCCAGAATCGCGGCTCCGAGGCACAGACGGTTGTCTGCGACGAAGCCTTGGGTACGGAGATTCTTCTTTCTCAATTTCAGTTCCCTTCCTTCAGATTCACGTTAACGCCGTGCGGACACAGACGTCGCGCCACCGTGACTTTTTCGATGCATCGAAACGCCGATGCGCCCGCAACGACCGACAGTTGGCGTCTGCGTCGAACGCGCATGGCTATCGCCGCCCCAAGCCGTCCGATCAGACGTGGGGGGCTCAGCGCACGAACTACACGACAATCGCGGGTGGGTATCCCACGTTGGAAAAACGTGGGGACAAACGTAGGCGGATATGCCTCTTTTGTTCTCCCGTCCCGGCTCTCTATCCCTGTTGCGACAATGAAGAACAAAAGTATTTTGTCGCCTGTGCGGCTGGAGTCAAGAGAAAAACATGGGCGTTTGCAAGATGGTTCACTCAAGGAAACCACACACCCGAGTGCGTTGATCGATCGAGAACGGAATCGAACAAAATTTAGCCCCATAAAAATGGTCGGGAATCCGTTGGACCGGCGCTACATGCGTTGCGTTGCAACGCCGTTATTGATCTTCACCTTGCGAATGTCTCGTGCCGAAAGGGTGGGTACAGTCGCCCCGTTGGGGCTCAACGCCTTTTCTTTCGTGTAGCCAGGGGTTCCGCTACGCTCCACCCCTGGCAATTGTCGCCCGCCGCATCCGCGGCTGAATGCGCGTTGCGTTGCAACGCCGCTAAACGGGACATTGTTCAGGTGAAGGTCCATAATTATCCTCGCCTTTTGGATGGCTCAATTTCGCCTCGTTCCGCATGGGCGGACGCGGCGGTCCGTTGGACCGGCGCTACACGCGTTGCGTTGCAACGCGGCTAAACGGGACATTGTTTCGGCGACGTCAATAATTTGGGGCACGCGTGAAGTTCGGGGCGAGCACGCGTCGATCTTCGATCGACGGCTAAACGTTTTGTGGAGGAGGTGTGTCCAGGGGTTCCGCTGCGCTCCATCCCTGGCTATTGTCGGCCGCCGCATTCGGGGCTGAATGTGCGTTGCGTTGCAACGCCGGTATTGGTCTTTACGTTTTGAATGTCTCGGTGAAAGAGAGTCGGCCCATTCGGGCCTGTGCAGAATCTAGGAGCGGGCGAAGCGGTTGCCGGGATGGCGTGTCAGGGTGCCGCGGATTTGGAGCATGGTGAGTTCGGCCATGAGGACGGGGGGGGCGAGGCGTGTGGATTCGAGGAGATCGTCGATGGTGGCGCCGTTGGGGGGAAGGGCGTTGAGTATTTTTTGCTGCAGGGATGTGAAGGGGGCGGGGAGAGTGATGGGGGTTGAGGGGAAGAGTGAAGGTTCTTCGCTGGGAGTGCCCAGGGATTCAATCCCTGGGCTTTTTTGGGGGGGTTCTGGGCTTTTTTGGGGTTCAGGTGGCGCGGGGGGTTGTTGTTGGAGGGCTTCGCCGACGTGGCCGAGGTGGGTGAGGAGGTCTTCGACGGACTCGATGAGATGGGCGGAACCGGACTTGATGAGGTGGTGGGTGCCGGCGGAGGCGGGGGAATCGACGCGGCCGGGGAGGGCGAAGACTTCGCGGTTGTAGTCGGCGGCGGCGAGTCGGGCGGTGATGAGGGAGCCGGAGCGGAGGTTGGCTTCGATGACGAGCACGCCGAGAGACATGCCGGCGATGATGCGGTTTCGTGGGGGGAAGTTTTCCCTGGTTGGCGGGGTGTCGAGGGGGAGTTCGGAGATGATGGCGCCGGCGTCTTCACGGACGATGCGATCGTAGAGGTCCTTGTTTTCGGGCGGGTAGGTGTGGAGCAGGCCGCAGCCTTGAACGACGACGGTGCGGCCCCCCCCCGCTTTGGCGCGCAGGGCGCCGAGATGGGAGGCGGTATCGATGCCGCGGGCGCCGCCGGAGATGACGGTGAAGCCGGTGTTGGCGAGGTCGTGGCCGAAGCGGTTGGCCTGTTCGCGTCCGTAGAGGGTGCATTGGCGTGCGCCGACGATGCCGATGGCGAGGGCGTCTGCGGCCAGGAGTTCGCCGCGCGCGTAGAGGAGGATCGGCGGATCGGGGATGGTTTTGAGTGCCGGGGGATAACGGGGGTCGGATTGGGTGAGGATGGTGATGCGGTTTTCCTGGGCGCGGTTCAGTTCGTCGCGCGCGGTCTTTTCCGTTGCGGCGGCGTGGGTGACGATCTGGTTGGCGCGGTGCGTGCCGATGCCATCGATGGAGGCGAGGGATGCGGGGTGTGCGTTGAGGATGGCCTCTGGGGTGAGGAGGGCGTCGAGGAGGCGTTTGATGAGGACGGGGCCGATGCCGGGGAGGCGGGCGAGGCGAAGCCAGGAGAGGAGGTGGTCGGACACGGTGAACTCCGCAACGGATCAGGTGAGCGAAATAATACTGGCGGCGGGGGGATTGTCGATGAAAAAATGGCGGGTGACGGAATGGGCGGGCGTTTCGCGGGTGGTGTTGTTCGGATGGTTTTGCATCGCGTGCGCGGGGGACAGGCCCTTGAGATGCGAGGGTGGTGGCCGGCGCTGACGCTACGGGTTCTGTAGCCGCCGATTCCCGGGTGGTGTTGTTCGGATGGTTTTGCATCGCGTGCGCGGGGGACAGGCCCTTGAGATGCGAGGGTGGTGGGCCGGCGCTGACGCTACGGGTTCTCTTGGCGTTTTTCGGCGAGGGTGGGCTGGAGCAGCGATTCGATGGCTTGGCGCAGGTGGGCTTCGGAGACGCCGGTGACGACTTCGGCGTGGCCGATTTTGCTGGGGAGGATGAGGCGGATCTGGCCGGACTTCACTTTCTTGTCGGTCCACATGGCGGCGAGGACTTTGTCGACATCGATGTTGAGGCAGCAGGTGGGGAGCTCGGCGGCATCGAGGAGCGTGAGCAGCTCGCACAAATCATTGTGCGGAAAACGTCCGAGCTTGTGGGCGAGGCGGGCGGCGGCGGTCATTCCGGCGGCGACGGCATATCCGTGCGAAATGCCGTAGTTGAGGACATTTTCGATGGCGTGGGCGAACGTGTGGCCGAAGTTGAGGAGCGCGCGAACGCCGTGCTCGAAGGGATCTTCCTCGACGATGGCGGCCTTGATCGCGACGTTCCGCGCGACGAGTTCCTGCATGACGGCCGAATCAGCAGCGATGATTTTCGGCAGGTTTGCGGCGATGAAGGCGAAGAGGGAGGCGTCACGGATGACGGCGTGCTTGATGCATTCGGCAAGGCCGCCGCGGATTTCGAGCGATGGGAGAGACGCAAAGGAAGAAATATCGGTGATGACGATTTGGGGCTGATGGAAGGCGCCGATGAGGTTCTTGCCTGCGGCGTGATCGATGCCGACCTTGCCGCCGACAGAAGCATCCACGGCGGCGAGCAGTGTCGTCGGCACCTGGACAAATGGAACGCCGCGGAGGAGTGTGGCGGCGACGAAACCGGCGAGATCGCCGACAACGCCTCCGCCGAGGGCGATGATGGGGGTGGAGCGTTCCACTCGGGCGTGAAGGAGGGTATCGAGTGCCGCGGTTGCGTTCTGAATATTTTTGCTTTGCTCGCCGGCGGGGATGATGTGCTCGATGACACGATACCCCGCGGAGGCGAGCGACTGGCGAGCTTTCTGCAGATAAAGTTTCGCGACGTTGGAGTCGGTGATGAGGCCGCAGGAAGGGGCGGGCGCGAGCGGCTTGACGCGTTCGCCGAGTTGTGTGATGAGGTCGCTGCCAATGTGAATGTCATAATGAGTGGCAGCGGACGGGGGAATGTTGACGTGAATTGTGTTCATGCGTCGATTGTAGCCCGAGGTGCTGGGATTGGCATCTGTTCGGCGCGGTGAAGAGGTTGTTTCGCAACGGCATTGAACCAGGATCGAGCGTTGTGAGTTCTGTGGAACGCACATTCCGGCGATGCCATCGCCGGCTTTATGAAACAGCGGTCAGATGTAATCGAGCATGTGGAAGACCCAGGGCGTCCAGGGGAAAGCCAGCGCAAGGCGGGTGGGATCGGGAAGCGGGGCGCTGGAGTCGATGGGAAAGAGCGTGCCATCGCCGCCGCTGAGTGCGCCGGCGACATCGAGTCGATCGAGAAGCATGCGGGTGATCGTGCGAGCGTCGCCCTGCAGGTTGAAGGCAGGGGCGGCGCCGGCGGGTGAACGGACGTCGAGATGCAGCGGCACTTCGCCGGGGGAAGCGAGTCGCAGGGAAATTCCGCCGAGATCCGGAGGCAGGGACTTGGCAAGCTGATCGAGATACCGCTGGGGGTGCAGCCATTTGGCGAGCATGAGGTATCCCCAGCGATCGACGAACCCGGATCGCGTGAGGTGGCTGCGGTATGGATCGTGAGCGCTGATCACGGCGCGCACCTGATGGACGCCTTTGGTCCACGCGAGTTGCGCGGTGGTGCGAAGGAGTTCACTGGCGGCGAGGGTGTCCCACTGGCGGGTGGCGAGTTCGAGGATATCCATGCGCGGACGTTTGGAATGCCAGCCGCTCCAGCCGATGACGGCGTAGCCCATGAGTGTGCGTGCATCGGCTTCGCCCCCCCCCCCGCCCCAGAGGCCGACGATCTGAAATTGATAATGCTGGCGGTAGTAGTGATGGGCAAGGGCGGGGGCCCAGAAGTTGTCGCTGCGAACGGGGGCGCCGCCGCAGGCGGCGTAGATATCGCGGTAGACGGAGAGCATCTGGGGCTGCCATTCGGCGGGATTCCAGTCGGCAGGTGATTGGCCGGCGTTGACGACCTGTACCTGGTATCTCGCGGACTGACTGCTGCCGGAATCGGGGGCCGACTCCATGTCGAGATACAGACAGCGAATGGAGAGCACTTCATGGAAGCCGGCGTGCGCATACCAGCGAGCGGCGAGACTTCCTTCATCCCGCCGGATGACGAGCAGGGCGTCGAGATCGGAAAGGAGTTCGGGCCATTCGCGGAACGTTTCGCGCGTCTGGCGGCGGAGGCCCATGCGGGATGCGAACTGGTTCGAGGAAAGCCAGCCCACGTTGAGGAATCGTCCCGGGGAAACGGTGATGGTGCGGCGGCTCATCGGCATGACGGCGGCGGGTGTCCCGCTCTTTTCACCGAGCACGAGCGCCGTCATTCGATCCTGGCGCCAACTCTCGACGCTGCGTGACGTCCCCCCCGAGGCCGCAAGAAGTGACAGCACCCCCGGAAGCTCTTCATCAGTCATACGGCGCAAGGAATTGATCATGCGCCGAATTGTACTCGTAACGAAGAATATTCCTATCCGCCAATTTTATGCTTGCCCGGATGGGCATTGATGCTTAGTTTTTGGCCCCATGAAGTGTCGTATCATTGCGCCAGCGGGCAGAGTGCCCATGCTGGATATCCTGAGAGTCTGTGCCGTACAACTGGTATTCGGCAGGCATTTGATGCCGCTGACGAACGACGGTCCGCGCGTCGTTCTCCGCTTCGCCCACACTGTTGGGCGGGCGGCGGCGGGGATGGACATTCTCTTTGTATTGAGCGGCTTTCTGGTAGCGAGCATTCTCTTCCGTGATTTTCAGCGCAGCGGGCGTCTTCACGTGGGCCGATTTCTCCTGCGCCGGGGATTCAAGATTTATCCCGCGTATGTCGTTTATCTGTTCGCATCGATTCCCCTGGCGAAGCTGCTTGGGCAAAGTCCTCCGACGACGGGGCAGTTGACGGCGCACCTGCTCTTTTTCCAGAATTACTACCCGCATTTTCTGGAGCATTGGGTGCACTTGTGGTCGCTTGCCGTGGAGGAGCATTTTTATATTGGGATTGCCGGGGCGTTACTGTTGGCGCGATGGGTCGGGCGGGAAAGCGCCAACCCGTTTCGCTGGATTCCCGGTGCGTTCCTGGGTTCCGCGCTGATCTGCCTCACGTGGCGCTGCATACTCGCGGCATCGCAGCCGTTTGAGTTTTATCGGAATTTTCCGCCCACGCATCTCCGCATGGATACACTCCTGTTCGGTGTTGCGGTCGCCTACTGCTTCCACTTTCATCGCGAACGCGCGGAGCGAATCGCCGCGCGTTTCAGGACATGGCTCTGGCTGGGAGGCGTTGCGGGATTGATGCCGGCATTCTGCGTGGGATTGGCGAATCCGTTCACCTTTACCTTCGGATTTACGCTTTATTATCTCGCCACGGGCGCGCTCATCGCGGCGACAATGGTGACGCCGATGGATCCATCCAGTCTCCTGGCGCGGGCCGCAACTTTCCTCGCCACGCGCTCATATTCCATTTATCTCTGGCATATGCTGGCTTTTCTGGCCGTGCGCCAGTACTTCATTTCCTACGAACCGCAGCTCGGGAAGATATGGCTGCTCAACACGGTCACCTCCATCGTGGTGGCGGTGGTCATTGGAAGTGTGATGGCAATTCTCGTGGAACTCCCGATTCTGCGGCTGCGCGACCGCTGGGTTCCGGGCGACAAGGCGCTCTCGACAAGTCCTCCGCCCGTCGAGGAGCTCCCTGCGGAACCCGCGGAGACGAGGCTTCAAACCATCGAGTAGGGATTCGGCTTCCCCATCATTTCCAGCAGCTTGGCGATCCGCTTTTCCGTCGGTGGATGCGTGCGGAACAAATCCATCAACCCCCGCGATTCCCCCGCCAGCGGCATCACAATGAACATCGGGCTCTGCGCCGGATTGATGTTCATCGGTATCTGCTCATTGGCCACGGCGAGTTTCCGCAACGCGCTGATGAGCCCCTCGGGACCGCCGGCAAGCTGGGCGCCGCTCGCATCGGCCGCATATTCGCGTGAACGGCTGATCGCCATCTGAAGAAGACCCGCGGCGATCGGTGCGAGAATGATGCTCAGCAGCACGCCGACGATACCCAGGGGATTGTCGCGATCGCGCCCGCCGCCACCGAACCACATCATCATGTGCGCTGCGTAGGTGATACCGGCAGCCATGATCGCAGCGATGGTTGAAATCAGAATATCGCGGTGTTTGATGTGCGAAAGCTCGTGACCGATGACGCCTTCGAGTTCAGGCGGCGTCATCATGTTCATCAGGCCGGCGGTAACGCAGACCACGCCATGCGCGGGATTCCGTCCCGTGGCGAACGCGTTGGGCGCCTGTTCGGGGGAGAAATAGAGGCGGGGCATCGGAAGGCCGGCGCGCTGCGAAAGCTGGGCGACCATGTCGTAAAGCTCCGGCGCCTGCTCGCGCGACACCGGCTGCGCGCCGACGGCCGCCAGAGCGAGCCGATCGCTGAAGAAGTAAGACCCCAGCGACATCCCACCGCCGACGACCAGCCCGAAGAACATCCCCTGTTCACCGCCGAAGACATAGCCGACGACGAGACAGAGCCCCGTCATCAATCCCAGGAGCACCGCGGTTTTGAAACCATTGAACAGTGTCGTATTCATTTTCTCTTTCCAATACTCAATTTGCCCCGAACACGGAGCGGCTGTAAGTCATTTCAGAACTCTCTATTATACGCGTCTTTTCCTTCCCTGCACCGAAACGTCAATCTTCGCGAATTCAACTGTTGAACTGGCAGAAAGCTGTCAATCCGACAGCTTTTTCTCTAAAGCGGTAATGCTCAAAAGCCCTGTGATTTCCAGTAGATACGCCCGCCGCGCGAGCTGGCACGCTATTTGTAAAAGTTACTCTTGAAGTAGCGCTATAATTGAATGTCGGAAATAGTCAAACAGGAAAGGAGAACAAACATGTTGGCACGTCGCGATTTCAACTACCCAGTGGAAGCCCTGGACCGTGAGTTCGGCCGCATGCTGAACCGGCTCTGGGGAGGCAACGCAGAAGTCCCTTCGACGCTCGCTCCGTACGCCGTCGACGTTCATGAGGATGCCGACCACTTCTATGTGGATGCCGAGCTCCCCGGCTTCACCAAGGAGGATGTCGACGTCACGCTCGAAGATGGCGTCCTGACGATTCGCGCCGAACGCAAGGAAAAGAAGGAGGAAACACCCAGCGCCAAGCAGCCGCTGCACGTCGAACGCCGCTGGCTTCGCTTCGAACGCAGCTTCACGCTTCCCACCGCCGTCAACGAGAACTCCGTCAAGGCTCAGCTTGATGGCGGCATTCTCACGATTACGCTGGACAAGCGTGAAGAGGTGAAGCCGCGCAAGATTCAGATCAGCGCCGGTGCCGGTAATGGCGGCGGTCAGCCGAAGATCGAAAGGAAGTAACCCGCGGTTCTAAATAGGCCTTTCTATTCCCACCGCACGAGGCCGCTGGACGCACTGCGCCCGGCGGCCTTTATTTTTGCAATGGCGATTCCGACCCCACCGCTGCCTATAATCCACAACCTGTTCTGACCGGAGTCTTCCATGCGCTACGCCTACGGCGAATACGACGGACAAGACTTTCCCACCCCCGATTCCCTCTTCGGCTACGACCAGATCATGGACTTCATCCTCGAGTACGGCGAGAAAGCCCTCGACGCGATGGACAAAATGGACCCCGCCGACGCCGAGATCCTGGAAAAACTTCTCAATGAAGGCATGCTCGACAAAGTCGCCGGCAAATACCGCCTCACCCCGCGCGCCATCAACGCCATGCAACGCCGCGCCCTGATGGAAATATTCTCCCAACTCCCCCGCGGCTCGCGCGAAGGCCACCCCACCACCAACCCCGGGGCCGGCGCCGACCGCCTCGAAGGGACCAAAAAATATCAGTTCGGCGACCCCATTTCCGAACTCGACCTCAACGCCACGCTCCGCAACGCGGTCGCCCGCCAAACCCGCACCGACGGCAAAGTCTCCCTCCCGATCCAGCTCTCCGAACACGACCTCGAACTTCACCAGGTCGAAGGCTCCACCAGTGTCGCGCTCTGCATCCTCATCGATCAGTCCGGCTCCATGATGCGTTACAACCGCTTCCTCGCCGCCAAAAAAGTCGCCATGGCCCTGTCCGCTCTGGTCCGCCAGCGGTTCCCGCAGGACAGCGTCGACATCGTCGGCTTCTACTCCTCCGCCAAGCGCGTCCGCGAAGAACAGCTCCCCCTCCTCATGCCCAAGCGCGTCTCCACCTACGAATACATGATCGACATCAAGGTGCCGCTCGATCAGGCCGACAAAACCCACCAGCATTTCACGAATCTTCAGCTCGGCATGCAGATGGGCCGCAAGATTCTGGGGGCGCGCCAGGCGGAACAGAAGCTGATGTTCGTCATCACCGACGGCCAGCCGACCGCGCACGTCGACGGCAACACGCTGCACCTGCAATACCCCCCCACCCGCACCACGGCCATGGCTACTCTGAAGGAATCGCTCCTCTGCATGCGCGCCGGCATACGCATCGCGTCTTTCGCGCTCATCGAAGATTACTTCGGCATGGACTGGGTCGAATTCGTCGACCAGATGACCCGCCTCACCAAGGGCGTCGCGTTCTACTGCGCCTCCGGCGATCTCGCCTCCTGCGTCATGGAGAGCTACCTCTCCGGCAAAAAGAAGAAGACCTACATCGCCTGACCGGAGCATCGTAATCGTGGGATCGGCGTCCCGCCGGTGATGGGCCGCAGACCATTCCTGCCATCGGCCACAGGTACACTGTATTCGATGACCATGCCAAGCCCCACGCTATCGTATGACTCTCCAAAGCACAGCCTCGACAAAAGGAAACTTCAAGTATTTGATAAATAAATACTTATAAATTTCATATAACTCCTATAGGAAAACTATGTCTTTTCCCCTTGCAAAACGCCGACACAACATTATTATCTACAACTCCTATAGGAATAGTAGGAACTGCTCGAAAGGAACTTCCCATGGCCCGCCGCACCCCGTCGTCCCGCCCCGCCGCCTTTACCCTCATCGAACTGCTCGTCGTCGTCGCCATCATCGCCCTGCTCATCTCCATCCTCCTCCCCTCCCTCGGCAAAGCCCGTGAACGCGCCAAGCAAGGCTACTGCGCCGCCAACCTCCGGGGCCTCACCCAGCTCTTTTACGTTTACGTCAACCAATTCGATAACACCGCCCCCGCGCGACCCGCCGCCTTCTCAGGCGTCGGCGGCTCCGGCATCTTCGGCGCCTTCTACGCCTCCAACATCCTCCTCCAACTCGACCACCGATCCCTCAAAGTCTTCTCCTGCCCTTCCGACATCGACAACTCCCGCCTCTACCCCGCCGATTCCTCACCGGCCACGACCTACGATCCCGTCACCGGCACCGTCAATGGCACCGGCATCGGTCTCGGCATCGCCGCACTCTACAACCTCCAGCCCACCGACAACGTCCGCGTCTCCTACGGCATCAACTCCAACATGACCATCGCCCCCGCCGCCGACGGCTCGGACGCCACGGTGCTCTCCCAACGCGTCAACCAATACCAGTACCCCGCCTCCACGATCGTCTACGGCGAAAGCGCCTGGCTCAATTGCCGCGGCTGGAAGAAAAACATGATCGCGGGCAACTCCAACAATCAGGGCGACCTCCGCTACCGCACCGCCTACGCCAACTACCCCGATCGGCTCGCCTGGGCGAACGGACCCTTCACCGCCACCGACCCCAACACGCTCAAATCCCCGTCGGCCCCTCCCGGCGGCAGCGGCACCATCCCCTCCTCCGACGCCATCTACGCCCGGCACAACGGCAGACTCAACATCGGCTTCCTCGACGGCCACGCCGAAGGGCTCCTGCAGCAAGACACCATCGCCTACCGCACCGACGGCCAAGGCTCCACGATCGTCTACGGCCCCACCGAAGTCGCCCACTGAAAAAAGCCGGCGATGGTATCGCCGGAATGTGCTCCCGCTTGCACGTGGGGGAACCACACCCAGGCAAACGATCCAACCTTCAAAGCTCCTCGCGGGGGGCGTCGACACCCAAAGTGGTGCCGACGCCCCCGTCGGCTTTTTCGTAGTGAATCCGAAGGATCACCGTTATGCTGCTGATCAACCGGAATCCGTCAGCGGGGCGGGCCAAATCTGCGTCCACCACTGGAGCAACATGACTCGCGCCGCCGTTCAATCCGAAACCCGCCCCGACGACCTCACCCTCCCCCTCACCGATATCGCCCACCTGTTCCATGCCCCGCGCCTCAATCCCATGTCCCAAAGTCCGACAGAACTCCTTGGCCTCTCCGGTGTCGATTACCTCCTCTCAATCCTCTACCTGAAAACCCGCAAGCAATCCGGCCAACGGCGCCTCGTCCTTCTGCTTGAGAACCCACCACCCGCCCCCGACGGCCCTTCCATACTCGCCGACCAAACCGCCCGCGCCCTGCACCGATATGCCGACGCCCGCATTCAGCAACTGTCCCTGGAACTACGCAACACCTATCGCGACGGCTGGCGCATCCTCGGCCTCGCCTCCATCGTCCTGGCCATCTGCATCGCGCTCTCCACACTCTTCGCCAGCGACGCCACCGCCGCCCTGCGCCCCATCTTCCGCACCACGTTCGAATACGGCTTCGAAATCGTCGGCTGGGTCGTCATGTGGACGCCGATTGATGTCCTGGTATTCTCGCCCCGCCCCCTCCGCTTCCGCATCCGCGCCCTTCGCGCTCTGGCGTCCGCAACCGTCATCATCCGAGCCGATCAGACGGTCGCGTGATTTGAAGCGGGTGTCACGGACCTAGCCACAAGTTCCTCCAAGAGCAAACCGGCTACATTACCCTCCATCCCCCTGATCTGAACACCGTTTGGGCAAACTTAATGCAAAGGATTAACTAAGACCTCCAAGGATATGAAGGCTCCCTAATAATGAACACATTCTCTATGCATTCATATGCTGTTGCTGACACGTAACATATAATTTTTCGCAACATTTTACTTGCCGCACCAACCCCTTAAGGTTAAAATAACCAACGATTCGTCTTGTATATTTATGTTCAATTTTATTTGCTGCAGTTCTAGTGCTAAAATCATAGCCAGTGTTCTTTCTCTACCCCAAGGGAGGATAAGCACATGACTATGAACGATGGTACTCCACTATCCAGCATTCCTGGCTGGAGCCCGGAGATTGTGCGCAAGCTCAACTCTCGCTGGATTTCAACGGCTGAACAGGTGGTCGGCGTTGCCGCGTCGCAAGCTGGTCTTGAATCGCTCGCTAAGGACCTGGGGCTCTCAACCCGGCAAACGCGAGGGCTCGTCGATAACGCACGCGCGGCGCTGCCCCCCAGTGTCGCTAATGAACTCGGAAAGGAGGTAGACACGTCACAGTATGGCCTTGGCTCGCTGCCTCCCGAGGATCCCTCTTGAGCTAGTCCATGGGAGCTGCGCACGATCCACAAACTTCGTTCCAACTCATTGGAACCTTGTATCAGGAGCAACAATCCCATGGCAAAAAAAGCTTCCCGTGATCTGAACGACGGCTGTAACGAACTGGCCTCCGCCTTCGGCGGCACGCCTCTCCATATTCATATCCCCAGCCTCAAAGCCACTGCAGTTGGCGCAGGCGGTGAGCCAGCGCAAGGGCTCGCTTCCCTCGGCATTGAGGATGCAGAGCAACTCGTCGCACTCAGCAATACTGACGAGAAACATAAACATCTTGCAGCTTCCCTCGGAATCTCCCATCAGGCCCTCGAAACTCATGTGAAGGAAGCCCGCAAAGTCCTTCGCCCCCCTACCCTCCTCGAAATGGAAACGCCTCTCCCTCCTCTTTACGCCATGGGCGCTATCGCGCCCGACGGTGACGTCTCCGCCGCTGCGGAACCCTTTAGCATGCCGCCTCTCGGCCTCCCCTCGACAGTCAACCTCATCCCTTCCATGAGCGCCATTCGCAACCAGGGGCAGCGAGGCACGTGCGTTTCCTTCGCGCTCACGGCCATTAACGAATATGTTCGCGCCGTACAGGGACACCCCGTCGATCTCTCCGAGCAACACCTCTATCACGAAATCAAGTTGATCGATGGCTCGCCGGCATCGTGCGGAACGTGGCAGAAATTTGGCGCACAGGTCCTCGCCTCTCGTGGCCAATGCCGCGAGGTGATCTGGCCCTACAACCCCAACCTCCCTTGCAACAACAATGGCGTGATGCCCGCGAATGCCCGAAGGGACGCCGCCGCCTATAAAGTCGCCTTGTCGCCCCTCAACCCTAAAGACGTTCTGGCTTTGAAATCTGCTCTCGCCGCCCGAAAACCCGTCGGCATCTCCATCCCCGTTTTCAACAGCTGGTACACCAGCCCGGAAACCAAACGCTCCGGCCGAATTACTATGCCCCTTGCCAATGACCCGCAAGTCGGCGGCCACGCCCTCACCGCTGTCGGTTATCAAGACCTGCCATCCTCCCCCGGCGGTGGTTATTTCATCATCCGCAATCATTGGTCCACCGCCTGGGGATATCAAAATCCCTATGGCCATGGATACGGCGTCATCCCTTACCAATACATCACGAGCTACAATTGGGAAGCCTATACACTCTCCGGTGGCGTCGGCGATGCCGACATCGCCCCCTCGCCCCATGCGGAACCCGCAAAGACAGTTACCCTTTCGCTCCGGGGCAACGTCAATCTCATCATCGAATAATTCTCTCGTGACCGAAAGTACGGCGCCGCAGGAAGCCCCTTCTGCGGCGCTGCTATTTTTGCCGGATGCCTGGAAGAAAAATTATTTCAAATGCGACATTCCCACCCACGTCACTCCCAGGTCGCAGTTTCATCCATTTTTCCCCGCAAATTGCGCGCAACCCGCACCCGACTCTCCGCTATATTCCCCTCATGCTCACTCAAACAAACTCGATCGCGCCCCACAAGCACCACCTCCGTTTCGTCATTCGTCATTTGTCATTCGTCATTTCCGGTCTCCTCCTCACCACCGCCGCCTCCGCCGCCACGCCACAATGGATCTGCAGCACCGCCGCCGTCCCCTGGCGGCAAATGCCCGCGCCCCAACTCACCGAAGATCCCGCCGCCAAACCCGACCTCCTCATCCACACGCAACAACCCCTCCAGCAAATCGAGGGCTTCGGCGGCTGCTTCAACGAACTCGGCTGGCAGGTCCTCCTCACCCTCTCCGAAAGAGACCGCACCCAAATCCTCCGCGACCTCTTCGCCGACGAAGGCTGCGCCTTCACCCGCGCCCGCATGCCGATCGGCGCCAGCGACTACGCCCGTGACTGGTACTCCCTCGACGACACCCCCCCCGGTTCCCCCAACGACCTCTCCCTCTCGCACTTCAACATCGAGCGCGACCGCGGCTACATGCTCCACTACGTTAAAGCCGCCATGACCATCCGCCCCGACCTCCAGATCTGGCTCTCCGCCTGGAGCCCCCCCGCCTGGATGAAGGACAACAATAACTACGCCTCCGGCCACCTCAAGTCCGACCCCGTCATCCAGAAAGCCTACGCCCAGTACCTCGCCAAAGCCGTCCAGGCCTACCAGTCCGAAGGCCTCCACATCTACGCCTGCATGGTCCAGAACGAACCCAAGTCCGACAGCAAATACCCCACCTGCGTCTGGACCGGCGAGCAGGAGCGCGATTTCGTCCGCGACTACATGGGGCCCGCCTTTCACGAGCAGAAAGTAAACGCCGAAATCTGGCTCGGCACGATCAATGATGCCAAACCCGAAGACTTCGCCATCCCCGTCCTCTCCGATCCCGCCGCCGCCAAATTCATCACCGGCGTCGCCTACCAGTGGGAAGGCAAAGAGGCCATCGCCAAAACCCACGAGTTCTTCCCCACGATGAAACTCATGCAAAGCGAAAGCGAGTGCGGCACCGGCAAAAACTCCTTCGCCGACGCCGAACACACCTTCGCCCTCATGCGCACCTACTTCAACGGCGGCGCCAGCTCCTACTTCTACTGGAACATGGTCCTCCCCCCCGGCGGCGTCTCCACCTGGGGCTGGAAACAAAACGCCCTCATCACCATCGACCCCACTCCCCCCGCCCACACTATCACCCGCCACCCCGAATTTTACCTCATGAAACTCGCCTCCCACTTCATTCCCCCCGGCTCGCACCTCGTCACCACCACCGGCAACTGGGGCGATAAACTTGCCTTCCAAACCCCCGCCGGCGACACGGTGCTCCTCGTCGGCAACTCGTCAAAGAGCGACCTCCCCCTCATCATCGCCACCGGCACCAATGAATCCCTCCACCTCACCCTCCCCTCCCACTCCCTCAATGCCTTCGTCCTGCCCGAAAAATAAAGCAGAACTAAGAAGTGGAGCGGACGCTCCCGTCGGCTATTCGTTTTCGGCGCACGAACGTCCCGCCAGCGTTTCAAAAAGCAATTGATCAGAACGGCTCCCCTGTACAAAATACTCATCCATGATCAAGGAATTCATCGAGAAAGTTGGATCCGGAACGACCGGCGAGGTCTGGCGCGGGAAAGACGAACTCGGGCGAGAAGTCGCGATAAAGTTTTTCAATACACCGATCGACAAGATTCGCGAACGAGTCGTCCAACACGCCGCGGCGCTTGGGCAAATCAAACACGAAAACGTCATCGGCATCTATGCTGTCGACGATCTCAAACGCCCCAATGCGAAGGACATCGAAGCGGAGCCCGCTCTCGTGATGGAGTACGCCGCTGGGATATCTTTCGCGGACTGGCTAGGGAAGCCGACCATTTCCGCACAAGAAGCTGGAAGCGTGATCGACGGCCTAATAGCGGGCCTCAACGCGTTCCACACCCGCAGGCTCGCCCACGGTGATATTCACGCCAAGAATGTCCATGTGGTTGGCACCGTCCCCAAGCTCATCGACCCAATTGCGCACGACCCCACCAGCATCATCACTACCGCTGAATTCGCTCAACGGCGTCGCATGGATCTCCACCACCTGAAATACCTTATTAACCAAACGCTCCTTGCGGCAAATGCGTCAACAGAAGAGTACGGAAACTTCTGCTTTTTAAACACCGGTGAAACGACGCTCGTGCAAATAGGTGAATACGCTCATCGAGCACTGAACCTCTCGACCACGATCACACGCCAGCCACACAACGTCTACTACTCATTCCGGACCGCTCAATCCAAAGCGGACTTCGTTGGCTGGCAAGAACTCCGCAAATCAGCCATACGGTTGCTTCAGGGCCAACTCGATCAGTGGCGAGAAAACAATTCTTCCGTACCGGCAGATCCAAAGTTAAGGGAGCAGTGCGTCTACGGCATCTTTCCACAAATCAACGAACTTGTCAGCATTCTTCTCGCAGCTGCGGAATATGGCAAAGAGCCATATACCAAGGACTTAGCATTGATGCGCTCCCTGTTGGACTCGACGTGGCCAAGTTCCGGAAATTCTCGTTACGTCGAAATTCCCCAAACTCTGATTTACCTACTCCAGTACGCCATTGGAGGTGCCGCGCTATCGAATGGGCATACCGAAGTGGCAATGTCGGTGGCAAATCTAAAGATTCCCAGGGGGCCATACCAGTCTCGCGCGCGCCTCTTAGAATGTAGCGGAGTCGTCGGATGGCCCGAAACGCTCGGCCACCATTGCCGCGAAGCATGGGAAACGCTTGTAAACGGCTACAGCCATGTTGCGGTTTACCGCTCAGTATTCCCAACGGAGCTGATGTACAAGTCCGCGGTAACGGCGCACAACCTTCTGCTATTCGCCATGGACTTCTCCGAGAGGCAACGTGCAACTAGAGTGGCCAGCGGCGAGCGCCCTATGCACATGAACGTCCCCCCAATGTTCCTAGGAGAGGGGACAAAAATCCTAGACACCGCTTGGCAGTTCCTAGGAGATGGGCAGGTCATTCGCCAGCTCGTCGTTCCTAACGCGCAAACAAAGGATGAAGATATTAAGGCATGGATGGGCCAGCTGTCACATGGCAAGTCCGCCTTCCACGAATGGCTTTGGGGAAGTTCGATACCACAGTTTGTGCTCGATCTTTCATGATGGCAAACGAAATCAATAGTTGAATTGGAGACCTTCCTGAAACCTTTCAACCTCCAACCCCACCTCCTCAGCACCCTCCTCGAACTCCGCCCCTTCCACCCCAACGACTGGCAGCCCCTCTACGAAGTCGCGTCCGACCCCAAAATCTGGGAACAACACCCCGTCCCCACCCGCCACTAGGAAGAAGTCTTCAAACAATTCTTCGAAGACGCACTCGCCTCCAAAGGCGCCCTCGTCGCCATCGACCGCAAAACCCAAAAAATCATCGGCTCCTCTCGCTACCTCCAACGCGACACCAACATCTCCGAGGTCGAAATCGGCTGGACCTTCCTCGCCCGCTCCCACTGGGGCGGAAACTACAACCGCGAAATGAAACACCTCATGCTCACCCACGCCTTCCAGTTCGTCGACTCCGTCGTCTTCGAAGTCGGCGTCACCCACCTCCGCTCCCGAAAAGCCCTCGAAACAATCGGAGCCCTCCTCACCGACCGCCGCGAACAACGACTCCTCCACGGAAAACTCGTCGAACACGTCGTCTACCAGATCAAAAAGACCGTAACCAGTTCCCCCGCTTGAAGTTCCACCCTAACCCCTACTATTCCTATAGGAGATGGAGGGAGACCGCCAATGACGTACCCACACTTGGCGGTCTCCCCTGCCCACCCTCCTCCTGACCCCAAAAACCACGAATCCCTACAATTCCTATCGGACTAGGGGGGGGAGATTGCCAATGACGTACCCACTCTTGGCAATCTCCCTCTTGGCATTCGGCCGGGACGGCCATGCCACGGGGCATGGCGGTGGTTGCTTAGTACTTGGCGTCAAACGTTTCGATGTAGTGATCCCATTGGGTGTCGGAGTGGAAGTCAGGGCCGTTGGACCAGCAGGCGCCGGCGTAGTAGACGAAGGGTTTTCCGGGGGTGACGTTGAGGAGGATGAGGTTGTCGTCGGCGGTCTGGGTGAAGCGCTGAAAGTTGGCGGGATTGACGATGAGGGCGGTGCCGTTGTAGCCGTTGTCGTTTTTGTCTTCGGGGATGCGGTCGGCCTTGTCCCAGAAAGTCATGCGGGAGTCCTGCTGCCAGAGGAGGCCGTCGTTGGCGCCGTGGGTGGCGAGGCCGATGGCGACGGTAATCGGGCCCGGCTCGTTGGAGTAGAGGGTGGTTTCGATGCGGTTGAGGTTGGAGCCGATGGGGAGGGTGAACTTGGTGACCTGCCAGACTTTGCGGCCGGGGGCGCCGGGGTTCTCGACTTTTTCGGTGGGGGTGGTGACGCGCCACGGGGCGTAGGTGACCTGGAAGACGGCTTCCCTGGGGCCGCGGTTGAGGATGGAGAAGGATTGCCAGTCGTGGGAGACGTAGTACTTGTGGTCATCGGGGTTGTAGACGGCGATGCCGCCGCAGCCGCGGGAGGCGCCGACCTTGTAACAATCCATGCCGGTGCCGTGGTCGATGTGGTAGGAGTGTTCTCCCTGCTGGTACCAGGTGTTGATGACGGGGTTGCGGCCGCGTTTGGACCAGACGTCGATGCCGGAGGAGAAGGGCGGTGCGGCGGTTTCGAGTTCGGGTCCGAAGATGCGGAAGGCGGTGCGGTCGTTTTCCCAGGCGATGTCGTCGTCGCGCTCGGGGGCGTAGCGGACGTAGGCCTGGGGGGGGGAGTCGATGGTGGGGTGGGTGTCGGGGACTTCGGAGAAGGGAGGGATGTAGGGGGAGGCGGGCTTGTGATATTCGTTGCAAGCTGCGAGGAGGGCGGCAACGATTGCGAGGGGGAGGGAATGACGAATGACGAATGACGAATGACGAATCAAATTCGAATGACGAATGGTCGAATGTTCAAAACGGGGGTGGGTCATGGTCGAGGGTCCTTTTTGCTGGTGCGAGCACATTGGCCCGCGCCGCCTGAGGCGGCGGGCGTCGGTTTGGGTCAGTGGCTATTTGGCTCCGGTGAGTTTGAGGATTTCGCAGCCGGCGAGGAGGAAGGCGCCGTTGCCGTAGTATTGGGTGTTGTCGATGGTGATGGCTTGGGAGCCGTCGGGTTTGAAGCCGATGGGTTGGACGTAGCCGAGCTGGCCGTCGGGGCGGAGGCGGGCGGTGAGGGCGTCCCAGCCGTTGAGGGTGGCGGGGAGGAATTTGTCTTTGTCGAGGAGGTGGTGGTTGATACCCCAGGCGAAGGCGTAGGTGAAGAAGGCGGAGCCGGAGGTTTCGGTGAAGTCGGGGTCTTCGGGGTCGAGGAGCGAAGGTGGCCAGAGTCCTTCGTTTTTTCCGGAGGCGAGCTGGAGGGAGAGGAGTTTGTCGGCCATGTCTTTGAAGAGTTGCTCATAACGGGAGCGGGAGGGGTAGTTGTCGGGCATGTAGGAGAGGATGTTAGTGAGGCCGGCCAAGACCCAGCCGTCGCCGCGGGACCAGAATACTTTTTTGCCGTTTTTGGCTTTCATGGAGAGGAAGCGATTGTCGCGGTAGAAGAGGTGCTCATCGGGGTCGTAGAGGAGTGCGGCGGTCTGCCAGTAGGCCTTGTCCATGCCGTCGATGAATTTGGGATCGGGGGTGGCGTGGGAGAGGCCGGCGAGGACGGGGGGATTCATGAAGAGTGAGTCGCACCACCACCAGGGGATGACTTCCATTTTTTCGTTTTCGGGCTTGGCGTGGAACTTGGGGTCGGAGAGGACGGGGTCGTAATTTTCGAGCTGATGGAGGAGGGCGGTTTCTTCGGCGATGAGAGGGTCGAGGAGCCTGGGGTCGTTTTTGGAGATGGCGATGTCGATGTAGAGCTGTCCGATGGCCTGGTCGTCGGCGAAGAATCGGCGTTTGACGCCGGTTTTGGCGCCGCCGGCGTGGACTTGCCACTGGTTTTTTTCGGCGATGTCGAGGCAGGCCTTGGCGTACTTGGGGTTGGTGGAGGTGTGGGAGAGTCGTGCGAGGCCGACGTAGAAGGTGGCGGCGGTCCAGTCGGGTGGGGCTTTTTCTCCCATGAGGGAGAGCTGGGCGTCGGCGCATTCTTCGAGCATGGGGAGGATGCCGGTCGAGTGGACATGCGGGGCGGCAACGGCAGGGGTTGAGGGTGTGGTGGGGTCGGCGGCGTTGGCGGTGCAGGCGGTGAGGAGAAGTGAGGCGGCAAGGGCGGTACGACGCGCGAACATTGGGGCTCCTTGTTGAGACAGGTCCAGGGATTCAATCGCTGGGCTTGGGACTTAGAAAGGGATCAGGGATCGAGAGGTGTTGGGCCGGTGGTGGTGGGGACGTTGTCGAGTTTCATGCGTTCGAGGCGCGGGAGGAGGAGATGGATGAAGAGGACGGCGATGACGTAGGCGGAGGAGGCGATGGCGAAGGGGACGGCGTAGTTGTTGTGGGTGGCGTCGAGGATTTTGCCGACGGATTTCTGGTAGATCATGCTGCCGATACCTCCGGCCATGGCGCCAATGCCGGTGACGGCGGAGACGCCCTGCTTGGGGACGGTGTCGGAAACGAGGGTGAAGATGTTGGCGGAGAAGCCCTGGTGGGCGGAGGCGGCGAGGGCGATGAGGGCGACTGCGAGCCACATATTGGAAACGAGCGCGGCGCCGAAAGCGGGGACGACACAGAGCGCGAAGGCGAGCATGGTGACTTTGCGGGCGGCGTTCACGGTCCATCCGCGTTTGATGAGGTGGGAGGAGAGCCAGCCGCCGTAGATGCTGCCGACGGTCGTGCTGGTGTAGATGACGACGAGAGGCCAGGCGGAGTCGGTGACTTTGATTTTGAATTTTTCGGTGAGGAAGTCGGGGACCCAGAAGAGATAGAACCACCAGATGGGGTCGGTGAGGAATTTGCCGATGGAGAAGGCGATGGTTTGGCGGCGGAAGAAGAATTGAGACCAAGGGAGTTTGACGGTGGGCTGTTTTTCGTCCTTGTCGCTTTCGATGAAGGCGAGTTCGGCGGGGGTGAGTTTTTTGTGGTTTTGGGGGCTTTGATAATACATAGCCCAGAGGACGAGCCAGATGACGGCGAGGATGCCGGTGATGTAGAAGGAGATGGACCACCCCCATGCGAGGGCGATGGCGGGAACGACGAAGGGAGCGATCATGGCGCCGACATTGGAGCCGCAGTTGAAAATGCCGGTGGCGAAGGCGCGTTCCTTTTTGGGGAACCATTCGGCGGTGGCGGCGATGGCGGCGGGGAAGTTGGCGGCCTCGGAAAGGCCGAGGAAGATGCGGCAGATGCAGAAGGCGACGACGGTGGTGAGCATTGTTTGGCCAAAGACATTCATGGAGGCGTGGGGATCGATGAAGGCGACAAGGCCGTGGGCGCGGGAGGCAACGGTCCAGGCGACGACAGCCCAGAAGAGGCCCCATTTAATGCCGGCGCGGCGGATGAATCCGCCGGCGAAGAAGAGCCCGAGGGCGTAAGCGCCGCTGAAGATGGTTTGAATGGTGCCGTAGTCGTCCTTGGTCCAGCCGAGGCCGCCGTCGGCGGGGGAGTGTTTGAGGATGGGAAAAAGGACGGAGAGGATGGCGCGGTCGATGTAGTTGGTGGTGGTGGCGAAGAAGAGGAGGGCGCAGATGCCCCAGCGGACTTTGCCAAGGGGCGCGGGGGCGTTGGCGGCGGATTTTTCGTTGGCGAGTTCGGGCGATTGCGTGTTGGCCATTGTGGTTCTCGCGATTTGGGACTCGTTTCCTCGAGACGTGTATGTGGAATCTATCTGCCGAGCCAGCCGCCATCGACGGGGAGGATGATGCCGTGGAGGTAGTTGGCGGCAGGACTGCAGAGGAAGACGGTGGCGCCGGCGAGGTCGGCAGGGTCGCCCCAGCGGGCGGCGGGGATGCGGGCGAGGATGGTGGTATTGCGGGTTTCGTCGGCGCGGAGTGCGGCGGTGTTGTCGGTGGCGATGTAGCCGGGGGCGATGGCGTTGACGTTGACGCCCCTGGAGGCCCATTCGTTGGCGAAGGCCTTGGTGAGGGAGGCGATGCCGCCCTTGGAGGCGGCGTAGCCGGGGACGGTGATGCCGCCCTGGAAGGAGAGGAGTGAGGCGGTGAAGAGGATCTTGCCGGAGTTGCGGGCGACCATTTCCTTGCCGATCTCGCGGGTGAGGATGAACTGGGAGTTGAGGTTGACCTCGATGACCTTGTCCCAGTAGTCGTCGGGGTGCTCGGCGGCGGGTTTGCGGAGGATGGTGCCGGCGTTGTTGACGAGGATGTCGATGGTGGGGTTATCGGACTTTACTTTTTGGATGAAGGCGTAGAGTGCTTTGCGGTCGGCGAGGTCGCAGGCGTAGCCTTTGAATTTTCGGCCGAGTTTGGTGATTTGTTTTTCAGCTTCGGAGCCGGAGGGCTCGAGGGAGGCGGAGACGGCGAGGATGTCGGCGCCGGCTTCGGCGAGAGCGATGGCCATGGCGAGGCCGATGCCGCGTTTGGCGCCGGTAACCAAGGCTACTTTTCCGGTGAGTTTGAATTGGTCGAGAATCATACGGCTCCAAGAGCGTTAATGACGAATGACGAATGATAAATGACGAATCAAATTCCAATGACGAATGACGGAATGTTCAAAACGGCGCGTGGGGGAGATTGGGTCATTTGGACATTGGTTATTGGGATTTGTTTCGTCATTTGTCATTTGTCATTTCAAATCGGAGATTTTGAGGTGGTCCATGTCGTCGAAGGCCTGGTTTTCGCCGCCCATGGCCCAGCAGAAGGTGTAGGCGGAGGTGCCGGCGCCGGAGTGGATGGACCAGCTTGGGGAGATGGCGACCTGCCTGTTGCCGACGACGAGGTGGCGGGTTTCGTCGCCGGGGCCCATGAAGTGGAAGATGCGGTGCTCGGCGGGGACGTTGAAGTAGAGGTAGATTTCGGAGCGGCGGGCGTGGGTGTGGGAGGGCATGGTGTTCCAGATGGAGCCGACTTCGAGCTGGGTGAAGCCCATGACGAGCTGGCAGGATTTGATGCCTTCGGGGTGGATGTATTTGTAGATGGTGCGTTTGTTGGCGGTGGCTTCGGATCCGAGGGGGACGGCGGCGGCGTTGGCTTTTTTGGCGAGGACGGTTGGGTAGTTTACGTGGGCGGGGTAGGAGATGAGGTAGAACTCGGCGGGTTTGGCGGGGTCGGCGGAGGTGAAGAGGAGCTCTTTGTTGCCGCGGCCGACGTAGAGGCAGTCGAGGCTTTCCATTTCGTAGGGTTTTCCGTCGACGGTGACGGTGCCTTTGCCCCCCCCCGGTGCGGCGATGTTGAGGATGCCGATTTCGCGGCGTTCGAGGAAGTAGGCGGAGCGGAGTTCGTCGGCGGTGCCGAGTGTGAGGGCTTTATGGGTGGGGACTGCGGAGCCGATGATGGTGCGGTCGACATCGCAGTAGACCATGGGGATTTCGTTGGGGGTGAAGAGGTTTTCGACGAGGAAGGTGTCGCGAAGTTCCTTCGTGGTCATGCGGGCGTAGCGCGTCGGGTCGGCCATGACGTACATCTTCATGGGGGTACTCCTGTTATTGCTGCGGCGGCGCACCCGGATGGGGGGATGCGCGGGATGCGGTAGAAAGGATAACGATCGAGGAAGGCATCTATTGGCCGCCAGCCGCATAATAATCGGATGGGGGGAACGTGCAAGGGATGGGAATTGAATAGGGGGAATTCATTTCATATTATGGGATGATCGAAAGGAAGGGTAATGGAGAAGCGTATGAGCACTCAAGGGAAGACGACGAAGAAGAAGATTTTGCCGAAGGCCGCGAAACGTCGGAGCTTTAAGGCGGCCTTGGAAGCGACCAACAAGAAGTACGAGTGGACGTTCGCGAAACTCGCCAAGTAACCGGTACCCAAGATATTTGATTGCAACGGAAGCCGGAACCAAATCCGGCTTTCGTGCTTTTGCGCAAGGAGAAGGAAGCGGACGGTATCGAATTCATCACTGGGAGGAGTTGCTGGAGGCCCACAGGGTCCAATTGCAGCTCCACGGCGGTCAAGATGGGTTTGTCGATGAAGTTGTGGTTCGGTCAGCAATGAACCGTCCGCAGTTTACGGCACAATACAATACGGACGCGGATTTAGCAGATCTTGCGGCGGACTACATGTATGGGCTGGCGACAACCCAGGGGGTCATGGACGGCAACAAACGCATTTCGCTGGCGGTCGCCGCGATCTTTGTGCAGAAGAATGGGTGGGATTTCATCATCTCTGATCGAGTGATGTATCTGATCGCGATGGCTGTTGCGCGGAGCGAACTGGATCGGGAGGGGTTGGCGGAAATTTTGCGCACGCATATGGAGGAACTGGAGGAGGAATGATGTCGTCCAAACCGGCCGTGCGGGCATTAAAGCTGTTCGTCGGCGGGTGAATAGAGGCGGGGGTGGGGCTGCATGCGGGATTGGACGCAGTTGCCGCAGAGATAGAACTTGGCGGCGTTGGGGTAGTCGGTGGAGTCGGTGTCGTCGCCTTCGATCCATTGGCGGCAGGCGACGCCGCTGGCGCCGCAAAGCGAGCACATGGTGGGAGAGCCGCCGTTTTTGAGGACGAGTTGTTCCGAGAGTTTGGCGTGCTTTTTGAGTTCGCCGCGGCCTTTGGCGGGGAGGACTTCGTGGGAGAGGTGGTGGCGTTTGAGCCAGTCGTTGATGGGCTGGACTTCGTCTTCATCGCAGAATCGGATCCAGGCGCGAAAGGCCTGATCGAAGAAGAAGCCCATGTCTTCGAGGCGTTCCTGTACCAGTGGGTCGGGCCATGAGGTAAGTTTGACGGTCTTGCGGGCGAGCATGAAGGGGATATACAGCGCGGAGTGGGGGAAAGCAATATAGTTGGCGGGGCGGGGAAATTGGAGTGGAGACGCAAATAAATGGCGTGATTTCAGAGTTTTATGCCGATGCACAAAGATGTCCTGGCGTGAGCCATCCATGAGCGAAGCGACACAATTCTCCATCCGCGATTCGCGCGGGAACATCTATGGACCAGCAACCATGGAGGCGGTTCGTCAGTGGATCCGCGAAGGGCGCATTGTGCCGGGGATGTTCATCGCCCCGGAGCGCACGACCGATTGGGTCGAGGTCTCGAACCATCCTGCCCTCGCGGATCTTTTCACCGGGCAGCCACTGGCGTATCACAGTCCGGGGAGGGACCCTCTGGCCACGCTGCCGGCGCCTGTATCACGAGCTCCGATCGAATTGGCCTACAACCGCCCGACAGAACAAACCAACCCGCTGGCGATCATTTCGTTGACCACAGGGATTCTTTCAGTCTGTTCCTGCGGTTGCTGCTGCAACTTTCTCCTGGCGCCGATCGGCATCACCGCATGCCTTGCATTCACCACGACCGCCCTGATCACGGGATTGCTGGCGCTGCGGCAGATCGAGGACCAGCCCGAACGGTATTCCGGTCGCCCGTTCGCGCTGGCGGGAATAATCCTGGGACTTTGCAACCTGATGATTGCGGGCGCGACGGTCGTGGTCGTCATTGTCCGCTCCGTGACGCACTGAGTGCGCTCAACGGACGTTTCCGCGCGTTTTGCACCAGGCTTCGCACATTGATCGTCGCCGTCACCCGGGGACCGCACCACGGCGTCTTTGGCGGAAAACATGAAATCGCATGTTGTTTGCACATCAACATTTGCGCTAATCATTTACTACGCGGCGTACAAGCGCCAGGCTGGGTGAAATCACAGAAAAAGGGGTATTCATTTACGGGCCCCTTTCCCAATCTTAACGGAATATTTACAATCCGCGGCTATCTTCCGCCACTCTTCCGGTCGGGATGTATCTGGCCGGGTCAGTGGTGGAAGGTATTTTTGGAGGTTTGTGGAATGCGGTATGGATTCTGGTCACACAGAGCGGCGATGGCTGCTACCCTGATGGCTTTGGCAGTAACAGGGACGGCATTCGCTGATGACGCCGCATCCAACCAGGATGTGCAGGCCGAGTTGAAGTCCCTGCGCGCCCGGATTGCTGATCTCGAACAGAAGGAAGACGCCAATTGGATGACCCAGGAACGGGCCAGCCAGATTCGCTCCATCGTGGAAGAGACCATCGCCGACGCCAAGACCCGCGGCCAGTTCGCTGACGGCGATAACTTCGGCTACAAGAACGGCTTCTATATTCAAACGCCGGACAAGAACTTTAAGTTCCAGGCCAACGGCTACCTGCAGTTCCGTTACACTTTTGCTCAGGATCGAGTGACCAACAGCAGCTCGTACAGCACCCAACCGAAGCATGGCGACGTCAGCGGCTTCGATTTCCGCCGGGCGCGTCTGCTCTTCTCCGGTAACGCGTTCTCGCCGAACCTCACCTACATGATCTCGGGTGATTTCGCGGGCGACTCCACCAACAACAACAACTTCCAGACTCTCGATATTTACATGGCGTACCGGTTCAACGACCTTCTCAATATTCGCGCCGGTTCGTTCCTGACGCCGTACTCCCGTCTGGAATACATTTCCTCGGGTATGGAATTCACCGACTTCCCCACTGTGTTCTATCCCTTTGACCCCGTCCGCACGTTGGGCATGAGCGTCTATGGCCAGCCCATCAAGGACCACTGGATGTATGAACTCAACGTGAACAACGGCCAGAAGTCGAACACTGCAGGTCGCGCTGCGGAAATCGGCGGCAAGAACGATAACCGCCTCGCCTTCTACGGCCGCTCGGAGTATGTCGGCGGCGGAACCCTCGCCGACTTCAACGATGAAGCCGATCTCCGCAAGGACAAGAGCGGCCTGGCGTGGGAAGTTGCCGCAGCGGCCGGTTATGAATCCGCCAATGCCTCCAGCAACGCCTTCCCCGGCAGCCAGGCGAACAATGGGCTCATCGGCATCTCGACTGCCCCCAGCCCCGGCTTCCTCGGCAGCTACCCGCTCAACGGCGACCTCTATCGCGGCACCGTCGACGGCGGCCTCAAGTGGCAGGGCTTCTCCGCCACTTCCGCGGCCTTTATTCAGCAGATCAACGAGAACACCGGCGCCGGCATCACCCTGCCTGCCGGTTACGCCACCAACGGCAGCTTCTTTGAGCTGGGTTACTACGGCCAGGTCGGCTACATGATTACCCCCAAGATCGAAGCTGTCGCCCGCGCCGGCGAGCTCCTCACCGAAGGCGAACCCAACAAGATGGAAGAATACAGCCTCGGTCTGAACTACTACATGTTCGGCAACAATGCGAAGGTCCAGGCGGAAGGCATGTTCATCCCCAGCGAAGCGGCTTACAGCAGCTCGCAGGCATCCACCGCCATCAACACCCAGGACCTGATTTTCCGCCTGCAGTTCCAGCTCAAGTTCTAACTTGAAGCCAACCGTTTATCAGAACGGACAAGAAAAAGGCCGGGGCTCTCAAATGGGAGCCCCGGCTTTCGTTTTGCTGTCGTGATCGCATCGAGCGGGCACCTGGACTTCGCGTTCCGCGCCCGCGTTTCCCCGCGCATCGCACAACTTTTCATCTATCCGGTGTCCCCTGTCTTATTTTCCCACCATGATCGTCAGTTGACCGATGCCTTCTATGCTCACATGCACCTCCCACGGCGGCGCCCCAATCTCCTGCCTGTCAAAATGAGCGATCGTCGGCCCATCCGCCATGCTCGGCCCGTGGATCATGTAACCGCCGCTCTGCATCATTTCGTCCTCGAACTTTGGATAATCCACGCTTTTGGGTTTCGCCTCGAGCGTGTCCCGCTTTAGAATGAATATCGACTGCAGGCGAGCCCCGTTCGTGTCGACCATGATATCCACGTTGTCATGCTGAACGCGGTAGTCGGCATAAATCGGGCGCAGCGAGTGCTGCTCCGGTTTGTATCGATAGCCATACTCGCTGCAGGACGCACACAACAGCACCACAAGGCTCATCCACGCTCGTTTCGTCACCATGGCGCCTCCGTTTCCAAATCATAGCCATCGTCTCCGCACCATCCTGGACTCCCGGGTCACGAAGTGCCAACGTCGAAGACTCGCTCCTTGTACATTCGGCTTTGCATGCCTGATATTGGTAATTTTACGAGGTCACAAGGGATACAGGTCGCTTTAGTGTATCCGAATGCAGATCGACGGAATGGCTCGATGTGGGCGGGCGTGCCGCGTGTCCGGCCGTGCGAAAGCACTGATTTTTACAACGACTCTCCTGTCGATCACAACGACCGGCATCGCAGATGTTCCCGCCACCCAGTCCACGCAACCTGCAACCGCTCCCGCCGTTCAGGCTCCCGAGCTGACGCTGATGCCTCCTCCGGACGCTGATGATATTGCCGCGGCACCCACGACCCAGGCGTCAGAACCGGAGAAGTTCGCTCCTCACCCGCCAAACGATATCAGCCTCACGCTGAAAGAATCGTACAGGCAACCCGCCGGCCTCTTCCCCTACGGCCCCATTTCGCTTGCCTATCCTCTTTGGAAGCAGACGACCGATTCCCTGCGAGATGGATTCGGCTTCAGCCTCGGTGCGGAGACCTCCCTTGTCTATCAAGGCGCCACCCCCGGTCCCGGCGATCGCAGCGCCGGCGGGGGATACACCGCACTCTTCGGCTCCTGGCGGCTCCTCGGCACGCCCGATGCACGAAACAACGGCTATCTCAATTTCAAAGTCGATTACCAGTGGCAGATCGGAAGCGAGGCCCCCAAAGCCCTCGGCGGCCAGATCGGTTCGCTCTGGAACACCACCAAGGGAATGGGGGAGACCCCCGTCCAGGTTTCCCAGCTCTTTTGGCGCCAGGGCTTTCTCGACAGCCTTTTCGTCTTCGACCTCGGCAAACTCGACCCCACCAACTACTATTCGACCAATGTCTGGTCCAGTGATCGCCAGTTCTTCATGAACGCCGCCTTTTCGACTGCTCCCGCAATCGCCTACCCCGGCAGCGGCCTCGGCCTGAACGCACGTTTCAACCCGACCACCTGGCTTTATCTTTCCGCCGGCTTTCAAGACCAGCAAGGCTCCGAATCCAGAGCAGGCTTCAACACCTTTGGTGATCTCGACCTCTTTACCGTGGCGGAACTCGGATTCACTCCCCGCATTGCCGGAATGGGTCCGGGCAATTACCGCGCCACCTTCTGGCATGCCGACGCCGTCCCTTCAGAATCCGAACGATCCGACCAGGGGTTCGCGCTGAGCATCGACCAGGCCATCACGCCGCAGGTCGTCCCCTTCGCCCGATATGAATACAACGATACAGACCTGCTGAAGGTGCATCAGCTTGCGGCGGCAGGCATCGGGCTCCATGGGCACTTTTTTTCCGAAGAAGACGTCTGCGGGATCGGATTTTCCTGGGGCCAGCCCTCCAAATCCGGTCTCCGGGACCAATACGCCGCCGAAGCGTTCTATCGTGTTCAAGTCACGCACACCGACCAATTTTCCGTCGGCTACCAACTCATCCTCGACCCGAGCAATTCGGGCGAAGACGCCGTCGGCGTTCTCTGGCTCCGATTCCGGATCCTTTTCTGAAACCGCTCGATCGCCGCAAGTTTCCGCGCAAGAAAAAAAGGCCCCGGGAATCACATCCCTGGGCCTTTTCAGTTCTGATTTCTGAATTCTGAATTGAACTCAGACCGGGCTGCCGCCGACGTAGGGGAGCATGCCGAGGAAACGCGAACGCTTGATCGCGTCGGTGATCATGCGCTGTTCCGCCGCCGAGGCGCCGCTGCGCTTGCGGGGGAGGATCTTGCCGTTGATCGAGAGCATCTTCTTCAGGCTTTCCACGTCCTTGTAGTCGACATAGACCTTCCCCTTGCTGGAGATCTTGGCGACACGCGTCTTGGGACGCTGGAAGGTCTGGAACCGCGGCTTACGTGCTGGGGGCATTGAAATTTCCTTTTCTATTCGGTCTTTCACGATTTCCCGAACACACGCCGGGAACCTGGCTGGCTCAACCGGGGGGAGAGCCACGTGAAAGAGCAATTAAGGGACTCTGGTTATTTCTTGTAATGTTCCGCGTTGATCTGGATGAACTGCTTCCATTCCGCGGGAACATCATCTTCCGTGAAAATCGCCTTCACCGGACATTCATCCACGCACAGACCGCAGTCGATGCAGGTGTCCGGATCGATGTACAACATTTTGGCGTCCGTAAATTCCGCCTCATCCTTCCGCGGATGAATGCAGTCGACGGGGCACACGTTCACGCATGCTGCGTCTTTTGTCCCGATGCACGGCTCGGTAATGATGTGTGGCATGATCGGCTCCATACTGCCCAGGCCGGATATCACCGGCCCAGCTTGTCTTGAGCCAATCAATTATAGGGATACGTCCCCCCAATGCAATAACCCCGCAATTCCAATCCGCCGTCCCATAAATGAGAATGCCTTTCAGACGTGGGGGAGGCGTTATTTCCGCTTCGCCGCGAGCGCCTCATCCCGCAGCCGCGTCGGAACCCGATTCCCATCGATCTCGACCACGGGCACCACCGCTTCGGCGCTGCTCACCGCCGCCCCCCCATTCCGCGAGAACCGCACCGTGTTCGTTTTCGACTCCTTCTCAAACTTCGCCGCCCCCGCTTTCGCCAAGACCTGCAGCCACTTCGACGGCGGCGCGATCGGCGCAATCGGCCTGGCGAGCAGACTCCCCGCGCCCCACCCCAGCAGCCCGCCTCCGACCCCCGTGCCGCTGGCCTGCGCGACGGGCTTGAAGAACGCGTCCGCCAGCATCCCCGGAGCGCTCTCGGAAATCGTCCACTCGATCGTCCGCCCCGTCCCATTCATTCCATTCCCATCCGCGCTCCGCACGATGCGATATTCCAGCTTCACCACGGTCTGCGAACGATTCTCCTTATTCCACTGCACCGCCCACTCCGCCAGCGTCTCCACCGCCTCCCGAATCTGCCCCACCGCCGAATCCGACAGTTCCGTCTGCACAAAAATGTCCGCGATCATCTCGTTGATCCCCCGGGCACAGACCGTCTCCTTTTCCCCCAGCGTGATCGTCCCCTCCGGCTTCCGCGTCTTCAGCGAATTCTTCCAGTCCAGCGCCATCCGCAGCGTGCTCAGCAGATCGTCCGGAAGGAAGGGCTTGTTCATGTAATACAACGCCCCTGACGCAAACCCCCGCTGCTTGTCGCACTCCTGACACATGCACGAAAGAATCACAATCGGAATGTCGAACGTTGCCCGCTTCATCGTCAGCGACCTGGCCACCTCGAACCCGTTGATGTCCGGCAGCATGAGGTCCAGGATCATGGCGTCGGGATGAGTGGAGGCAGCCTGGTAAATTCCCGCATTACCCGTGGTGGCCTGCAGGTATTTGATGTTTTCCAGCGAAAGGTATTCGCCGAGAAGTTCGTTGATTTCAAGGTCGTCTTCAACGACCAGCACCGTGGTGGACATACTCGTACTTCCGCCTTTTCTCGTTGCCAGCGCTCGCACCGGTTGGCACGGGCACTCCATTGTACGTATATCGGGTCGAAAGTCGCCCGATCTCTGGTAGACTAATTGGGCGGATTTTGTACATCGTGACCGTCTCTTCCGCCGGTTGTACCGATACAATAGTAGGCGCGAACAGGGTGGCCGGCATGACTCCAATATCCGCTCATATCCTCCAGCAGGCCATCGAGTTGTATGTCCAGTATGCCTACCCCAACGGCACTCTTCCGCCCGCCGTGCAGGAACGCGCGAAGGCCATCCGCGATCTCTCTCCGTCCCAGAATGTACCGGAATCGCTTTTGGAGAAGGAATCCGGCGCCTCCCTCCACGGCTACGCGCTCCGCCTCGGTCAACCGCTTTACCCACATATGAAACTCATCATCGAACCCGCCCCAGCCGATCCAACCTCCTCCGCTTTGCCCAACGCGATCCCCTTTCTGCTCCGCGTCGATTCCCACGACCGCCATCTCCATGCCGCTCCGGGCTCACCGGACGAAGCGTGGCTTTCGAACATCCGCGCGAGCAACAAGCAGGTCGGCGAGCGCATCGAAGCCGCCTGGTCGCAGCACGGGCTTCCCACTTTCAAGGATTACCTGCGCTCCCAGCTCGCCGCCAGGAAAGCCCAGCAATCCCACCATTAGTACCAACGGTCCCCGTCACAAACGCATCGATCCCGTCCACGAACCGAGCATCACGGGCCATGGGTCGCTGGTCAACTTTGAGAAAATATTCACATTATTGCATACGTCTCGATCGACAGCTATCGTTCTTAGAGCACTCCCTTTATCTATTGCGCGCTCGATGTCTTGAATCTTTCATGAGGTGAGCCATGGCCACAGTCGGCGATCTCCTGGCAAAAAAGGATTCCCACGTCCACCGCATCTCCCCCACGGCTACAGTTCTCGAAGCCACCCAGGTCATGAACCACCACAAGATCGGCGCGCTGGTCGTCACGGTTCAGGGTGATGATGGGGAACGGGCGGTCGGCATGTTCACGGAACGCGATGTGCTTACGCGCATCGTCGCGGCGCAGCGCGATCCCAGCACCACGCTCGTCGAAGAGGTCATGTCTGCGGACATCGCGTACTGCACGCCGGAGATGGAAGTCGATGAGGTCGGCGCCATCATGCGGGAACGCCGTGTCCGACACATTCCGGTCTGCGTGTCGCACGGCCATCTCATCGGCCTGATCTCGATCGGCGACATCAACGCCTTTCACGCCGATGGCCAGGCGGCGGCAATCCACTACCTGAACGAATACATCCACGGCAGGGTGTGAAACGAGAAGTCAGAAGTCAGAAGTGAGTGGTCAGAGGCTACCGAGCTACCATCCTTCTGACTTCCTTCTGACTTCGGACTTCCGAGTTCTGACTTCTCCGTTACAATGGCTCCTCTTGTTCCCGCACGAGGATCCATTGATGTCGACCATTTCTCTCGGTATCTCCGGCGCTGCCGGCCGCATGGGCAAACGGCTCATCGCACTTTCCGCGGAACAGCCGGAGCTCTTCAAGCTGACGACCGCGATCGACGCCCCGCAATCGCCGAACCTCGGGAAGGATGCCGGCACGGTGGCGGGCTGCAACGCGCTGGGCGTGGCCATCACGGCGTCCCTTGCCGGCAACCCGGACGTCCTCATCGACTTCTCCGCCCCTGCGGCCACACGTACGCTCCTCGCGGAGTGCGTCGAGCGGAAGATCGCCCTCCTCATCGGCACGACCGGGCTTACTGCGGCGGACCAGGACGAGATCAACAAAGCCGCCGACATCATTCCGGTGCTGCAGGCGACCAATACGTCCCTGGGGGTGAACGTGCTGCTGGCCGTGGCCGCGCAGGTGGCGCGCCAGCTCGGCGACGCGTACGACATCGAAATCGTCGAGGCGCATCACAACCTCAAAAAGGATTCCCCGTCGGGCACCGCGCTCTCCCTCGCCGAGTCCATCTGCAGCGCCACCGGCCGCGACTTGGCAAAGGACCTCGTCCACGGCCGCGAGGGATTCGATACGCTCCGCAAGAAGGGCACGATTGGCATGCACGCGGTCCGCATGGGGGACGTGGTGGGCGAACACACCATCTACTACGCGACGCCCGGCGAGCGTATAGAACTGCGGCACGTGGCGAGCAACCGGGACACTTTTGCCCGGGGCGCCCTCCGCGCGGCCGCCTTCCTATCCCGCCAGAAAGCCGGCCGCTACACGATGGCTGACGTTCTGGGGCTGTGACCTCGACCAGTGGCCCTGAGTCGCAAGGCCGGGCACTGCTTTGCGTCAAGGATTTGCGTAAAATCGGTCCTTGCGGGGGCTCGACCCTGGTCTATACTCCTTAACATGTCCAGGAAGCCAGTCATTGCGGTCGGGCACCGGGGAGCGCCGGCGTATGCGCCGGAGAACACCGTCGCCTCTTTTGAAGAGGCCATCCGCCTGGGGGCCAGGGCGGTGGAGTTCGATCTGCGAATGACTGCCGACGGCGTCCCCGTCGTGCTCCACGATGAAACGCTAGACCGGACGACCAATGGGCACGGCGAAGTGCGGCATTGGGAATGGAACGATCTGCTGCGGGTCGATGCCGGTTCGTGGATGCACCAGCGCTTCGCCGGGACGCGCGTCCCCTGCCTGGATGAGGCCCTGCTTGCGATCGGCCCGTACGCCCGCCCGGTCATCGAGCTGAAAGTCGAGGTGCCGCCTGCGGTTCTGCTCGCGAGCCTGCGGAAATACGACCTGGAAGGGGACGCGTTGGTGATCAGTTTTGAGCCGCGATGGCTGGCGAATTTGCGGCGGGAATCGCGGGAATTGGCGTTGGGCCTGCTTGCTGAGCAGTGGAGCAATGAGCTCCCGGCGGTGGCTGAACGGGTCGGGGCGGAAGTCCTCGGGCTGCATACTGAGATTATCGGGACGACCCAAGTTGCAGCTGCCGAGGCGAAAAGACTTGAAGTTTGGGCGTATACCGCTAATGATGTAGGGATGGTGGCGGCCTGTGCGGCGATGGGGGTTACCGGCATCATCACGGATCGACCGGATCTCATTCGCGCACGTTAGTCCCCGGGGATGTCCAGCCAGCCTTGCCATTTAATGCGGGTCTGGCTTGGGAGAAGGGGCATCACCCAAAGGCAGCCGTTGTTTTTTGAAGCTGTTTCGGCACTGGAATTCGCTGGAGAATCTCATCTCCCGCTGAGCAACACAGGAATCGGACAGTTTTCAGATTCGCTCATCACCATGGAATTGCCGGGTGCGCGATGGCTCGAAAGGGCATCACGCCGAGGGCAGGTTCGAGCACAAGCAAATTGAGTCTCTCTGGTGTCGCGATTGTCGGCGGCATCCCTGTGCACGCTCTGGCTTCTTACCAAAGCGGCGATGCATGCGGCGGGTTTGTGTAACCCGATTTCTTTTTTTCTCTCGCGTGGAGAAGGTCTTGCCAGAAAATAAGCACGAACGGCCGCAGTCGACGGGGATGCTGGAAATCACCGATAAAGGTCATGGCTATTTGCGAACGGCGGAGCGGCGGTTTCGGCCCGTTCCCACGGATGCATACGTCCCGGCCGACGTGATCAAGCGTACGCAACTGCGTCCCGGCCTGATGCTGAACGTCAACACCGGCCCGAACAAGCGCGGCCCGGGCCCCCTCGTGACCTACGTCAACCAGGTCGAAGGCAAGCCGCTCCGGGAATACTTCACCACGCCGCACTTCCAGGAACTGGTCGTCATCGACCCGCGCGAGCGGCTGAAGCTGGAGACGCCAGGGGGTCCGGCCTCGATGCGCATCATGGAACTGCTGACCCCCATCGGCCGCGGACAGCGCGGGCTGATCGTGGCGCCGCCCAAGACCGGCAAGACGACGCTGCTCAAGCAGATCGCCGAAGCCACGTCCAAGAATTACCCGGACATCAAGGTTTTCGTTCTGCTCATCGATGAACGTCCCGAGGAGGTCACCGACTTCCGCCGGAGCCTGCCGATGTGCGAGGTCTGGGCGAGCAATACCGATGAGGACATCGACTCGCACGTCCGCACCGCGCGGATGGTGACGGAACGGGCCAAGCGTCTGGTCGAGTTCGGCAAGCATGTGATGGTGATTCTGGATTCGATCACGCGCGTCGGCCGGGCGTTCAACCACTTTGTCGGCTCCTCCGGCCGGACGATGTCCGGCGGTATCGACGCGGCGGCCATGCAGGAACCGCGATCGATGTTCGGCAGCGCCCGCAACATCGAGCACGGCGGCTCGCTGACCATCATCGCCTCCGCGCTCATCGACACCGGGTCGCGCATGGACGAATTGATCTTTCAGGAGTTCAAAGGCACGGGCAACATGGAACTGGTGCTGAGCAAGAAGCTCGCGGAGCGCCGCATGTGGCCGGCGATCGATCTTCCTGCGTCCGGGACGCGAAAGGAAGAGTTGCTGCTGGGCGTGGAGGGCGCGCGGAAGGTGGGCCTGCTCCGCCGGGATCTGGTCTCGCGGGACCCCGTGCAGGCGATGGAAGCGTTGCTGAAGGCGATGCAGAAATTCCCGTCGAACGAGCAATTTTTGTCGAGTTTCTAGCAGCCAAACTCCGCCGCTCCGGGCTGATATAATGGCCGATTAGGGAATTGGCGTGTCGAATGCCGATACAGCCCTACAGGAGCACGCATGCGGACGTTGCCCATTGATCTGCCAAAAGATGCGATCGCCGAATTCTGTCGGCGGCAACCCATAGCGCGCCTTGCGCTGTTCGGGTCGGTTCTTCGCGATGATTTTGGCCCTGAGAGCGATGTCGATTTTCTGGTGGAGCTTGTTCCCAACGCGAGCGTCGGCATTTTTGAAATGACGCGTATGCAAACGGAGCTCTCAAATCTTCTGGGCCGAAAGGTTGATTTACGCACGCCTCTGGAACTGAGCAGGCACTTCCGGGATCGAGTCTTGGCCGAGGCGGACACGCTGTATGTCAAAGCAAACTGACGCGGATCGTCTGCGGCACATGTTGGAAGCCGCGGAAAAGGCGACCGAATTCTCACGGAATAAGACGAGAGAAGATTTTCACCGCGATCAGCAGTTGCTGTTCGCGGTGGCTCGCTGCATTGAAATCATCGGCGAGGCCGCCTCATGCGTATCGGAAGAAGCGCGAACCCGGCACTCGAGTATTGAATGGGGAGGAGCGATTGCAATGCGAAACCGGATCATCCATGGCTATTTCGATGTGGATCCGGATATCGTGTGGGCAACGGTACAGAATAATCTGCCGAAACTCATCGAATCACTTTTTCAGATCATTCCACATGAGATGACGTGACCGCAAACGACCTACCGATGCGCGCTTAGTCGAGCTTCCAGAAGGTTCAGTTCTTCGCGCAATGCCTGCGGCAGCCGGTCGCCAAACGGTGCATAGTGCTCGTGAATCACCGGAATCTCCGCCAGCCACCCCTCCACATCGACTTTCAGCAACTCGCGTATGTCCGCATCGGCAACCGACAACCCCGCGCGATCCAGCGATCCGGCCGCCGGAAGATATCCAATGGGCGTCAAACACCCCGTCAGCGGGTCCGTCGCGGGCCTGTTGGCGCGTTCAAAAATCCACTTGAGCACCCGCGAGTTCTCCCCGTAGCCCGGCCACAAAAAGCGCCCCGTCGGATCCTTGCGAAACCAGTTCACATGAAAAATCCGGGGCAACTTCTCCGCATGTGTGCGCGCCCCGATCTCCAGCCAGTGCCGGAAATAATCGCCCATGTGGTATCCGCAGAACGGCAGCATGGCCATTGGATCGCGTCGCAGGGTGCCGGTCTTCCCCGCAGCCGCGGCCGTCGTCTCCGACGCCATGATGGATCCGAGAAACACCCCGTGCTGCCAGGAGAGCGCCTCCATTACCAGGGGCACCACCGTCGCCCGGCGCCCGCCGAAGAGAATCGCGGAGATCGGCACGCCGTTGGGATCTTCCCATTCGGGCGCGATCACCGGGCACTGCCTCGCCGGCACGGTAAACCGAGCATTCGGATGCGCCGCCTTCCGCCGCGACTTCGGATGCCACGGACGCCTTGTCCAATCGACCAGATTCTCCGGCGACGGCCTGGTCATCTCCTCCCACCACACGTCGACATCATCGGTCAGCGCGCAATTGGTAAACAACGTGTTCCGCGCAATCGTCTTCATGGCGTTGGGATTCGATTTGTAACTCGTCCCCGGCGCCACTCCGAAGAAGCCCGCCTCCGGATTGATGGCATAGAGCCGGCCGTCGGCTCCGAACTTCATCCAGGCGATGTCGTCACCGATGGTCTCCACCTTCCAACCCGAGAGCGTCGGGTCGAGCATCGCCAGGTTGGTCTTCCCGCATGCGGACGGAAACGCCCCCGCCATATACTTGAACTCCCCCGAGGGGGCCGTCAGCTTCAGAATCAGCATATGCTCCGCAAGCCACCCCTCATCCCGCGCCTGCACCGACGCAATGCGCAGTGCATGGCATTTCTTGCCCAGCAGCGCGTTTCCGCCGTAGCCGGAGCCGAAGGACCAGATCTCGCGCGCGTCCGGGAAGTGGCAGATGTACTTGTGCTGTGCATTGTGCGGCCAGGGCACATCGGCCGACGAATCATCCAGCGGCGCCCCCACCGAATGCAGCCCGCGGACAAACGCCCCGTCCTTCCCCAGCACCTGCAGCACCTTCTCTCCGACGCGGGTCATGATGTGCATGCTGGCCGCCACGTAGGGCGAATCCGTCAATTCCACCCCGATGTTGGCGATCGGCGATCCGATCGGCCCCATCGAGTACGGAATCACAAACATGGTTCGCCCACGCATCGCCCCGCTGAACAGCTTCCCGAGCTTCTCCTTCATCGCGTCCGGATCGGACCAGTTATTCGTGGGCCCGGCATCTTCCTTCCGCGCGGAACAGATAAACGTGAACTGCTCGAGCCGGGCCACGTCCGCCGGATCGGACCGGCAATAAAATGAGTCGGGCCGCTTCTCGGCGTTGAGGCGAATCAGCGTGCCGGTCTCCACCATCTCGTGGCACAGGCGCTGGTACTCTTCGGGGGAACCCGTGCACCAGCGAATCGCATCCGGCGTCGTCAACGCTGCGATTTCCTGCACCCACGCGGCAAGTTCTTCGTGCATCATCATGACGGAATCGTCGTCGGAGAAGGCCGCTTCGGCAAGCCCTGCGGAACACTCTGCCTCTTCTTCTCACCCCCACCCCTGGCCGATAGCGGGCCAAATAAAGATCCCCTGCGTGATCATCGCAGGGGATCTTCGGAGAGAAAGAAAGTCAATAAATGCGATTAGCGGCGACGACGCATCAGCATCAACGCGCCAATTCCCAGGAGCCCGAGGCTGGCCGGTTCGGGAACCACGGTACCGTTCACGCTGCCGCCGCTGACCACCAACGGCTGGAGGTCGACATTGTCGAGCACAACACCGGCGCTGATCGTGTTGGGAAGCACCGACGTGCCGTCGGAGAACACGGAGGGAAGACCGGTCGGGAAGAGTTCAGCGATGGTAATTGTGGTCGAGGTGGAGTCGGCCGTGAAGACGATTCCGCGCGTGACGTACTGCATGTTCGTCGTCGTGCGCGTTCCCACGGTTCCGCTGAAGTACGAGTCGGGCTGATCACTGTTGGTGATGCCCACGTCGATCCACTTGGTGAACGCCGATTCGCCGCCATGCACACCGCCCGACGGATTCACCGAGAAGTCGAAGCTCAGTTCGTACAAATTGCCGGGAGTCAGGCCCGACACGGTCTGGGTGATCGAGCCGATGCCGGTCGAACCCGCCATATCGACGCTGTAGGTGCCTTCGGTGTTTCCCCAGTAGGTATTCGGAACGATATCGATGCATGCCCCGCCCAGCGTCCACCCGGTCAGCGCACTCGCATTTGTGGTGGAGGAGGCGTGGACGAGTCCATCGGAAGAAACCGGAGCAAGTTGCCCCGCGGCGGGTTCCAGGCCGCCGTTGGTGAGCATGTTCGCGTGAACTGTAAGGGGAACCGAGACTGCCGCGATCAGCGCAATGCAGCCCGCAACCATGGTGGTTTTCATGAGCACTCTCTCCCTGTACGGCTAGCAGCAGCCACTCTCTCTTTTGACTGCCGACCTGAGCAATTCCGTTCTGCCCATCCCGAATACGTCTCGGGATGAAGTTCCTTCGTTAACAGAAGGTCCTGCTCAGGTAACTCAACTATGACCCCAAACCGGGCAGATGCAAGCTCTCTTTTGCAGATTTATGATCACAAGTCTGATAAATACATGAGCTTATATAAGTTAACTTTGGAAAAACCCCCAAACCCCTATTGCAGCCGCAGTTGCGATTATTCACAAAAGAAATTTGCACCAAGCACGCGCAGAATTCTTTGAACTTTGTGTGAATGAACAAGATCGATTCGTAAAAACAAAAAGGCCTCCCTATCAGGGAGGCCTTCCGGCACAATGCAATGTGTGCTCGGTTCATTTGACCAGCACTTCGGATTCGATCGTCAGCCGCAGCTTCTCCAGAGCCTTGTTCTGGATTTGCCGAACGCGTTCCTTGGTCACGCCGATCACCCGGCCGACCTCTTCCAGCGTCATCGCCGGAGCGTCCTGGCCACGGTTGATTGCAAAGCGGGCCTGGATCACGGTCTTCTCGACGTCGGATAACTGCGCCCGGTTCTCGCCGATGATCCGCTGGAGTTCTTCCACAGCGTCCTGTTCGACGTCGGCGCGCTTCGTCTCCTGGTAGTTCGACTTCTCCATCGCGGGATCGAACTCCGTCGGAAACGCCTGACGATAGCGGCTGGTCTTCATCGCGATCCGGCTGAACGCCTTGAGAATGGCCCGGCACGCATAGGTGCTGAACTTGAAACCGCGGCCGACATCAAACTTCTCAACCGCCCGCAGCAGCGCCATGTTCCCTTCGGAGACCAGTTCCCCGAAGTCCACATCGCTCATGCGGGTGCGCTTGGCCATGGCGAGAACGAGCGCGAGATTCGCCTGCGTGATGATCTCGCGTGTCTCCTTCACCCGTTGGTACCAAAGCACGATGTCGCGCACGCAGCTCTTGCTGGGATGGGTCCGGAATTTCTTCACGGCGTTCTGTGCCCGCATCCGCGCAAAGTTGTACCGGAGGAACAGGTGTTTCTCCTGGGCGGCAGTCAGCAGGCTCGAACTCGGAGCCGACTGCGCCACCAGTTCATCATCCACCAGCGGGTGATACCAACCGGTGGATGCAGCATTGATTTGCAGACCTTGAGTGAAGAGCTCACGCTCGGCCGACGTGCGGGAGAACGTCGAGCTCTTCACATAATCAAGGTCAGCCGTCATCGCTTCCAGCACCAGTTCCCGTTTCTCGTCCAACAGATCGGCGAGAGCAGCCCGGTGCCGAGCGGTCAGCTCGGGATTCGGGTTGGCGGGAATGGTTGCTTGAACAGTCGCGTCAGCGAGGGTGGAAGCACCGGATTCGGGGATAGTCGTAACAGTATTCATTACCGGCTCCTTGCTGGCCTCATCGTCGGCCAGCTATCTTTTAATACGAAACAAAAGCGATACCATCCATAGAAATCTGTCTATAATGTTTTTTGATGCCAATTAAGCTTGTGTTGTGACACGATTTATAGATTTTCTTTTTCACAGCCCGGGCTCCTGATTGAACTACCCAACTGCCGATTGGGCGGTTTCCTGTCATAGGGGCAAATATTCATACCACTCCATACCACCCCATACCGCTCATCGCTCTACCTCTTATACGCGGCCACGACGATTAGGTGGTGCAACAAATAATCGGAAAACACCTGAAATGAGCAGTTTTGCCCCTGTGTAATTCTGCGGGGGTGCAAGACTTGTGAACCAAAAAGACCGATTCCCGCCCCCTCCCGATGAGCCGATCCTACCGGATCAGCCGCATCTCCCCCGTGTTCGGAACCAGCGGCACGTTCGACAGGAACGGAATGCTGTCATCCGACGTAATCCGGAACCCCGCCGGCCAATAGACAAAAAACGCCTTCCCCAGCAGATACCGCCGCGGAACGATCCCCTCCCGTGTGCCCAGATCATCCAGTGCCGAGTAGACACTGTTCCACATGCGTCCGTCCAGACTCATGAAGGAGTTGTCGCCCAAGGCAAAAAACTCGTCCGGCCCCAGCGTCAGCGGCTCCCCTGCATTTGCCGTCCGCGGCGCCCCGGGCTGGCTCGGCGTGTAGTACAGATCCCGGAACAGCTTCAGATGCCCCAGTTGAGCCGCCCCCCCTACCCGAATCCGGACCTCCGGCTTCTCGAGCGTCACGGGCAGTTCACTCGTCTGCTCCCGTAGATCGGCCAGCGCATCCGCCGCAGTCCAGGGGTTGTCCTGCGAGACGACGAGCTTCCCGTCGACAAAGAAGCGAACGCTGTGATCCACGTTATCGAGTGCGACGTGATACGCCCGCCCCGCAACCGGTCCGGCAATCGCCACCTTTGCGACTGACGCGAACAATCGCGTCGTCAGACTGTATCGCTGAATATCCACCCCATTGCTGTCCCACACGACCTGGTACTGGTTCCGCGGCTTGCCCAGCGTGAGGGTGATCGAGGCCCCGGAGGCATCGCGCGGCGTCCAGACCGTCTCGAGACGCAAATCGCCCACCCGCACCAGCGTATTTCCCAGCTCGCCACGCTGGTTGAGCCGCAGCGTCCGGATGTCGTTGTTGTATCCCAGCACATTGAAGGTGAACGGGTCCCGCATGTCGAACTGGATCATGCCAGGCCCAGTCGCGGAATACTCAAACCGCGGCCCGTTGATCGACCAATCGTCAGAAGTCTCCGCCGCACCCGTCCACGGATTATGCCAGGTCGTGCCATCCGTCCGCGGCGACCCCGCATCGGTCGGATAGAAATCATTGTCATACACGAGCTGCCACACATCCTTCTGAATGTGCACCGGCTTCCGGGCGATGAAAAGATCCTGCGGCGATGCATGGCCCGGCGGCCCGACAAACACGTCCCCGTTCACAATCTCAATTGTTTCCCCCGGCAACCCGATCAACCGCTTGATGAAGTTGTCGCGCGCCTGCATCGGCTCCTTGAAGACGATCACGTCAAAGCGGGCTGGATCCACCACCGCATAGAGATATTTCAGCACCAGGATCCGATCCCCATTGTTGTCCCACGCGAACGGCACCGGATGAACCGTACCCGTTCGCACGTCGAACGTGTCAATCGACGGCAAATGCTGAGGCAGGTTGCCCGGATCGATCGGGTACTGGCAGTTCGGGCAGATGATCGCCGCCCCGGGCGCTTCACGGTCGGTCGGAACCGTGCGATTGTTGGTCAGCTCCGAATGCTCACCCACGCTCGCCACGATGTGCCTGTTGGCATCGCTTTTGACATATTCAAAAACCGGATTCCCGTCGCGTTTGAACGCATACCCGCACTTCGGACAGATCACATTGAAATGGGCCCCCAGAAGCGTCGGCGCCATCGACCCCGTCGGAATGACAAACGCCTCCACGATGAACGCCCGGAAGGTCAGCGCCAGGATCAGCGCGATAATGATCGCCTCGATCGTATCAATAATGCTCGCCAGTGATGCCTCGTCCCCCTTCTTCACCGGAGACTTGCCCGGCGCTGGCTTCGCGACTGCGGGTGTTACTGGCGTGGGAGCAACGGGAGTGGGAGCGTTCGAGGCGGATGATGCCGCAGGGGCCACCGGCGAATTCGTTGTCGCTGGAGTGGGCGCTGGAGACGGCGTGCTTGGCGGCGCAATCGTTGGCGGCACATACGCCGGCGCCGGCTGGGCTCCCCCCGAATACAACCACGGACCCTTTTCCGGGGAATTCGGATCGAACGGATTGTTGCTGGAGTTCGACATGCAGTCCGGCGAGCGGTCCTTTTTGCAGTAATTTCGCCCTTGAGCAACGTATTGTACGCGAAACGAAGCGCCGGGGAAGCGCCAAGTTCATCCCTAAGTTCATCCCTATTTGCCGTGCCCGCCGGCCTGTCCAGCCGCTTCCATCACGGCCTCCGACAGCGTCGGATGCGCGTGGATGGTCGTCACAATCTCATCCTTCGTCGCCTCGAGCCGCTTCGCCAGCACCAGTTCCGCCAGCATGTCCGTCACTTCCGCGCCCAGCAGGTGGGCGCCCAGCAACTCACCGTACTGCTTCGAAAAAACCAGCTTCACAAACCCATCCGTGGCATTGATCGCCAGTGCCTTCCCCGTCGCTGCGAACGCCCATTTCCCCACCTCGTAGTCGATCCCCTGTTCCTTGCACTGCTTCTCCGTCAGCCCCACGCTCGCCACCTGCGGCTCGCAATAGGTGCACCCCGGAATCAGCGTGTAATCCATCTCCCGGTTCGGCACGACCGCCCCGCCCCCGACCCCCTCCCCGGCGAACATCTTCTCGATCGCTATCTTCGCTTCCATCGTCGCCACGTGCGCCAACCACGGCGGCCCAATGACGTCGCCCGCCGCATAAATCCCATTCACCGTCGTCTGGAAATCCTTCCCCACCTTGATGTGATTCTTGAAAATCTCCGGCTGGCACGAAGGCGCAAACAGATTCTCCCAGTTCCCCTGCACCCCGATCGCCACCAGCACCTTGTCCGCCTCGATCGTCTCCGTCTTATTGTCGGCCAGGCTCGTCACCGTGACCTTCGCACCATTTGCCGTGGCTTCGACCTTGTCCGTCCGCGTCTTAGTCCGAATCGTGATCCCCCGTTTCTTGAAGATCGCCTCCAGCCGCGACGACACCTCTTCATCCTCGATCGGCAAAATGCGATCCATCATCTCGATCAGCGTGATCTCCGTGCCGAACTCTCCATAGATGTACGCAAATTCCACCCCGATCGCCCCCGCCCCGATGATCACCAGCTTCTTCGGAATCGTCGGCAACACCATCGCCTCCCGGCTCGTGATGATGTTCTTGCCGTCCGGCTTCAAATTCGGAATCTCCCGGTTCCGCGCCCCCGTGCACACCAGAATGTTCTTCGCCTGCAGCGTCTCGGTGATCTCCCCCTTCTCGTTCTTCACCTCGACAACGCCCGCCTTCGGCACAAACGCCGTCCCCTTCACGCTCGTCACCTTGTTCTTCTTGAACAAGAACCCGATCTGGCCCGAGAGCGTGTTCGCCACCGTCCGCGACCGCCCGACGATCTTGTCCCACTGCAGCTTCGACTTGTCCACCGACACGCCCCACGCAGCCACTTCGCTGATCGCCTGGTGAAACACGTGCGCATCATGCAGCAGCGCCTTGGTCGGAATGCACCCCCAGTTCAGGCAAATCCCGCCCAGTTCCGCCTTCTCCACGCACGCCACCGACTTCCCCAGCTGCGCCGCATGCACCGCCGCCTCGTAACCGCCCGGCCCCGACCCGATCACCACCACGTCATATACCGAATTTGCCACTGTAAGCTCCTGGGATCCATGAAAATGAGGAACGCGGAATTGTATGCGAAGGAATCAGGCGTGCAAAACATGCCAAACGTTTAGCCGCCGATCGAAGATCGACGCGTGCTCATCCAACACGGCGCGGTATAATTGTGCTATGCGTTCGATTGAGAAAGGTCCGCATGGATCCGGAGAATCTAAAAAGACAATTACTGGAACTGCCGGAGAGGGATTTGCGATGGGTACTCCGCGAGGTTATTAGATCCCTGTACAGGGCGGAACCGCCGCCTGAATTGGAGCCAGAATCGCGAACTCAGTGGCGCCGACAACATGTCGAGACGCTCGATCGAATGTTGGTCAAGGTTCTTGGTTAGTCGAGGTGCCCCGGTGCCCACCCTCTCCATCGCCCTCAAAGAATGGGACCTCGTCATCTCCGACCTCCTCGCCGGCCGGCAAGCCATCCTCCTGCGCAAGGGCGGCATCCTCGAAGCCAACAACGAATTCGAACTCGAACACAAACGCTTCCTCTTCTACCCCACCTTCATCCATCAGGACCCGAAGATGACCAAGCCGGAGCGCCGCGCCGAACTCCGCCACGCCGCTCAGGAACCCGGCGAAATCGAAATCCGCGGCTACGGCGAAGTCGCCAGAATCTTCGAAGTCCCCGTCGCCAACGGCATCGCCGCCGCCCGCACCAAGATCGACCAACTCTCCGACCTCCACCTCTGGGACGCCCCCCTCCTCGACATGCGCTTCGCCTACCGCCCCGAAAAACCCCTCTACATCGTGGTCATCCGCGCCTTCCGACTTCCCGCGCTGGTAAAAATCCAAAACACCCTCGAATACGCCGGCTGCAAAAGCTGGGTCCCCCTCGAGCAGGAAATCGACATCACGAACGCCACGCAAGTCCTCCCCGATGAACAACTCACCGCCCTCATCCAGCGAATCCTCGATACATTGAAGAATTGAATCATTGATTCAATTCACAGGACGCTCGCCCGCCCCGGCATCGTCAGCGGCCACACCCCATGATGCTTCAGCAGCTTCACCAGCCCCTCCGTATCCTGCGTCCGCGCAAACTCTGCCTCACGTTCGCTGATCCCCACCAGCATCATCACATCCACCTTCCCGGATGCGAGCTGAAACTGCGCCGGATACAATTCCTCCCCCGGCGGCAGCACCAGCAGCCGCGACACTTCCCCCGCATCCTTCCCCTGCCGAAACTTCACCCGGTCGTGATATTCCACCAATCCCCCTCCCCCCGCGCCCTGCAGCTCCCCCGCCGCCACCAAAAGCTGCACCGCCATCAACCACTGCATCAGTTCCAGCGCCCACCGCCCCGGCTCGCGCGTGTGGAGCGTGAACTCAAATCCGAGCCCGGAGAAGCCTTCGGGCTTCGCACTCTCCGGCGTATCGCCCCACGGATTCGACATCCCACTCGACACATACACCCAGTGATCCCGCCGCACATGAGAAGAGGGGGGGAGCGGCGGACACTCAAACACCCCATGATGCAGCCACCGCGGATCAACGTTCTGCTGCCCAAGCTGCTCAAACGTCTTCGGCGTCAGCGTATAAATCCCCGGCCCCAGGTCGCCAAAGTAATCGCGGTAGACCCGATCCTCCCGATCCGCCCAGATCGCCTCAAACCATTTCTGCCACGCTGCTTCATCACTCATCCCCCCATTGTAAGACCAGTCCTCCCGCCGCAAAACCACAAGGTCCACCTTGCTTCCAACGCAAACGCGTCCACTAGGCACATCCGCACCCTCATGGCTTGCACGCCTTCAGCAATAACACCGGCACCGACACCCGGTGCCGCACATGCGACGCCGTCGCCCCCAGAAAAATATCCCCGATAAACTTGTGCCCATGCGTCGACATCGCAACCAGCGAGCACCCCTTTTCATCCACCCACTTCACGATTTCCCTTTTCGGCTCACCATAAGCAAGCTCCGCGGTCGTCGGAATGCCCGCTTGTTCAAATTCACGCCGCACCGACTCGATGTACGCATGATCGTCCCGTACCTCCGGACTCACCGCATCCCGGCCGAATTGCCGCGCCGCCCAGCCGTCGGCCACGTGCAGCAGCACCACCCTGCTCCCGCACATCTTCGCCAGTTGCTTCACGTGATCCACAATCGCCCGATCCGTCGGCGTGGCGTCCAATGTCACCAGAATAGTCTCGTACATCGCCTGCTCCTCCAGATCCACGACGACATCAGCTATCTCGCCGACACTTCCCTCATCCCCCCGCAATCACGTGCCACGCCTGCTTCAACGAATCCGGCAAGCCGTAGATATCCATCGCCGTGATGAGCAACGCGCTTAACCATCCCGCGATCAACAGGAACGGTCCCAGCTTCCATTTTCCCATCCGCTTCCGGGAACTCGTGAAGTGTAACAGGGGGAACATCGCCAACGGTAGTTGCAGGGCCAGAACGACCTGGCTCAAATTCAGCAGGTCGTTGACGCTGCTGTCCCCCCGAATGCCGATGATCAGAATCGCCGGCAAAATCGCCAGGCAGCGCGTGATGATCCGCCGCAGCCACGGCGAGAGCCGCCAGTGCATGAACCCCTCCATCACCACCTGCCCCGCCAGCGTCCCCGTGATCGTGCTCGCCTGCCCGCTCGCCAAAAGGGCGATCGCAAACAGCGGGCTCGCCGCCGCCACGCCCAGCAAGGGCGCCAGCGTCAAATACGCAATCCGTATCCAGTCCGTGTCATCCCCGAATTGCACCACCTGCCCGCCCGGCACCGTGACGCTCTCCTTCCCGTAGAAAACCATCGCCGCCAGAACCAGGATCGCGGCGTTCACGAAGAACGCAATGCTCAACGCCACCACCGAATCAATCGTGTTGAACCGCAACGCTGAGCGAATCGAGTCCTCATCCTTTTGCAGTTGCCGGCTCTGCACCAGCGCCGAATGCAGATACAGATTATGCGGCATCACCGTCGCCCCGATGATCCCGATCGCCACATAAATCATCCCCTTCTGCCGGAACCCAGGCGTCAGAAACGCCCACCCCATCTCCAGAAAACTCGGCTTCGTTTCCGGCAGCACGAAAATCTCGATGAAATAACAAACCGCGATCGTCGAGATCAGCACCAGCACCACCGCTTCAATCGTCCGCATCCCGTACCGCTGCAATGCCAGCAGCAACAGAACATCGCACGCCGTGATCAGCACCGCCCAGAACAGCGTAATGTGATTGTGCGTCAGCAGGTTGATCGCCACCGCGCTCCCCAGCACCTCCGCCAGATCGCACGCCCCGATCGCCACCTCGCACAGCAGCCAGTTCGGCCAGCGCATCCACTTCGGATACCAGTCCCGGCAGCACTGCGCCAGGTCCTTCCCCGTCACCACCCCCAGCCGCGCTGAGATGATCTGCAGGAAAATCGCCATCAGGCTCGCCAGCCCGACCACCCACAGCAGGTCATACTTGTATGACGCTCCCCCCGAAAGATCAGTCCCCCAGTTCCCCGGATCCATGTACCCGATGCTCACCAGAATCGCCGGCCCCACAAACGCCCGCCACTGCCGCCAGAATCCCTCCCGATAGTCCGGTACCTGCACTGAGCCGTGCATTCCTTCCAACGACAGATGATTCACATGCGACGAATCACCGTTGCTCCCCGCAGTGGATTGCCCCACTGGAGCGGGGACTTTTTCTTCTAAAGACGGATTATTCATGATCAATTCCTAGAATCATTGAAGGCCCGGGGCAAACCGTGTTCCTTTAGTACCGGAACGACATGCCGCTGAACACCAGGTAATCAGGAGCGTGATCCGAAACCCCCACATTGACGCCCACATCCACTTCCATGTTCTCGCCGATGAGGTACATCAATCCGGTGTCACAGTACGCCAGGTACGTCTGCCCCGTGTCAATCGGAGAGACGCCCACATACTCCACATACGCACTCAGATTCTTCACGATGTCGTGCCCGACCGTGACCGTCTGCACGAGTTCCATCCCATATCCGTCGTCCTTCTTGTTCCGATCGAAGTCGAACTCCACCTGTGTGCCCAGGTCAAAACCCGCCGGCAGCTCAACCGCCAGCGGAAAAATCACGCCCCCTTCCACATGATGATCGCTCAGCCCGTCCTGTCCCGTCGGTATCGTCAAAAATGGAATCACGCCGCCCGCCGTCGCGCCGCCGTCATTCCCCCAGAAATTCACCTTCGCACGCACCGCCATGTCCCCATATCCCGACGCACGCGATGAAATGCCGTTGCCGTGGGTCAACACGTTTTCATAAGGATTCGCCATCAAATCGATTTCCAGGTTGTTGAGCACACCTATCCTCAGATTCGCCGGCAGCACCGACAATCCATCTGTCTTCACTCCGTGATCGTCATCATGCGTGTACTCCACAAAACTAAACTCCAACTGATAGTGACCCGCATCCACCGTGTACGGGCTCTCCGTCACGTCCGGCCGATCCGCATTGAAATCCCGCATGAGTGATCGCGGCGTCGGATTGAACAGCGTATACCCCCATTTGTCCGCCGGCGCGGATTCCGATGCGGCGGGCGCCTCCGCCGCATCCAAGGAAAGAGCCGGAGCGGAAACGCCGGCCATCGCGCTCGCCCTGGCAGTCGCCGCAAATGAGCCGCACAGGCCCGCCAGCGCCGCCACCACGACACAACGCTCCGCACTTCTCACCAAACCGCACTCTCCAGTCATCCTCTTGCCTCGCTTGAGTCACAGTTAATTTTGATTAGTCAAAATACAATACATGATGACTCAAAACATTGTCAAGAACATAATCGCAATGTATGCTTCGAATGGCTCCATTGGAGACGATCGCTGTGGCCAGCAGTACCGTTGAAAATTACCTCAAACAGCTCTACCTCGAAGAACATTCCACCGGGAAATCAATCGTCCCGATGGGACGCCTCGCCGAACTCATGAAGGTCGTCCCCGGCACCGCCACCGCCATGGTCAAGGCCCTCGCCGACTCCGGCCTCGTCCGCTATTCCCCCCGCGCCGGCGTCCGACTTACCCCCGCCGGCAATCAACTCGCCCTCCACGTCCTCCGGCGCCATCGCCTCGTCGAGCTTTTCCTCGTCAAAATCGTCGGGTTCGACTGGTCCGAAGTCCACGATGAGGCCGAGGAACTCGAACACGTCATCTCCGAAAAACTCCTCGAACGCATCGACTCCCTTCTCGGACATCCAACCGTCGATCCCCACGGCGACCCCATTCCCACCGCCGGCGGACATGTCGCCTACCCCGCCGCCGACGATTTCGTCAACTGCCCCCTCCGCCGCCGCGTCCAGATCGTGCGCATCCTCGACCAGCAACCCCGCTTCCTTCAATTCGTCAACCAGTGCGGTCTCCTGCCCGGAACCCGCGTCCAGGTCTCCGAGCGAAACCCGCAAGCCGACTCCGTCTCCATCCTGTTGGAAGGAAAATCGCCTCTCACCTTAAGCACCGCCGCCGCCGCGAAGTTCCAGGTCAAACCCGTCGCATGAACGAGATCCTTTGAGCGGATGAGCAACTCGCCCAAACTTTTTCCGAGATAACGAAATTCCCATAGCCTCAAAACCAACGTTATTCTCATTCCCGTTCCAATTGGGCCAATGGGCAACCCACTTCCATCAACTTGGGAGAAATTTTCGACCTCGCGCGGCAAAACATCGTACATTCCACTCCAAGGGCAACTTCCAAACTCGCGCACAGTTCCATCCCACCGTGCCGCGTGACCACCACACGTGGCGCTCCGCGCCCACTGCGAAAGGACTCCCCCCATGCGCACACCCACCTCCCGTCGCCGCTCCCGCTGCCTCCGCACTATCCACCCTGTGGACCCCCTCGAACCCCGCACCCTCTTCTCCCTCCTCGGCAACACCCTCTTCCCCGCCACCAACCCCTGGAATCAGAACATCGCCTCCGCTCCCCTCGCCGCCAATTCCGCCGCCATCATTTCCAAGATCGGCCCCTCCATCCACATCCACCCCGACTGGGGCGACGCCAACCCCGCCAACGGTACCGACCCCCTCTACGGAATCCCCTACAACGTCGTCCACGGCAATTCCACCCCCACCACCACCGTCCAAATCGACAACTACCCCGACGAATCCGACCTCATCCCCGTCCCCATCCCCAACAACCCCATCATCGAAGGCGACTTCCAGAACGGCCCCAACATGAACGGCCCCGGCTACGGCGAGAACGGCAACTCCAACCAGCGCGGCGATTCCCACATGATCATCTACGATGTCGACAACAACATCGCCTACGAACTCTACGGCGTCACCCGCCCCACCGATCCCACCCTCTTCCCCGACAACAACGACGTCGAATCCATCAAGCACGACCTCGCCTGGCACGCCGCCCAGGAATCCGTCTGGAACATGAACACCAACTCCTTCCGCACCCTCGGCGCCACCTCCGCCGACGCCGCCGGACTCTCCATCCTCGCCGGTCTCGTCCGCCCCGATGAAGCCCTCCCCACCTCCCAGGGCGGACAGGGCGTCATCACCCACGCCCTCCGCATGACCCTCCCCAGTTCCATGATCGATCCCCAATACATCTACCCCGCCTCCCACCAAGTCAGCACCTCGCAAGGCGCCAACAAGCTCCCCTTCGGCTCACGCCTCCGCCTCGCCAACACCCCCGCCGTCAATGCGCTCATCAACGCCATGCCCCCCGAATCCCAGGTCATCGCCCGCGCCATGCAACAATATGGCCTCATCGTCGCCGATATCGGCAGTTCCATGTACGTCACCGGCACCTCCGAATCCATGGACGCCAACAACAACCCCGCCCTCACCTGGAACCTCGACGACATCTTCGCCTCCAACGGCCTCCGTGCCCTTACCGCCGGCGACTTCCAGGTCGTCGACCTCACTCCCCACATCACCTCCCTCTCCGCCACCTCCGGCAAGGCCGGCGCCACCATCACCATCACCGGCAGCAACTTCTCCGGCGCCGCCGGACACCTCTGGGTCTTCTTCGGTAACACCCCCGCCGTCACCGGCACCATTCTCGACGACCAACACATCACCGTCACCGTCCCCTCCGCCCCCTCAGGCACTGGCACTGTCCACATCACCATCCAGTCTGGCCAGCGCGAATCCGACTCCATCAGCAGCAACCCCAACGCCAACGCCACCGCACCCATCTGGGGCTACGGCACATCCCCCACCACCACCGCCGACCAATTCACCTACTCCACCTCCACGCCCCCTCCCGCCACCCCCACCGTCGTCACCAACCCCACCAGCCTCAAAGTCCACCTCCACAAATCTGCCACCTTCTCCATCACCGTCCGCGGCACCGGCCCCTTCACCTACCAATGGCAACGCATCATCAACAACCAGTGGACCACCCTCTCCCGCACCAACACCCCCGGCATCTCCCCCACCAACTCCCCCCACATCACCATCCCCAACCTCCTCCCCACCGAAGCCGGCATCTACCGCGTCCTCATCTTCAACTCCAACGGCCGCACCATCAGCAAAAACTTCACCCTCACCCTCCTCACCACCTGACTGTGGCGCCGACGCCCCGGTCAGCAAATTCCACCGCCTCTGTGCGTCCTCTGGGTCTCTGTGACTCTGTGGTTCAAGTCTTCTCTTGGTGGTCCTTCGTGCCTTGGTCCTCTTCGTGTTTCCGTCGTGAGGGGGGGGGAATGTCACGGCCGCAGCACCACCTGCCGCGTCTCCACCAGTTCCGCCGACTTTACCGCCGCCACCGATTCCGTCCCCCCAAAGTCCGGCATATCCTCCTTCTGAATATAAATCGGCGCCCCCTTCTGCAGCGGCAATATCTTCAACGTCAACCCCCGCTGATAAACCTCCGCTCCCAGTTGCGTCAAATCCAGATCAAACGGCGTCCCATTATAAAAATTGTCCGTCAGCATCTTGTCGCCGAGATACAGCCGCGCCACATCCCCCACATAATGAATCCGCAGCAACAACCGCCGCTGCACATCCACATCCTTGGGAAGCTCGATCCGATACACCGCCGGCTGCGCCCCCGCAAAATCCGCATCCACCGGCTCCGTCGCCGCCCCACCCCCTGCTTTGTTCACCCCCATCTTGATCTCCCGCGGTTTGCCCGCCTCCCGCGTTTGCTGAATGCTCACCGGCGGCAACGGCGACAATCCCGCGTCCTTCGGCAAGCTCACGCCTTCCAGCGGCGGAATGCTCACCAGATCGAACTTACTCAGACCCGGATCCGTCGTCTGCAACGTCACCGTCTTCCCATCCGAGTACAACGTCTCCCCCGGCGACGTTATCAAGATCCGCTCCTTCCCCCCAACTTTCGCACGCCACACTTGCTGCGACCTCGCCGCATTCACCACAAAGATCTCCGTCGTATGATCCTTCCCGCTCACCCGGTACATCGTCTCCGCAATCCCACCCGCCCCGGCCTTCTTCTCAACGCCTTCCTCACTAACAAACGCAAACTCTGGACGCACACCCGGAATTTCCGAAAACACAATCACCGTCTGCTTCCCCTCCTCCACCTTACACACAGGCTGCGCCAGCGCGTACAGCAAGTCACTCCCCTCCACCGGCATATGGAACGGCATGAAAAAAGCCGAATTCGCCGGCACCGTCACGTCTGGGATCGTCAACATAGAGTCCCACCTGAATCCCAACACGAGCTGCACCCCCTCCTTCGCCGGCATCTCCAGCCCCCGCTGATAATTGTTCACGAACACAAACCCAGACTTCCCATCCGACCGCACCGCCCACCGCAAATCCCCGCTGTCCGTCTTCGTAATCTTCACCCCCGGAAAATTCGCCGTCATCGGCGCCAGAACCGCCTGCCAGTCATGCAAAAACATGTTCGTCCGCCGCAACAAATGGTACGGCTCCCGTATCTGCCCGTACTGCCCGATCGGCGCCAAAAAATCGTACGACTTGCAAGGCATGTCGTTGTAATTCGTCGTCGCCGTCCCCTGGTGCTCGTTCAAATAAATCCCCGCCCCCCCCGCCCCCCTCCCCGTCACCGCATCCGGATTCGTCCCCCCGTGATACATATAAAACCCCGGCAGATTCGACCCCGACCCCACCTTCGCAATCTCCAGCGCATACGCATCCCGCGGATCAATATGGATTCGCCGATGATATGACGTCTCCATCCCCCCGCCCAATTCACACGTCAAATACGGATACCGCTCCGCATTCGCCTCATCCTCCCGCGACCGCTTCCCCAGCACATCCGTCCCCACCGCCGTATCCGTACGCTCCGCCCCAAACGTAAACGCCTGCCAGTAACTCCCCGGCATCGACGTCAACTCCCGATCCCAGAACCCCTCCGCATACGCCCCATACATCGGCAAAATCTCCCCGAACGGCATCGGCGTCGACAACTTCGGCCACCCCGTCCGCGTATACAGCGGCACATCCACCCCCACACCCATCGCCATCTTCTTCAACGCCAACAAATACGACGCCTTCCCCCGATACTCATTATCCACCTGCACCCCAATCACCGGCCCGCCATCCTTATAAAGCAACCCCGCCATCTGCTTCGCAATCTCCCCATACAAAATCCTCACCTCGTCCAAAAACGCCGGATCCTCCGACCGCAACTTCACTTTTTTCTCAATCAGCCAATCCGGTATCCCCCCATTCCGCACCTCCCCATGACACCACGGCCCCATCCGCACAATCACCGGCAACCCTACCTCCTTGCACCTCTCCAAAAACGACCGCAAATCCCGCTCCCCAGTCCAATCCCACTTGCCCTCCACCTCCTCATGATGATTCCAGAACACATACGTCGATACCACCGTGATCCCCCCCGCCTTCATCTTCAAAAGCGCCTCCCGCCAGTCCCCCGGATTCACCCGCGAATAATGCATCTCCCCCATCACCGGCACCACCCGCTCATCCCCAAACAACACCGACTCCCCATCAACCCTGATCGCCGGCCCGTTCGGACTCGTCGCTGTCCCCAAGTGAAACGCCGAACTCGGCGTCACCGCCCCCGGCGCTGCTACCGTCAGCGTGTAAGTCTCCGCACGCGCCGCACTCGCCGCCGCCAGCAGAATCGGGAGAAAACTCGAAGTGAGAACGCCGCATCGCATCGTCATGATCGAACCTCCGCAACGTTGAGAATCCGCGCATGAAAAAGGGCCACGACATCGATTGCCGCGACCCTTCGTTTCCTCTTGAAGTAAGCCCTCCGCGAACGGGATCAACCCGCCCACGAAAGGGATCATTAAGCTTCGGTGGCAATCTTCAGCGCCCGCGACTGCGCCTTGCGCAACCGCCGGCGACGCTTCTCGCTCGGCTTCTCGTAGTAGCTCACCCGCTTCATGTCCTTGATGAGCCCCTCTTTTTCGCAGAGCTTCTTGAAGCGACGGAGCATCTGATCGACCGTTTCATTCCCACGGGACTTGACCTTAATCATCGTTAACTGCCTTTGCCTGCTGGAGTTCTGTTCCCGGGTCGCCACTGTCCGGAAACGGCTTTCTTCTGCGGTTTCACGCCCGACCCGGAGCTTGGCGACCCCGCCGATCGGCTCTCCCAACGCCCTGTAGTGGGCCGCGGGGGAATCTGGTAGTATACCGATTCAGCCGAACTAAGCAAGATCCCTTCCGAAGCCTTCTAGCCTTCTTAGGGATTGATCGGCCGTAACCGGCAACCCCCTCCAGCTCTTGCCGTAATTATCTATACCGGCAAGAGTTGCACCAGCAACGGAGCGGAGTGACGAGGAAAGGAAACGCCATCCACGGCTGCAATACCGCCCAGTGGCCGGCGTTTCTCTGAGGGTAGTATGGACGCACGCGCCATCGCGGAACTCCTTTCCCGATGCCAGGCCGGCGACAAAGCCGCTTGGGACCAGTTGGTCGATGCCTACTGGCAACGCCTCTTTGGTTACGCCCTCCGCGCCACCGGCAAAGCCGAGCTCGCGCAAGATCTGGTCCAGGAAACCTTCCTCCGGATCGTGCAACGCCTCGGCAAATACGACGACCAGGGAAAGTTCGAGGCCTGGCTCTTCCGGATTCTCGTGAATCTGGTCCGCGACCACGGCCGAAGCCTCTCCCGGCATCCGACTCAGTCGACCGTCATCGAGGCGGACGGGGAACGAATTGAGATGACGGATGAACTGGCTGGAAAGGTTCCAGCCCCGTTCGACCCGCTGCATCACCGCGAGGAGGTTGATGCCCTGCAGGTCGCGCTGCGAAAGCTCCCCGAGGGGGATCGGCAAATCCTGATGCTACGTCATTTTGCCGATATGCCCTTCAAGGACATCGCACGTACTTTGAATTGTCCCATAGGCACCGTCCTGGCGCGTGCCCACCGCGCGCTTGGGAAGCTAAGGGGCCTTATGGAGGTTGGCCATGACCAAACTGACTCTCACTGAATGCTGCATGCTGGAAGTCTCCGGCGAGCTTGGAAGCGACGCGAGCACCCGCCTGCACCGCTATCTCTCCATGCACCCCCGCGCCCAGCGCGAATACGACAGGATCAAAACCCAGTTCGATGCCCTGCGCTCCCTGCCCCCCATCGAACTCTCTGCCGCGAACCGCTCCGCCATCGCTTCAAACATCAAACGCGCCGTACGGGTCAAACTCGAAGCACGCGAACGCGTCGAAACCTCGCGCCGCCGCTGGCAGATCGCCTCGTACCTGATGCGCATCTCCGCCACCGCCGCCGCCGCCGTCATTGTGCTCGGCGCCCTGTTCACCATCCAGCAGGCCGCGATGCAACGCAAGCAGATGGAACGCATGGCCCGCATCGACAAGGCGACCGAAACCCTCGCCGCCTACAGCGATCGCACGACCCAGGATGAACAGGAACTCTCGGATATTCAGACCTCCGTCGCCCAGTTGAAATCCGAAGGCGCCGCGACGATCGCCGATGTCGACAACCGGGAGATGGTCAGCGTGCTCAACGTGCTCGCCGTTGTGCCCGCAGACGATCCCGACCCGGACACCCAGTGACCATCCATTGACCTCGGAAGTGGAATGAGCAGGACCTTATGGTTGGGATGATTGGAAAAAAGTGGCTGCCGACAGCGGCGGCGTTCCTGATTGCCTTAACTTCGATTGGCGTCGTGGCGCTGCAGGCGGATCAGGGCCCCGCCGGGGCAATCACTGCATCGTCAGCAACACAACCCTCGCCCCAGCCCGCTAAAACAAAAGAGCAGAAATTCGCCGAAGACTCCGCCCGCGTGCTGGAATTCTTCCGCCTCAACCAGCCCTATGTCTACGATCAAGCGCTCTCGCTGCAGAAATCCGATCCCGCCCGGTTCGAGTGGACCGTCACTCACGCCATCGGAACCGTCAAACAACTCGAAAGCCTCCAAAAACGAAACAAACCCCTCTTCGACCTCAAGCTCAAGGATTTCGAGCTGACCTACAGTTGCGCCGGCCTGCGCGATCAGATCAAACGTCCGGACATCTCCTCCGCAGATCGCGACTCGCTCATCAAACAGCTCACCGACAAGCTCAACGAGCAATTCGAGAACGGCCAGAAAATCCGCGCAGCTCAGATCGAAGACCTGAAGAAAGAGCTCGCAGAATGCGAACAAAATCTCCAGAATCGCGCGGCCCAGAAAGACGAGTGGATTAAAAAGCAGCTCGACGAACTGATCGGCGGACTGCCCGTCGCAGGTCAATAGCACAGGCCCCAGCCGCGGTGATGCGAGTTAATGAGGTTAAGTGAGTTAAGTGAGTTAAGTGAGTTAATTGGGAGCTTCTGAGCCCACCTGTGGCATCCCAGGTCCCACTTAACTCACTTAACTCACTTAACCCAATCCCCCCCCTCCCCCCTACTGCCGCTCATGCGCATGCCGAACAATCTCCCCGCGCATCAGATACACCACATCCTCCGCGATATTGTTGCAGTGATCGCCGATCCGCTCGAAGTTCTTCGCCACCATGATCAGCGCCAGATTCCCCGCCACGCTCGCCGGCTCCACTTCCATCTGCGCCGAGAGATCCTGCAGAATCTGCGAGTTCAACGCATCCACCACATCATCCGCCCGGCAGATTTCGTCCGCCAGCTTCGGGTCCTTGCTCGAAATGCACTTCACCGTGTCCTGCACCTGCTTCAACGCCGCTTCAGCGATCAGCCGCGCATCGCGCGGAACCGGCACCCTCGCCTGGATGATCCGCGGAACCTGCTGCGCCACATTCACGGCGCAGTCGCCGATGCGCTCCAGATCCGAATTGATCTTCACCACCCCAAACACCGCCCGAAAGTCCGCCGCCGTCGGGTGATGCAGGATCATCAAATTGATCGCCTGCCGCTCGACTTCCACATCCTCATCATCGATCCGCTGTTCCCCCTCAAGCACCTTTTTCGCCATGACGGTGTCGAGCTTGATCAACGATTCAGACGTCATCGCCACCGCCTGCTGGACCATCCCAGCCATGCCGAGGCAACGACCCTGTAAATCTTCCAGCAGTTTGTCAAAGGCCTGATGCGACACGGGCGGCTCCTCGGGCGCAGAAGTAGATTGATTTATCCGTGAACCAGAAGCTGGAAGATTCTATCCGGGATTTGCCGCAGGTGTTACTGATTCTTTCGAAACCGGAACCCACGGCACCCGCTGATCCTTTCGGATCCAGTAAATCCAGTAGCAAAGCGCGGGAATCAGCATCACGAGGCTGTAGAGCACCCCCTTCGATACCTCCATGCCCAATACATGGGCTGGGGTGTCCCCGACGCGGAATTGCTCGCCAATGATCCGCATGATCGGGTAGAACGTCAGGAACGCCCCCGACGCCATCCCGTCCTTCCGCCACAACCGCCCGATCATCCAGCAGATCGTGAAAAGGAGCGCTCCTTCCAGGAGGCCTTCATACAACTGCGACGGATGCCGCGGGAGCAGGATTTCGTTGAACCACCCGGACATGAACTGCGTGATCGCATTATGCCCGTGCTGCCACCAGTTGCCGATGTCCCAAGCCGTCAGGGCGCTCGGATCGCTGCCGACGTATTTCCCGATCGCCTCCTTGATGGTGGTCAGCTTTGTCGAGCTTGAGAGGTCGAGGCTGCCGCCAAACTGCCCCGCCACGATTTCCCGGAACTGATCATGATTGTTGAGAAAGTCCTGAACCTGCGTCCGACTCAAGTCCGCCCAGTGCGTCGATAGGAAATTGGCGAGCGCCTGCTTCATTGCGAAGACATTCTCCGGCGGAGTCGTCTCTACTCCGTTTGTCGGCGCATACAACTCCGACGGAAACTTCACCGCCCACGGCACCGTCGACGGATGCCCGTAAAGCTCGCCGTTGATGAAGTTGGCGATGCGCCCAAAGAACAACCCGATCGGCACCACCATGCACGACGCATCCCCTATGTTCACCAGCGACACCTTGTACTTCCGCGCGAACACAATCAATGCAATGATCGTGAAGATGATCCCCCCATGCGCCGACATCCCCCCCTCATTCACCCGCAACAGCCCCCAGAACGGAAAACTGCCCGAAAACGACCAGAGCAGCGGCGTCCGATGCTCCGACAGCGATATCGGCAAATCGTAAAACAGGATGTACCCCACCCGCCCCCCGATCAGCACCCCGAAAATGCAACCGTTCAGCACCAGGTCCGGCACGCGCTCCGGCGAAAGCCGAAGCATCCCATCCCGCGACAGTTTCTGAATCAGCAGATACGCCGCCAGGAACCCCATCAGGTACGCAAACCCGTACCACCGCGGTGTCAGCGGACCAAGATGAAAGATGACGGGATTCAGATCGTGAACGTAATATGCAAGGGCGGAAATCATGGACAGGCTCAGACCTCCTCGGCGAGGATCGCAGAGAGCTGCTGGCTCACTTCGGTGATCTGCTCGGCCGTCAGGTGCGGATTGATCACCTGCACCGGCTTGTCCGACCCGCGCGGAATCATCCGCCAGACCTCAGGGGGGGGCGAGGAGCCTTCCGTGGCCTGACTTCCGGAGCCTGCGGCCGCGGGCGTCTGCACCGGTTCGGAGGATTCGTATTTCAGAAGGCGCTTCCGCATCAATATCAGCGCCAGTACAAACCGGAACCGTATCTCCTGCGGCTCCGTCTTCTCCTCCATCCGCGCAAACACATCCATCAGCACCGAGTCATCCACCAGCAGCTTCTTCTTCTGCTCCGGCGCCGGCACCGTCGTCTTCCAGAAGCTGAACATCGTCAGCCCACCCCCGCCCGCCCCGTCCGCCGGCCTCTTCCCTTCCGCCCAGCATTTTTCGCAGAAATCCAACCGCACAAACGGCGAAACCTCCACCTTCTCCTCCCCTTTCTTCCCCTTGGGCTCCTCCGCCTTTTTCTCCGCCGGCGAAAGCTGCTCCAGCGGCCGATCGCACAGCGCCGCCCAGCAGGCCGTGTTCGGGGGAAGTCCGACGTTGCACGCGTGGCAGGTGCCCGCGACGCGGCCAACGTGCCACGAGGAGGATGAGTGAATATTAGTCATAGGAGGGGCAGTGTATGCGAACGGCAACTGCACTCAAAGCGAGCAGGACCGCTGCCGCGCCTCCATCGCCGTCGCACCGCACAAAACCCTCCGAAAGACTCCCCCAAAACCCGCCGGCAATGCCATTACGAAAACCCATACAAAATACAAACTTTCTGCTTGCAATCCACCCCCACCCGTGTCACAATAGCCCGCCAGCGATCCCGGCTCCGGGCAGCCAAGCGAAGGGGCGGGGGGGGGGGGGGGGGAGGAAGATCATGCAAGCCGCCGCCATCACCTGCCTCAGATTTGATACGCTTCCAGGAAAACCGCCACTCTACCGACCAGTGTCCTCGCCGCGCGCTAATTCGCAAATTTTCCGAATCTTGGCAATCTCCCGCGAAAAACCCCACTCTTCAAAAACGCACTTGGCATTCTTCCGGCAAAAACCCCACCTTCCGAAGAAAAACCTTGGCAATCTTCGGAGAAAACTGCCCTTTTCACCCCCATCTCATCATACCGGCTCCACCCCGCCCAGCCCCTCATTCACCCGGCCTCTGCTCCCGCCCGGCGGATCAGCTCAGCATTCTCATCCCTCGCAACCGTTTACCGCCTCTACCGGGCAATGGAAATCCGCGGCCCAATGGGCTCTCTCCGCTCGCCGCATCGGTCCGCACACCCAAAGCAAGCCGACGGATTCGCATCCGTCGGCAGGGGACCCATTTGTGTTCATTTGTGTTTATTTGCGGGTAATTCCCGTCGCCCCAGGGGGGGGGGTGATAAATAGTCGCCATCGCACTGTTGCAATGGTGGATGTTCGCAACGCGTTAGGATCAGAAACGATGCCCCGCTTCCTTGTGAAAAAAAGCAAAATTGCCTATAATTCTGCTTTGCTTTTGGCAGTGAAAAATGCGGTTTTTCCACAGACGAAACGAGTCCCCCGCCAAGGCCTTTTTCATACACAAACCATGAGGAGCTTTCATGGCCAAGGATGAGCCGAAAACGTCCAATCTGAAAGTCACCAAAGACTACAACGCCGAATCCATTCAGGCACTCAAGGGTCTTGAGGCCGTGCGCATGCGCCCCGGCATGTACATCGGCGATACCACCACTCGCGGACTCCACCACCTCGTCTGGGAAATCGTCAACAACTCCGTCGACGAAGCCATGGCCGGACACGCCGAGAACATCTGGGTCAAGGTCAATGCCGACGGATCCGTCAGCGTCAGCGACGATGGCCGCGGAATCCCCGTCGGAAAGCACCCCGTCGAAAAACGCGAAACCCTCGAAATGGTCATGTGCGACCTCCACACCGGCGGCAAGTTCGGCGGCGGCGGCTACAAGGTCTCCGGCGGCCTCCACGGCGTCGGCGCTTCCGTCGTCAACGCGCTCTCCGAATGGACCGAAGTCGAAGTCTCCCGCGGCGGCGAAGTTCACGCCATGTCCTTCGTCCGCGGCGAGGTCAAAAAGAAAATCCACGTCATCGGCAAACGCGCCAAGACCGGCACCAAGGTCACCTTCAAGCCCGACCCCGAAATCTTTGCCGATACCACCTTCGATTTCGACCGCATCGTCACCCGCTGCCGCGAACTCGCCTATCTCAACGAAGGGCTCGCATTCTCGCTGGAGGATGAACGCACCGGCAAAAAAGAGGAATTCCGATACAGCAAGGGAATCATCCAGTACGTCAAGCAGCTCAACGAAGGGAAGGAGTCCCTGCACTCGGTGATTTACCTCGAAAAAGAAGAGGAAAATAAAGAGACGCCCCTCCAGGTCGCCATCGCACTCCAATACAACGACGGTTACACCGAATCGCTCCACACCTTCGCCAACAACATCAACACCCCCGGCGGCGGCACCCACCTCTCCGGCTTCAAAACCGCCCTCACACGCACTCTCAACCAGTACGCCAAATCCAACAACGTCGTGAAGGACGAAAAAGACCTGCCCAACGGCGACGACCTCCGCGAAGGCCTCTCCGCAGTCATCACCGTCAAAGTCCCCAATCCCCAGTTCGAAGGCCAGACCAAGGACAAGCTCGGCAACGGCGAAGTCGAAGGCTTCGTCACCCAGGCCGTCAACGAAACCCTCGGCACCTGGCTCGAAGAGCACCCCGGCGACGCCAAGCGCATCATCCAGAAGGGCATGCTCGCCAAGCAGGCCCGTGAAGCCGCCCGCAAGGCCCGCGAGCTCACCCGCAAAGGCGCCCTCAACTCCGGCGGGCTCCCCGGCAAGCTCTGGGACTGCTCCTCCAAGGACATGGAAACCACCGAACTCTACATCGTCGAAGGTCAATCCGCAGGCGGCACCGCCAAGGGCGGCCGCGACCGCGTCTTCCAGGCCATCCTGCCGATCAAAGGTAAGATCCTGAACGTCGAAAAAGCCCGCGTCGACAAGATGCTCGGCCATGAGGAAATCCGCACCATCGTCCAGGCCCTCTCCTGCGGCATCGGCGCGGCCGACTTCGACATGTCCAAGCTCCGCTACGGCAAACTCGTCATCATGACCGACGCCGACGTCGACGGTTCCCACATCCGCACCCTCCTGCTCACCTTCTTCTTCCGCCAGATGCCCGAACTCATCAAACAGGGCCGCGTCTACATCGCCCAGCCCCCGCTCTATAAGGTCACCCGCAAGAAGCAGGTGGAGTACGTCAAGAACGAAGCGACGATGCGCAAGACCCTCATGGACCTCGGCCTCGACGGCACCAGCCTCATCATCCGCGACAAGAAGGGCGCCGAAAAGACCCGCTTCAAGGGCCAGGAACTCCGCAAGGTCCTCACGATCCTCGGGGAAGTCGAAGAGTACGTGAAGATCGTCGAACGCCGCGGCCTCCCCTTCCACCGCATGCTCGAACTCCGCAAGGAAAACGAACGCCTCCCGATCCACCGCGTCGTCCTCGACGGCAAGGAAAACCTCTTCTACGAGGATGAAGCCTACGAAGCCTTCGTCGAAAAGAACAAGGTCGATGACCTCGAAGCCCTGATCCACGCCGTCGAAGAAGGCGAAACCAACGGCAATGGCAACGGCGACGGAAACGGCGATGGCAAAGCCAAGGAAAAGAAAATCAGCAAGGCCGAGATCCACGAGAAAAAACAGGCCGCCAAGCGCCGCCTCGAAAAGAACGAAGAACTCCACGAAGCCAAGAAGCTCGAAGAGCTCTTCGTCAAAATGCAGGAGCTCGACCTCCCCATCGAGGACTGGTACCTCCGCATCGAGGAAACCGACTCCGGCGAACGCAAGATGACCCGCTACCTCATCGAGTCCGGCGAAGACTACAAGAAGGACATCGCCGGCGTCGGCGACATCGTCCGCGAAGTCTACGACATCGGCCGCCAGGGCATCGAGGTCGGCCGCTTCAAAGGCCTCGGCGAAATGAACGCCGAAGAACTCTGGATCACCACCATGGACCCCGCTCGCCGCACGCTGCTCCGCGTCACCCTCGAAGGCGCCAGCAACGCCGAAGCGATGTTCTCCACCCTCATGGGCGAAAACGTCGAACGCCGCCGCCAGTTCATCGAAGACCACGCCCTCGAAGTCCGCAACCTCGACGTCTGATCGTCACTCGCCTAATGCTCACACCGAGCGCACGATCTGCGCGATTTCTGGCCGGCACACTCCGCACCCTGTGCCGGCCTTCGTGGCCTTGCATACCAGCTCGACCACATTCCCGTGGTTTTCGCATCCATCGCATCCCCCACACTTCTTGACGGCCTCCACAATCGTATTCTTCCCAACAGCGTGACACGAGCAGACCAGCGGCCCGTCGAGCGCTGAGCGGGCGCCGCCGGAAGGACGCAGCAGCGTGCTGCGATCCTCATCAAGTTCGCGCCCGGTGGAAATCCAGTCGAGGTAGCGTTGAAAATCCGCCGTGTCCCCCATGCAGATCGCGCCGATGAGGCGATCGTTCCTGATCACGAGCTTTTGATAAAAGTGCCTGCGCGGATCATTGAGCGTCACGACTTCGATCTCGGGGTCCGCATCGTCCGGATCGATGACGCCGGCCGATGCAAGCTGGAGGTTGTGCACCTTGAGAATATTGGCAGAAGTGGCCGCCTTGTAGGGAGCGTGTTCATTGCCGCGGAGATACTCGGCGAGCGCCCGGGCCTGTTCCTGCGCGGCGGCCGTGGTGCCACACGTCTGCGATTCACGCTCGGCGCATTCGCCGATGGCGAAGATGTGGGGATCGGAAGTTTGAAGGAATCTGTTGACGAGAATGCCGCGATCGCAGTCGAGTGCCGCAGTGCCCGCAATTTCCTTGTTCGGCACAATGCCCGTGGCGAAGACGAAAAGATCGCAGAAAAGGGCCGATTCCTGCATCCCGCGTTCTGGATCCCGAGTTACAGTGCGAACGGCTCCTTCCCGGATTTCCACGGGAACGCTGTTGAACAGCACGTGAATGCCTCGATGCCGAAGTTCCTCCGCAAGATACTTCGCCGCGGTGGCGTCGAGTTGTTTCCCCATGAGCCTGTCAGAGCGCTGGAGAATCGTGACACGGCAGCCGATGCGGTTGAGCGCATCCGCCAGTTCCAGACCGAGCAGACCGCCGCCCTGAATGACGGCATGTTTCCCGGGAGTGGCCGCGGCGAGGATCGCGTCGGCATCCCGTTTCGAACGAAGCGTGAAGGCCCCCGATTCCGGGACCGGACCGTCATAGTGAATCGCCGGCCGCGAACCGGTGGCGATGATCAGCGTGTCATACTGAAATGCGCGTCCGCGTGCATCGATCACCGTCCGACTTTCCTTGTCGATGCGGCAGACATTCGTGTTCGGATGGAAGAGTACGTGGTGCGGAAGCAACGAGTTGCGGTCCGCGCGAATGATGCTGTCCCACGGCGCGGAGCCGTCAATATAGTGCGGCAGGAGCACGCGGTTGTAGAGCGGCAGATCCTCCGCGCCCAGCAGCAGAATCTCATCCATCTGATTGAACTGGCGGTGCGTTTCAATGAACGCCAGCGCCGCGGCACCGGCACCGATGATGACGATGCGCCGCTTTGCCGGGACAAATTGCGCCACCTGCACGGCGGCGAATTTCAGGTCCGGCTCCTTCGACACCGGATCGAGCCGCGGCGAGGTGAGATTGTTCGCGCGACCATTGGCGCCGGCAAGCTTTTTCCCCCAGTGCATGGGCAGAAAAATCACGCCCTGGCGGATGTCGGCCGTGACGACAGCGCGAACCCGCACCCGCCCGCGATCATTCGTAACCGTAACAATGTCACCGTCCTTGATGCCGCGCCGCCCGGCATCATCCGGATGAATCTCGCAGAACGGAGAATCGATGTGGGCAGAAAGCCGATTGACCTGCCCGGTCTTCGTCATCGTGTGCCATTGATCCCGGATTCGCCCAGTGGTCAGGATGAGCGGGAACTGCGGAGTTGTAGGTTCCGATCGGTTTTCGAACCGGAGAGGGTGGAGCTGGGCCCGCTGCGTCGGCGTCGGGAATCTAAAGTCGGTATATAACCGCGGCGTGCCGGGATTCTCAATGTTAGATACTCGATTTTCGATCTGTGCAGGCGCAGGCCATTGGGTGGGGCCCACATTGCGAAGCAATTCGTGAGAGAGGCCGGTGATGTCGATATCGGTGTTCGCGGTAAGGGCGGCGTGCTCAGCGAAAATGTCGGCGGGAGATGCGTATTCGAAATGCCGTTGCCACCCCATGGCGTGCGCGAACCGCTGCAGAATCTCCGTATCCGGAAGCGCCTCGCCGGGCGGGTCCACGGCTCTCTCGAGCAGCGAAATCCGCCGATCAGAATTCGTCATCGTGCCCGTCTTCTCAAGCCACCCCGCCGCAGGCAGGATCACGTCGGCGAAGTCAGTCGTTTCGTTGGGATAAATGTCCTCCACCACCACGAGCTCGGCTTTCCCCAGCGACTCCTCCACTCTCCAACTCGACGGAAGCGACGCAATCGGATTCGTCGCGATAATCCAGACTGCTTTTACTTTGCCCGCGCCGATGGCCTCGAAGAGTTCGATCGCCGTGAGCCCCGGCTTCTCCGGAAGCTTCGGCACATTCCAGAACCTCGCGACCTCGGCCCGGTGCTCGGGGTTTGAAAGGTTCCGATGCGCGGGAAGCAGATTCGCCATACCACCGACTTCGCGCCCGCCCATCGCGTTCGGCTGTCCCGTGAGCGAAAACGGCCCGCAGCCCGGTTTGCCGATTTTTCCGGTGATCAGCGACAGTGAAATCAGGGCGATGTTCTTATCCGTCCCCACCGCCGACTGGTTGAGCCCCATGGTCCACATCGACAGGAATTTCCGGTCGCCGGCAAGAAGCTCCGCCGCTTTGGCAATCTCCGTTTCGTCGAGGCCGCACACTTCCGCCGTGCGCGCAAGATTCCAAGGTTCCACCGACTGAAAGAAGGCGCGTGCGCCGTCGGTGTGCTGGTCAAGAAAGCGCTGGTCAATTTGGCCGGTATGCAGAAGTCGCCGGGCGATTCCCAGAAACAGCGCGACATCCGTGCCCGGCCTGATCTGCAGATGAATATCCGCAGACGCCGCGGTCGCCGTGCGCCGCGGATCGACGACAATCATCTTCACGTTCGAATTCGACGCCCGGCGAGCCTCGATGCGGCGATACAGAATCGGATGGCACCACGCGGGGTTCGCCCCGGCAATGAAAAACGTATCGGCAATCTCGATGTCGTCATAGGTGATCGGCGGAGCATCCGCGCCGAGCGTCGCCTTATACCCCGCCACCGCCGACGACATGCACAACCGCGAGTTCGTATCAATATTGTTCGTCCCGAGGAACCCCTTCGCAATTTTGTTCGCGAGGTAATACTCCTCGGTGAGGCACTGCCCGGAGATGTAGAAGGCCACCGCATCAGGCCCATGATCCCGGAGGACCTGGCGGAACTTTTCGGCGACGCGTCCGATCGCATCGTCCCACGTAGTGCGTTCTCGCGGTTCCCCCTTGCTGGCGCGCATCACCGGAAAATGCAGCCGCGTATCCCGGGCCCGCACCGTGTGGAGAAGCGATTGCCCCTTGGCACAAAGCATGCCGCGATTGGCGGGATGCGTCGGATCGCCCCGCAGTTGCATCTCGCCGTTCGGTAACTTTGCGATTTCAATGCCGCAGCCCACCCCGCAATACGAGCAGGTCGATTTGAAGATTTTCGTTGCGGCAGCCGATTTCAAGGAAGACCCCTATCGACCACTTCCGACCAGCCGAATCGAAACTATGCCATCACTTTCGGTAACCTCGTGCGCCTGCACCGCACATTGCCCGGGCTGATCGCACTCCCCCGTCACGCCGTCAAAACGAAAGGCATGCAGCGGGCAGACGATCTGGTCCCCCGCGAGCATTCCATCGGCCAGCGGACCATTCTTGTGCGGGCAACGATTATCCACCGCAAAAAGTTTCCCCTTGCGCGTCCGAAACACCGCAATCGACCGCCCCTCCACATTAAACGCCCGGCCAAGCCCCAGGGGAAGTTCGTCCAGCGAGCAAAGCGGAATGGCCGCGCTCTTCGTTTGCGGCTCCTGATTCTTCATCACAATCAACATCTAAAATCCTCTATCAAATGGTTGCGAGCACAGGCAGGGTGACAGTACGAACCGGCGCAAACTGCCCCGGATACACCCCTTCCCCGCCCGCCGATTTCGTGTCCTCCACCCACGGATCAACAACAGCATCCAGATATCGCTGCACCCGCTCGTCCAGCGCGGCGGCAATCCCTTCGCTGTCCTCAATCAGAACTGCCCGAAGTTTCTCAATCCCGATGCGCGGCACAAAATCGTACGTCCGCTCCAGATACCGCGCATGCTCCTGGTAATACTGCATGAATCGCGCCGTAATCCGGATTGCCTCCACCTGCGATTTCACCCGGCACAGCACATCTCCCTTCCGCACGCTCACGCCGGCCGCGCCCCCGACATAGATCTCCCATTCCCCGCCTTCTGTGGCGATGATGCCGACATCTTTGCAGGTGGCCTCAGCGCAGTTGCGCGGGCAGCCGGAGACGGCCATTTTGACCTTCGCCGGGGTTTCGATGCCCTGGAACTTCCTTTCGATGGCGATGCCGAGGGCGGTGGAGTCGTTGGTGCCGAAGCGGCACCACTCAGAGCCAACGCAGGTTTTGCACGTCCGAAACGCCTTCGTGTATGCATACCCCGACACCATGTTCAGGTCCTTCCACACCGCGGGCAGATCCTCCTTCTTTATCCCCAGCAGATCGATGCGCTGGCCGCCAGTGAGCTTCACGGTCGGCACAGAATATTTCTTCGCAACGTTGGCAATCTTCAGCAATTCATCCGCCGTCGTGACCCCGCCGTAGATGCGTGGAATCACCGAGAACGTCCCATCCTTCTGAATGTTCCCGTGCAGTCGATCGTTCACGAACCGGCAATCCCGCTCGTCGATGTATTCCTTCCCCCAGATCGCCCGCAGCAGAATCGCCAGCCCCATTTTCGATTTCTCATCCTCCTTCGTCGCCAGCGCCTCCATCACCTGGGACACCGCGCGCAGTCCGCGATTTCTGATCTCCGCCGTGAGCGCCGGCTTGTCCATCGGAATCGCCGGCACGTAAAACGCCTCCGCCGGATCCGCCTTCACTTCGCCCGCAACCGCCTCAATCAGCGACTTCACCAACTTCTTGCACGACCCACACCCCGTCCCCGCGCGCGTTGCCTTTCCCACCGCCTGCACCGTCGTCTTGCCCGCCTTGATCGCCTCAACAATCTTCCCTTTGCAGACCCCGTTGCAATCGCAGATCTGCTTGTCGTCCGGCATCGAGGCCAGGGAGAATTCCGCCGAGCACTCCGTCGGCGCACCGAACAGCAGCTCCGCCCGGCGCCGCGGCAACTCAGCTTGCGACTTCATCTTCTCCGCAAGCCCTTCATACGCCTCCGTATCCCCCACCAGGATCGCCCCCGCCAGCTTGTTGTTCCGAATGATCAGCTTCTTGTACACCCCCCCACCGGCCGCGTCCGGCTCCTGATACCGCACTACCTCATCCGCCGGCAGCTCGTCCCGCTCCCCCATCGACGCCACGTTCACACCCATCACCTTCAGCTTGGTCGCAATGAACGACCCCGTATACGTGGCCCCCGGATTCGCCTGCGTGATGTGATCCGCGACCACTTTGCATTGCTCGTACAGCGGGGCCACCAGGCCGTAACACTTCCCACGATGCTGCGCGCACTCGCCGACCGCATACACATCCGGATCGCCCGTCAGCATCTGGTCATCCACCACAATCGCCCGTTCCGTTGCCAGCCCCGCTTCCTTCGCCAGCTCGAGGTTCGGCCGAATTCCCGCCGAGATCACGACCATGTCGCACGCCAGTTCCGACCCATCCTTGAATTTCAGCGCCCGCACCCGGCTCCCCGCATCCGAAAGAATCTCCGCCGTCGCCTTGTTCGTGTGCGCAATCGCTCCGAGGCTCGCAATCGTCTTCCCGAGAATCGCCCCCCCTGCCGAATCCACCTGCACGGCCATCAGGTGCGGAGCCATTTCCACAATGTGCACCGCCGGCCCATGCGTCATCAGCCCCTTGGCCGCCTCCAGCCCCAGCAACCCGCCGCCAATCACCGCCGCCACCTTCGACTTCTTTGCAAACTTGGCGATCGATGAGCAATCCTCCAGCGTCCGAAACGTATACACGCCGTAAAGATCGATCCCCGGAATCGGCGGCACAAACGGCCGCGAACCAGTCGCAATGATCAGCTTGTCGAACGGAATCTGGCGCCCATCCAGCAGCCCGACAGTCCGCTTTGCAAGGCTGATCCCGATCGCCGGCGCCCCCGCGATCAGATGAATGCCGTTCTGCTTGTACCACTCGATCGAATTGATCGTGATTTCGTCGGCAGTCTGCGTCCCGTTGAGAATGTTCGAGAGCAGAATGCGGTTGTAGTTCCCGTGCGGCTCCGCCCCGATGATCGTTATCTCAAATGCTTCCGGCGCCCGCTGGAGAATCTCTTCAGCGGTGCGGGCTCCGGCCATGCCGTTGCCGAGGATCACGAGTTTTTGTTTCTGTGGACGAATCATGTGTGCACCATGCGGTAAAGGAACAAGGAACTTGGAAATCAGGGAAATCAGGCTGCAGTGGGTTGAATCTCAAACTGCGACTGGACCTCGGGTGCGGCCTCGCGGAGAATCCGCAGCACCACGAGGTGAAGCCACAGGAACGAACCGGCGGTGATCAGGAAGAGCACCCCGAATGTCATCTGCGGAAGATGCGTGGCCGCCTCGGCATACGCGAACAGCGGCGGAAGGAAGAACCCTCCAAGGCCACCCAGCAATCCCACCAGCCCCCCCACCGCCCCGACATCTTGCGGAAAATACTCAGGAATGTATTTGTAAACCGCCGCCTTCCCCACGCCCATCCCAATGCCAAGGATGAACATGAGAATCGTGAACGGCAGAACGCTCATCTGAAAATGAAACGTGTGCTCAGAGCCATCCAGACTGATCTGAAAGGGGGGGAGCGCCAGCAGGAAGCACGCAACCGTCATCACCGTGAAGACCACATACATCGCCCGCCGCGCGCCGAACCGGTCGGAAAGATACCCGCCCAACGGCCGGAGAAGAGACGCCGGAAAGATGAAGAGCGCCGTGAGCAGCGCCGCCTGCGACAGCGGCAGATGATAGATGTCCTTGTAATACCGCGGCAGCCACACCGAGAGCGCCACATACGCCCCGAACATGATCACGTAATAAAGCCCGAAGCGCCACACCCGCACGCTCCCGAGCGGGCGCAGACGTTCCGCCAGCGACCGCCCACGCCCCGGCGCCCGATCCACAGCCGGCGTGAACCAGTACGTCGCGATCGCCATCACAACGAGCAACACCGCATAAAGCAGCGGAATCGATCGCCACCCGCCCGGCAAATGCAGGCCCAAAACCGTAAAGCCCGCCGCCGGCACCATCGCGATCATCGAGGGGCCGATCAGCTTCGTCACCGACGCGCCCACATTGCCCGCCCCGAAAAAGCCCAGCGCAAAGCCCTGGCTCTTCTTCGGAAACCACGCCGAATTCCACGCAATCCCGCTCGTGAACCCGTTCCCTGCAAGCCCCACCAGAAACGCATACACCAGCAGTTCGCCATAACTGTGCGCGAAGGCCACAAGTCCCGCGGGCACCACGCAAAACAGCAGCAGCAGCGTCGTCACAATCCGCCCGCCGAACCGATCCGCCAGCATCCCGAACGACAGCCGCCAGATCGACCCGTTCAAAATGGCGATCGCCGTCAGCCAGGAGAACTGCACATCCGTCAAATGCAGCTCCGTCCGGATCGGAATCGCCAGAATCCCGAACATCAGCCACACCGCGAACAGCAGCGTGAACCCCGCCGTCGACAGCCACAGAATCCGTCGCCGGCTGGCCACCTCATTCAAAGAACCCGAATCAGCGGCTGCGTCCGATCCGCGAGAATAGTCGATCGTTTGAGCTGTCATGACTGAAACCTTTCTTCAGCGACAAACCAGTTCATAGGACGGAAACGGCGGACCGACCCGACAGGGATTCGACTCCGCGCAATGTTGCGTTCAAATCATCAAGGCCAAAACTCCGGCCATGCCGCAGCGTCATCGGCTGAAAATCCTCCGCCGGACACTCCAGGCCCAGCGTCGCGGCGGCTTCCCGATACGGTTGAGTGTCGATGCAGCGTTCCGCAATCCCCGCAATGTCCGCCCCCGCTTGAAGATGGCCCCACCGCACCATCTGCGCGAGCATCCACGCCGCGTGCATCTTGTTGGGAAAAGTTTCCTGCACTGAGAAACTGCGAAGCGACCAGTTTCGCGGCCGCGCATTCTTCTGCTGCTTGCTCGACCCAAACGTGCTGTCGATCGACAGGCTCTGTTCGAGCAGATCCTGTGGCTGCGACACGTACTCCGGCCTGGACAGCATTTCCGCCAGCCTCTGCCGATTCTCTCCGTTCTCGCACCACTGGCACCCGCGAAGCGTCGCACGAACGAGCATCGCCAGCAGTTCCGATTTCCCCTTCGCAAATCGCCGCGACACCGCCAGCACCTTCTCCGGATGCCGCGGAAGTATGTCCGTCGTCGCCACGATTGGAACGCCATGCCCCTGCCGCGTCGCCAGCGTGTTCCACGGCTCACCTACGCAGAACAAATCCACGTACCCCCCACGCATGTGATCGACCATCTGCGGCGGCGGAATGATGCACATCTTCACATCCCAATCCGGATTGATCCCCGCCGACGCCAGCCACTCGCGCAGCAGGTAATGATGCATTGAGGACGAAAAGACATGTCCTACAATCAGCCGCGAAAACCGCGGCTGACTCTTCATCAGGCTCGCAAGTCCTGCCGCCGAAGTCGCCCCCTGATCATGCAGCTCCTTGCGCACCGTAATCGCGTTCCCCCCCGCGCCCAGCTCCAGAATGCCAATCAGCGGCTCGTTGAACGAGTCCCGCCCCAAGTGACTGGCAATCGGCATTCCGAGCAGCGCGTGCCCCGCATCGAGTTGCCCGAACGAAAGTTTGTCCCGAATGTTCGCCCACCCGATCTGCCGGTGCAGCGAGACGTTCAACCCCTCCTCCCGGAAGTAGCCAAGCTGGAATGCGGCGATCAACGGCGCGGCGTCGATCAAGGGCACAAAACCGATCTTCAATTGCGATCCTTGCATGTGCAGTTTCCATCTGCGGGCCACGGTAGTCGCCGACATCTGTTACAACCGCTCGTGCGACCACTCGCACCTCCCTGTTCGCCGTGAGTAGTATGCGCTTGCCTTATCCATTATGAAAATTCATAATAAAAATAGATAACATCGATTCCATTCATGGTGACTGCATGCAGGATGTGCACAAACTTCGAGTCTTTGCCACGGTTGCCCAACATTTAAGCTTCACACGGGCCGCCGAAGCCCTCTTTTTGACCCAGTCGGCCGTCAGCCACCAGATCGCCGCCCTCGAACAGGAATTCAGCACGCCCCTCCTCCGCCGCGAGGGCCGGCGGGTTTCCCTCACCGACGCCGGACGTGTCCTCGCGGAACACGCCGCCCGCGTCTTCGCGGCACTCGATGAAGCCAGTGACGCCGTGAAGCGTGCCACCAAGCCCGGCACCGGCTCCCTCCGCATCGGAGCCTCCCCCGCCGCCTGCCAGTACCTCGTCCCCGAAGCGCTTCGCGAATTCCGCGAAAGCTACCCAGAATACGAACTCTCCATCGCCGTCGGCGATTCCCCCCAGATCGCTCAGCAGGTCCTCGACGGAACCATCGACCTCGGCCTCCTCATCCGCACCGAGCGCGACAAACGACTCGCCTTCCACGAACTCTTCGCCGATGAACTCGGATTCCTCGTCAGCCCCCTCCACCCCTGGGCACGCGACGGCAAGATCGACCGCCGCCAGATCCCCGACCAGCACTTCGTCCTCTACACCCGCACCTCCGCCACCTTTCGCATCGTCGAACAACACCTCCTCAAATTGCAGTCACCCCTCCGAAAGTTCATGGAGCTCGGCTCCATGGAAGCCATCAAGGAACTCGTCAAACTCGGACTGGGCATCAGCGTCGTCGCCCCGTGGATCGCCGCCCCCGAGATCGACCACGGTGCCCTCGTCTGGCTCAAAATGCCCGGACCCCCGCTCCGCCGCCACTGGGCCGTCGCCTGCCGCGCCACCCGCCACATCTCCATCGCCGAGCAGACCTTCCTCGGTCTCTGCCGTTCCGCCGCCCACAACCTCAGCCTCACCACTGCCTCCGCCGTCTCCAGGCTCAGCTCATCACACTGACACACGGACATCACCGCCAGCAATTCCCGTCACGCTCATCGTGTTTGAGCGTTATCAGCTCCCCTCCAGCATTCACACACAGCCCGCTCTCCCGTATGATGTTTCTCATTATGTCCATTCACCCCTCTGCCGTTATTTCACCCGAAGCAAAGATCTCCCCCGAAGTGATGATCGGCCCCTACGTCGTCATCGACGGCCGCGTCTCCATCGGGCACGGGTGCATCATCCACAGTGGCGCTAAACTCCTGGGCCGCCTCACCCTCGGCGCCCGCAACGTCGTCCACTCCACCGCCGTCCTCGGCGACTGGCCCCAGGACCGCAAGTACAAGGGCGAACCCTCCGAAGTCCTCATTGGCGACGATAACGTATTCCGCGAAGGCGTCACCGTTCACCGCGGCACCGGCCTGAATTCGAGAACCGTCATCGGCAACCGTTGCTACTTCATGGTCAACTCCCACGTCGGCCACAACTGCGTCGTTCAAGACGACGTCACACTCGTCAACGGCGCTCTTCTCGGCGGTCACGTCCATGTCGCCGAACGCGCCATCATTGGCGGCAACACCGCCGTCCACCAGTTCTGCCGCGTCGGACGCCTGGCCATGCTCTCCAACGCCTGCTGCATGAACGTCGACGTCCCCCCCTTCTTCATCGCCATGGCCACCAACACCCTCACCCAGCTCAACGCCGTCGGCCTCCGCCGCTCCGGCATGCCCAAGGAATCGATCAACGCCATCCGCAAAATGTTTCAGCTCGCCTTCCGCGACATGCGCGGCCTCTCCCTTTCGCACACCCTCGAAAACCTTCCCCCCGACATCCTCCACGTCCCCGAAGTCCAGGAAGTCATCGCCTTCTGCAAATCCTCCAAACGCGGCATCGCCAAATTCCAGGCCTGGTCCGACCGCAACATCTCCCGCCCCGCCGAATCCGAAGAAGAGTAACTTTTCACCGGCCCGCTCGTCGGGCCGCGCCTTTAACGTCCCGCCAACAATAGTGAGAGGCGGCGAACCCTGCCGCCGCTCATTTCACGCTGACACGTGGGCCGTGCCATCGTGGAGCCTCTATCGCTTCAGCACCTCACGGCGCCGGAAAACTCTGAAACGCCTCCTGGTTCACCCCATTGAACCGGAGCATCATTGCATCCATTTCGGAGCTAAGAATTTTCTTGCATCGACGATTTAATGTGATAACGTATACACGATCTCATCTATGAACATCAGTGACATCAGCGTAGGAAGCAGTCGCCGTAGTCTCTCGTCGCATATCGTTTCCGATGCGTTGCTGCTTCGGGCACACAAGTCCTCTGGTTTATTTCTACTGCGGCAAACGTCCGTCGCAGGTTCAAAAGCCCCAATACGAGCTGCTTTGAAGAATACTGTGCTCCGTTAAAGAGCGGTCACCGGCAGTTCCAAGCCAACTCCCCCGTGTGCAAGGTCATTCGGAACCGTGACATCGCAACAAAATGCTGGAGACTCACATGCATTGCAACCACTCAGCTCGGTCACACTGGCTCACGGCGTTCCTTCTCGTTGTGCTCGCACTTCCGCTTGGAGCATGCGGGCTCACCGCGCGGCAAAAGGACGCCATCAGCAAATTTGCCGTTGCAACGCAGCAATTGTCCGATGTCTCCGCTGCCGAATTAACTCAAATTCGCTCCGACACCGTGATGCTTCGCACGGAGATGATGGCCATCAATCCAAAATCCGTGGACTTGACTAGTCGCGCCGAAGATCTGGATGGTCCGTGCAATCTCGACGCGCTGGATGTGCGACTGAAAGCGCTCTCCGCTCTCAAGTCCTACGGCAGCCTTCTCAACAGTCTTGCTACCGACGATGTCTCTGCAAATGTATCCGCTTCTGCCACCACCATCCTGGGAAATCTGAAACAGCTGAAAAGCCTTAACTTGACGGACGATAAAGCGCAGGTCATTGGCACTGCGATAAATGCTTTATCAAATCTGGCGATTGAGGGATACAAGGCAAAAACGGTAAGGAAGATCGTTCCTCGCCTTAATCCCGCGATGATCGCGATCGCTACGCTGGTGCGCGATGACCTTGATCCGGGCGTGGTCGGTGGATTTGCCTCAGGCCTGAACAACACGATTCATGAAAAAATCGATGATACTCTCGTCAAGTATGTCGAATTGCTCCAGCCGGGCACTGGGTCAACCGCTGAGGATATTTCCGCAAAGAAAGCAGCGCTCTCTACATTGCAGGCGGACTGCGCACGGGTCGATTCTCAATTGAAAAACGCGCAGGCGCAAATACAACCCGCCATCACCAACTTCTCCTCCTCCAGTTCGTCGTTGATGGTGAGCGTGACTTCCACTGATGTCTCGAGCGACGACATTGACGCCTACTTTGTTCAAGTCACAAACCTTGTACGGATCTACAAAGCAATTCGCGGGTCATTCTAACTCTGGAGATCGCCATGCCGGGCCAAACTGTATCGGAAATTGCCAGTCAGTTGACGACCGCAAAGCGGCGACTGGACGACTTGTGGGACGCCTATCCCGACCAGCGTAACGAAATCTATGACAAAATAGTGCGCATTGATAGCGAAATCGAAACCTTAATCTCCAATACAATCGATGAGAAATCGAAGGCGTACCAGGCCGTTCTGAGCCAATTGGAAACTGCAAATCAGGAATTGGACGCGGCGCGGACCAACATCCGTAACTTCGCCAACGCAATGAGCCTGATCGCCAAAGTAGCTGACACGATATCGTCAATTGTGACCAAGGCATGACCCCGCGGGCAGCCGCCGCTACAAAATCTTGCCTCCCCCGCCTTCTCTCCCCGCACTCCCGCCCCACGGCGCCGCCGGCAAATCAACTCTCCTGTCACCTGGAAGTCATGCGGAAACGATCAATCAGCGGAATATCACGAGGCGATACGCGCCAGGTTGGCGGGATGTACGCCAACGGCAAGAGCCTTGGCGACCTGTCGGGCGACATCCATAAACCGGATGCCTGCCGGCGCGGTTTCGTTGCGGTTCCAGACCATCAGCAGTTCTGTCTGCGGCGCCGGCTCCGCGATGGGGCGGAGCACAATATCCGACCGTTGAACGTTCTTTACCGATGCCGGAACCAGGCCGATCCCAAGCCCTGCCGCCACGAGCGCCAGCAAGGTCTGCAATTCGCTGACATGCTGCACCACACGCGGTTGGAATCCCGCCGCCACACAACTGCCGATGATCACTTCGCTCAGGTTGTACAACGTGGGTCGCCCGAACAATAAGAACGGCTCGGCCGCGAGTTCCGTCAGCGGCAGGGGAGTATACGCTTCTCTGGCAAGTGGATGATTCGTCGGCAATGCCACCTCAAATGCTTCGTGCAGCACCGGCTCGTACGCCAGATCACTCAACGCATCCAGCGACTGGTGAGTCGCACGCACGAAGGCCACGTGCAGCTTTCGGCTCTGCAACGCTTCAAGCTGCTGCGGTGGCCCCATATCGCGAAGTTCCAACTCCACCTGCGGTGCCACATCCCGAAATCTCCGCAGAAGCGTCGGAAGAAAGAGATACGTCGCACCGCCCGTGAAGCCGACGCTGACGAACCCGGAATCCCCCACCGCCGCCTGGCGCGCAAGCGCCGGCAGATGCTCCACATCTGCGAGAATCTTCCGCGCATGGGGGAGAAGCGCCTTGCCAGCCTCGGTCAGCTCCACGTGCCGCCGGCGATTGCGGTGAAACAGCGCCACATCCAGTTCCTTCTCAAGCTGATGAATCTGCTGGCTCAGCGGCGGTTGCGCCATCCCGAGACGCGCCGCAGCTCGGCTGAAGTGCAATTCGTCAGCAACCGTGACAAAGTAACGTAAGTGGCGAAATTCCATATTCTTATATGATACTCATATTGTATCACAATCCCCAGTAAAAGACACTGGAGGTATCCGTTCATCCTCAATCGGATGAACCCGTTGGCCCAGTGGCGGGCGCCCCATCCCGAGGTGCGACGCAGTTCCGCGGAAAGGCAATTCGTCTGCGACTGCGACAAAACAACGTAAATGCGGCAATTTCATCCTCTTATATGATATTCAGGGAATCTCTTAGTATCCAGTAAGAGATATTGGAAATATGTACCCTGCGGCCCGACCATTGTGCAAACAGTTGTTTCGGAACCCTCTGCCATGTTTGCACTCGCCCCAACCTTCGCCTCCCACTCTACAACGCCCCGCGTTCCGCCCGCTTCGTCGACGCAGAATTCCATTTATGCCTCCTTCTCGGCTCACTTCTGGCTCTTCACCGCACTCTGTATCGCCTTGGGAGCCGAACAGTTTGTCAGCGCGGCCGTAGGCGTCGCACTCCCCGACATCGCCGGCAGCTTCGGCGCATCTCCCGATGAAACAAGCTGGGTCATGACCCTCTACCTCGTCGGATTCACCGTTGCAATGCCGCTTACCCCGTTCCTCTCCGATGCCCTCGGACAACGTCTTTACATCGGCGCTTCAATCCTCACGTACATGCTCGCCTCCGCTGGATGCGCCTTCGCCAACTCCCTCGCCATGCTGCTCGTGATGCGTGTGATCGCGGGTATGGCGGGCGCAACTTTTCTCGTCCGATATGTGGTCACCTCCCGCTCGCGCCTCACACCCCGCGGGCGACGCATTGGGATTTTCTTTGTCGTGCTCGCCTTCGCCTTCCGGGGCATCGCGCCTGCCTGTGGCGGCTACCTCACCGAAACGCTCAATTGGCGCTGGATCTTCCTCGTCTCGATTCCCATCTCTGCCCTCGCGATGGTCGCGCTCTGTTTTTCCCGCGAAACCTGGCCGCCGAAGCGCCATCCCTTGCCCGATCTCTTCGGCCTCACACTCCTCGTCGGCGGAATCGCGTGCTTTTGCATCTTCCTCAACCGCGCGCAGATTGACGACTGGTTTGGAAGCCGCGTCATCATTCTTCTCGCGATCATCGCCGCCATCTCCTGCCCCCTCTTTATCTGGCATCAACACGCGCCGCACAATCGCCGCCCGCTCATTCGCCTCGACAGCCTCAAGCATCGCGGCGTGCTTCCCGGAATGTTCTTCGCGCTTCTCTTAGGCTTCGCCATGCAGGGCGGCCTGTATCTGCTGCCACATTTTCTGCGAACGGTCGCCCGTAACGACGCCATCGGCGCCGGCTGGATGCTGACCATCGATTCCGCCGCGACTGCCGTCGCCCTCGTCTTTGTTGCTGCCGGAGTCATCCTCCACTCCTCTCGAAAGTGGCTCGTCCTGGTCGGTGTCATCTTCGCGGCCTCAATGCTCCTTTTCGCCTTCCGCCAGACCGCCGAGACCTCCAACGCTTCGCTCATCCTCCCGCTGATCCTCCGCGGCCTCGCTCTCGCCACCGGCCTTTTTCCGTTGCCGGACCTCATGTTCCGTGAAGTCGCCGAAGTCAGCTTCGATTACCTCGCCGAGGCTCGCGCTCTTTATTACACCATCCGTCAGCTCGGCGGCGTCATCGGCGTCGCCTGGCTTGCCTATCTGCTCGACGCCCGCGAAAGCCGCTATTCAATCGACCTGTCCGCGCACATCAGCTCACTCGATATCAACACTTCAACGGCTCTCTCAGGCATCGCGCACGGCCTGGCCTCCCGCGGCGTCCCTCCCGCTCAGACCGCCCGCGGCGCTCAACTCGTCCTCAAGAAGCTCGTCTCCCAGCAGGCCGCCATTCTCTCTTATCAGGACATTTTCATCGTGCTCGCTCTCATCGGCGTCGCGATGTGCATTGCCGCTCTGCTCTTCCCGAAAATCAAACGCCCCCAAACCGCGGCTCAACGACATGCGCGGTCGGGATCAAATAGAAGGAGTCTCATCACACGATGAACGCGCAACTTTCCACTGCCCATCTCCATGCAGATCGAAATCATGGTTCGACCGCAGCACCCGCCGTACCTCACCTGGTGCGAGCGGACACCCCCGACGGCGCTGCTCTCGAAACAGCATCTGCTCCGCCCGGCCGGCATCGCCGTCGCCGATCGCATCCTGAAAAACGCGACAGCATCATGCTGACGCGCGTGCTTCTGGCCGGCTCCATCGTAGTCGCCGCCGTGGCTCTCGTCGGCATCGGCGCCTACCTCTACCTCCCACAGATCCGCGGCGTCGAAACCACCGATGATGCCTACGTCGACGGCCACGTCGTCAACGCTGCGCCACAGGCGGCCGGCCGCGTCTCGGAAGTCCTGGTTGATGACAATCAGGAGGTCGAGAAGGATCAAATTTTGCTTCGTATTGATCCGTCCGACTATCAAGCCCGCCTTGCACAGGCCCAGGGCGCCAGAAGCCAGGCGGAAGGCCAGCTCCGTCAGGCCAACGCACAACTCGAAGTCGCCCGCGCCAGCGCCGCCCAATTGCACTCGCAGATCAAAGTCGCACAGGCGAACGCCAAGAAAGCGCTCGCGGACCTTCACCGCTATCAGTCATTGAGCGGTGAGGCGATCTCGAAGATCACCCTCGACACCGCAGAGACCACCGTCGAATCGACGGCCGCTCAAAGTGAAGCCGCCGCAGAAAGCGCTGCAGGAGCTGACGCCCAGGTGGAGCTCGCATCCACCGCCATCTCCACCGCCAGGGCCAACCTTCAGGCGGCACAGGCGGCCGAAGCGCTCGCCAGACTCAATCTCTCCTACTGCGAGCTTCGCGCTCCCATGGCCGGCTTCATCACCCGTAAAACCGTCGAAACCGGCAATTACGTCAACATCGGCCAGCCACTCATGATCATCGTCCCGCGAAATGTCTACGTGACCGCCAATTTCAAGGAAACCCAGCTCGCCAGAATGCGTGTCGGCCAGAGTGTCTCCGTCGCCATCGACGCCTACCCCGGCCTTCGCTTCACCGGCCACGTCGACAGCCTCATGGCCGGCACGGGCTCCGCCTTCGCCCTGCTGCCTCCTGAAAATGCCACCGGCAACTTCGTGAAAGTCGTGCAGCGCACCCCGGTCAAAATCGTCCTCGACGGACACAACGATGACCCTACCCATCGCCTCGCCCCCGGCATGTCCGCGGAGCCCTCCGTCTTCCTCAAAAACGCTTCGAAACAAGGGTAATCGCCATGATCCGTTCCTCGCATCCTTCCTCTTCCCGCACCGCCACCGCCGCCGCACTCGCCATTGTCGCCTGCGCTGCAATGACCGCCTGCACAGTCGGACCGGACTATCACGCACCACAGATGACGGTCAAGAACGCCTGGGCCGACGCCACCGCTGAAATCACGACCCAGCCCGCATCGGCCCAGCCGACAACTTCACCGGCGACCAAGCCAGCGCTCCAGGTCGGAAAGGCCGTCGATACGCAGTGGTGGAAGCAGTTCGACGATCCCCACCTCAATACCCTGATCGATCAGGCGATGAAGAGCAGTCCCGACCTGGTCATCGCCGCCAATCGCGTCCTTGAAGCCCGAGCCCAAAGCGCCGTCACCGCCAGCGGCCAGTACCCTTCCGCGAACCTCGGCGGCACTTACGACTATTACCATCGCGCCGGTCCTCTCGCTGCCACCATCCCCGGTGACTATCAGTGGTATCAGGTCGGTTTCGACGCCTCCTGGGAAATCGACGTCTTCGGCGGCATCCGACGCTCCGTCGAATCCTCCACCGCCACTTACCAGGCCAGTATTGAGGAAGCACGCGGCGTCCGCCTCACCCTCATCTCCGAAGTCGTCCGCAACTACGTCGACCTTCGCGCCGCGCAGCGCCGTCTCCTGATCGCCCGCCGCAACCTCGAGTATCAACAGAACACGTTGAAGATCACACGCGAACGCCTTGCCGCCGGCGTCGTCGGGGAACTCGACGTCTCCCGCGCCGAAGCCCTCGTCGCTCAGACCTCCTCCACTATCCCGCCCCTCCAGGACAAGGCCAGTGAAGCGGTCCGCTCTCTCGGCGTCCTCCTCGGCCAGGATCCTGACCAATTCTCCGGACTCCTGCAGACGGATGAGCCCATCCCGCCGGCCCCCGGATCGCTCGCCGTCGGTCTTCCCGGAGACCTCCTGCGCCGCCGTCCCGACATCCGCGCCGCGGAACGTCAGCTCGCCGCCGCCAACGCCCAAATCGGCGAAGCCACCGCCAATCTCTACCCGCGCTTCGCCCTCCTCGGCGGCATCGGGCAGCTCGATGTCGAGACCCAGCATTTCTTCGACTGGTCGCGCCACTACGCCGCCATCGGACCCGAAATGAGCTGGGACATCTTTGATGCCGGCCGCACCAATGCCCAGATCAACTCGCAAAAGGCCGCCACCGCCGCCGCCCTCGCCCGCTATCAGAAAACCGTCCTTTCCGCCCTCGCGGAAGTCGAAAACGCCATGACCTCGCTCAACTCCGAACGCGAACGCCATGCCGCACTTGCCGACGCGGTTGACGCCAATCGCAAGTCCGTCGCCACCGCCAGCCAGCTCTATATCCAGGGCGTCACCGATTTCATCACCGTCCTCGATTCCGAACGTTCGCTCGCGGCGTCGGAAGATGCCCTCGCCGCCAGCGAACAGGCCATCGACATTCAGGTCGTCGCCCTCTGCAACGCCCTCGGCGGTGGCTGGGAATCGACTGAACCACCCCCCTCCGCCGCCATTGCCAGTACTTCCCGATAGAACCCGTAGCGTAAGCGCCGGTCGACCCAAGCCTCCCCCCCCACCGGGGAGCACCGCATAATCCGTGTGGAACGAACAGAGGCACGGGATACGAAAACGTATCTCCGTGCCTCTTTGAATGCGTGACTGCTATTGAAGATCAGGCGTTCTTCCGACGCCGAGCGAGCAGCGAAACGCCGCCCAGCGCGAGCATCCCGAGAGAAGCCGGTTCGGGAACCGCCGTTGCAGGAGAGGAGAAGAGAAGCTGATCGGTCGTAAGAGCGGAGTCGCTGATGCGGACTTCGTCTTGAAGGCCGTAGAATTGGTCGACGTTGGCAAGGGCCCACTGACCACGGCCGAGGCTCCAGAGTCCGCCCTGGTGAATGCCGGCAGAACCGGTGAACGCCGCGCTGCCTTCAAGCTTATAGGCGGTATCGGTCGGCGATTTCATATAGAGGCTAACCGTGGACCCGTCATAGACGGCGGCGAGATCGTACCAGACGCCGGTGGTGACGGTATCGGTGGAGGTCACGCTGGGATGGGAGGTGAAGTCCGAGGCGCTCCAAATGAAGCGGATCTTGCTGCCAGTGCTCTGGAAATAAATGTCCCCGGAATTAGAGACTGAAGTGGAAGTGGTATCGTGGCCAAGGAAGGTCTCGTTACCGCTGAGAGTGGTGAATTTGACCGAGGTTTCGATGGTGAAGGCGGAGAGGGAGCCGAGGCTATTGATGGGATCGCCAGAGGCGGGGTAGACGTCACGGGTCGAATTGGAATAAGCGGAAGCGGAGAACTGGAGGCTCAGATTGTCGGCCCCACTGGTTTGGGGAACGGTGGCAGCGGGAACATCAGCCGAGAAAGTGGGGGCGGTGTAGCTGGCGTAGGTCCAGAGGACGTTGCCGTTGCCGGAGGAATCGGCGAGGGCGCCCGCCGCCTGGCTGCCCATGACCGAGCCGGCGGTGCCGCCTTCGAACTGCCAGTACGCCAGAGTGGAGGCATGAGCGACGGGCGCTACAGCAGCAGTGAGAAGCGCAGCAGAAAGCATGAGTTGACGACTAGAAAGCATGAAACATCTCTCCCGGTAAAACAGTGCATTTTCGAACGCACATCTAATTTTCTGTAATTTCCCACTGCTCCAGCCAGCAGTAGTCTGACCCACAAACCCAAACCAGTCAAACTTTTTTTACATTTTTTGCATATTTCTGTGCATTTAACGCATTTAATGAGCCCACAAGGGCCTCCCCAGGTGCCGACCAAGAAAATGTAATTTACATCTACTTACATTTTTGGACTGATTGAGAAGCAGAAATCGAGAGACCCAAAGGGCCAGCAATGGCATCCGAACGCTGTTTTGGATCATCGCGAGCAATCCTGTTCGGTAATCGAGGATTGCTTCTGCCGCTTCTATTCGTCCGCAATGGTTTTGGCGTAGAGAGCCGCGCAGGCTTTGCGCCGGCGGAGGAGGAGGAATGAGGTTTCGGGATTCCTCCGCCCCAAATGCCGATGACGGGGCGAAAGCGACAGCCACAGTAACCGTGTCATCGACAATTAGAATCAATGCCCAATTTCCGCCGCCTGAACTTAGAGGGAGTAAATACGCCTCTCACGCCGCCCACTTCATCCCAAACCCCTCCTGCTGCGGCGCCCCCAGCAGCCGGAATTCATTTTTCATCAAGCACTTCTGTTCCCCGCGACCGCTCCGCTGAATCTGGCTGATCAGGTCCGCCCCTCCCCTTCATCGGGGCGGTGTCCAGGACGATCATCAGCCGACGAGTATCGAACGTTTACTTCAATCCTTTCCAGCTCGGCTCATATCGGTAGCGCACCGGCGGCGTATCGCTTACCGACACAAGCCCCAGCCCCACCAGATGTTGCAAATGCCCGCACGCCATCGACCGCGTGTCCCCATCCCGTTCCGCCGGCCAATCCCCCAACTGCGGCTTCGCCCGCAGGCACACCTCCTTCAGCGTCACCCCCTCCCCCCCCCCCCCCCCACCGCCCGCCGCCTTCACCGTCTCCAGATTCACCCGCTCCGCGTTCCAAACGTAGTCGCGAGAGTCATTGAGAAACGAGTTCACATCCTCATTCGTCAGGCAGTCCGGCCAATGGCACGAGAACAGCTTGTCCAGCTTCATCGACTGCAGCCGACCGATCGTCCCCAGGTACTCGTCGATGTACATGTAAGTTGGTGCAAACGCAGCCTTTCCATCCAGGAACCGATTCGCCGTCCCGTGCACCGCATCTCCAACAATCGCAGCATTCTCCCACGGCAGATACACCCCCAGATGCCCATGCGAATGGCCTGGCAAATGGAGGATCTGCAGGTAGCTGTTGGCATCCCAGCGCAGCGTTTCGCCACCCGCAAACGTCTCCGCGATCGGCACATACCCCCCCGCCCGGGGCATGAATTTGGCCAACGCCGCATCATCCATCCCCATCTGATGCCAGAAATAATGGGCGCGCATCCGAATCCGCGCCAGGCCCTCCGGCGACTCGACTTGCTCGCGATCGAGCGTCCCGCAGACAAACTTCGCCTGCGGCGCCGCCTGGTACATCCGGTGCAGCCCGCCGGTGTGGTCCACATCCGGATGGGTTGCCATCACGTGCGTCAGCCTCTTCGGATCGAATCCGATCTTTTCAAAGTACGGCAGGATATCGCTTTCAGGAACGGCCGCATCGCCGGTGTCCATGAGCATGGCGAGTTCCGGACCGAGCAGCAGATAGAGCTTCAGCGGCCGGCCTTTGTAGTTCACCGGAATCTGGTGGACGCCTTTCATCACTTCCATCGCTGGCCCCTTCGTACTGCGCGTTTCGTCGGGAGCAGTTATATCCGGTATAACGACGGATATGAACGACACACCCGATTTCGCCGCGCTCCGCATGATCGACGCCAACGCCAACCGTGTCCGGGAGGCGCTGCGCGTGATGGAGGATTACGCGCGTTTCGCCCTGAACGATCAGCAGCTCTCCGCAGAGCTCAAGCTGTTGCGGCACGAGCTGGCGGAGGTGCTTGCCTTCCCGGCGTTAGCGCAATCGATCCTCTGGCGCGACACGGAAAGTGATGTCGGCAAGGTGAATAAGACGGATGCGGAGATGCGAAGGGGATCATTGGGGAACGTGGTGATCGCGGCGGGAAAGAGGCTGTCCGAATCGTTGCGCGTGCTGGAAGAGTGCGTGAAAACGATCAGCATCGCGGCCGCGCAGCGGTTGGAGCAGATGCGTTATCGCGGCTACGTGGTGGAGCAGACGCTGGCGCGAATTGCAGGCAACAGCGGAGCACGGGCACGGTTTGCCCAGGTTCGACTTTACGTGCTGCTGACGGAATCGCTTTGCCACGCGTCGATGGGATGGGAAAAGACGCTCGATGCGGTGTTGCAGGCCGGTGCCGAGAATCCAGGGAAATTGTGCATTCAGTTGCGTGAGAAGAATCTGCCGGATGGGGAGTTGCTGCGGCGTGCTCGCATTCTGACGGTCAGGTGCCGGCAAGCGGGGGCGGTCTCGATTATTAATGATCGGCCGGATATCGCGATCCTGGCGGATGCGGATGGAATACATGTGGGGCAGACGGATGTGCCGTGCGCGGAGGCCCGGAAGCTGCTCGGTCCGGAGAAGATCATCGGTGTATCAACGGAGTTTTTAGCGCAGGCGCAGCAGGGATTACGGGATGGCGCGACTTACATTGCGGTCGGTCCGATGTTCGCGACGACCACGAAGGAGAAGAAGCGGATTGCGGGGCCGGCCCATGCTGCGGAAGTTCGTGGAGCGCTGCCGGAGGAAGTTCCGATGGTGGCGATCGGGGGCATCACGCTGGAGAATGTGGGGGAGCTTCGAAAGGCGGGATGCGTGGCGGTATGTTCGGCGATCATTTCGGACCGGGATCCGGCGAAAGTTACGAGCGAATTCCTCGCTCGAGTCAGTTCGCATTGATCGCGAACTTGGCACGCCGCGCGATGCCGGTCAATTCGCTGGCAAGTTCGATCATCTGAGCGGTGGTGAGGTTGACGCGTTCATGCTTCAGAATCGTTTCGAAGCGATCACCATCCAGTTTTCCGGAGGCGTCGAAGGCCCAAAGCAACTGCTTCATCACGCGGTCGGGAACAACGGGCAGAGACTCGATATCCCAGGACGCGCAAACGTCGCGAGCCTCCGCAAGGACGGACTGCCACATTTCCTCAAACGGCTGTTCGGAAGCGGGCTCTTGCTGCCAATCAGCCGCGAACACTCTGCGGATATCGTCGCGTTCCAGGATGCGGAAGAGTTCGCGGAGACCATTGCAGGGGAAGCACTCAGCTCCACCATTGAGAGTGATCCAGAGAAGGCAGCGCGAGGCCTCTTTAACGATCACGAAACCGCTTCGGTCATTGAAGCTCGTCGCGTAGTAGTGCGGTTGCCGCACCAAGTCTTCGATAGCCAAGCGTCTCATTCCATCCTCCGGGTGCCACCAACCGTTGCGAAGCCACCAATTCATTCACATCGCAACACCTGTTAATCGACCGGGAAACTGTAGGCAGTTCAGAATGTAAAGCAATTATTAATAAGCAATAAATTTGTGCCTAGCCACGATCGGGTAGGAGGAGCAATTGCAGGGCGCGCCAGATGAGGTGAGACAGACGGTCATCGTTCTCTCAGATCGGCGAAATGCGGCGGCGACTTTCGAGTGTTATCCGCGCCAATCGGAGGAAGAAGATGCAATGAGGGGGAATTCAAAACTGCAAAATCGCCGCTTTTGCCGATAATGGTCGTTTCGGTTCTGTTTTTCTCCCGTGGTGAAGGCTTCATGTCCAAAGATCGATTTGTCCGTCATGCGAACCTGATGTCGGGCCTGACGATTGTGTCGCGCGTGGCGGGGCTCGTGCGGGACAAGCTCTGGTCCGCGTATCTTGCGTTGGGTACGCCGTTTTCTTCGTTCACGATGGGGTTCCAGTTTCCTAACCTTTTTCGGCGACTCTTCGGGGAGGGGGCGCTGACGGCGATTTTCGTTCCGGTCTACACGCGCATTCAGAAGGAGCAGGGGCAGGAGGCGGCGAATCGGCTGGCGGCGGCGACGACGAGTTTTCTTCTTCTCGTGCTCGGGGGGATCACGCTTCTTGGAGAGTTGATCCTGATTCCCATCGCGATGTCGAGCCGGGTCACTCCCAACAATGCGTTCACGGCCCTGATGCTGGCGATCATGCTTCCGTACTGCATCATGATCTGCCTGGTGGCGCTCTATTCGGCGATTGCATCGGTGCATGAGCGGTTCACGGCGCAGTCGATTTCGCCGATCATTCTGAATCTCGTGACGGCGGCGGCGGCGGTACTGCCGGTGATGATGTACACGGCGGCCTATCCGATCCGGAAGCGCGTGGTGTGGGTGGCGGTATCGGTGATTGTCGCGGGGGTGCTGCAACTGCTGCAGATGATGCCGACGTTGCGGCGCTGCGGGGTGCGGCTAAAGCTCTCAACGCGGTTTAAGTCGACGGGGATCGGGGAGGTACTCAAGCCGCTGCTGCCGATGATCGTCGGGCTCTCGGCGGTGCAGTTCAACGTGTTCATGGACGGGCAGATCGCGTATTGGCTTTCGTCGGACGGGCACAACGACAACAACTTTTTCACGCTGATGGGGCATGTCGTTCACCTGCCGCTGGGGAAGGGCGCGCTTGCGAAGCTATTTGTGGCGCAGCGGCTGTACATGCTGCCGGTGGGGATTTTCGGCGTGTCGATGGCGACGGCGATTTTTCCGATGCTCTCGAAGGCGGCGGCATCGAACGATGTGCCGGAGATGAAGCGGCTGCTTGTCGCGGGGTTGCGCAAGACGCTTTTCCTTTCCTTTCCCACCTCGTTTGGCATGATCATCGTCTCGCGGTTACTGATCACGCTGATTTATTCCGGGCCGGACGTGTCGGTGAGCGATATCGACCGTGCGGCGTGGGCGACGATCTGGTTCTGCGTGGGGATCTGGTGCTTTGAGACGCAACTGGTGATTCTCCGTGTCTTTTATGCGATGCGGGACACGAAGACCCCGATGAAGACGGCGGTGGCGATGGTTGTGTTGAATTTTTCGCTGAACATCACGCTGGTGTGGTTCATGCAGGAGGGAGGGCTGGCGCTGGCGACGTCGATTTCCGCGCTGGTGCAGTCGATGGTGCTGATGGCGATCCTGCGAAAGCGGCTTGGGCGGCTGGGGATTCGGTCGCTGGGGACGACGGTGGGATTGAGCCTGCTGGCGACGCTGGTGATGGTGGAGGTGGGGTTGCTGATTCGGGGGATTCATCTGCCGTGGGATGCGGCCCCCGCCCTCTCCCCGGTGGGGATGCGGGCGAAGATTTTGACGGCGCTGGTGAAGTTGCCGCTGATCGTGGCGGCGAGCGCGGGGGTGTACCTGGGGATCACGTGGTTTTTCGGGATGCCGGAGCTGGCGGATTTGCCGTTGCTGGGGCGGTATTTGAAGCGGGCGTCGGCTGATCGGGCTTCGAACTGAAAATCTCGCGGAGCGCGCGTCGATCTTCGATCGACGGCTAAACATTTTGAGGCTGCGGTCTGATGCTGCGCGTTTGGGAAGGCTTCAAAGCACTCTGACGGCGATCCAGTACAAGCCGCCGAGCGCCGCTGCGGCGAAGACCATGAGGACGAGAATCTGCACGGACATGATGGTTGCATCGCGGGGCAGCGTGCGGAGCTCTTTCATGCGCGTGCCCTTGTAAACAAGGGTGATGGCGACGACGAGGGGGATGACCAGCAGGAGCCAGTATTCATCCATGTTGGGAAAGAGCGAGGTGATTGCGTCGAAGAAAATCGTGTAGGCGAGTGTGGAGATCGGCATCATTTGGCGACCTCCACGGGTGTGCGTCTGCGATCGGCTGCAGTTTCCCGTTCCGTGCCGGTGACGCGGAGCAGGACATCAAACATGACGAGGAGGTTGAGCATTCCGGCGATTCCGCAGTAGACCGAGCCGATGTCCTGGATCTTGGGGTGATAGGTGAGGATCGGGTAGGTAGAGAACATTTTCCGGGCGTAGGCTTTTCGATCCTCGACCTCGGAATTGTCAGTGGCGGAAGGGCGGTTGCTTGCGTACTCTCGGATCAGATCGTTGAATCGGGAGGGCTCCTGCGGAGTCTGCCCCATCCAGCTTCGTTCGACGCGGCCGGAGATCAGCATGGGCCAGCCGGCGAGGTATTGGGTGTAGGTCCAGATGGGCTGGTCGGGCGGGTTTATGGCCTTGATTCCGCCGAGGATGAGGCCGAGGCCGAAGAGGGCGTGGATGGTGAATGCGAAAAGCAGGCCGCGATTACGTTCGCCGACGATGAGGTGACCGAGGCCGGGGACGGCCCAAGCGAGAACAATGGCGAGATAACCGACGGCGGAGGGCCCTTCGAGCTGGGGGCTGGATTGTCGATAAGACTGGTTTGTCACCCGGACCTCTGAAGGAGTGGAAACAACGGGAGCTCTCTACAATACAGGGCTCATTCCCCTTTGCCAACAGGGGCGGTGAGGTCGGTGGCGGAGTAGCGGATGACGCGTTTTTTCATCCAGCGGACGGCGAGAAGGTCGACGAATGCTCGGAAGACGCGGGAGCCGAATTTGTACTTCGTGGTGCCGGTGAGGCGGGGGTGGTGGGAGATGGGGATTTCGATGACATTGAAGCCTCGCATGCGGACGAGAGTGGGGAAGAAGCGGTGCATGCCTTTGTAGAGGGTGAGGCCGTCGAGGCATTCGCGTTTGTAGACCTTGAGGCCGCAGGCGGAGTCCTGGATGTTGTCATTGGAGAGCCAGTTGCGGATGCCGTTGGCGATTTTGGTTTGAATGAGGCGCATGCCTTTGTTTTTGTCCTGGCGGTCCTTGCGCCAGCCGTTGACCATGTCGACGTCGGGGGAGAGGAGTTTCATGAGGCGCGCGATTTCGGCGGGGTCGTTCTGCATGTCGGCGTCGACGGTGCCGAAGATTTTGCCGCGGGCGTGACGGAAGCCGGCGTCCATGGCGGCGGTTTGGCCGGAGTTTTTGGCGAGGGAGATGACGCGCACCCAGGGGTATTTCTGATGGAGCGCGAGGAGTTTTTCGCGGGTGCCGTCGGTGGAGGCGTCATCGACGATCACGGCTTCGTAGACAAGCCCGGTGGGCTCAAAGACTTCGCGGATGCGCTCGACGAGCGGTTCAACGTTGTCGAGTTCATTGTAGGCGGGGGCGATGATGGAGATATCGACTTGGTCAGGCACTGGGATGGCTACTCCGCATTCTGGACGAATGGAGAATTGTAGCGAAAGGGTGCGGAAATGCACGGGAAGGGGGAGCGAAGCTGAGCGACATCGGGAAGGCGGGGCGGTGAAGAAGAAATTGCTAAATCGGAAGTTTTGTATGGACGGGGAGAGGTGAGGAAGTCATCATTGCGGCCTAACGAAAGATTTAGATGCATCTATCAGGGGAATATTGATGAATGTTCTGCTGGTGCACCCGAGCGGGTTGATGTATTCGGAAGTCTACCTGCGACTCGAGCCGTTGGGACTGGAATGCGTGGCGGAGGCGGTGCGTCAGGCGGGGCACCGGGTGGAACTGCTGGATCTGCAGATCTTCAAGCATCAGGATCTGTTTGACGCGATCAAGCGTTTCAAGCCGGACGCGATTGGGTTCTCACTGAATTATCTGGCAAATATTCCGGAAGTTCTGGACCTGGCGGAGCGGATCAAGCGGCAGCATCCTTCATGCTTTGTTTTTGCGGGGGGGCACAGCGTGTCGTTCGTGGCGGAAGAGGTGCTGCAACATGGGGAGGGGAACCTCGATTGTATTGTGATGGGGGAAGGGGAGCGGACGGTTCCGGCGATGCTGGAAAAGATTCCGCACGTGGATGGACTGCAGGGGGTGGCGACGAGAACGATGATGGGGGAGCGGGCGTCGCTGGGGAGCGATCTCAATCTCGTGCGGCCGGCGCGGGACCTGACGAAGCGGCGTCGGAAGTACTTCATCGGGGAGCTGGACCCGTGCGCGTCGATCGAATTCACGCGGGGATGCCCGTGGGATTGTTCGTTCTGCAGCGCGTGGACGTTTTACGGGAGGAGCTATCGCAAGGCGAATCCGGCGATGATTGCGGAGGAGATGGCGGGAATACGGGAGCCGAACCTGTTCATCGTGGACGATGTGGCGTTTGTGGATGCCGCGCATGGGATGGCGATTGCGGATGAAGTGGAGAAGAAGAACATTCGCAAGCGGTATTACCTGGAGACGCGGTGCGACACGCTGATCAAAAATCAGGAGGTGTTCAAGCGGTGGTCGAAGATGGGGCTGGCGTACATGTTCCTGGGTTTTGAGTCGCTGGATGCGGAGCAGTTGAAGATTTTTCGGAAGCGGATCACGCCGAACCAGAATTTTGAGGCGTTGGAGGTGGCGCGGCGGTTGAAGATCGATGTGGCGATCAATTTGATCACGGATCCGGGCTGGTCGCGCGAGGATTTTCAGCGGGCGCGCGAGTGGGCGACAAAGGTGCCGGAGATCGTGCATTTGACCGTCGCTACGCCTTATCCGGGCACGGAACTGTTTCACACGGAGACGCGGGAACTCACCTCGCGGGATTACCGGCTCTTTGATGTGCAGCATGCGGTGCTGCCGACGAAACTGCCGTTGAATGAGTTTTATGAGGAACTGGTGCGGACGCAGGATTTGATCAACCGGAAGTTCATGGGGATCAAGACGGCGTTCGCGGTGAGCGGGCTGTTGGCGCGGCAGTTGATGCACGGGCAGACGAATTTTCTGCGGATGCTCTTCAAGTTTAAACAGGTGTACAACCCGAAGCGGCAGTTTGGGGATCACAGCAAAACGGTGCGGTATGCGATGAAGCTGCCGGGGGAATACAAGAAGAAGATCAAGCCTGTGGACCTGCTGATCCATGGGCAGGCGGCGAAAGTCGGGAGCGCGTGAGATTCGAGACGGGGCTCAGAGAAGCGTTTTAGAGCGGTCGTCCTCGGCGGTGATTTTCGTCAGGCGGTCCTTGACGTTGCGGCCGGTGATGGTGTGCTTTTCGCCGCGGCGTTCGCTGGCGCTGTAGGAAAGTTCCTCGCAGACACGTTCGATGATGGAGTTGAGGCGGCGGGCGCCGATGTTTTGCGTCTTGCGGTTGACGTTGTAGGCGAATTCGGCGATGGCGTCGATGGCGTCCTCGGTGAACTCCAGCGACACCTGTTCCGTCGACAGCAGCGCGATGGTCTGCTTCATCAGGGAGTTCTCGGGCTCGGTGAGAATGCGGACGAAATCGTCCTTCGTCAGGTCGGAGAGTTCCACGCGGATCGGGAAGCGGCCCTGGAGTTCTGGCATGAGGTCGGAGGGCTTGGCGTTGTGGAAGGCGCCGGCGGCGATGAACAGGACGTGATCGGTCTTCACCGGGCCGTGCTTCGTGGTGACGGTGGAGCCTTCGACGATGGGGAGGAGGTCGCGTTGGACGCCGCCGCGGGAGACGTCGGGGCCGGACTTTGATTCAGCGCCGGCGATCTTGTCGATTTCGTCGATGAAGATGATGCCGGAGTTTTCGGTTCGTTCGATGGCCTGGGCGAGGACGGATTCGCGGTCGATGAGTTTTTCGGCTTCCTGTAGCATGAGGAATTCGCGGGCGTCGGGGACGCGCATTTTGCGGCGGTGGGTTTTGCCGGGCATGAGGCGTTCGAACATTTCGGAGAGGCCTCCGCCGCCCATGGCGTCCATCTGGTCCATGCCCATCATGCCGAGAAGGTTTCCGGTCTGGGCTTTTTCAGTGATGGACATTTCGACGGTCGCGCCATCAAAGGCGCCGGTCTTCAGACCGGAACGGATCTTCTCGCGGGAACGGAGTCGCCGCTCCTGTTCTTCTGGATCGCTGGAGTAACCTTGTTCTTCGAGGGGCAGAAGGAGATCGACGAGCCGGTCTTCCGCTGCGGTGGCGGCTTTCTCGCGCAAGGCCGCCGCCTGCTCCTGCTGGACCATGCGAATGGCGATTTCGAGGAGGTCGCGGACCATGGATTCGACGTCGCGTCCGACGTAGCCGACTTCGGTGTATTTGGTCGCTTCCACTTTGATGAAGGGGGCGCCTGTCAGAGAGGCGAGCCGGCGCGCGATTTCCGTCTTGCCCACACCTGTGGGTCCAATCATAAGGATGTTCTTGGGGATGACGGCCTGGGCGAGATCGGGAGGAAGCTGCTGGCGGCGCCAGCGATTGCGCACGGCGATGGCCACCGCGCGCTTGCCGGCGGCCTGGCCAACGATGTGCTTGTCGAGTTCTGAAACGATCTGCTGAGGAGTGAGGGTAATCTGGGGCATGATCCGCCTGTCATGAAAGGGGGTGCGAGACGAAACGGATCATTTTAACGGGTATGGGCCCCCGGGACGAACTGGTCGCCGCAGTTTTTTCAAAGTCGGGGCGGGGTGGAGATCAGAGCTCGAGTTCTTCCTGGTTCACGCGTTTGATTTTGGCGCCGACGGTGTTGAGGCGGGCTTCAATCCTCTCGTAGCCGCGGTCGATGTGGTAGACGCGCATGACGGTGGTGGTCCCCTTGGCGGCCAATCCGGCGAGGACGAGTGCGGCGGAGGCGCGGAGGTCGGAAGCCATCACAGGTGCGCCGATGAGGCGTTTCACGCCCTGGATGACGACGGTGCACCCTTCCTTGTGGAGGCGGGCGCCGAGACGGGCGAGTTCCGCGACGTGGAGGAAGCGGTCAGGGAAGATCTTTTCGGTGATGACGGAGTTGCCGTCGGCGATGGAGAGGAGGGCCATGAACTGGGCCTGGAGGTCGGTCGGGAAGCCGGGGTGAGGCTGGGTGGTGAGGGAGGAGGCTTCGAGGCGGCGGACTGAGGCGACGGTAGCTCCGCCGTTCTCACGTTCAACGATGACGCCGATGTTGCGGAGCTTGTCGACGGCGGCGAGGAGATGATCGAGGCGGCCGTTCTGGATGTGGAGTTCGCCGTTGGTGATGGCGGCGGCGACCATGAAGGTACCGGCTTCGATGCGGTCGGGGATCACGGTGTGCCTGGTACCGGAGAGTTCGTCCACCCCTTCGATGGTGATGCGCGGGGTGCCGGCGCCGGTGATTTTGGCGCCCATGGCGTTGAGATAGTCGGCCAGGTCGACGATTTCGGGTTCGCAGGCGGCGGATTCGATGGTGGTCGTGCCTTTGGCGAGGGTGGCGGCGGACATGACGTTGGCGGTGCCGAGGACGGTGGAGCCGAAGTTCCCGCCGAGGAATATCTCCGCACCGGTCAGCTTGTCAGCACGGGCGATGATGTCACCGCCGTCGAGGTCGATGACAGCGCCAAGGGCTTCGAGGCCGCGGAGGTGGATATCGACGGGGCGATCGCCGATGGCACAGCCGCCGGGCATGGAGACGCGGGCGTACTTGCGTTTGGCAAGGAGGGGTCCGAGGACGCAGATGGATGCCCGCATTTTGCGGACGAGGTCGTAGCGGGCGTGGGAGTTTTTCTCGTCGGTGACTTCGATTTTGAGTTCGCCGTCCGCCTGGCGTTCCACGGTGCAGCCAAGTTCGCGGAGGAGGTTGATCTGGTGGTTGATGTCGGAGAGGTTCGGCACCTCTTTAAGGTACGTGGGACCGTTGGCGAGGAGAGCGCCGGCCATGATGGGGAGCGCGGCGTTTTTGGAACCGTTGACTTTGATGGTGCCGCGAAGGCGGGAACCGCCTTCGATGATGAGGGAATCCATGAAAAACCTGCCTCCGTGCGTGGATTGAGGGGGAAAGAGTAATCCGTTGAAGGATTATCGGTCAGGGTATCGAATTGGGGTTAAAGATGGAAGCCGGCGGTTATTGCAGAGGTGAGGAGTCAGGCATCTTCCGCGCCGCTGGCCGAGCGGACCACCGGAACATCGGTTTGGAAAGGGTGACAATCAAGCGCGAAGGGCGGGCAGGCATCATTATTTGATCGGGGTCGCGTGGGCCCCTTCGGAAGCCACGGTGGCGAACGTCGTCGCCTTCTTTCCGTTGGCGCGCTTGGGGTATTCGGCGTCGATCGCCAGGGTGAGCGGTTGGACCGCATCGGCTGTCGAGAGCGCGACGATGCAACCGCCGAAACCGCCGCCGGTCATGCGTGCCCCGAAGACGCCGGGGACGTTGCGGGCGATATCGACAAGGGCGTCGAGTTCCGGACAGGAGACGGCATAGTCGTCACGGAGCGAGGCGTGGGAGTCATACATGTATTCACCGCACGCGCGGTAATTACGGCCGGCGAGGGCGTCGGCGAAGTGGGCGGTGCGGGTGATCTCCGTGATCACATGGCGGGCGCGGCGGAAGCAGGTGGGGTCCATGCCGAGGCGCGAATCCTCGAGCAGATCCATCGACACGTCGCGGAGGGATTTAATCGTCGGGTTTCTCCGCTGAATGTAGGCGAGTGCGGCTTCGCACTGGTGGCGGCGGGCGGTGTATTCGCCGGCGACAAGCTCGTGTTTCACGTTGGAGTTGCTGATCACGACACGCAGGTTGGAATCGTCGAGCGGAACATGCCGGGTGGAGCGGTCGCGGCAATCGATAAGAAGAGCGTTCCCCTTCCTGCCCATGGCGGAGATGAACTGGTCCATGATGCCGCAGGGCATCCCGGGATAATTGTGCTCGGCCCACTGGCAGGCGAGAGCGAGTTCCACGAGATCCATCGTGAGGCTGTTGAGGGTGAGCAGGGCGAGCGAGGTGGCGACTTCGAAGGAGGCGGACGAAGAGAGCCCGCCGCCCAGCGGAACGTCGGAGTCAACGAGTGCATCCATGCCTTTGGCAAGCTTCACACGCAGCCGCATCGCTTCGGCCGCGCCTTTCGGATAGAGCGCCCAAGCGGGACCGTCCTTGGGAACGACGCGGTCGATCGGGAATTCCACCGTTTCTTTGGCGTAGACAGAGCGCATGCGGACTTTGCCGTCATTGCGCGGCGAGCAGATGATCAGCGTGGAGCGGTCGATGGCCATCGGACAGACGAAGCCGTCGTTGTAATCAATGTGTTCGCCGATGAGGTTGACGCGGCCTGGAGCGCGAATGGCGAAGAGCTGGCTGGTGTTGGCATCGGGAAAAGCGGAAAGGAACTGCTGACGAAGGGCGGCGATATCCACGACTGACAATCTCCTGGTAACGACAAAGGCCCGCAGAGAGGCGAAGGATCAATCGTATGGGTTGCGCGAATGCAACGCAAACAGGGGAGAGAAAACTTTGGGATGGTGAATGATACATTTTTGACATTTCCGAAACGCGGTTTGTCGCCTGCGCGATGCGAGCGCCCACTTAGGGCAAGGTGGACGGGCCGGCGCTTACGCTTCGGGTTGCTTTGGAGGTTGTGTGCTCAGGGGTCCATTTTTTTGAGGGTGACATCATCGAAAAAGATGTCGCCCGGCGTGAGATAGACGTAGAGGTCCAGGCGCATCCATTCAATCTTTGGGTAGGTGGGCTTCAGGGGGGAGGGAGTGATGTCCATGTCGATGGTTTCCCAGGATGTGTTTTTCTTTCGCGGCAGCACTTCCGCCTCATAGAACTGGCGGCGTGTCGCTTCGGGATCGTTCTTCTTCGCCCCCCCACCGTACTGGTCCGGCAGATAGCCGAAGCCTTTGAGGAAGAGGCGGGCGGTGGGACCTTTGGAGAGGTAGCGGACGGCGAAGCGGTATTTAGTGTTGTTGTCGACGGGTATCCAGGTGGAGATGCAGGCGAGGCCGTTGTTCTCGGCGATGTTTTTGGACATCCGCATCATGAGGCAATGGCCGTTGGTCTCGTTTCGGTCGCCGGCGGCGGATTTGGGGACGATGACCACGGAATCTTCCGGAACCCGTTCGGCGTCGGCGGCGGAGATGAGCCTCACCGGAACGTCTTCGGACGCGAGGATCTTGTGCCAATTCACCGCGACATGATCGGGAGCGGCGGCGGCGAGTTCGAAGGAGGGATCGGGGACGAGGTTGGGACGCTCCGCAAATCGCTTTTCGATTACGGGATTCGAATGATCGGCCTCCACCAGCCGGAGCTTGGCGAACGTCGCGCCGGTGAGCTCGGTCAGGATTTTCTCAACGGCGGCCCTGGGCGATTCCTCGTCGGAAGGGATTTCGACCGAGGCGGTTTTGGAGAGGATTTGCCCGTCGTAGAGGCGCAGCGTCAGCGTGCGGCTTTTCACCCAGCCCATGATCGTCTTGTCGACGTTGAGCGTGGAAAGAAGTTTCTGCAGGTCGTCGTCGCCGGGGAGATTGTCGGGAGTGTACGTCTCCCAGGGGAGCTGGAGGGCGGAGATGATTTGTTCCACCTGGACGTTGTCGAGGCGGTCGAACTGACCCGCCCCCCCCCCTCCGTTGCCGCCGTTGGCGTCGTTGGACATTTTCTGGCTGACGGCGAAGCGCATCTTCTCGGCGAGGGGCTTGTCTTTGTCGGAGGCGGAGAAGAAGGGCAGGACGGCCAATGTGGTTTTATGGGGTTGGGTGGCGGGGTCGGCGGCGGCGGTGGTGGCGAGGAGAAGCAGGAAGGCCAAGGAACGATAAATGACAAATGACGAATGACGAATCAAATTCCAATGACCAATGTCGGAATGACGAAACGGGCAGTTTCTGACATTCGTCGATTTGTTATTTGAGCATCGATTCGTCATTTGCCATTCGTCATTTGTCATGTGGCGCCCATTATTTTACCTCGTACACGCCGAGATCGACGACGGCGCCGTCGGGCGTGTAGTAGTCGATGTTGATCTTGCGGGTGTCGATGCTGGTGATCACAACGCCGTTCAAGTGCTGCGCGCGCACGTATCCGAGATCCCCGGTGCCGGGGCCGGCGCGATCGGCATTGTGGATCTCCTGAAAATGGAAGTGGTATTCGGCAATGCCGGCGGCGGTTTGTTCGAGGAGTTTGTCGCTCGAGATGTATTCAAAATCGTTGGAGGCGTAGTACGGAGGGTAGAGCGTCATGAGGAGCCTTGGGGAATTGATGTCCTGGAGCGAGAGCAGGCCTCCGTGTTCGGTCGTGGTGTCGGAGAGGTCGTCGAGACCCTGGCGATGCAACTCGGCGATGTTGGCGGAATCGCTGAGACCATTGAGGAGCAACCTGATCGCAAAGAGATCGCAGAGCGAGAGTTTTTGCTCGTTGGCCTTCAGCGATTCGTCGATGTCGTCGGGTGCGCCCTCATACTGCGGCGTGCGGTTCACGTGGGCCAGCGTGGCGAGCCTTTGGGAAAGTTCTGCGAGCAGACGGGCTTTGCCGGCCGTGATGGTGGCGTCGTCGGTATAGGCCAGGACGGCGATGAATCGCGGCGCGAAGACGTAATCGGGGTTCTTGAGGAGCAGACGGTGATGCTCAGCGGCGCGAGCGACCAGTGCTGCAAACTCCGGCCTGTGGAGGTACATCATCCAAAGCGATTCGGTCGCACCGACGGGAGGCGTATTGAAGAGCCCGAGGTACCAGCGGAGGTCATCCAGCCAGGGATCGTGACGCTCCATTTTGCCGAGGCGGGCGGCGATCGCGTCAGGCGATTGCAGCACGTGCAGGACGTCGAGGGCGGCGATGCGCGCGGATTGATCGGTGCTGCTGTTGATCAGATCGTACATCGCTTCCGCCGGATCTTTGCCCGCAAGCTTTTGAATCGCCGCCCATTCGGGTCGTGCGCGGAGTTCCTCGGGCGCCTGGCCCCGCACTTTCACCGTTTGGGCGAGGGATCGCGCGAGCGGCGCGATGAGACGCGCGTCGCCGAGCGTGACGGCCAGTTGGCAGCCGTGATCGAGAACGGGCCCTTCGAAGCGCGGCAGATAAAGTTCGAGTGCGTGGCCGGCGCGGGCAGGACTGGCGTCGGCAAGCTGGTCCATCGCGTAAATGCGCATCGCGTCGGAATGGCCTGGGGCGTAGAGCAGTTGCTCCAGGACGGCGAGGCGCGCGGGGTCGCCTTTGCCGCTTTGCCGGACCAGAAGGGCGTCGGCGTGCTGGCGGGACTCATCTGGGGTGGAAGTGCTGGCGAGGATTGCAAGAAGCGTGTCGGGATTCCGGGCGAGCTGCCCGGGATGGGATTCGCCGGTGGCGGATGCAGGCGCGCAGGCAGTGAGCGACAGCGTTGTAAGAAGGAAGATCGTGGCGATTCGCATGTGAAGGTCCAACGCGTTCGGCATCAGAAGCCGCCGCCTCGAACGGATTCTACCACCGCGGGAGCGGCGCATATACAATCCACACCGGATGGGTTTTGTCCTGCAGAACATTTTCTACTTCGTGCTGCTGCTGGTGCTGCTGTGCATTTCCGCGACTTTTTCCGGCGCGGAAACGGTGCTCTTTTCCCTCTCGCGCCACGAGCGGGCCCGCATGAAGAAATCGAAGAACCGCCTGGAAGTCATGGCGGCGAACCTGATGGACAATCCCCGGTCGCTGCTCACCAGCCTCCTGATGGGCAACATGACCTGCAACATCATTGTGTTCGTCATTTCCACGCTATTGCTGGAGCGGTTGGAGCGGGTGCTGTCGGCGGGGCGTGACACCACCACCTGGACGGCTCGCCTTGTGATTGTGCTGCTGGTGGCCGTACCGCCGCTTCTGGTGACGTACGTCGCCGATGTTTTTCCCAAGGTCGTGGGGTCGTTGAACAACACGCGCATCGCGCCGCTGATTGCATTGCCGGTGGCGACGCTGGTGCGCTTGCTGTGGCCGATCAGCCGGGCGTTGGATGTGGGCATCATGCGACCGGTGCATCGGCTCGTCAGCGGCGGGCGGGACAAGGGGACCGGGGCCGGGTTTTCGACGGAGGAACTGCACGATCTGCTGGAGCTTTCTGAGAAGCAGGGGGTGATCGATGTGTCGGAGAACGAGCTGCTGCAGGAAGTGGTGCGGATTGCCGACCTGAAAGTGCGTGACGTGATGACGCCGCGAGTGGACATGGTGGCGTTCAACATCAAGGAGCCGGTGGAGCGGCTCTTGGTGCTTTTCCGCAAGACGCATCTCGCGAAGATACCGGTGTACGAAGGGCAGATCGACAACCTGCTCGGACTCGTGTACGCCAAGACGCTGCTGCTGGAGTCAGGAGATGGAACGGTAAACGCGGACCTGCGGCGCGTGATGCAACCCGCGCGATTTGTGCCGGAGTTGCAGACGCTGGATCGGCTGCTGGTGCATTTCCGGCAGACGCGCACGCAACTCGCGGTCGTGGTGGATGAATTTGGAGGGGTCGTCGGCGTGGTGGCGCTGGAGGATGTGGTGGAACAAATGGTGGGGGATATTCAGGAATTGCATGATGCGGCGGCGCCGGCGGTCCAGCGCGTGGGGACGGATGAGTACCTCGTGCCGGGGGACTTGTCGGTGGCGGACTGGATGGATGCGTTCGGGGCGCGGGTGGAGACGACGCACACGACGACGGTGGCGGGGTTGCTGGCGGCGATTTTGAAGCGGCTGCCGCGGGAGGGGGACGAGGTGCGGCTGGATCATTTGAAGATGCGAGTGGAATCGATGCGCGGGAGGCGTGTGGACAAGGTGCGGCTGCAACTGGTGGCCGAGCCGAAGGGGAACGAGACGAAAGGGGAGGGGCGGTCATGAACGTGATGCATGCGATTGCGCAGGCGACGACGGCGGCGGCGAGGTTGCCGGCGGAGTGGAAGTTCTATGCGTGGTCTGCGCTGGCGTGCGTGTCGCTGCTGGCTGGGGCGATTTTTTCGGGGGCGGAGATCGGGGTGTATTCGCTCTCGAAGGTGCGGCTGCGGCTGCGAACGGCGAAGAAGGATCCGAACGCGCTGGTGCTGGACGAGTGGCTCAAGAAGCCGACGTATCCCATTGAGGGGCTGCTGATTCTGCAGAACATCGCCCAATTCGGGTTTTCGGCGTCAGTGACGGGGATTCTTTTGGATTGCGGGTATTCGGAGCTGCTGCAGGGGCTGATCTCGATTGCGTTTGTGACGCCGATGATTCTGCTGTATGCGGACATCCTGCCGAAGGATCTGTTTCACACGCACACCGACCGCTGGACCTACCGGCTGGTGCCGCTGCTGAAATGGTGCTTCAAAGTCATCACGATCATTCCGCTGCTGCCGATCGTCAATGCGCTGAGCTGGCTGAGCATGAAGCTGGTGCGGACGCGGAAGGTGGAGGCGCCGGTGGTGGGGCCGCGGTCGGAGATCGTGTCGCTGTTCCAGGAATCGACGGCAACGGGTGTGCTGTCGAACACGCAGCAGGATCTGGTGCAGCGGGCACTGCGGTTGGCGCGGATCAGTGTGCGCGAGGTGATGATTCCGTGGAACCGGGTGGTGGGCGTGCCGGCGAGCATTTCGCGGGACGGATTTCGCGCGCTGGTGCGGCGGTACAACGTCTCACGCCTGCCGGTGCTGGGAAGATCAACGACCGAAGTGCTGGGGATCATCGATGTGCTCGATGCGCTGACAATGCAGGCGACGACGACGGCTGACAGCTTCAAATTGTCGGATCACGTGCGGCCGGTGATGACGCTGATCGGCGAACAGTCGGTGCGCTCGGCGATTACGCTGATGCAGCGGGCGCGGCAGACGGCGGCGATCGTGGTCGATCGGCAGGGGCGGGCCATTGGATTGGTGACGATGAAGGATTTGATTGAGGAGCTGGTGGGGGATTTGGAGAACTGGTGATCAGCCGAAGCGGCCGGTGACGTAGTCTTCGGTTTGTTTGATGGAGGGGTTGGAGAAGATCTTCTGGGTGGGGCCGACTTCGACGAGTTTTCCGAGGTAGAAGAAGGCCGTGATGTCGGCGACGCGGGCGGCCTGGTGCATGTTGTGGGTGACGATGACGATCGTGACCTGCTTGCGGAGGGATTCCATCAGTTGTTCGATTTTGTTGGTGGCGATCGGGTCGAGGGCGGAGCAGGGTTCGTCCATGAGAAGGACTTCGGGTTCGGCGGCGATGGCGCGGGCGATGCAGAGGCGTTGCTGCTGGCCGCCGGAGAGGGCGAGGGCGGAGGTGTGGAGGCGGTCTTTGACTTCATCCCAAAGGCCGGCGGATTTGAGGGATTTTTCGACGGTTTCGTCGAGGATAGCGCGTTTTTTGACGCCGTCGATGCGGAGGGAGTAGATGACATTTTCGTAGATGGATTTGGGGAAGGGGTTGGCCTTTTGGAAGACCATGCCGATGCGTTTACGGAGGCCGATGACGTCGAGGCGGGGGATATAGATTTCCCGGCCGTGGATTTTGATGGAGCCTTTGATGATGCAATTGTCGACGAGGTCGTTCATGCGGTTGATGCAGCGGAGGAGGGTGGACTTGCCGCAGCCGGAGGGGCCGATGAAAGCGGTGACCTGCTTTTCGGGGATCTGGAGGTTGATGCCGTGGAGTGCCTGGTGCTTGGTGTAGAAGAGGTCAAGGTTGGTAACTTCGACGGCTGGGGGCGTATCGGAATGGCGCTGGTCGCGGCTGGCCCACTGGGTCGGTGCGGCGTTAAACGCAGCGCCCGGCGGGGTTTGCTGGCGACCCGCAGATACTTCATCCAAGACGGTCATGGGAAACTCCGGTGAGCACCACGAATGCGGTCATCGGGGGATGCCCTGCATTCGAATCTCTCTTATTAATGCGCGGGGAGGGCGGCAGTAAAGGAGGCAGCCCTGAAATGGGGTAAAAATTAGCGCTTCTTTAGCACAAAGTGTCTTGGCGGGGGCGGGAGCTCTGACGCGAAGGCGAAATTAAGCCAAGGGCGCGTGCTGCTGGCGATTTCCTATTGGATGGGTAGGGATTCAATCGTCGGGCGGGTTATGGGACGGGGTTGGACCGATAACTTAAATCTTTATTTAAAAAGAAGTTGCAACCGAATGCGTTCTTGCCCGTACTCACTTTTGGAGGCATAATCAGGCAGCGCAAATCGGCTGTCGAGAGAGAAGAGGTCTTCTGAGTGGAATCTGCTTTCCCATCGCCCATGCCCCCGCTTCCCCCATCGGACCCCTCGAATTCGCCCATCGTTCCTCTTCAATCCGCGTCGCAAACGGGTCACGGGGAGCGGAATGAGGCGGGTCATGCGGGGACTCCGGGGCGGGATCTGCTGACGAATCTGTATCAGCATTTGCCGGTGCTAGTGGTTCACATGAAGTCGGATGGGACGGTGCTGCATTGCAATCCGGAGACGGTGCGGGTGACGGGGTATGCGGAGGGGGAGCTGGTGGGGAAGAATTTCTGGGCGGTGCTGTTTCCGGGGCGGCTGTTTGCGCAGGTGCCGAAGTTTATTTCGGCGATTCATCCGGTGCAGGCGCTGGCGAAGGATGTGGCGATGACGCTGCGGACGAAGGCGGGGCAGGAGCGGACGGTGGCGTTTTCGCGGTTCGTGCATGAAACGGGAGGCGGCTCGGAGGCTGGGAGGAGTGTCGTGTGCATCGGGAATGATCTGACGGATCGGCTGCTGGATTCGGACAAGGGGAATCAACTCAACGCGGAGCCAGCGGGTGTGGGGAATGTGGTGGAGGGGGATGTGGTGACGCCGCTGGCGATCACACCGCCGGCCCCCCCCGCGACGCCGGGGGAGAATGTGACGGCGGCGATCCAGCAGGTGCATGAGTTTCTGACGCAGGTGGATACGCGGGTGGAGGCATTGGAGAAGGCGTTTTCGGATGGGGAGATGGAAAGCGTTGCGAAGATTGCAGCGGGTCTGAGCAGCGGGGCACATGCGTGCGGCTTGCTTTCGTTTTCGACGCGGGCGGAGAGTCTGCGGATGGCGGCGACGAGCGGGATGGTTACGCAGATGGTGACTCTGGTGGAGGAGATTGTGGGGATTTGCCGGGGGGGGAAGGTGTGAGGGGAAGTGGAGGATTGAGTCATTGAGTCATCGGGGCATTTAGTTATTGGGGAATTCAGAGTTCAGAGTGCAGAATTCAGAATGGGGGTGAGGATGAATAGTGGTTGCAAGTGGAGCGCACAATGGCCCCGCGCCGCCCGAGGCGGCGGGCGTCGGGCGAGGTGGGGCTATTCTTGTTTTGGTTCGGGCGGTGGGGTGGGTTTGGCGATGCGGCGTTCGATGGCGTAGTTCCACAATCGGCTTTTGAGCATCTGGCAGGCGCGGAAGACGCGGGATTTGACGGTGCCTTCCTGGACGCCGAGGACGGTGGCGGCTTCTTTGTAGGGGAGTTCGGCGATGACGACCATGACGAAGGCTTCGCGGTAGAGGTCGGGGAGATGGAGCATGGCGTCGCGGATATCGTCGTCGACCATGACGTCGAGGATGGACATGAAGCGGGCGGGGTCGATGGGGAGGTCGGTGCGTTCGGCTTGCGCGAAGATGTCGGGGGGGAGTTGTTCGTGGTTTCCGCCGCGGGCCTGGACGTGGCGGGAGGCGTCGATGTAGACGGAGCGGAGGATGGTGAGGAGCCAGGCCTTGCAGTTGGAGCCGAGTTTGTATTGGTCGATGGAGCGGAAGGCGCGGAGGTAGGTTTCCTGGACGAGGTCTTCGGCACGGGCTTCATCGCCGACCATGCGGCGTGCGACGGAGTAGACGAGGTCCATGAGGGGGAGTGATTCGGCTTCGAGGAGGCGGCGTTTTTCTTCGCCGGTGGGTTCGGGTGTGGAGGGCGCAGGCGGTGTGGGCGCGGGGGTAGCGTCGGGCAGAGGTGAGGGGGTGGGGTTGGCGGAATCGGCGGACATTGCTCCCATCCGGATGAGGTGCGCCCCCCCCAGTGAATCATCAGTAGGCATACGGGCGCGGGGGACGTTCTGGACGCTGGTGCATCGGGCGCGCCGCGGGTGAATGACGATATGAGGGATCGAAAATGGAGCAAGCTATGCTGGGGTGTGGGTCGATCGCGCATCGAGGCGTTCATCACGGCGTGTTCATCGCGGCGGCGGTAGTCACCGGGCTTTGGGGGGGAGTTTGCGAGGTGCTTGCGGGGGGTGATGATTACTGCCTACGATGGTTTGCCGAATTTTTCTGGAGAACTGCTGTGAAGAGACATGTGGTGAAGTTGTGGCGAGTGGCGGGGGTTGCGGCTGTGGTGGGGTTGTTGCTGATGAGCGTGGGGTCAGGAGGGGCGAGTGGGGCGGACATTACGGCGGGGCCGATGGTGGGGCATGTGACGGACAAGAGCGCGCGGATCTGGCTGCAGATGTCGGTGCCGGAAGAAATTTCTGTGGAGTGTTTTGACCTGGCGACGGATGCGCCGGTGTGTGCGTTGAGCACGGACCCGACGGGGCCTTCGCCGTTCACGGGGGATATTCCGTTGAGCAATCTGGATCCGAACAAGGCGTATCGGATTGAGCTGAAACTAGGGGGAAATCCGGTGGCGGTGAACGGGACGCAGTGCGTGATTCGGACGGACCCGCCGGTGGGGGATGAAGCGGTGACGACGGTGGCGTTTGGGAGCGGAGTGGATGTGCATGGGGCCCGGGCGACAATTTTCAAGGCGGTGGACGACGTGAGGCCGCGGGCGTTTTTGTTTCTGGGGAACACGGCGTATCTGCCGCATCCGTTTCCGAGTTTTGATCAGGGCGGGATGCGGAACGGGCGGCAGGCGTTTCGGTTGATTGCGGATACGTACTCGGAAGTGCGGAAGCTGCCGGAGTTGCAGAAGCTGTTCCGGACGGTGCCGTGCTATGCGGCGTGGGATGATGGGGATTTTGGCGGGGCGAATTCGGACCGGACGTTTCCGTTCGCGGGGGAGGCGTGGTCGGCGTTTCAGAAATTCTGGCCGAACCCGGATTGGGGGACGGCGAACGACCAGGGGTGTTACTACACGTTCACGCTGGGGGATGCGGATTTTTTTGTGCTGGATTCGCGGTCGCATCGGGATCCTGAGGGACCCGCAGGGAAAATGCAGGGAGATCGAACGATGCTGGGGGCGGCGCAGTTGGAGTGGGTGAAGCAGGGGCTGATGAAGAGCACGGCGAATTTCAAGGTGATTGCGTGTGGATCGCAGTTGCTGGCGAATGATGTGGCGGCGAATGGAAACAGTGCGGGAGCGGGGGCGCCTTCGGATACCTGGGCTGCGTTTCAGCCGGAGCAGGGGGATTTTCTGAAGTGGCTGGGGGAGAAGCGGATTTCTGGGGTGATATTTGTGACGGGGACAAATCGGGGGTATGGGGAGCTGACGGGGATCGGGGCGAAGGATTCGCCGACGCATTATCCGTTGCTGGAGCTGACGAGTTCGTGCCTGGTGGGGAAGGGCGTGGGGGATGCGGGAGCGGATGCGCAGCGCGTGGCGGGGCCGGTGGTGGAGAATAATTTCGGGACGATTGATTTTGTGGGGCAGCGGGATCATCGGATGGTGACGCTGCGGTTGCGGGATTCGGAAGGGGCGGTGCGGGTGGAGCAGCGGGTGGGGGTGGGGGATTTGCAGGTGCCGTGAGGGCGCGGGGGGACGGAAAGACGAAGTGCACGAAGGACCACGAAGACGGGAATTCGCCACATAGGACACAGAGAGCACAGAGAAGTGATGGGGCGAAGGAATTTGAGATTTGAGATTTCAGAGGGGAGTGCGTTGTTTTTTTTTAGCGGGCGGATTTGGCGGCTTGGATGAAGTCGCGGAGTTTGAGGGGGTCTTTGATGCCGGGTTTGTTGGGGATTTCGACGCCGGAGGAGACGTCGACGGCGTAGGGTTTGGCGATGCGGATGGCGTCGGCGACGTTGTCGGGGGTGAGGCCGCCGGCGAGGATGAGGGGGGGGAGGTTGTCGAGTTCGCCGACGGCGCGGGCCTCGGCGATCCAGTTCCAGTTGAAGGATTGGCCGGTGCCGCCGAGTTTTTCGGAGGCAGTGTCGAAGATAACGCCGGTTACTGAGCGCGGCCAAACGCCACTTACATTGGAACTCATGATAGTGGGCTGGATCAGTGACTCGCGGCTGGTGATCGGAAAGACGAACCAACATTGAAAAGGCTCTGCGATGTCTGCTGCAAGCTGAACGGATGCCCCGTACAACTGAAACGTGGTTACGCGCAATCGAGGAGATGCGTTGACGACATCAAACAGTCCTAGTGGATCATCGGCCTTCGCCTGCTGGTTGCCTCGACAAAGTGCAACCGCGTTTACCAAGCCGGGAGTTGCTTCGAGGATCGCGTGCGCTGCTGACACTGTAATGCGGCGCGGTCCAGCCATGAAATTCAGGCCGATGGCGTCGGCGCCGAGTTCGGCGGCGAGGGCGGCGTCTTCGGGGCGGGTAATGCCGCAGATTTTTACGCGGGTGGTGAGCATGCACGGGATTTTAGCACGCATTGTGCCGACAGGAAGTAACTGCTGATTAATTGCATGGACACCGAAACGGTGATTGCAGGGTTTCTTGCGTTGTCACGGGATCAGCAGCAGGGGGTTTACGATCTGCTTCGCGAGCGATAAAGGGAAGAAACGCAACTGCCATTTGAACAGGAACAGGAATTGGACAGTCGCCTGGATCGCATTGAGCACCACGGCTCGCGGGGGGGAACCGTGGGACAATGTATATCACGAACTTCGTGGCAGAATCTCCAAGTAGGTTAACGAGCATCGGTTAAGCGAAGTCGCGGCGGGATGGGCGGGAGTGCATGGGGGTCCTCCTGCATGACGACGGCTTGGTATTGACATGATGAAATATTTATGTCGACATTTATATTGTTTTACGCGATGTGTCTTGTTAGGCTGAGGCGGATGCTAAAGGACGATGTTATCGCAGAATTGCTTGCTTTACCGCCGGCGGAGCAGAGGCAAATCCTCATGCTGCTCTGGGAGCGGCTGGGGGAGGGTGCCGCTGGTTCTGAAGGGGGGGAACAGGATACGCGGGCACAGCGCTCGGCGCGGCAGGGGTCGCGCGGCGATCCGTGGGGGAAGGTTTATCAGGAACTTTCGAAGACATTTCGTCGCACTGCGGCGCGGTAAGTGCGCTGCGTTGCCCCCCACTCAAGCCGCCTGGAGGCGGAGCTCCGAACATTTAAACGATGGCGGCTTCGACGGCCGCTGCGCCCTGGCGGGCGCGGAATTCTTCGACGGTCAGCGACAGCCAGACGATGAAGCCTTCAACGTCCTGGAGAGGTTTGGCAATGTAGGCGTCGGCGGTGGAGGCGTTGAGGAAGCGGTCGGCGTCGCCGGCCATGCAGTGGGCGGTGAGGAGGACGACGGGGGGCATGGGGTTGCAGTTGAGTTTTTTGATTTGGCGGGTGAGTTCCAGGCCGTCGACGGGTTCGCCGTGGAGGGTGGAGTTGGTGAGGGTGATGTCCATGAGGATGAGGTCGACGGTGCAGGCGCGGATGATGTCGAGGATGCAGTCGCCGTTCTCTTCGAAGATGCCGTCGATGCAGCCGGAGGATTTGAAGATGTTGGCGAGGACGCGTTTGTTGCCGGGGTCATCTTCGACGACGAGGACACAGTAGCGTTGCATGGGGGTTCCCTTCTAACTAAAGGGCTCTTTGAAGAACCGGCGTTCGCTCGAACGGGCCATGGTTCTTGCAAGCGAGAGCACATACCGGCGAGACCATCGCCGGCTTTTTGGGGCGCATCGACAGGAGGAAGGTGAAGCGCCAACGGACAATATTTCGCTACACTGGGCGGTAAATCTCTACCATGCGATTGCCGGACCAGAGCCACGCTTTATAATCGAACGCCGCGGGAAGGGTGGGAGTTCCCGGGCAATTCGCGTGGTTTTTTGAAATGTCGCTGCGGTTGGGAAGCGGTTGCTTCCTGACTCGGCGGCGGTGACAAATCGGCACTCCGGCGCGGGGTCGGACGTATTGACGCGATGGCGGCGCTTTGAATTCGGGTCGCGTTGCTGCTGGGAAAGCACATTCCGGCGATACCCCCCCCCGCATCGCCGGCTTTATACGGAAGGAAAAGGTTATGGCGGCAAGCCGGTCGACGATGGTGGTGCATGGACAGCCTTCGTGGGAGGTTTCTTCGGACAAGACGCATGCGTTTATGACGGAGGTGGGCGGGCAGATTGGGCCGGTAACATTTGAGGTGGACGGGCGGAAGATTGCGCCGCTGTCGGTGGCGCCGTGGAATGAGGAGCCGGAGGACAATAGTTTGCCGGCTATCATTCGGGTGTTGCGCGGGGATTTTTTCTGCATGCCGTTCGGGGCGAATGGGACGAGGTATCGGGGGGAGAAGTATGAGTTGCACGGGGAGACGGCGAACGAGCGATGGGCGCTGGAGACGTACAGCCGGTATGAGGGGATGACGACGCTGCATTGTTCGCTGGAACTGGGGGGGGTGGGAAGGAAGGGGACGGGGCGGAAGGGGCGGGCGGACAAGTTTGTGATGCTGCGGGATGGGGAGACGGTGGTGTATCAGAAGCATGTGGTGTCGGGGATGAAAGGGCCGATGGATTTTGGGCATCATGCGATGGTGAAGTTCGGGAGCGAGGGGTTGGTATCGACGAGCCGGGCGAAGTTGCGGCAGGTGTGGGTGGAGCCGACGGAGCGGCCGGAGGGGAAGGGCTATTCGGCGCTCGTGCCGGGGGCGGTGTTCAAAGATTTGAAGCGGGTGCCGACGGTGTTTGGGGGGTATGCGGATTTGACGCGGTATCCGGCGCGGCGGGGGTTTGAGGATATCGTGATCAACGTCAATGATCCGCGCGACGTGATGGGGTGGACGGCGGTGGTGTTTCCGAAGGAGGGGTTTGTCTTTTATACGCTGAAAGATCCGCAAGTGCTGGCGTCGACGTTGTTCTGGCTGTCGAACGGGGGACGGTATTACGCGCCGTGGAGCGGGCGGCATGTGGATGTGATGGGGTTGGAGGATATCACGGGGTACTTTCATTCGGGGCTGGCGGAGTCGGCGGGGAGGAATTCGCTGTCGAGGCGCGGGGTGCGGACGTGCGTGGCGATGGATCCGAAGCGGCCGCTGGTGGTGAATTATATTTTCGGCGTGGCCGCGGTGCCGGCGGGGTTTGATCATGTGAAGGAGATAGTGGTGGGGCATGGGGAGGTGGAGTTGCAGAGCCGGAGCGGGAAGCGGGTGAGGACGGTTTGTGATGGGAGTTTTTTGACGAGCGGTGCTTGAGTGGGGGCGGGGTTATGATGTTGAGCGCACATAGGCCCCGCGCCGCCCGAGGCGGCGGGCGTCATTTCTCTGGATGAAGGGGTTTCCGATGTTCGATGTGAAGTCGCAGTTGGGGGTGCAGAGTTGGTGCTTTCGGAATTTCAAGGCGGTGCCGGCGCTGATTGAGCAGGTGAAGGGGATTGGGTTGTCGCGCGTGGAGGTGTGCGCGGTGCATGTGGATTTTAACAGCGAAGCGACGTTTGAGGGGACGATTCAGCAATTCAAGAGTGCGGGGGTGCAGATTACGAGCATCGGGGTTCAGACATTTCGGGGGGATGAGGCGACGGAGGAGAAGTGGTTCCGGTTCTGCAAGATGGCGGGGGCGAAGATGATCAGTGCGACGTTCGATGTGGCGGCGGTTCCAGCGGCGTATCGGGTGGCGGAGAAACTGGCGGAGAAATATGACCTGGTGCTGGGGGTGCACAATCACGGGGGGTATGACTGGCTGGGGAATGCGATGATGCTGAAGCAGGTGTTTGCGACGACGGGGGAGCGGATCGGGTTGTGCATTGATACGGCGTGGTGCATGCAGGCGGGCGAGGAGCCGGTGAAGTGGGCGGCGGAGATTTTTGCGGGGCGGTTGTATTCGGCGCATGTGAAGGATTTTGTGTTTCATCGGGATGGGAGGCCGGAGGATGTGGTGGTGGGGACGGGGAATTTGAAGTTGAAGGAGATGATGGGGGCGGTGATGAAGTCGTCGAAATTGGCGGCGGTGACGCTGGAGTATGAGGGGGATGTGGAGAATCCTGGGCCGGCGTTGAGGGAGTGTGTGGGGCGTGTGGCGGGGGCAACGACGACGTAAACACGAAGTCACGAAGAGACGAAGACCACGAAGAGGTTTTGGCGGTTTTGGAGAAACGGATGACGATTTGGAATTGGCGCGCGGCGGCGGCGGCGTTGATGGTTGCGGTGCTGGCGGGGTGTCAGAGTGAGGCGGGGCGCGGGGGGAAGTTGGAGAGTGATACGGCGGGGCGGGAGGTCAAGACATTGAGCAGTTGGGAGTTTTTGAAGGGGGATTCGCGGGAGGAGGTGGGGGCGGTGATGAAGGCGGCGGCGTGGGAACCGGTGAAGGTGCCGCACACTTGGAACAATCTGGATGGGGAGGATGGGGGGAATAATTTTGCGAAGATTGCGTGCTGGTATCGGACGGGGCTCGAGGTGACGCCGGAGATGTTGAGCAAGCGCGTGGTGATTCGGTTTGCGGGGGCGAATCGGCGGGCGGAGTTGTTTGTGAATGGGAGGTCGGCGGGGAGGCATGTGGGCGGGTTTGGGGCGTTTGCGTTTGATGTGACATCGCTGCTGCATGCGGGGGAGAATGCGCTGGCGGTGCGGGTGTCGAATGAGGCGGACAAGGAGTCGCCGCCGCTGTCGGCGGATTTCACGTTTTTCGGGGGGATTTATCGCAAGGTGGAGGTGATGGTGCTGGATCCGCTGCATGTGTCGGCGATGGATTTTGCGTCGTCCGGAGTGCGGGTGCGGGCGTCGGAGATCAGCGATGCATCAGCGAAGGTGAGCGTGCGGACGCTGGTGAAGAATGATTCGGCGAACGGGACGCCGGCGCTCGTGGCGGTGGATGTGCGCGATGCGAGCGGGAACAGTGTTGCGCATGCCGAGGCACCGGCTCTGGTGGGAGCGGGACAGACGGAGGCGGTGGAGAACGCGCTGACGGTTGATCAGCCGCACCTGTGGAATGGGCGGAAGGATCCGTATCTGTACAGCGTGGTGGTGCAGGTGAAGCGGGATGGGCGGGGGGTGGATGAAGTGACGCAGCCGCTAGGCATTCGCACGTTCGCCATCGACAAAGAGAAGGGGTTCATGCTGAATGGGCAGCCGTACCATCTGCATGGGGTGAACATGCACCAGGATTGGATTGATGAGGGGTGGGCGATTTCGGATGAGCAGTTGGATGAGGACATGGCGTTTGTGAAGGAGATTGGGGCGACGTGCATTCGGTTGGCGCACTATCAGCATCATCCGCATTTTTATGATCTGTGCGATCGGGCGGGGATTGTGGTGTGGACGGAGGTGCCGGTGGTGAATTCGATTACTTCGAATGAGGCTTTTACGCAGCACGCGGAGCAGCAGGAGCGGGAGTTGATTCGGCAGAATTGGAATCATCCATCGGTTTGCTTCTGGAGCATGGGGAATGAAGTGGGCACAGGCGGGGGAAATCCGACGAAGCTGTTTACGGAGATGAATGCGATTGCGCACGAGGAAGATCCGACGCGGATGACGACGCTGGCGTTCGCGGGGAAGGGGCGGGAGTGGCCGGGGATTACGGACACGTGGGGGAAGAATCGGTATTTCGGGTGGTACAGCGGGGAGTTTGCGGATTTGCCGAGGTTTTTGCAGGGGGAGGGATCGGAGGCGATGAGCGAGTACGGGGCGGGGTCGAGCGTGTTTTTTCATTCGGAGCATCCGGTGCGGATGGATCACACGGAGGAGTACCAGTGTTTGTTTCATGAGGCGTATTGGCCGGCGCTGAAGGCGAAGAGTTCGATCTGGGGGACGTACATCTGGGTGCTGTTTGATTTTGCGGCGGATCAGCGGAAGGAGGGGGATCATGCGGGACGGAATGACAAGGGGCTGGTGACGTATGACCGGAAGACGCGGAAGGATGCGTTTTATTATTACAAGGCGAATTGGACAGATGAGCCAATGGTGCACATCAATTCGTCGCGGTTCACCGTGCGCGGGTTGGAGCGGATTGCGGTGAAGGTGTATGCGAATGTGCCCGAGGTGGAGTTGGTGGTGAATGGGGAGAGTGTAGGGAAGAGGAGTGGGGAGAATTGTGTGTTTTTGTGGGATTCGGTGGGGTTGAAGGAGGGGGAGAATAAAGTGGTGGCGCGTGGGGTGAAGGAGGGGAAGGTGGTGGAGGATTCCTGTGTGTGGACGTATCGGGTGGGGGCGCCGATGGAGGTGTATGAGGGGCAGGATGAGACGATGCGTGAGGAGTTGAAGAAGGGGCCGCCGCGGGCGCCGAAGGGGGATCGGTCGATACCGGCGGGGACCGTGGGGAAATAGTCAGGCGATGAAGAGGTCGGTGCTGACTTTGAAGTAATCGGCAAGGATACGGATGTGGGTTTTGCTCAGTTCGCGCTCGCCGCGGAGGATGGCACTGCCGAGTGCGCGGTTGCCGAGGAGGCGGCCGAGGTCGGATGCGGTCATATCGCGCTCTTCGAGGATGTGTTTGAGGGATGAGAGCGGCGTGCTGCGGCCGTTCACGGGGTGATGCTGCGACTCGTATTTTTGAATGATGTCGGTGAGGACGTCGAGGTAATCGGCCTGGTCGTCGGTCGTTTCGCTGAGACCGACGAGAGATTCCGCAACTTCGAGGGCGTTGTCGTAGTCCACTTCGTCGTGCAGGGGGAATAATGGAAAGACTTGTATGAGGGTGGCGTAAGACTTCGGCGGGGATTTGCGACAATTTCTTTTTGCTGCGCGGCTCATCTGATTCTTGATTCCTACTGTTCGGGGTCGTATCCGACCGGCCAATGACTTTGACTGAGACGCGGCGACTGCGCGATCACCAATTAACTTCCAACGTCATCTTCTTTACCCCATGTTCCTTGGCAAAAGTGGCGATTGCCGCAACGTCGGATAGATCCCGAGCGAATTCATCCTCGATAGGATCGACATTGTTTGCGTTTTGGGAATAAACCTTGAGCATTGGTTGCACACGTTCGTCTTTGGCCAAAACCATCTCACGGAGTCGGGATGCCGCGATCGCTAATTGCTCCGGTGAAACCCAATTCACCTCGCGTTCATTCATCCCTTCGGTGGCGTGCGATAACAACGGCTCGATACCCAACCTTTTGTGAAGCGCAAGCAACTCCGGATGGTTATATCGTTCTGCCATCCAGTCACCCCACGCTTTGCAATCGTTATAGAAGGACGGCTGGTCCGCGAGTTGGTCCTGGGTAATTCCTTTCCAGATTCCTACGACCGAAGCTCCCATGGAATCTCCTTGTTAGACGGAATCAGTCGATTTTTACTTCCTTGCCGGCTTCGGCGCTGCGGTAGACGCCGTCGAGGATTTTCTGGACGGCGAGGCCGGCTTCGCCGGGGGCTTCGAGGGGTTTGTTGTAGAGGATGGCGTCGACCCAGTTGCGGAGTTTGTAGTCGAAGAGGGCGGGGAAGGAACCGTCGCCGGTGTAGGTGGGCGAGTAATTGATCATGTGGCCCGCGTGGTCGGTGAAGACGGCGGCCGGGTCCCAGGTGCAGCCGCCCTTTTCGCCCATGAGGGTGAAGTTCCAGACGTCTTTTTCGATGTGGGCGACGAAGGAGGCTTCGATCTGCAGGATCGCGCCGTTGTCGAAGCGGATTTGACCGATCGCAAGATCTTCGACCGTGTACGTCTTGTAGTCCCAGTTTGGCCACGGGCTGGCGATCGTCGAAGGCTTGTTGCCCATGTAGGTCCAGGTGTTGCCGGAGGCGGCGATCGGTTTCGGGGAGCCCATGACGTAGTGGGCCATTTCGATGACATGGACGCCGATATCGATCATCGGCCCGCCGCCCTGGAGATGCTTCTGGCCGAAGACGCCCCAGTTCGGAATGCCGCGGCGGCGAAGGGCCTGGCATTTGACGAACATGACTTTGCCGAACTCGCCTTCATCGCGGGCCTGCTTGAGGAAGCGCGTGCTGGGGTGGAAGCGGTACTGGAAGCCGACGGCGAGTTTCTTTTTGTTCTTCGCGGCGGCGGCGATCATTTTTTGGCATTCTTTGGGTGTCATGGCCATGGGTTTTTCGGTCATGACGTGGGCGCCGGCGTTGAGCGCATCGATCGTGGCGGGCGCATGGAGGCCGTTGGGGGTGCAGACGTCGACGGCGTCCGGCTTCACGGCTTTGAGCATTTCCTTCCAACTGGTGAAGAGGGCCGTGATGCCGTGCTTTTCGCGCACCCAGTCGAGGCGTTCGCGCCGATCGTCCGTGGCGGCAACAACTTCGACGTCGCCGAACTTCTTCAGCGTATTCAGATGGAGATCCGAAATGCCGCCGGCGCCGATGAGGGCGACGCGGAGTTTTTTGCCGGTGGATTGCTGTTTGGTTTCGGTTGCGAAGGATTGGTTCGAGACGCCGGAGGGCATGATGGCCGCCTTTCGTGAAGAGAGCCGGGGCGAGATGAACGCGAGGACATTCTGCTACCGGCTGCGGAGGAGGTCAACGCCGGAGGAGTGCGAAAGAATTGAGGGGGGAGGAAGAAGAATTAACAGTTCATGAGGTCAGGCGAACACGCGAGACACACCGAAGGTAATGGAAGGATCGAGGAGTGGCGAGATCTGGTCGCCAGGTCGAGCCACACGCGTGAGGGCGTAACGGTGGCCGAAATGGCTGGCGCTGTCGGCCACCGGCGACCGGTGCACCTCGATTTCGCGATCGACGACGTTAACCACCCAATATTCAGCGATGTTCGCGCTGGCGTAGAGAGAGAGTTTTCGACCGCGATCCAGTGCGAGAGTGGAATCGCTGACTTCAATTACGAGCAATGCAGCGCTCGGAATCGGACCTTCCGATGTGACAGGGCCGTCCACGACCGCAATGTCCGGCTCAGGATAACTCTCGTCGCCCAGGGCCAGTGTTGCCTGAACACGCACCCAGTATCGGTCTTCGGAAAGTTTGGCGGAAAGCAGGCTGGTGAGGCGCGTAACAGCCGCCGCATGCGGGTTGCGAATCGGCGACCTCTGGATGATTTCTCCGTCGATGAGCTCCACACGCTGGTTGATGAAAAAGCCAAGGTCGGCCAGGCGAAGATATTCTTCGGCAGTCCATCGGCGGATCGTAGTGCCGTCCGGGCGGTAGATGGGGGGCGGGAAAAGCGTGCTCATGGTTTTTCCAGTATAGCGTCTGTTCGCTGTTAACTGCGCGCCAAAACCCGGAGATTGAAACGGTCATGTTTCTCCGGCCGCGGTTCCGGCGGCGGTGACACCGGCGCATTCGCCGTGATGTCCAGCATCCGCTGCAGGCTCACTTTCGCCCAGTATTTTGTGTATGGATCGACGGCGATCTGATTCACCACTTTCCCCTCGGCCAGATTGTCGAGCGTCCAGAGCAGGTGCGGCGGATCGATGCGGTACATCGTCGTGCAGAGACACTGGCACTCGGAGAGGATCAGGATCTTCTTGTCAGGGTGCTGCTGAGCGAGGCGATTGACCATGTGCACTTCGGTGCCGACGGCCCACGCAGAGCCCGGCGGCGCGGCGGCGATGGCTTTGCCGATGAGGTCGGTGGAGCCGGCCATGTCCGCTTTCTGTACCACTTCGTAGCGGCATTCCGGGTGAACGATCACTTTGATGCCGGGATGTTTCGCCCGCACCTGATCGATGTGTTCGGGACGGAAGAGCTGGTGCACGGAACAATGGCCCTTCCACAGGATGAAGGTGGCGTTGCGGATCTGCTCGTCAGTGAGCCCCCCTGCCGGTTGCTTGTAATCCCAGACGACCATGGACTCGAGCGGGAAGCCGAGCTTCGCCGCCGTGTTGCGGCCGAGGTGCTGGTCGGGGAAGAAAATCACCTTGCGCGAATTCTGAATTCTGAATTCTGAATTCTGAACTGGCTCCTCCGGCATATTGAGTGCCCAGCGCAGAATCTTTTCGCAATTGCTGCTGGTGCAGACGGCGCCATCGTGTTCGCCGACGAACGACTTCAGGCTCGCAGCGGAGTTCATGTAGGTGATCGGCACGAGTTTGAAGTTGTCGATGCCCGCGCACGCGTCTTCGATGATGTTCCACGCGTCCTCGACATCCTCCAGCGCCGCCATGTCCGCCATCGAACAGCCGGCTCCCATGTCCGGCAGAATCACCTTCTGATGATCCCCCGTGAGAATATCCGCGGACTCGGCCATGAAATGCACACCGCAGAAGATGACGTATTCGGCGTTGGTCAGCTTGGCGGCTTCGCGCGAGAGCTGGAACGAATCCCCCACCACGTCGGCGAAGCGGATGACGTTGTCCTGCTGGTAATGGTGCCCGAGAATCACCAGTTTGTCGCCGAATTCTCTTTTGCGATCAGCAATCCGCCGAACCACCTCATCGGTTGCTAAGCTGGTATAGCTGCGCGGGATAGGTTGTTGCCAATTCATGAACTCTCCTGTGGAACAAAGCATTATAGCGGAACGGCGGCGGAATTGGGGGGGTAATCCCCCTGTAAGCACGCCAATATTACCGGCGGTTCACGCGTTCCAAGCCGAGAATCCACCCCAGTTTGTAAAGCTTTTGCAGGTTTCAAACGATGGGAGGAATAGACGGGTCGAACATCCGCCGGGCTTGCTCTACTTCGCAGTTTCCCGTGATCCACGTCGCCCCGTGCAACGGCGATCCGCGATCACCATCGCCATGGCGGATGTTCGAATCATCGCGGAGGTTTGGAAATGCATCAGGTCAACAGCGACGTTGGCACGCAGGTCCGCAAAGCGGAGTCGAGCGCGCCCGTTCCCGGGCTTGCCGTCATGGCGGAAACTTTCCATTGGTCGATTCCATCGCGCCCGGAGCTGATTGAAAAAGTCGTGATGGCGCTCAAGGAACGGGCCGAAAGCTGCGGCATCTGCAACGAGGATCGCGTGACCGGCCTCGTCATCTCCCTCACCGAAGCCATCACCAACGCCATGGTGCATGGCAACCTGGAAATCTCCTCCGACGTGCGCGAACGCACCGACGGCGCATACGGCCGCATGCTCGCCACGCGCTGCGCCGATCCCAATTACGCCGAGCGCGAAGTGCATGTGGACGTGCACTGGGATGGCAACACCTGTGAGTGGACGATCTCCGATCATGGCAAGGGGTTCGACGTCGAACAGGTCATCGCGAGGCTCGATACCGATGCAGTCTCGGAACTCGCCAGCGGTCGCGGCATCCTGCTCATGCGGGCATTGATGGACGATGTGCAATGGAGCGCGGATGGGCGTGAAATCCGGTTGTCGATCTCGCGCCGCGGGCCGACGGAGATCTGCGAAGCGACGCGCACTCGAGTTCGCCATGCTGTGAAGGCCAAGGGTTTCGAAAGCGGAAAGAGCACGGACGAATACCCTGTCGATGCGGTGGCGACCTCCATTTCCACGTCCGGCATGCGGTTGCAGCGTGCGGCGATCGATTGCGTTCTCCAGAGGACCAGGTACGCTGCCGACGATGGGGACGAACGGCGCGCCGCGGAACGGTATCAATACACCGAAGTGGTGCGGATCGAACGCCGCGGCGGAGCGATGTTCCAAGGCATGGCGCGCGACCTCTCCCGCGGCGGCATGGCGTTCATCGGAAACTTTGAGCTGCAGCGAGGGGAGATCATCACGCTCACGCTGGAACTGGAGACCTCGACCCCGGTGAAGGTGTCGTGCGAAGTGATGCGGGTGCAGCATCTGGCGGGGGTGTATCGTGATTTCGGGGTGCGGTTCCTGCCGGGCACAAAGGCGTAGGCGAGAATGAGAATCCGCCGCAGCAAAAGTAATACCAACGATCCAGTCGCCTACCCGTCCGGACGCTAATTAACTCCACGCTAACCATTAACATATAGAGAATGCGTCCAGGACAACCCTTTTTTCAATCGGCGACAAAAAAACGAACGATGTTGTGAAATATTCGCCGCTCTCTGCGTCCATTATGATGGCTGAGCCGTCGCGGAATCATTTCTCGGAGCGGTACCCTTGTCGCCCGACCTCGAATTACTGCAAACTTACGCCCGAACCCGGGATGCGCAGGCATTCTCGACGCTGGTTTCCAATTACAGCGACATGGTCTACGGCACCTGCCTGCGCATTTTGCGGAACGTCGCCGATGCCGAGGACGCCACCCAGGAATGCTTCCTGCGTCTGGCCCGCGATTCCGGAAAAGTGCACACCTCCCTGGGCGCCTGGCTGCATCGCTGCGCCACCAACGAGTGCATCAGCCGGGTGCGATCCAGCGCCGCCAACCATCGGCGGGAGCGGGCTTACGAAATCAATCGCCAGGAGGAAAAAAAAACCTCCGCGTGGGGGGAGGTATCGGATCAAGTCGATAAAGCTCTGGAGGAGCTGCCGGACGAACTGCGTGAAGTACTCGTGGGACATTTCCTCGAGCGTCGCACGCAGACCGAACTGGCAGCGGAGTTGGGTGTATCGCCGGCGACCATGTCGCGAAGGATCAACGAAGGCGTTGAGGCGATACGCAAGAAGCTGGCACGGTCGGGGGTGATCGTGACAGCAGTGGTGCTGGGCGTGATGCTCACGGAGCACACGGCGCAAGCCGCCCCGATGACTCTTCTGTCGAGTCTGGGCAAAATGGCGATCGCAGGGCCCGGCGGTTCAACGGTTGGGGGTGGAACAGCGGCCTCCGGTGTGGGCGCGGCAACTTCTGCATCAAGTTCACTGCTATCGGGAAAACTGTTGCTGGTCTGCACGGGGGCCGCTTTATTTGCAATCACCGTTGCGTGCATTCTCGTGTGGAACTTCGCGCGACGCGGTGCGGGGACGGGACAGCCTGCGGAATCTGGCGGCGCCAATAATGCGCTACTCGCCAGCAGCGAACTGGACGCGGCATCCCGCCAGGAAGCGCTCGCCGCCCTCCGCCCAGACGAGCGGCAAATCTACGAAATGGTCTACCAGCTCCGCATGGCCACCCCGCCCGACAAACCGGCCGCCTGGGCGCAGATCGTCAGGAACCTCGCGGCCACCGGAAAGCCGGCAGTTCCCCTTCTCGTCGCGGAGTTGAACGCTTCCCACCGCGATGAAGAACAGCGCCTCGTGCTGTTGACGCTCCGGTTGATCGGCGACCCCCGCGCGGTTCCGTCGCTCATTCGCGCCATCCCGCGAGTCTCGGCGGCTTCGCTGGAATACAACTTCCCCGTCAACGATCCCGAAACCAAAAAATTCCTCGCAGACCACGCGGTCGCCCATGGCGCTGGAGCAAGCTGGGGTCTCTCCTCGCTGGACGCCGGCGTTACCCAATGCAACGCCGCGCTGGAAGAAATCACCCATCATTCCCAAGGGCGGGAAGCGATCACCAACGGCGCACGCAGCGACTCGCCGGCCGAATACCGGCGCGATCAGGAATTGCGTGATGCGCTCGCCGATCGGTGGGCGCAATGGTGGAAACTCCACCAGAACGAATTCATCAGCACCAGGGACCTGCAATCCCTCGATGATGCCCGCACTGATCTCGTGGACCCCGTCGGCCTGGCGAGGTTCGGCCCGGTTTTTCCCACCGGCTCCGGCGTTCGCGTCGGACCAGTGGAAGAAACGACCCTTCAAGTGGTGGGGACGTGGGATGCGAAGGCCTATATCGATTTTGATGCGCCCGGGGTCGGCGGCGGCAGCGGACGCGTCTATCAACACAACGAAGGCTGGCGCGACGAATCCCCTGCACAGTTCCAAGACGGCGGCGACTGGATCACCCAGGCCGGCGTTGATGCCTACGCCCGTGTCACGCACCCGACTGATCGCGCCGTCACTTCGCGCATCTGCATGCTCCAGGGCCGCGGCCTCACGGCATGGCGAATCTCCGACGCCCGCTTCGACACCATCGACAAGGAAATTCACTCCGGCCAGCCGCTCGACATGGGAACCTGGGGCCCGACACAAAGCCTCATCGCAGCCGATCCGATCACCGGCGCACCGGACTATCAACAGTTTCCCGTCACCTTCCTCTTCGCCACGCGCGAAGGCGGCCGCGGCGTTATGCAGATCACCGGCTTGGCCGACAGGGGAGCAGCCATCGACATCCGCTATCGCATGTTCGAGGGAAGCGGAATCACCCTGCAGCAGCCGCCGCTCGCCGACGCCCTCGCCCCTCCCGCACCCGAGCAAAACGAAAAGTCCCCCACCTTCGGGCAGGAGCACGAAGTCACCCTCGGCTCGCCCACCCTGCGCGACGACTCCGCGCTGACGCTCCAGACCGGAAAGACCATGCCGCAGGAACCATCCGAGGACGCAATGTTCACCCTCGGCAAGCGCGAGTGGCTTGAAACCTGGGGCGGCGATCTCCTCACACTCACCTGGCCCAACCGTATCCTCTGCGGTCTCGGCGGCGACCAGATGCTCGCCCTCGAAGTCAGCCCCGGCGCCTGGGATTCCCTCGCGCCGGCCGATGTGCAGAAAATCCTCGCCAGACGTGATCCCTCCGCCTCTGAAACCGCCGGCACCTTCCTGATCCCCGACCCCAATCACGACATGCCCGCCACCTGGCTCCTCCGCGCCCGCGCCGGCGAGATCGGCATCCTCCAGATCACCGAGCTTTCCAACGAACATCTGACCGTGCGCTACAAACTGGTAAATGGTAATGAGTAATTCGTAATTCGACCGCGCCCCCCGAACACCAATTACCAATTACTAATTACCAATTCCACGACCTCACCTCGTCTTCGCCAGGTCGTATCGCGACAGCAGGCGGCGCCGCGCCTGGATCACCGGCCGCGCGAAGAACCGATGCAACCGGTGCCACACCCCCGGACATTTCGCCTTCTCAAACTCCTCCGGAGTGCAGGCCGCCGGCACCATGCGCGTCTTGTGCTTATAGAAGTGATACCAGTCCGCCCGGATGCACCGCCGCGTGATGTAGCGCCCCAGCGGATTCATGCTCAGGATGCCGAAGAACGGGTTCGGATAAATGCACGAAATCTGAAAATCGATCAGCCACGGCCGCCCGTCTTCCCCGTGCAGAATGTTCTCTCGCTTGTTGGCATCCACGTACGCCACCTTGCGATCGTGGATCTCCTCGAACAGCCGCGATAGATCATCAAAAAACTCCGGCCCCACTTCCCCGTTCGTAAACAGATCATGCCCCGGCACGAACGCGTGCAGCAGTCCCGTGTCCCCAAAGCGCCCGAGAAACTCCGGTATCCCCTGTATCCCCTGCAGCCGCTCGTACACCGCCACTTCATGATTCGCCAGAATCCGCCCCAGCCACCGCATCGGAAATCCGTAGTAATGATGCGTCCGCTGAATCTTCAGCACGGCAAACTGCCCATCGGCAGCACGCTCGTACAGCCCCGTCGCTGCGAAAAAATCGTGCTTGAACAATTCACGCAGCCGGTACGTCTTCCCTTCGAGCGTGAACTCCTCCGGAACGCTGGCTTTCCCGAGGGCGAAATACGCGGCAGGCGGACGAGGTTTGCAGAGGCTGGGGGCGGGCATGGCGCCAGTATAGCGGCCTCATCGAAAAATGTGATTGTCTGAAATCACGGCCCAATCGTGCCGTCCGAAGTCCTCCGCGCGGGCACCATCACCGTATCGGGGTAATCGCCGGCGACGCTCGGAGCATTCGGCAGATTCCCCGGCGACGTAATGGCGATCCCCGGTTGAAACGCTCCTCCACTCGGATTGTTCTGCACGGAAAAAATATTGTCATTATTCGCGCCCACGTACGGGTCGCGCGCCCACTCCACGTGTCCGTCCGCATACGCCACGTTCTGACCCGCCCCCTCGTGACTCGCCGTGTTCAGCAGCTTGGCCGTAGTCCCCTTCGCATCGTCCGGCTCCTTGATCCCCGTTTCCTTCAGCGGCGCAATATCCGACATCAGCGGCGTGTTGGAACTCGAATCCCTGCCGCGCCATGCCTGCGTCACCGCGCTCGTCCCCTGCCACGGATAGGTGATCGAGTACGATATCTGCGTCGGTCCCTGGAAATTCAGGTAGTAGTTGGAAGTGGTCTGATCGAGCATTTGCGCCGGCGTAATGATGTAGCGGTCCGACTTGCACAGGAATATCTTCGGCTGCGCCCGGTTCTGCAGATTCAGCATCCACAGACACGCCGCCGGATTCCCCGGCATCTGCGACGGAAGCACCGCCAGCGATGGATCCGCGCGCGTTGTGCCCTCGGGCGTGCCCGTCGCCGCCACCCCCACGTACCCGTTGGCAGCGCCCGGCGGATTCGTCACCGGAAAGGTGTCGTAATCGTACGCATACACCACCAGCGACTGCGTAATCCCGCGCTGATTCGCCGCACAATACGCCCGATTCGCCAGTTCCTTCGCCTTCCCCAGCGACGGCAGCAGGATCGAAATCAGGAGCGCAATGATGGAAACCACAACGAGAAGTTCAATCAGGGTAAATCCACGCCCGCGGTTTCCACACGACACCAAGTTGCGACGACAAAGGAGCCTTCTGGCCATCATCAAAACCCTCTGGAAACTAAACCCTCGCAATGTTCGAAGTATAGCACAGCCGCCCCGGGAAGTTGCCCTGACACGCATTCTCCAGAATCGCCCGAACCCCTCCTTCGCGCCATCGTACATAGATGCAAGTACATTGCATTTTAATGTCACTTGCGGTATTGTGATGCCCGGTTGTATGAGGATACGAAAATGACGTCAACGACTCTTCGCGGAATTTGCATGCTGACCCTCTTCCTGCTCGCTGGATGCCAGCGGGAAGAAACCTCCCCCCAGACGGCCGGAAAACCCCTCGTCGTCACCACCATCTTTGCTTACTACGATGCCGCCCGCGCAATCGCCGACGACAAGGCCATGGTCCGCATCATCCTTCCCCCGCAGGCCAGCCCTCACGATTATCAGCCCTCCCTCAAGGACAAGGAACTCGTCACCCGCGCCCAGCTTTTCATCACCAACGGACTGGGCATCGATAACCGCCTCCTGGAACTCGCCGCCGACTCCAAGGCCCAGAAGCTCGTCATCGGCGACATCATCGCCAAGGATCAAGTCCTCAAAACGGAAGAGATTCCGCTGGGCAATACCAGGAACTCCGATGAAGACGCCTCCCTCGGAAATCCCCACATCTGGCTCGATCCCCTCATCCAGATGAAAGCCGCCGAAGCCATCCATGACTCCCTCGTCTCCGTCGACCCCGCCGACAAGCCCGCCTTCGACGCCAACCTCCAGAAATACCAGGACGACCTCAAAGCCCTCGACAAGGAATTCAGCGACGCCGTCAAAACCTTCAAATCCCGCGACTTCATCGGCTTCCACAGCGCCTACGACTACCTCGCCCATCGCTACGGCCTCCACCAGGTCGCCGCCATCGAGGAAATCCCCGACGCCGGCCTCTCCCTCGCCCAGATCCAGAAAATCCTTCAGATCATCAAGGAAAAGAATATCCATTACGTCGCTATCGAAACCGCCCTAAGCGCCCAGGGCACCATCGACAAAATCAAACAGGAAGGCCACGTCGAGACCATCGTCCTCCAACCCCTCGAAACCTACGACAACGCCAACGACACCTACGTCTCCCTCATGCGCCAGAATCTCGCCTCGCTCAAAACCGCCCTCGGAGGCTAGAATACGGGAGTTCTGACTACCGACTTCTGACTTCTGACTTCTTCCACCTCCGGTGCCCCAATGACCTTCGTCCCCGTCAACATCTCCCCCCACTCCCACGTGGATCAGCAATCCGACCTCGGCAAGCACCAGCAGGCCGACGACGTCATCTGCGTCCACGATGTCTCCTTCGCCTACGACCGCCGCCCCGCTCTCCAGCACATCACCCTCCACGTCAAACGCGGCTCCACCCTCGGCATCATCGGCCCCAACGGCGGCGGCAAAAGTACCCTCATGAAACTCATGCTCGGCGTCATCACCCCCGACTCCGGCTCCATCACCGTCCTCGGCCGCAAGCCCCACGACGCCTGCTCCGACGGCTCCCTCGTCGGCTACGTCCCCCAGCGCCACGTCCTCGACTGGTCCTTCCCCATCACCGTCCGACAGGTCGTCACCCTCGGACTCATCGGCCGCAAGGGCATGTTCGGCGGATTCTCCCGCGAACAGAAACTCCAGGTCCAACGAACCCTCGCCGCTGTCGAAATGTCGAAGCTCGCCGACCAGCCCATCGGCGGCCTCTCCGGCGGACAGCAACAGCGCGTCTTCATCGCCCGCGCCCTCGTCAACGAACCCAGGATCCTCTTCCTCGACGAACCCACCACCGGCATCGATCAGGCCGGCCAGGAAAAATTCCTCGCCCTCCTCGATACCCTCAAAAAACAGTACGGCCTCACCCTCGTCATGGTCTCGCACGACCTCCGTAGCGTCGTCGCCTCCTGCGACCGCGTCGCCTGCCTCTCCCGCAACCTCCACTACCACGACCGCCCCCAGGGCCTCTCCTCCGACGTCCTCTTCAAAGTCTTCCAGTGCGACCTCGACGCCGTCCTCGACACCCACTCCGGCGTCCATGACGGAAGTTGCTGCGGTCACGACCATGGCGGCGGCTCCGAAACCGCATACGTCCCCGTCCCCTTCGCCGCGCCAGCGAGGAAGAACAATCCGTAATCCGTTCACTCGTCATCCGTAATCCGACTCGCGAACAACGGATTACGGATTACGATTCACGAGCACCAACCGGAGCCCCCATGCCCCATCTCTTCCTTGCTCAGATCGACACCAGCATGTTTTACGTCGCTCGCTACCTGCTCATGGCCGGCCCCATGATCGGCGCCACCTGCGCCCTCCTTTCCGTCTACGTCGTCCTTCGCCGCATGGCCCTCATCGCGGAAGGCGTCTCCCACGCCGGCTTCGGCGGCATTGCCGTCGCCGTCCTCGTCGGCTATTTCATCCCGGCGCTCGACAACGACGTCGCCCGGGAAATCATCACCGGCGTCTTCTGCCTTGGAACCGCCATGCTGATGGGCTACGTCACACGCCGCAAGCGCGTCTCCGAAGACTCCGCCATCGGCATCTTCCTCGTCGCCTCCGTCGCCCTCGGCATGCTCCTCCTCTCCGTCCGCCGCAATCTCCCCGCCAGCGGTCGCGCCATCCCCGTCGATGTTGAATCCCTCCTCTTCGGAAGTCCCGCCGCCATCAGCCAGTCCGACGCCATCACCGCCGGCATCACCATGCTCGTCGTCTTCGCCACCATCGGTGCCCTCTACTACCAGTTCCTCTACACCACTCTCGACGAGGAAATGGCCCGCATCAACGGCGTCAACACCCGCCTCATCAACACCCTCCTCCTCGCCATCATCTCCCTCGTCATCGTCACCTCCGCCCGCATGGTCGGCTTCCTCATGATCACCGCCCTCACCATCATCCCCGGTGCCACCGCCAACATGCTCTCCCGACGCTTCGTCGGCGTCCTGATCGCCTCGCTCATCATCGGCACCGGCGGAACCTTCGGCGCCGTCTGCTTCGCCACTGTCCTCCCCTACGATCCAGGCCCCCTCGTCGTCCTCACCCTCTTCCTGATCTTCGCCGCCGTCTGGGCATTCCGTCATTTCTTCAAACCCCGCGTGGTGGTCGAAGAAGACGCCTCCGCACCCTCCCCTCCCGATCACGCCCACGAGCACCCCGGCGCCTTCGGCCACGCTCACTCCCACTGAAAGGCCGCCTGAGAATCCACCCCCACCCCAATCCCGTAGCACCTCCATGTATTGATGAGGTGCCCCATGCCCCGTTCCGTCCTCCTCCCTCTTCTTCTCGCCGCCGCCCTGTTGAGCGGAATGACCGCCGCGCAAACCACAGCCCAGCAATCGGACAATCATGCCGCCACTGCTCCCGGCGTCCTCTACCAGGACGACTCCGCCAACTCCTCCGCCACCATCACCCAGGTCCTCCCCAACTCCAGCACTTCCATGATGACCCTCGGCGATGTGCGCAGAATCCGCGTGCAGCAGGAAATCCTCGTCATCGAATGGGGAACCACCGCCACCACCCTCCTCCCCCGCCAGTACATTTCTTCCGTCACGATCAACAAGCGAGCAACCCCATCCCACTGACCTACCGTCAGTGCTCGCTGCATCGAGTGAAATCCCAGGAAATCCAACCCGGTACGCATCGCTCCCCCAGCTATCGCCCCCAAGAGCAAGCTCGGGGATGAGGCACTTTTCGCCGGCGGGATTTATATCAATAATTCATTTGCAGGCTTACTATTAGTCGAAAGAGTAACTCTCCCGGAGCGTTGGCGCTTTTCCTTCCCGATGATCAATTCGTACCGCCAACCGCTTCAGCCAACGCTCGGTCCCGATTCAGGGAACCTCGCGTGCAGCGGCTATTGCACCGATGCGGGCGCTTCCACGCCCACACGTTTAACGTTCGTGGCCTTCAGACCTTTCGGACCGGGCTCACAATCGAATTCCACTGACTCGCCTTCTTTCAGCGTGCGGAATCCTTCTGCGACGATGGCGGTATGATGGACAAAAATGTCCTGACCGCCTTCCCCGCAAATGAACCCGAACCCCTTCTGATCGTTGAACCACTTGACCTTCCCCTGTGTACGTCCCACGTCCATACTCCGTATAGAGCATTGCCGCCTGAAATGAAACAAACCTTGATGCCGACGGCGGCTGGGGCCGGCACTTCGGTCACCACATCCCGTTTTGATTCCGCTCGCAACACTCAACACCACGCCGCCTTGCCTGCAGCGTAATCGGAAGGAAATGTAGATTGGTCGATACCACACTATGCCGTCCGGTATTGTAAAAGTCAACATTCCGCCTTGTGAATCGTTTTGCGCAGACCTCCCATTTTTCCTAACTATTCATCAACTTTGAACGATTTTGGCGAAGGAGGTGAAATTCCCTTTCAACTCGCGACATTATCCAACAATCACTTTGCCTCTCACCCAGATGCGATGTAAAGTGAATCTGTCGTTCCCCTTTGAGGCTTCAATGTCCACGCCCGCGCCACAGGGAGTTGTTCTTCTCCTGGGTCCGGCCCATTCCCGGTACCCGGAGCCTCTCGCCACCGCCATCGAGTTGGGCGACTTTGAATTCCACCGCGCCGCCAGCGTGCACGAAGCCGCCGCCGCCCTCTCCGCACTTCGCTCCCACAACCCCATCCTGATCCTCGATCCCGCCATCCTCACCCGCGCCGACGTCGACATGCTTCAGGTCATCAAACGCCACCTCGCCACCCCCATGGTCTTTCTTCCCATGACCCCCGCTGCCAGTCCAGCCGTCCGTCAGGCCGTCAACCTTGCGCTCAATTGGGATGCTGCTAACAAGTTCTTTACAGAAGATCGCAACAATGCGGCCGCTCATCCACAACCCGACTCACGGACCGATAACATCGAGGCCGCCAGTGCAGAGACGCTTCTCGAGAATTCGATAACATCCGCCATCAACCCACGATATGATGAGCAGCAACCCGTTCTTACGGAAGAGGAAATGCGAGCGCTCCTCGGAACGCTCGACTAAAAAACGGAGCCGGAGGCACTGTGGCTATTTTGCCAGGCACAACTTCTTCGCGCGTGGAAATGCGCCGCGAACCTGCTCAACCTATCGTCCTCCTCGCAGGCCCCGATGCTGCTTCGCTTCGCGAACCCCTCGAAAGACAATTCACCGCCACCATTGCCGCCGAAATTGTCACCGCCGAATCGATCCTCGAAGCGGTGCTCATCTGCGGCGGCCGCTCCAGCGACGACGAGACCGAAGACCGTTCGGCCCAGGTCGCCTTGATCCTCGCCGGCATCTCGCAGGAACTCGACCAGATCGAAGCCGCCGTCCGCAGCCTCCGCAAGGTTTACCCGCATGCACGGATACTGCTCGTCTGCGAGCCGGAAGACGAAGTCGTGTGCCGCAAGGCCAGGAACTGGGGCGCGACCGACTACCTGATCCTCCCCGTCAGTTCGGCCGAACTTGAGCGGCTCTGTGTCCTCACCCCACTGCCCCCGAAAGCCGCCAACCCCGTCCCCGCTCCGACCAACCGCATGGCCGAAGTCACCCCGGAGGAACCCACCACGCCCAAGGCATCCCCGAGTTCGCCCCCCCCTTCGCCTGTCCACGCTCCTGCTGAACTCCTCCGCAAAGTCGTCGAGATGCAAGCCAACGGAGACCCGGCCTCGCAGAAACTGCCGATCCGCGCCGCGATCATGAAAGCCCGACAGAACGGCCATGAATCGCCTCATGCCCACCCCTCCGAGACCTCCCTGCCCGGCCTCCCGCTGATGGTTCAGACGGCCCTCCTCACGGACATGCTCAATGGCCGGCCGGACTTCCCTGACCGCATCGTCGCCACGTTGCAGAGCTACGTCGCGTGGGGAGGTGACCTCCGCTTCATCCCCGCCAATGCCGAACAGAAACCCGAGACCGATCCGAATCACCTTGAGCATCCCGTCGGCCTGCCGGAGCAGACTCCGTTTGGCAACCTGGTCCTCGAGCCGAAAGCTCCCGAACTTCCCTGGCCTCCGGCCGGCGCGGTCGCCGCGCTTTCGCAGGCAGCGCATTGGATGGCCGCCATTCTTTCGATCTCGCGCCGGTACGAGCAGCTACGCTCGCTGGCGATCACCGATGAGCTTTCCGGCGCCTACAACCGGCGCTATTTCAACAAATTCATGAACGGCCTGCTCGAGCGAGCCCGCAGCAACCGCTTCCGCGTGACGCTCCTGCTCTTCGATATCGACGACTTCAAGAAATACAACGACACCTTCGGCCATGCGTCCGGTGACGCCATCATCCGCGAGCTGATCAAGCTGCTGCGTCTCTGCACCCGGCCGGACGATCTTGTCGCGCGACTGGGCGGTGACGAATTTGCCGTTGTTTACTGGGACCACGAAGCCCCGCGGCAACCCAACTCGGAGCATCCCAAGGATGTGCTGAAGGCGACGGAGCGTTTCCGGAAGGCGATCAAGAATCACCCGTGGCCGGAGATCTGCAAGATCAAGGGGGAGGTTTCGATTTCCGGGGGCCTGGCGACGTTTCCGTGGGACGCGGACACGCTGGAATCGCTGATGGCCCGCGCGGACCAGGCGCTTCTCCGGGCGAAAGCGGCCGGCAAGAACGCGATCCTTCTCCACGGCGCCGACTGCCCCCCCGGCGAAGAGAAACCGAGCGAGACGAATACTGCAGGCCAATCCTGAGTCTGGTTTGATTCGGCGATTGCGCCAGGGTTTTAAAGCGCCAAAAAGATGCTTCCCCCCTTTTACTTCCCTCGATTCAAAGGCGCCGTGAATCATGCGTGCTGATTTGAACCGAATGCGGGGGCGCGGCAACGTCTCATACGCAAAGGCGGCGTGGTGCTGTGCTGGCAGCGATGCATCCTGAGATCCATCCGGCTTTCAAGTGAAACTCGCGCCTTGCGCGGAGGCACGCGTCGTTCTTCGATCAGGGGCTGAGCGTGCCTGGGGACGAACATCCAGTGGGATCCGGATAGAATGGATGTTCTAGCTGCGCGAAGTTTATTATGCGAAAGCAGGGGTTTGTTTTTTATGAGCGTTCTCGCCACCACACAGCAGTTGACCAGTGACAACCAGTCGGCCATATGCCCAGAGGCATGGTCGGGCCTTGTAGCGGCGAATGCCGATAGTCATTGCCCGAGCTACGGCAACGATAGCTGGACGGCACAGGCCGCAGATCTGCTTCGCGAAACCTTCGAAGCCAAAGAGTGCGAAGTGTTCTTCTGCTTTACGGGAACCGCATCGAACGCCCTGACCATTGCTCACCTGTGTCAAAGCTACAACAGCGTGATCTGCCACGAAGGGGCACACGTGGAGACGGATGAATGCGGCGCTCCGGAATTTTTCGCCAATGGCGCGAAACTTCTGCTGGCGGGCGGGGCGAACGGGAAGCTCACACCCGCCGGCGTTAAGGCGGTGATCGAAAGGCGCACCGACATACACTACCCCCGTGCCCGCGTGCTGAGCCTGACGCAGGCGACGGAACTGGGCACCGTGTATACCCCGGAGGAGATTCAAAGACTGACCGAAGTCGCGAGAGCCGGAGGCCTGCGGGTGCATATGGATGGAGCGCGTTTCGCCAACGCGATTGCAACACTCGGCGTCAAACCAGCGGAGATTACGTGGAAGGTCGGCATCGATGCGCTGTGTTTCGGCGGCACGAAGAACGGGCTGCCGATGGGTGAAGCGATACTCTTTTTTAACCGGGAGCTTGCGAAGGAGTTTGAGTATAGATGCAAGCAATCCGGCCAGCTCGCGAGCAAGATGCGATTTCTTACGGCGCCGTGGGTTCGGATGCTGGAGTCAGGTGCGTGGCTTCGCCACGCGCAACATGCAAACCGGATGGCCCAGAGGCTCGCTACCCGTCTGCGAGAGATTCCCAATGTGGAATTCGTTGCGCCTGTGGAGGCCAACAGTGTTTTCGTTCGAATGCCGGCACCGTGGATTGCCGCGCTTCGCGAGAACCAGTGGACGTTTTATACGTTCATCGGCGCATCTGCACGGCTGATGACGAGCTGGGATTCCACTCCTGGGGACATTGATCGATTCTGCGACGATCTTGAGCGGATTGCGAGAAGTTCCATCTCTTGAACCGAGCGAATTCAACCGCCGGGCGTCCAGGCGGATGCTTATCCGGCTCGCAACTGAAACTCGCGCCGAGCGCGCGTCGATCTTCGATCAACGGCTAAACAGTTAATGTTAATGCCTGGCGCCGGCGGCTTTCAGCTCTTCTTCGATCGAAGCTTTGCGGCGTCGGAGCTGAGGCAGGTCGGGGTCGTCCTCGATTCCTTCGCGCTTGGAGATTTCAAAGTTCACTTTGACGAGGTCCAACTGCAACTGGGCATTGTGCACCTTTGCGGTCGCGCGGTCGTAGGCTTCCTTAGCGGGCGCCACGTCCGCCCCGGCGTCGATGGCTTTCCCGTAGGCGAGCCCGGCATTTGCGGCGTCGTCCCACGCCTGGGTGAGGGCCACCTGCGCGTTGACGTGCGAGATCCAATCGGCGCGCGGGTCAGTTTTCACATCCAGCGACTGCTGCACATCGGTCCAGTACTCGCGGGCCTCCTTGTTTCCCGCCTGGAGCGCTTGTGATCGGGCGATCATCTCGCGGCCGAGGGCGTTGTCCTTCGCCGCCAGGGCGGCGACGCAATTTTTTTCCGCCCACTCGCGGCGGAGGTCCATGTGTTTTTTCCACTGAGCGGCTTCCTGCTTGATCAGCTCGAGATCGTGGGGCTCGTCGGAATTGAACTGGGCGTGTTCCTGCGACCAGTCGGCCCAGGCGGCATCGAGTTCGGCGTAGCCCTTCTGCATCTGAGCGAGCAGGACCTTGCCCTGCGGAACATCCATGCGCGAGTCGGCGGGCAACGTCCAGAAGGCTTGTTTTGCGGCATCGATTTCCCGCGCGATGGGCACCTGCGTGAGCATGAAATCGGCGTACGGTTTGTCGTGCCAGACCCTGGCGGATTCGGTGAGCATTTCCTCCTCATTGACCAGATGCATCGTCATCTTCACCGGGACATCGCCGTTGGAATCGAAGACCTCCTGCGGCAGGAGTCTGGTGTTCCGCCAGTAGCGCATCATCGGATAGAGCCAGTTGTCGTAGGCGAGGGGCTGATCGGCGAACGACTGCGACATGTGCTGAATGCCCTTGTAAATCAGCGCGATCTGGGGATCGTCGCGGAGAATCTTGAAGCGGTCGTCTTTTGTATCGGGCTGGAGGAGGGGATTGACCGGCGCCTCGGCGGGTTTGGTCATCGCGCGCTCGGGATCGCCCTTGAACATCCAGCCATAGGGGCCTGCCGAGATTCCCCAGCCGCGGTACTGGAGCAGTTCATCGAGCGAAAAAGTTTCGGTCTTTCCCCCCTCCCCCCCCACCCCGGGCAGCGTCACGTCAAGGAGGATCAGGAACCGATCGCCGCGGACGATGGGAAACTGCTTGACGTTTTCGACCCATTCATCGGCATCATGGAAGCCGGCATCGCGCATGGCCTGCATGACGAGGGACTTGGTGGTGGCGATGCAGACGACGGTTTCGTGGAGGAAATCGGAGGGCCTTCCGCAGACGGCGACCTCGACCCAGTTGGTCATGTGCTGATTCCAGAATGCGGCGGGAAGGGAGACGCGGTGATGCTCCTTGTCGACGGTGGGCTGGACGATGTGGATGGGGTCGTTGCCGTGGCGGACGACGGGATCTCCGGGGCCGACGTCTGAGGGGCCATCACCGAGGGGTCGTTCGGCGGGGAGGGTTTGAGCGAAGCCGCCGGCGCCGGCGAACGCGATGACAAGGTGACAAGCTGACAGGGTGACAAGGTGATTGAACCGCGAGATCCGTTTCAACTTTTTCATCACAGGTCTCCTTGTGAACTTGCCGCCGTGTGGCCGTGCCAATTGTCGTGGCTTTGATTATAACTGCGCGAAAGGAGACAGCGATGCGATATGCAGTGATTATGGCGGGGGGTGCGGGCACGCGGCTTTGGCCGATGTCGCGGCCGGGGAAGCCGAAGCAGCTTCTGCGTTTTATTCCCGCTCCCGCGAGCGCGGCGGATGAACCGAGGCAGGCGCCGCGTTCGCTGCTGCAGGTGGCGGCGGGGCGGTTGCGCAATCTTGTCGATCCGGCGCACGTTTATATCTGCACGGGGGCTGCGTATACGGAGCAGGTTCTTGCGGATCTTCCGCTTTTGCCGGCGTCGCAGCTTCTTGGCGAGCCGATGGGGCGCGACACGGCGAATGCCGTGGGCTTTTCGGCGGCGGTGCTTTACAAGCGCGACCCGGACGCCACGTTCGCGGTGCTGACGGCGGATCACATCATCGAACCGGTCGAGGTCTTCGAGGCGGCGATGAAGAAGGCGTTTGATGCGGTGGAGAAGCATCCGGAATACCTGGTCACGTTCGGCATCACGCCGACGTATCCGGCGACGGGGTTTGGCTACGTGCAGCGCGGGGCCGAGTTTGCGGATCTGCCGGGCGTATTCAAAGTGCAGGCTTTCAAGGAAAAGCCGCCGCTCGATACGGCGAGGCAATACCTGGCGGCGGGCAACTACAACTGGAACTCCGGGATGTTCGTGTGGAAGGCGAAGACGATTCTGGACCAGCTTGGGCAGCACCTTCCGGCGGCGCACGCGGGCCTGATGAAAATCGCGGACGCCTGGGGCACGCCGCGGCAACGGGAGGTGCTCGATGCTGTGTACTCGACGCTGCCGAAGACGTCGATCGACCTGGCGGTGATGGAAAAGGCCCCGCACGTTGCGACGGTGGCGATGCCGGTGAAATGGCTGGACGTGGGTAGCTGGCCGGCGTTTGGCGAGACGCTTGTTGCGGATGCGGCGGGCAATCGCACGGGCACGGGGAAGTCGCAGCACCTGGGCTCGCAGAACATCCTGGCGGTGAGCGAAGACCCGGATCATTTGATTGCGACGATCAACTGCAAGGATCTGATCATCATCCACACGCCGGGCGCGACGCTGGTGTGCCCTGCGGCGGATGCAGAACGGATCAAGCAGCTTGTTGCGGAGGTGGAAAAGAGCGGCGGGAAGCAATCGTGAGGAGGTTTGTGGGAGATGTTGTGACGGTCGCGTCTTCGAGATTCCGATTGCCGGAGTAAGCCCGAGTAAAAATGCCTTCGGCGGGGTCGCGGAAGTGTAAAAGCATGCAGATGCCTCCTCTGTTCAAGGTATGCTGCCCAAAGAAGTCGCATCTGCTCAATTTTATAGGACCGTATTAACACCTATTCGTCCTGGACCTGCCAATCTTCGCACAGAATTCCTATTTCGCGTGCTAGTCTGAACCGAATCACGGAGTATCATTTCAACGTCCTCCATGACATGGGGCTTCATATGAGTTTCATGGATCTATTGTTTTCAAACGGAATAGAAAGGATTGCGCAGTAGCAATGTCCACGCAATTTACACCCACTCCCTCCCGTAAAGTCACCAGCAACAACTACGCGGATGCGCTCGTCGGACAGGCTCGTGCTGTCGAGGCGGACTCCACGTTTGCACACTCTCCCGGGTTGAGCACGGCGGTCTTCATTGTGGCGGGTCTGCTGTTTGTTGTGGGCGCCATCGCCGCCGCCTGGGCTATCTTTCGGGTTCTCGCCCACGCATAATGCAGGGCGCTCGCTCGAAGTGAGCCCCGGCATTTTTGTGTCATCCAAGAGGCCGAACGTGCAAGACTCCATTCCCGACCGGTACGAAAAGAACCCGATGCTGGTGGTGCTGGAGAATTATGTGCTCGACGCGCTCGGGCTGCTGGAAGCAGAGAAGGCGGCGAAACTGAATGAGATGATTTGCCGGACGTTTGGGGGGAAGGACTGGAAGCAGACGGTTCGGCAGCAGTTTGCGCTCCCGGCCGACACGGACGCGACACTGCGGCAGCTCTGGAAGGCCCGCCAGGAAGAGGCGGAGGTCAAACAGGAAGAGCTTGTGCCGGAAGATTTCGCGCGTGTGGTTGTGGATGAGATGTTTGCGGGGCTGGGAGGCGCCGGCGACGAAGAGGGGGATTAATCGCATGCGTGTCATAGGCATCGACTACGGCGGCAAACGCACGGGCATCGCGATTGGCGATACCGAATCGCGGCTTGCGCTTCCCTTTGAGATGTTTGAACGGCTACCCGATCCGCAGCTTGCCGCGGCGATTGCGCAACTGGTTCGGCGGGAAGCGATCGATACCGTCGTCATCGGACTGCCCCTCCACGCGGACGGCTCGATCTCGCAACAATCCAAGCTCACCGAACGCTTCATCATCACGCTGCAGCAAACGCTCTCCCCGCCAGTCCCCATCCACCGCATCAGCGAGTACCTCTCCACGCACGACTCGGAATCCAAACTCGCCGGCCACTTCACGCGGCAGCAAAAGCGGCAGCGGGTGGATGCGCTGGCGGCGGCGCGCATCCTGCAGGATTTTCTGGATCAGCAACCGCAGGATCAGTAATATTTCTATGATGAACGCCACGAACACATTACAAAAGATCGACCGCGTGCGCTACTACGAAATGGCCGACGATGGTGCGTTCATCGACAAGCGCGTCGAACTAATAGACGGCATTATCACACCGCGCCCCAAGCCCACGCCATTGGAATGCATCTCCCTCTCGCTTGCCGATCAATGTTTGCGGCCGTTCTTCACAAACGCTGTGCTTCGCAACCAGGCACCGCTCCAATTCAACAGCTTCACTGAATTGGAGCCCGACCTGGCGCTGGTGCCGGGCAATATTCGAGAGTGGGAGTACGTCGGCATTGATCATCCAGGAACTGCGATGCTCGCAATAGAGGTGTCAGAATCTACCCTAGAAAGAGACCGCACACTGAAGGCTCCGATCTATGCGCGAGCCAACATTCCCGACTACTGGATCATCAACGTCCGCGACAATTGCGTCGAAGTTTATCGCGATTCCGCCCCAGACCCCGAAGCACCTCGTGGCTTTCGCTATAAGACTGTTACCATGTTAAAGCCACCCGAATCCATCTCCCCCCTCGCCAACCCCGCCGCGCAAATACCCGTCGCCGATCTCCTCCCCTGACCCCATTCTGAATTCGCTCATTCACTGATTCTGAATTCCCGCCCCCCTCATTCTCCCCGGTAGACGCACTTACTTGAACAGGTTTCGTGGACGGTGATCTGCCACAGCACGGGTACTTCGGGCTTGAGGCGTTTCCAGATCCAGCGTGCGATGTTCTCGCTGGTTGAATTTTCGAGTCCGGGCACATCGTTCAGGAAGCGATGATCGAGTTGCTCCTCGAGCGGGCGGAATTTGTCCTTGAGATCGCCGAAATCCATGAGCCAGCCTGTGTGGGGATCGACCGGGCCGCGGATGGTCACTTCGACGCGGAACGAATGGCCGTGGAGGCGTGCGCATTTATGCCCCTTCGGGACGTTGGGGAGGCTGTGGGCCGCCTCGAAGCGGAATTCTTTTGTCAGCTCGACAATAAACGGTTCTTTGCTCATCCCCGCAATTCTACCCCCACCCAATTACCAATTACCAATTACCAATTACTCCCCGCTATACTCCCCTCGTTATCTACACACAGGAGCCACCCATGCCCATTACCGTCGGCCAACCCGCCCCGGACTTCGAGCTCGACAACCAGGACAAGAAGAAGGTCAAACTTTCGGATTTCCGCGGGAAGCAGAATGTGGTGCTGGCGTTTTATCCGCTGGATTTCTCGCCGGTGTGCACAAATGAGCATGTCTGCTTCATGACGGATCTTCCGCAGTTCAGTGCGAACAACGCGGTGATTCTGGGGATCTCCGTCGACTCGACGTGGTGTCACAAGGCGTTCCGTGAGGCGAAGAACATTTCCTACGACCTGCTTTCCGACATGAAGCGGGAAGTGGTGCAGAAGTACGATTTGTTCGTGCCGGAGGCGAATGTCGGCAAGCGTGCGACGGTGATCGTCGACAAGGCGGGGAATGTCGCGTTCTTCAAGGAACAGCCGATGCGAGAAGAGCGCGACGACGGGGAAATCATCGCTGCGCTTGCGAAGCTCGCGTGATCGCCGGCCGCAATTGCTATAATCAAGCCGGTCTCAGGAGTACCGAAATGACTCTTTCCGTTCAGCCCGAAGCCCCGCCGCTCCGCCGCGAGCCCGACGGCGCATTGCGCGTGGGCGATTCCCGCATACTCCTGGAACTCGTATTGCACGCCTTCATTGACGGTGCAACGCCGGAAGCGATCGTCCAGCGTTACCCGTCACTTGCCCTCTCCGACGTCTACGCCGTCGTCGCCTACTACCTGCGACACAAAGCGGACGTGGACGAATACCTCGCTCATCGCGAAGCAGACGCCCAACAAGCCAAATCGCGGATCGATAGTTCCCAGCCGGACCTCTCTTCCATTCGCGCCCGGCTGAACGCCCAGCGCAAGTCCTGAGAACCTGAATGCTTCGACTCCTCGCCGATGAGAACTTCAATCAGGACATCGTGCGAGGGCTGTGGCTGCGCCTGCCGACTCTCGACCTGATCACCCTCCTCGACCTGGGCGGCGCCGGTCTCGACGACCCATCGGTGCTGCTCCGCGCGGCCCAAGAAAACCGCATCCTTCTCACGCACGATCGCGCGACTATGCCCAACTTCGCCTATCAACATCTCGCCGCCGGCCACCACCTGCCGGGCGTCTTCATCCTCCACGACCGCCTTTCCGTCGGTGCTGCCATTGATGAACTTCTTCTTATTGTTGCATGCAGCGAACAGCACGAGTGGGAGGGCCGCATCGTCTACCTCCCCTTGTCTTGACGTATCGCGGACGCCTTCCGATCCAAATCTTCTCAAATCTGCGGCCTCCGTTTTTTTCTTGCAGCCGCTTCATTTCCGCTCCAAAATAGGAATATACATCGAATCGTGGGACTGACAATCGTGGGACTGAGAAGGAGAAGGGATGGACACGACGGCGATATTCTGCTGCCGCTGTAAGAAAGATGTCTCGGCCAGCAAGCGTGTCAAAGACCCGCGCGGCAAGTTCTATTGCGAGCCCTGCTACCAGGCGGCGGTCAAGCAACTGCAACAGCAGCGAGCCGCCCAACAAGGCGGTCGTTCGCCGGTGGCCCCGCCGCCGCCACCGGGCGCTGCGAGAACCGGCGCTCCGAGAATTGGAACGGTTCCTGCCGCCTCCGGACCGCGCCGGATGCCGCCCCCGCCTCCTTCGAGCGGTCGCCAACCAGCTCCGCCTCCGCCGCGTCCGGCCGCCGCACCGGCCTCATCGGCATCAAAGCCGCTCCCGGATCGCTGTCCCGCCTGCGACGCCATCATGCTGCCGGGCCGCCGCATCTGCATCAAATGCAACCGCGACGTGACCAAACTGGACAAACTCCTGGCGGTCCGCGCCCGCAACGCCCAGGTCTCAAGAGAAGAAAAAGTCGGTGAATGGATCGGCAAAACCATCAAAATCGCCTTCATTCTCATCATCGTCGGCGCCTGCGGCTTCATGGGGTACGGCGCGTGGCTGATGTTCCACCCGGGCGAGCCGTTTGATGATTATCCGAAGAGCCGCGCCGAGGCCGTCCATCAGATTCTCGCGGACATCAGTGAAGGTTCCGACAAATCCTACGAAGCGGCGTTCAAGCTCATCTCCCTCCGCGTCCGCACGACCACTAACGAGCACCAGGACCTGGTTTACAAGATGGTGTTCAAACACATGCACGATGATTTCATCCAGAAATACGGCGGGGACTGGCTCACCAAAGCCAAAATTGAAAACGAAGAGCCCGGCAGCAACGAAGAAATCGTCCCGTTCACCGTGACGCTCAACGATGAAGTCTACCACGTGCTCTCCCAGGCCCAGGTCGCCGGCGGCGTCTCGACCTTCGAGAATCAGCTCCTCCACGGGCACCAGGAATACCTGGAGAACGGAAAGCGGCACTTCGGTGTCTACGAAATCTACGAATACACGGTGCGTCAGAAGGACAAGGATGAACCGCAGGGACCCACCAAGCTCAGAGAGCTCAAACCGCTGGACGACGCGCAGGCCCCGGCCCCGGCCGACAACAACGCGCCCAAGCCTGATCCCAATGCTCCCCCCGCACCCTGACGAAAGAAGAAGACCGGCCGCAGAAAAAGCCTCTTTGTAAGTGTCTACCATCCCCCCCCCCCGGGGGCCGTGAATTGCCCACAAATGAACACAAATGAACACAAATGGTTTTATCCCACACGCGACCCGTGTGCGAACGAGGTTTTGCGTTTGGCGTTTTGAGTTTTGTGCTTCCAGCCGCTCCCATTCCCCACACCCATCCCGTAAAATCCCCATCTGTCTTCTGACTTCTGACTTCAGGAACCCGCATGTCCCGCGGCTGCGTCATTTTCGATTTCGACGGTGTCATCGCCGACACCGAACGCCTTCACCTCGCTGCCTACAACCACACGCTGGCCCAGCACGAATCCGATATCGGCGGCCCCCTGGAAATCCAACCCTCCCTCTATTTCACGAGATATATCGTCTACGGCGACCACGAGGGGCTCTTTCACATGCTCCGCGACCACGGCCGGTCCACGGAAGCCGCGCTGATCAACAAACTTGCCGATGCGAAGCACCACAGCTTTGAGCAGAAGCTGGGCGATTTTGCGGAGCCGTTGCCGGGCGTGCGGGAAACGCTTGCGTGGCTGGAGCAGCACAACGTCCCGCGGGCGATCTGCTCGGGTGCCCGGCGCGAGGAAATCGTCACGCTGCTCGATGCGTTCAAGCTTCGGCATCACTTTGACGTGCTGGTCACGATTGAAGATGTGCGCATGGGCAAGCCGGACCCGGAGGGGTACAACCTGGCGTTTGACAAGCTCAATCTTGAATACGACGCGGAGTTGGAGAAGGCGTTTTCACTGGTCATTGAGGACAGCGCCGGCGGGTGCAGTGCGGCCAGATCGGCGGGGATTCGCGTGCTCGGCGTCGCCACCTCCCTCCCCCTCGAGCAGCTCCAGCGCTGCGCCACGTTCGCCCTGGAAAACCTCTCCCACCTCGATCACCCCCAACTCGCCCACTGGCTCGGCATCCACCAGTAACGTGGGATACGAATGATGACTTCGATCCACTCTCCATCGCGGGAAAACATTCAGCTCCCCAAAGGCTGGAAATAGTTCGACGATCCTCCGGACTTCCCTTATCCCGGCAGCCCTCGAACCGTCGTCGAGGAACTGCTATGGGACCGCAATATACGATGACAAGCGATATTTCTCGCGAAGCGCCACAACGAGCACCTCTTGCTCCGACCCCGCAACTCGCAGCGAAATCAACCCTGTAGCCTTTCGAGTCAGGAGACCGATCGGGTGCTTTGGCTTATGGTTTTTCCTCCTTTTCCCCATACCATCCTCCAATCCGTAATTCACTCATCCAGTGGCCCCCGATTCTACCTAAGCAGCTCCTCCATTTCGTAATTCCATCGTTGATCATTGGAATTTCTTTCGTCACTTATCATTTGTCATTCGTCATTCCCGCGGACCATAATGACGCCAGACACTTCTCGCGGAACACCCCCATGAACCGCTCCCCGCTCCTCCTCCTTTCGCTCGTCCTCGTTGCCGCCTGTTCGCGAGAACAGTCTCCCTCCGCCCCACCTGCCACAGGAGGCTCGCACATGCTCACGCTCACCTCCACAGCGTTCCAATCCGGCCGACCCATACCCCAGCGATTCACCGGCGAAGGCCCGGATGTTTCTCCGCCACTCGCCTGGTCCGATCCCCCCGCACAAACCAAGGAGCTCGCGCTGATCGTCGACGACCCCGACGCTCCCACCAGCGAACCCTGGGTCCACTGGCTCCTCTACAAAATCCCCCCCGAGACGCGCACCCTCCCCGAAAGCATCCGCAAATTCCCGACCCTCTCCTCCCCCATCCACGCCCTGCAAGGTAAAAACTCCTTCGGCGCCTCCGGCTACAACGGCCCCATGCCGCCCAAGGGCCACGGCACCCACCACTACCACTTCCGCCTCTACGCCCTCGATCAGCCCCTCATCATCCTGCCCGACTCGTCGCGTGCGGTCCTCGAAAACGCCATCAAATCCCACATCCTCGCGACCGGCGAACTCATCGGCACGTACGAGCGCAAGTGATCCGCCCTCACCCCCCCTCCCCCCCGCCCGGCGGCACAGAGGCCTTCAGATATTTCTCCTCAATCGCCGGATGGCCTTTCCCCACCCACCACTTGTTCCAGGCCTGTTTGTCCGCCTTGAAATCCGCCTCCGCCATGCGCGCCAGCGCCGCCCGCGCCCACATCCGCGTGTTCTGGTTCCCGTGATCGACCAGGCTCACCAGCAGCGGTACGGCCGCATCCGACTCCTGCCGCGCCAGCGCCGCCACCGCCATCCACTTCGGCCGGCAGTCATAATCCTTTCCCTCCACGGAATAACCCGCCACTTTCATCAACCCCGGCACCAGGCGTGCATCCTTGAGCGCGCTCGCCTCCGCCAGCCCCGCACACAAGTGCCGGCCATACTCCCCATCTTCGAAGAGCTTCGCCAGGTAGACGACGCGAGCCTCCCGCTCCTCGGGCGTCAACTCCGCATAGGCATCCTCATTCACCCACAGCCCGCCGCGTCCGAAGGTCCGCGCCGTCTCCAGCACAAACTCCTGCACCTCCGGCTCCGCCTTTGAATAGCTCTTCGCGACCTCCTCCCTGGCCGCGTTCATATCCAGCTCCGGCGCCTCCGCCGCCATCGAACTCAATACAATCGCCGCAACCACCAAACCCCGTCGAACATGACGCGCGTTCATCGCTTCTCCTTTCCCGTATTCAGCAGATGTTCACAAGGGCAACAATCAGATGTCCGCCTCCGGCCGCGCACCCCACCAGCAATGAATACCTCTGCAACTCACCAGGACATGCGAGCGTGCATTATACCTCCTCGCCAACCCTGCACCTCACAAGTCATTTCTGGTGTATTCGGAATTCGTCCGCATCAAGTTCCGCCGGCGGCCGTTTATCCCCTCACCAAGTCCCGTGTTCGCACCGCCGCGCCGGCATGGTTTCAAAAACCGACACATCTTGTGCACAAATCGCACAAGCCAGATCAACGAGGTGGCCAATCTGTTAAAACGCGAAGCAGGCCACACGAGGAGACGAAAAATGCTGCCCATTCACCGGTCCATCCTTCTCACGGCGTTGCTCGCCACCGCCGCCCACGCCGCGTCGCCCACGCTGTTCCCCGCCGCCGGTTCGAGCAACATCTGCCCCGACACGCCGCTCACAATCACGTTTGCCGCTCCACCCGCGCTTGGCACCGGCACAATCCAGATCATCGATGCCGACACCCACAAGCCCGTCGAAACAATCGACGCGGCGACTCCGGTCGCTACCAAGGATGTCGGCCCCCTCTCCGATTACAGCTATTACCCCATCATCATCACCGGCAACGAAGCGGCGATTTACCCGAAGAACCATGCCCTTACGTATCACAAGACCTATTACGTGACCGTCGACGAGGGCGTCTTCAAAGGCGGGCCCGGCATCACTGATCCGAATGCGTGGCGATTCACCACGAAGGACGCCCCACCCGCCGCAGGTGCCACGAAGTTGACCATCGCCGCCGACGGCACCGGCGACTTCTGCACCGTCCAGGGCGCCATCGATTTCATCCCCGACAACAACACCACCCCCACGACCCTCTTCCTCAAAAAAGGCATCTACACCGAGCTCGTCGCCATCCAGAACAAGCACGCCCTCACCCTCCTCGGCGAAGACCGCAAACAGTCCATCATCCAGTACGCCAACAACGACAAGCTCAATCACAACAACGGCCCCGACGGCAAGCACGTCTACCACCGCGGCGTCTTCCTCGCCGACAAGTGCCATGACCTCGTCCTCGCCAACCTCACGATCAACGACACCACGCCGAAGGGCGGCTCGCAGGCGGAGGCGATCATCTTCAACGGCACCAATACCGCCCACGCCATCGTCACCAACGTCGATTTACACAGTTTTCAGGACACGCTGCAGATCAACGGCCAGGCCTACATCAGCCACTGCGACATCGAAGGCGACGTCGACTTCATGTGGGGCAAAGGGCCGTGCTTCTTCGAGAATTGCGAGAGCAAGGCGTTGAATACCAAAGGGTACTACACGCAGATTCGGAACACGGATGCGAACCACGGGTATGTGTACTTTCACTGCACGTTCGATGGATCGCCGGGGGTGAAGAACATGTTCCTGTCGCGGATTGAGCCGACGCGTTTTCCGAACAGCGAGGTGGTGCTGCTGGATTGCACGTTGACGGACGCGGTGAATCCAATCGGCTGGATGCTCAATGGGCCCAAGGGAACGCCGCCGGAAGAACTGGCGAAAAGTGCGGCGAACGTGCATTTCTGGGAGTTCAACAGCCACACGCCGGAGGTCCAGCCGATCGATGCGGGTAAACGGCTCCGCATCTCGCGGCAACTGACGCAAGCGCAGGATGCCGAGGCGATCAAGAACTACAGTGATCCGGTGTGGGTGCTCGGCGGCGATTGGAATCCGCGATCAGCTTCGATCTTCGGGCTGCTGCAGAGCGCGAAATAACCCGAGCTTCCGCCCCTGGCTACTGAAAGCCGCCGCTCCGCGGCTGATGGCGTTGCGCTGCAACGCCATCTAAACGTGGACCTCTCGGTTTGTTCCTATCTTAGACGAGCATCGTCAGCGGGGCTTCGAGGATCGTCTTGAGTTCCTGCAGGAACTTCGCGCCTGTGGCGCCATCCACCACGCGGTGATCGGCCGAGAGCGAGAGGTTCATCACCTGCGCCGGAACGACTTCACGCTTGCCGCCAGTCTCCTTCACCACCGGCTGCCATGTGGTGCCGCCGACGGCGAGGATCGCGGATTCGGGCGGGTTGACGATGGCGCTGAAATTCTTCACCCCGTACATGCCGAGGTTGGAGATCGTGAAGGTCGAGCCGGTCATCTGGTCGGCCTTGAGCTTCTTGGCGCGGGCGAGTTCGGCGAGTTGCTTGATCTCCTGCGAGATCTGGCGAACGCCCTTGGCGTGGGCCTGCTTGATCACGGGGACAACGAGGCCGTCTTCCAGCGCGACGGCGATGCCGAGTTCAACAGACCCATGCTGCACGATCGCCGTCTCCGCGAAGCTGCTGTTCATCGCAGGCACGCGGGCAAGCGCCAGAGCCACGGCACGGGCGATGAAGTCCGTTACCGAAAGTTTTTCCGGGGCGATCTGATCATTCACCTGCGTGCGGAGTTCGAGGAGTTTGTCCATGACGACATCCACGCTGACGTAAAAGTGCGGGATCGTCTGCTTGGACTGCAGGAGGCGGCGGGCGATCGTCTGCCGCATGTTGGAGAGCGGGATCGTCTTCGCTTCGAGCTTGGCGGCGGCGATGGGAGCGGCGACCGCGCCGTTGGCCTTGGCGGCGGCAGGCGCCGGAGCGGCGGCCTTGGCGGCGGGGGAAATCGGACGGGGAGCGTCCAGGACGTCGCGCTTGATGATCCGGCCATCCGGACCGGTGCCGCGGACCGTGTTCAGGTCGATGCCGCGGTCATCGGCGATTTTGCGGGCGAGGGGGGAGACCCGGATGCGGCCGGCGTTGAGAACCTCGGGCTCGGAGCCTTCGTGGTGGTCTTCAACGGCGACGGCAGTTTCGGCGGATGAGGAGGGAGACGCGGCGGAGACCGAAGGTGCAGATGCGGTCGCCGCGGCCTTTGGGGCGGGGGCTTTCCCCGCCGCCGGAGCGCCGCCCTTCACGTTCTGAGCAACCTGTTTGGCATCCTCACCGGGCTTCGCAAGCACCACGATCAGGGCGCCGACCGGCGTCTTGCCCCCTTCGGGAATGACGATTTTCGCAACGGTGCCCGCTTCGAAGGCTTCGAGTTCCTGGGTCGCCTTATCGGTTTCAACTTCGGCGATCATGTCGCCCGGGTTGACCTTGTCGCCTTCTTTCTTAAGCCATTTGGCCAGAGTGGCTTCGGTCATGGTATCGGTGAGCTTGGGCATCGTGATTTCGATGGGCATAAAAGATCCTTCAACGCCGGGAATTTCAAGATGGAACAGTTTAGTCGGAACCGCGGGCGGATGAAAGTGCCGGTCATCGAGGGCGACGAGCCGGTCGAGCGCAAGGACCGGGATCGTCGCAGACGGCTTTTGGAAGGCGGAAAACATTCAGAATTGGATTAAGGAGGCGCCCAAGCTACATTAGTTGCACAAATATGGGATTTTCCCCAATACCGGCCGCGGAGATACTCCCGCGGTTGCCCCTGTTGTGCTTTGGAGCCGTGCTGAATGCCTCCCCCACCTCCCCCCCAGAATGATGGTGTCACCGCATTGCTTCGGACGGCGCCGTCAATTCCGGCGAACACTTCACCGTATTTCAACCGGGATCTTTCGTGGCTGGATTTCAACCGGCGGGTGCTGCACGAGGCGATGGACCCGCGCACGCCGCTGCTGGATCGCGTGAAGTTCCTGGCGATTTATTCGAGCAACTCGGACGAGTTTTTCATGAAGCGCGTCGGGTTGCTGAAGCGGAAGATTGCGCAGAAATCGACGGAGAAGTCGCACGACGGGCTCACGACCGAACAGCACTTTGAAGTGGTGCACGAAAGGCTGCAGCGGCTGACGCGCGAGGTGGTGGAACTGTGGCAGCATCACCTGCGGCCGGAGCTGGAGGGGGAAGGGATTTTTCTGCGGGATTACGTGGAGCTGACGCCGGAGCAGCGGGCGAAGGCGGACGATTACTTCCGCTCGCAGATCTTTCCAGTCCTCACGCCCCTCGCGGTGGACCCGGGGCATCCGTTTCCGTTTATTTCGAACCAGTCGCTGTCGATCGGGGTGCTGGTGAAGCAGCCGGGGAACTCGGAGCATCTCTTTGCGCGAATCAAGGTGCCGCAGTTGCTGTCGCGCTGGCTGACGTTTCAGGAGACGGTGGACGGGCGGGAGAATTATGTGTTCACGCCGATCGAGAGTTTGATCGAGGCGCGGCTGGAGGCGTTGTTTCCGGGGATGGAGATTGTGGAGCACCAGCATTTCCGGGTGACGCGCAATGCGGAGGTGGAGCCGGAGATTGAGGACCCGGAGGATCTCCTGGAAGTGGTGCAGGAGGAACTGCGGGCGCGGCGATTCGCGGACACGGTGCGGGTGCAGATCACGGCGAACATGTCGGCGGAGATGCGCCAGTATCTGATGGAGGGTCTGGAAGTGGGGGAGGATTCGCTCTACGAGTTGCCGGAGCCCCTGGGGAAGGCCGATCTGATGGGGCTGGTGACGGCGGTGGATCGTCCGGACCTGAAGGTGGCGCCGTGGAAGCCGGACGTGGCGCCGGCGTTGACGGACCCGGATGCGGATATGTTCGCGCTCATCCGGCAGGGGGACGTGCTGGTGCATCACCCCTATGAATCGTTCGACAGCTCGGTCGAGCGGTTCATTCTGACGGCGGTGAAGGACCCGAAGGTCGTGGCGATCAAGATGACGCTCTACCGGACGAGCGGCGATTCACCGTTCGTCGGGGCGCTGGCGCGGGCGGCGGAGGCGGGGAAGCAGGTGGCGGTGCTGGTGGAACTCAAGGCGCGATTCGATGAAGAGCGCAATATTCAGTGGGCGCAGACCCTGGAAGAAGCGGGGGCGCATGTGGTGTACGGGGTGCTGGGGCTCAAGACGCACACTAAGACGGCGCTGGTGGTGCGGCGGGAGGATGATCGGGTGAGCACTGCCGGGACGAGCAGCGGTCTGCGGTGTTACGTGCACCTGGCGACGGGGAATTACAACTCGAAGACGGCGCAGTTGTACACGGATCTGGGGCTCTTCACGTGCAGGGATGACATCTGCAACGATGTGGTCGATCTGTTTGCGTTTCTGACGGGACGCTCGCTGAAGCGGGACTACCGCCGGCTGCTGGTGGCGCCGCTGACAATGCGTTTGCGTTTTCTGGCGATGATCGAACGTGAGATTGAGCATGCGCGCTCGGGGAAGGGCGGGCGGATCACGGCGAAGATGAATGCTCTGGAAGACGTGGAGATCATTCAGGCGTTGTACAAGGCGTCGCAGGCGGGGGTGCAGATCGATTTGATCGTGCGCGGGTTCTGCTGTCTGCGGCCGGGGGTGACGGGATTGTCGGAGAACATCCGCGTGATTTCGGTCATCGGGCGGTTCCTGGAGCACAGCCGGATCTTTCACTTTCACAATGCGGGGAAAGACGAGTTCTACATGGGGTCGGCGGACTGGATGAGCCGCAACCTGTCGCACCGGGTGGAGGCGGCGGTGCCGATTGAAGATCCGGTGATGCAGGCGCGGTTGCGGGAGATCCTGGAGATCATGCTCGCGGACAACCGGCAGGCATGGGACCTGACTCCGGAAGGCGCGTGGATTCAGCGGCGGCCGGGACCTGGTGAGGCCGAGCGCGGGACGCAGCAGCTTCTCATGGACCTGACGTTGCAGCGCACGCAGAAGGCGAATCTGGGAAGACTTGTGAAGACAGCTGCCTCGAACTGAACGGCGTGGTGAACTCATCATTTTCCCTTGACCGGGCGGGGGGCTGCGGTGATATTCTTGCTTATTGACGGGCAGTCTGCCCGCTCATCTCTCAACCGCGGTGGATGGCTGCAACTCTTTGGAGGTTTCGATGGCTGTGGTGCGTGCGCGGAGTGCTCCTCCTTATCTGGCCCTTCTCTTTGTCGGGCTCTGGATTGTCTCGACGGTTCTGGCGATTCTCTTCTACATCAGCGGCGGGCGTACAAGCGACGACCTGAAAAAGGCCCAGGACGACTTGAAGAACATCGCCAGCCAGCAGGAACGCATGACGGTGTTGCCGGAATTGCTGAAGGGCAGCACGGGGAAGACGGCGCTGGGCGTGGCGGCGGCGCAGATCGAGAGCCTGAAGAATGCCATCGGGGCCGGTCCTGAAGCGTCCGTTGCGGACATCGCTGCTCCGGGCAACGGACTGATCGCGCAGGCATTGACCCGCGCGGGTCTCCCGGCAAATGGGAAACTGCTCGATGGGTTCAACGCCCTCGCAGCCAAGTATCGCGCGGAGACCGAACGCAGCAAGACGCTGGCGGCCAATTACGATGCACTCAAGACGCAGGTCGATACCGACAAGCGGAACTACGACGCCGCGGCGCAGTCGCTGCAGCAGTCCGTCGATGCGTTGAAGGGCCAACTCGGTTCGGCCACCGGCGCGACCGGTGCCGCGGACCAGGCCCGTCAACAGGCGATCGCGGACTACGAGAAGAAGCTTTCGGACATGCGCGACGCCCAGGAAGCCGAGCGACGCAACACGGTTCTCCAGACCGAGCAGATCAAGGATCAGCTTGCGCAGGCCAACGAACGCATCCGTCTTTTGCAGGATGAAATCGAAAAATACCGTCCCACGAGCAATACCAACGTGGGTCGTGAACCCGCCGGACTTATCGTTCGTGCCGCAACCGGCTCGGGCGAGGTCTACATCAACCTGGGCCGTCGCGACCACGTAACGCCCGGCTTGACCTTCGCCGTGTATGACCCGCAGACGGGCGTGCGGTTCGATTCGGATGAAGCCGCCGCCGGCAAGGGGAGCATTGAAGTGCTGGCGATCGGCGACAGTGAATCGCTTTGCCGGGTGACGCAGACAACCAAGGGACAGGCGATTCAGTCCGGGGATCTCATCTCCAATCCCGTTTATCAGCATGACAAGAACCGCCAGTTCCACTTCGTCGTGATCGGCGATTTCGATCTCGACGGCGATGGCGTGGCGACGCCGGCCGAACGCGATCGGCTCATCCGCATGGTCAAGTCGTGGGGCGGCGTGATCGACGACAAGGTGACGACCCAGACCGACTTCCTTGTGGCCGGGGCCCGCCCGGCCTCTCCGATCGTGAGTTCGGATGATCAGGCGACGCCTGGAAGCGTTGCCGACGAACGGATCAAGAAGCAGCAGGCGTATGATGACACCATCGCCGAAGCCAAGCGTTCGACCGTGCCGATCCTGAACGCCAACCGGTTCCTCGCGATGATCGGGTACTACAACACCACCGTCGTTCGCGGATAAATCGAGAACGAATCAAATAAAAGCCCGCGGGTCGAGAGGCCTGCGGGCTTTTTTGTTGGTGTGTTGGATTGCGACGGGAACGCTGCTTCCTGGCGACCCAACGGAGGGAGTTATCGAGCTGAAGGCGGAACTCCGAACTACTGCAGCCATTCGGCGAGCTGACCGGCGTAGTAGGTGAGGATGAAGCTGGCGCCGGCGCGCTTGAAGGCGTGCATGGTTTCGAGCACCGTGCCTTTTTCATCGATCCAGCCATTGGCGGCGGCGGCTTTCAGCATGGCGTATTCGCCGGAAACGTGGTACGCGGAGGTGGGGATTCCCTGCGGGGCGGCGACCTTCTCCGTGACCGTTTTCAGAATGTCGAGATAGGGAACGCCGGGCTTCACCATGATCATGTCGGCGCCCTGGGCGATGTCGATCTGGGCCTCGCGAAGTGCCTCCCCCTCGTGGCGGCGAAAGTCCATCTGATAGGTCTTGCGGTCGCCGAACTGGGGCGGAGACTCAGCGGCGTCGCGGAACGGGCCGTAGAACGACGAGGCGTACTTCACGGCGTAGGAGAGGATGGCGGTGTCGGTCTTTCCATCAGCGTCGAGGGCGGCACGGATGGCGGCGACCATGTTGTCCATCATGCCGGAGGGGGCGACGATGTCGGCGCCGGCGCGGGCGTGGACGACCGCCTGCTGTCCCAGCATTTCCGCAGTGCGGTCGTTGTCGACGGACTCGCCGCTGCTGGTGAGCGGACCGCAGTGCCCGTGGTCGGTGTACTCGCAATAGCAGAGGTCGGTGATGGCGACCATGCCGATGCCGGCGCCTTTGGCGAGCTTGAGCGTGGAGCAGACTTCGTTGCGCTCGTTGTGGGCATGCGAGCCGGTGGCATCTTTCTTCGTGGCATCTGTCACGCCGAAGAGGATGTAGGAGGCGACGCCGAGGGACTCCAAACGCTTAAGCTCCTCGATGGCGGTGTCGGGAGAGAACTGGTGAACGCCGGGCATGGATTTAATTGGCGACTTGACGTTATTGCCGGCGCGCACGAACAGCGGCGCGACGAAATCGCAGGGAGCGAGGCGCGTGGCGGTGAGCATTTCTCGCAGGAGGCGATGAGAGCGGAGGCGGCGCGGGCGGTGCGAGTTAAAGGTTGCCATCGCCGGAGTGTACCAGATTTTCGGCGTGGAGTTGATGGCCTAGGCTCCGTCTGAAAACAGCAGTGCGGTCGGATGGCGGTCTGGAAGGGCCAGATGCAAGGACGCAGACCTGAGGCATATTCGCAAATATTCCGAAGGTCGAGGACGCCGCAGATGGCCTTTCCAGGCCGACAGACGATCCCGCTGATG
>DATKPA010000062.1:0-62875 GCA_035524355.1 Phycisphaerae bacterium | reverse complement strand
AAACCGGAGGAAGGCGGGGATGACGTCAAGTCCTCATGGCCTTTATGTCCAGGGCTGCACACGTGCTACAATGCCGATGACAAACCGAAGCAAGACCGTAAGGTGGAGCAAATCGGAGAAAAATCGGCCCAGTTCAGATTGAGGGCTGCAACTCGCCCTCATGAAGTTGGAATCGCTAGTAATCGCGGATCAGCTATGCCGCGGTGAATGTGTTCCTGAGCCTTGTACACACCGCCCGTCAAGTCATGGAAGCTGGTAATGCCTGAAACGCCCCCAAAGGCGCTACGGCAGGACCGGTGACTGGGACTAAGTCGTAACAAGGTAGCCGTAGGGGAACCTGCGGCTGGATCACCTCCTTTCTAGCGGATACTGCTAGATCTTGGTCATCCGCTCATTTGAAATCTAAGTCGCGATGCGACGCCAATCTTTCCTCCTCTTCCGAGGCGAGTCTGATCTAGACCGTCGATGACGAAGAAGAGACAAAACGGTTGGAGAGTGTGGTGCAACTCCACAAGATCGAGAATGAGCGATGAGTTCGAGGAGCAATCCTCCCAAGAATCGTGTAAGCATCGTCGTTCTGCTGATGAAAATCAGTGGAGCCAGTCGCAGCAATGCGATGCTCGGTGGCGTCCAAAGTCCTGTTCATGCAAATGAACCGGATCGCAAACAAACCATGTTCAACGTCAAAAACAGACGGCCCGTCTCTCACGAGACGGGCCGTTTTTGTTTTTGCTTCGAGCCATATCTTGCCTCTGCTAGAATGCACCGGGCCAAAGTCGCAACACCCCTGTCCGCCAGAGGATCACGTATGGAAACCGCCGATATCCGGGAAGAGGCAAAACGGCTCGTGGAAAAGCTTCCCTCGAACTCCACCTGGGACGACCTGATGCACGAAATCTACGTGCGCCAGGCGATCGAATCGGGCCTTTCGGAGAGCGAGTTGGGGAAGGTCACGCCGGTCGCTGACGTGCGTAAACGCTTCGGGTTGCCTCAGTGAATGTCTTCTGGACTGATACGGCCGTTGCTCATCTCGCGGCGATCCACGCGTTCATCTCAGTTGACTCGCCAGAGTATGCCCAGCGCGTTGTGGACAGGTTGACGCGCCGGTCCGAGCAGATTGCCAGGTTCCCCTTGTCGGGACGCTCTTTACCCGAGGCGGCTTTTCCGCAGATTCGCGAAGTGATCGAAGGGCCGTACCGAATCATCTACCACATCAAACCCGATCAGATCGATGTGCTCGCAGTGCTTCACGGCGCACAGCTTACTCCCTGGAGCCCACCGCCGGAGGAGCTATGACCTTGCCGCGTTTGGGGTACGGACCAGGTCGTTTCCCAGGGCGATGGCGAATTCGAGGTCGGGGCAAATATTTTCCGCACCGATCCGTTCCACGAGGTGTTCGTGCGCCAGCCGCCTGTACTGCACCGGCGTCACGCCGGCAATAATCAGCCGGCGGTGACTCGATTCGAGCTTCGTCACCGCCCGATGCAGATCCGCGATCGAATTGGCGTCGAACTGCATCACCGGCGGAATCGCCAGGATCACCACCTGCTTCTGCGGCGGAAGATTGTCGATCCAGAACGAAAAATTCGGGGCTCGAAACCGCTGACGCCGATCGTGCGTCAGGCGATACAGGCCGACCGGCGTCGGAAGAAGCGAATACACCAGCCCGAAGAGCTTCAACTCCGGATCATGCAGCGGGTCCAGTTCGCGGATGTCCGCAATCGGTCGTCTCCAGTCGAACACGGTGATGAACAGCAGAAACCCGACCGGGAGCAGGAGCGCCCGCTCGTGCAGTTTCTCGTACGTGAAGACCCCGATGATCACGCCAAAGACGAAGGAGCCCCAGATGCTCGCCAGCAGCGCGATCCGCAGCAGTGACGGATGACGCTGCGATACTTTGAGCACCCGTCCGGCACGCTGCCACATCCGCCCCTGGAGCTGATCCCACGCCCACAGCCCGAACTGCACCGACTCAATGCCAAAATCCGTCAGCACCCCCGTCAGGTGCGTCGAACGAACAACCGCCCCCGAGATGCGCGTGATCGTCGCATTCTGCAGTCCCATCGCGTACGCCGTCAGCCCGAGCAGCCCATACTCCGGCAGACCCTTCGAAACTTCCGGGTGCAGCCGGACGGAGAGCATCACCAACGTAAGCAGCAGGGCTTCCACCGTCAGCGGAAGCATGTACTTCGAAAGAACGCCGTGCCGGCGCGAAAGCTCCGTCATCACCGTCGAAGAGATCGCCCCGGCAAGGAACGAAGCCACCAGCGTGAAAAAGAGCAGCGCCTCGCTCCACTCGCGCAGCGCCAGGTTCAACCCCAGAAGCGTCGTCGAGCCGGTCATGTGCGAGCTGAAGGTTTTCCACGTGAGAAACGCGAACACGTTCGTGAATCCGCCGATCCACGATAGGCTGATCGCAAGACGGGACTGCTGGCGGAAGGAAAGTGCTTCGGCGGAGAGCATTGCGGACCTTTGTTCTAAAAAAAGCAGTGACCCTTTTACCATCCGCGTTCCGTCGGCAAAAGACGATACGCGGGAATTCGCACACCCGTGTTCTCTCCGCAGGATCATTGTCGCCGATGGAGGCGCCATGGAACAGATCGAGATGGCTGCGGAAATCATTTGCTACGCCCAGGCACTGCTCATCACCGCCGGCGCCGCCATGGGGGTCGATTCCGGCCTCGATGCCCTGCTCTGAACCGCCAGTAAAAATTCGGGGAGGGGGCTAGTAGGTTTACGAGGTCTGGGGATGGAGCCATTGCGGGATGATGCCATCGGCAGAGGCGAAGGAAAAGCCGGCGAAGGTCGCGGGCACGCCGCGCAGCCTGAAAAGGATACAGTCATGCTACGAAAAACGATGATCCTCCCTGCAACGATGCTTGTCGGCCTGCTCCTTGCGGGATGCCACTCGGAGCCCACCGGCGAGGAACAAAAACTTGAGATGAAGCAGGATGTCCGAGACGTGGCTCAGGCGACGTTGCAGCGCCTCTACGCCGTGCAGCCCTCCGCCAAGGCCGCCGTGGAGAATTCCGTGGGCTACGCCGTGTTCAACAACTTCGGAATGAAGATCTTCGTGGCCGGCAGCGGCATGGGGGAGGGCATTGCCATCAACAACAAAACGAAGGAAGAAACCTTCATGCGGATGGCCGAACTACAGGCCGGCCTGGGCATGGGCGTCAAGAAGTTCAGCCTCGTCTGGGTGTTTGAAACGCAGGAGGCAATGGACCGTTTCGTGAACAAAGGCTGGGAAATCGGCGGCCAGACCTCCGCCGCGGCCTCCACCGGCAGCCAGGGTGGCGCTCTCCAGGGTGCGATGCCCATCGCCCCGGATGTGTGGCTCTACCAGATGACCGATGCCGGCCTCGCCCTCGAACTCACCGCCAAGGGCACCAAATACTATAAGGACGAGGGTCTGAACTGATCGGGCCAAAGCAACAACCGTAAAGAATCGGCGCGACCATCGCGCCGATTTGTTTTGATGCGCGCATCCGGCTGTGTTTAGAGTTTCAGGATTTGCCTTTCCCCGATTTCCGGTATCCTCTCCCCCATGGTCGGGCACGTCGAAATCGGAATCCGCTACTACGGCAAAACCGCCGCCATCGGCAAGGAGGCGGTCTACACCAGCTTCCTCGTCATCGCCGTGCCCGTTGTCCCCACCGGATGCTGGTATGGCGTTCGGTCCGGAAACATGTGCGATCACATGACCGGCCGCCGCATCCGCTTCCATTTCCGCAGCGTTCTGCTCGGCTATTTGCGGTGGGGCGCCGTCGTCGCGCCGGTTGCCGCCTTCTGTTACGCCGCTCCCAACGCGAACCACGCCGACTGGAATCTTCAGTACCTCGTCCTGAGCATCATCTTCGCCGCCATGTACCTCGGCCTCTTCTTCATCCTGGTCAAAGCCTCCACCCGCGAAACACGCCAGCGCCGGCTGCTCCACCAGGTCGTCCAATCCACGGTCAATCCCGACTGGCTGAAAGCCCCCGATTGCCAACGGGTCATCGACCACCTGCGACCGGTGCTCGAATCGCTCGCGATTCCCCTCGATGCGCGGCACTGGGAACTGCGCGAACCCGACCCCGAACTCGCCCCCTTCGTTTACGCCATGGCCCGATATATGCGACCCCTCGAGCCCCACAACGACTGGGATGCCGTAGCCCAGCGCATCTGGTCCCTGATGGAAGGCAGCGGCGTGGCCGCGCGGCTCTCCGCGGTCCCTGAATAACCAGGCCGCCGATTCCCTCCTTTGGTTCAATCTTTTTTCTCCCACTTGCAACCGCGCCGCGGTAATATTCCGATGACCTGATCGCGAGTCACGATTCTCGGGAGAACGTCACATGTCCGCCAGCTATCTGCGTTGTCGCCACTGTCGCGGTTTCTATGAGCTTGCCCTCTCGCATTGCCGGTATTGCGCCAAAGACGTGCCGGTGATGGACGCCCAGGGATCGCCGCGAGTTTATCCCGATCGCGCCACCTGCCGCGCCATCCAGATCGCCGAATTCGAGCAGCTCCCCCCCGAAGCCCACGAGGATTGCATGCGGCCCGATCCGCAACTCCTCGATCGCCTCTGCTACTGCCTCCACTGCGGCCCGGAAGGCGGGCTCTTCGAAGCCGTCGAAATGCGCTGGATGCCCAACGAAGACAAGTGGGCCTGCCCCTGCACCACCTGCGGCGGCCGCGGGTTCCAGTTCGACATCTTCCCCGTCGAGCGGCTCTGGCAGTGCGCCAATTGCCATCACTGGTACTCGCCCGTCGATGATGATTACCGCGCCTCCAACGCCAAGTGCCCCAAGTGCGGCTGCACCGAAGCCAGCGGATACTTCGACGATGAAGAGGATGACGAAGAATACGAAGAAGAGGAATTTTTCGATATGGAGGGGGAAGTGGAATTGGGGCTGCCGGTGGAGGATGAGGATCCGGCTCCCTGGAGCGCGGTGGAGGAAGACGAATATGAGCCATACGAAATGCAGGAGCGGGAACAGATGCCCGACGATATCGATTTCCCTCAGACGCGCGCTGAGCATCTGGCGGAGGGGGATTTCCTGAATGAAGATGATATTCCGTTTTGAGCGTGAGGCCGTTTGCCATTCAATGGGCAGGGGGCTGCAAGGATTCGGAGTTGATCGCCTATGAAACGCGTGTTGTTCCTCTGCACCGGAAACTATTACCGGAGCCGGCTTGCGGAGATTCTGTTCAATCATCTCGCACAGGAACGCGGCCTCGGCTGGCTCGCTGAATCCTCCGGCCTCCACGTCCAGGCCGACGGCATCATCAACAGCGGCCCCATCTCCCGCTACACGCGCCAATTCGCAACCGAACGCAACCTCCCGCTCGAAGAACCCTGCCGCAACCCGCGCCAGGCACGCGACGAGGAATTCGCCGCCGCCGATCTCGTCATCGCCATGAAGGAAGCCGAGCATCGCCAAATGATGGAAGAAAAATATCCGCACTGGGCCGGCAAGGTCCGGTACTGGCATATTCACGACCTCGACGTAATCCCCAACGGTGGCGGCCTCACCGATGTCGAATCGCACGTCCGCAAACTCGTCGAACAGCTCGCAGCCGGCGACACCAAACTCGACGAATAATTCATTCCGCACGCGCTCACGACCGATAAGCCGATCGTTCAATCCGCACTTACCATGCAGCCACTTCCTGTCGATGAACAGCACATGCGCAGCGGTTTGATTCCGAGGCTGTTTCTTCTTGCATGGCTGTCTGGAGTGGCGGTCGCAGTGCGCGCTGCTGACGCCCCCGGCGAACCACTTGCCCTCTCCCGCGCACATGCCGCATGGACAACCCTCGAACGCAACCAGGGCCGCACGCTCCCCGGCACCGTCCTCATCGAACCGACGCGCACCGTCGAAGCCAGCCTCGGTTTCGCCGCCGAATTACCCAACCTCATCCCCACCAGTTGGGTCGCCTACGCCGCCATTCCCCCCACCCTTCCCTCGCAGCGCCTCCTCGCCTTCAACATCAGTCCGAGAACAATGCAAGTCTCCGATGAACGCGTCCCCTCGCGCAAACTCCTGATGGCACTCTCCTCCGCATCCGCCGGCGACGACAGTCACACCCTCAAAATGGGCGCCTTCTACCGCGTGCAACTCTTCAAACGCACGCTCATCGACGGGAGTTTCAAATCCCAGGGGCTCTCCGATTGCTGCCTGGCGCCGCCCGATGAATTGGCGCCGGCACTCGCGCCCACCGAGACGCTCGACTTCGACACCCCCGCCTTTCAGGATGCCGTCGCCCAGAACGACCTGCGACCACACCCCGGCGAAATGGAACTTGATTTCGTCCGCCGCGTCTTCACCACGCTCAAAACCCAACTCCACTACGAGTACCGCGCTGACCTCGAACGCCGCTCCTCCGCCGTCTGGAGAACCCGCACCTCGGACTGCGGCGGACTCAACGGCCTCTTCGCCGCCGTCCTCCGCGCCAACGGAATCCCCGCACGCGTCCTCTGCGGTCGCTGGGCCAGATCCGCCACCGACGGCGAAATGCTCGGCGGCGTCCCCTACGCCCAGTGGCACGTCAAGGCCGAATTCTATCTCCCCCGCGTCGGCTGGATCCCCGCCGACCTCTCCGGCGCAGTCCAGTGCACCCCGCACAACGACACCGGCCTCGCCTACTTCGGCAACGACCACGGCGACTTCATCACCATGCACACCGACTTCGATCTCGAAGTCGACGCTCTCCGACTCGGTCACCAGCACATCCTCGCCAACCAGGGCTTCGCCTACTGGGTCACCGGCACCGGCACTATGACCGGCCAGTCCAGCCACGAAATCTGGAAAGTACGCGAACTCTCCGGCGTGGTGGCCGCTCGCTGACCTCCTTGAAATCCTCCTCCTTCCCCCACCTCCAGCCGCCGATCAGCGCGAAAACTCCGACCAGCTCGGCACACACTGATGCCCCCGCTTTCCCGCAACGTTTTCGCTTCTCGATTTGTGCAGTAGGATGTCCCGCATGAATCCAACCCTTTCCATCGTCTCCCCCATGTACAACGAAGCCGAAAACATCGCGGAATTCGTGCGCCAAGTCCACGCCGCCATCGATCCCCTCGGCCTCCCCGCCGGCGGAGGTGGGGGCGGGTGGGAACTCATCCTCATCAACGACGGCTCAAAGGACGCCTCTTTGTCCGTCGCCACGCAACTTGTCGCCTCTGATCCCGCCGTCCGCGTCGTCTCCTTCTCCCGCAATTTCGGCCACGAGGCCGCCTCCACCGCCGGACTGCGCTACGCCCGCGGCGACGCCATCGTCCTGATCGACTCCGATCTCCAGGACCCGCCCACCGTCATCCCCCAGATGCTCGCCAAATGGCGCGAAGGTTTTCAGATCGTCTACGGCGTCCGCTCCAAGCGCAACGAAGAAACCATCCTCAAAAAAATCACCAGCTGGATCTTCTACCGAATCATGCGCAAGCTCGCCAAGATCGACCTCCCCAAAGACACCGGCGACTTCCGCCTCATGGACCGAAAGGTCGTCGATGCCTTCAACGCCCTCCCCGAACGCAACCGCTTCGTCCGCGGCCTCATCTGCTGGACCGGCTTCCGCACCACCGGCGTCCCCTTCATCCGCGCCCCGCGCTTCGCCGGCAAAACCAAATACAACTACGTCAAACTTATCAAACTCGCCATCGACTCCCTCACCGGCTTCACCACCGCACCCCTCAAATTGGCCACCTGGCTCGGAACCTTCATCTCCTCCGCCGCCATCCTCTGGGTCTTCGTCGTCATCTACCAATACTTCTTCTGGCGCGATGCCCTCGGAAACCCCTATCGTCCCGCCGGCTTCACCTTCCTCTACATCGCCATCCTCCTCCTCGGTGGCGTGCAGATCTTCCTCATCGGCCTCATCGGCGAATACCTCGCACGCACCTACGAACAGGTCCAGGGCCGACCACTCTACATCGTCGACGAACTCATCAACTTCCACGACACCCAGGCGGTAGGGGGGGCCAACGGACAGTTGCTCTCCCGAGGTAACCCCATAGCGTAAGCGCCCGCCCATCTCCCTCTCCCCCCGGCAGGCCCCTCCCTCGCGCCCCCTACCATAAGTCCCTCACTCATCACACAATCCTTCGGCAAAACCCGCTCATATCGTGCATTCCCTGATGCCCCGCTCCGCTGTTTCCCTACCCCTATACACGACGCTTCCCTCGTTTGACACCCCCTCCCGTTTCCCTATACTTTTCCTTTCTTTTCCGGCCCAGGACGAAACGTTTTCAACCTCGCTGCTCAGGGAAGTCGGCCCCGCGCGGCCCAATCTATTGTCGGAGGATTCTCACAGTGGCAACCAAAATGGTCTATTTCTTCGGTAAGCAATCCGAAGGCTCCGCTAAGGACAAAATGCTCCTCGGCGGCAAGGGCGCTAACCTCGCCGAAATGTGCAACATGGGCCTCCCAGTCCCTCCCGGCTTCACCATCACCACCGAAACCTGCGGCGATTACTATAAGAGCGGCGAAAAATTCCCCGACGGCCTCGTCGAGGAAATTGAAAAAAACCTCGCCCGCCTCGAAGCCGAAACTGGCAAAAAGCTCGGCGACCCCACCAACCCCCTCCTCGTCTCCTGCCGCTCCGGCGCTGCCGTCTCCATGCCCGGAATGATGGACACCGTCCTCAACATCGGCCTCACCGAAGACATGATCGAAGGCTACGGCAAAACCGCCGGCAACGAACGCTTCGCCTGGGACTCCTGGCGCCGCCTCATCAATATGTTCGGCGACACCGTCATGGGCGTCGATCACCACCACTTCGAACATGAACTCACCGAAGTCAAAAAGAAGCGCAAAGCCAAGCTCGACACCGACCTCGACGTCGAAGGCCTCAAGGAAGTCTGCAAACGCTACCTCGCCGTCTACAAGAAATACACCAAGCAGAGCTTCCCCACCGATCCCAAGCAGCAGATCCTCGCCGCCGTCAAAGCCGTCTTCCAGTCCTGGAACGGCGCCCGCGCCATCAAGTACCGCCAGATGAACGAACTCTACGGCCTCGCCGGCACCGCCGTGAACGTCCAGGCCATGGTCTTCGGAAACATGGGCGACGACTGCGCCACCGGCGTCTGCTTCACCCGCGACCCCTCCACCGGCGAAAACGTCTTCTACGGCGAATTCCTCATCAACGCCCAGGGCGAAGACGTCGTCGCCGGCATCCGCACGCCCCAGGAAATCGTCAAGATGGGCGACACCCTCCCCGATGCCTACGCAGAACTCCTCCGCGTCAAGGATATCCTCGAAAAGCACTTCAAAGACGTCCAGGACATGGAATTCACCGTCGAACACAACAAGTTCTACATGCTCCAGACACGCAACGGAAAGCGCACCGCTCAGGCCGCCGTCCGCATCGCCGTCGAAATGGTCAAGGAAGGCCTCATCGACCAGAACACCGCCATCCTCCGCGTCGAGCCCTCCTCCCTCGATCAGCTCCTCCACCCCTCCTTCGACCCCAAGGCCAAACGCGACCAGCTCGCCAAGGGACTCCCCGCTTCCCCAGGCGCTGCCGTCGGCAAACTCGCCTTCACCGCTGAAGAAGCCGAAGACCGCGTCCACGCCGGCGAAACCGTCATCCTCGTCCGCAAGGAAACCTCCCCAGAAGACATCGGCGGCATGCACGTCGCCAAGGGCATCCTCACCTCCACCGGCGGCATGACCTCCCACGCCGCCGTCGTCGCTCGCGGCATGGGCAAGCCCTGCGTCGCCGGTTGCGGCGAACTCAACATCGACGCCAAGGCCGGCACCGTCACCATCATCAACAACGGCAAGGCCCGCAAGTTCACCCGCAAAGACACACTCTCCCTCGACGGCTCCACCGGCATCGTCTTCGCCGGCGAAGTCCCCACCGTCAAACCCACCGTCTCCGGCGACTTCGGCACCCTCATGGGCTGGGCCGACAAGACCCGCACCCTCAAGGTCCGCACCAACGCCGACACCCCCCACGACGCCAGGGTCGCACGCGAGTTCGGCGCTGAAGGCATCGGCCTCTGCCGCACCGAACACATGTTCTTCGAAGGCGACCGCATCATCGCCGTCCGCGAAATGATCCTCGCCGACAACGAAAAAGACCGCCGCGCCGCACTCAAAAAGCTCCTCCCCTACCAGAAACGAGACTTCATCGGCATCTTCAAGGCCATGGACGGACTCCCCGTCACCATCCGACTCCTCGATCCCCCTCTCCACGAGTTCCTCCCGCACGAGGACAAAAACCAGAAGCAGATGGCCAAGGAAATGAAGGTCCCACTCGAGAAGATCAAACGCCGCGTCAGCGAACTCCACGAAGCCAACCCCATGCTCGGCTTCCGTGGCTGCCGCCTCGCCGTCATCTTCCCCGAAATCCAGGAAATGCAGATCCGCGCCATCTTCGAGGCCGCCGTCGATTGCTCCAAGAAGGGCGTCAAGGTCGAACCCGAAGTCATGATCCCACTCGTCAACACCGTCAAGGAACTCGAATTCCTCCTCCCCAAGGTCCGCGCCGTCGCCGACGAAGTCTTCAAGAAGGCCGGCCAAAAGGTCCCCTACAAGGTCGGCACCATGATCGAAGTCCCCCGCGCCGCCGTCACCGCTGACGAAATCGCCAAGCAGGCCGAATTCTTCTCCTTCGGCACCAACGACCTCACCCAGATGACCTTCGGCTTCTCCCGCGACGACGTCGGCTCCTTCGTCCCCCGCTACGTCGAACTCGAAATCCTCCCCAAAGACCCCTTCCAGTCCCTCGACCAGACCGGCGTCGGCCAACTCATCCAAATGGCCTGCGAAAAGGGCAAAGCCACACGCAGCGACATCAAGCTCGGCATCTGCGGCGAACACGGCGGCGACCCCTCCTCCGTCGAATTCTGCCACAAAGTCGGCCTCTCCTACGTCTCCTGCAGCCCCTACCGCGTCCCCATCGCCCGCCTCTCCGCCGCCCAGGCCGTAGTCCGCAACACCGCCGGCGGCAGCTACTCCACCAAGTAACGATCGCTGCACAACCCCCCATCAACCCCAAAGCCCAGGGACTGAGTCCCTGGGCTTTTTTTCATGTGGCCCTAACCAGGCCCGGACGGGCCGCTATATGTGTAGCTCGGGCCGTGAGGCCCGAGAGGAAGGGTTAGGTGATTGCGAGCCCCGGAGGGACGACATACGTCCGCCGTCACGATCCGAAAATTCCAACCCACCATCCTTTGTCGGTAAGATACTGCCCATGAAGAACATCGCACAGTTTCGCTTCTTCTGTAGCCACAATGCATTTGATTTATACGATGCGCAAAACGATCCCCTGGACTTACCTGTCGACATCAACTTCCCCACTTCCAAACAACTCCAGTTAGGTTGGTATCGTCGAGGGGATTCGATCTGTTATAGAACCGTTTCTTGGAGCAACGACCATCGCATCGACATCACCACGTCGAAATCCGCCCCCAAACTCGACAAGGCCGATCGCTTGCTCGCCCACAATCTCTCATTTCCTACCGGACAATTAACGATCTTCGCACTTGATACTGGCAAGTCAGTTTCCATCAAACCAGGCGATTACACGGTTTATTGCCGCGAATTCAATCTAGGCCTTTATACCATGGAACGCCTATTGGATAGAGATTTTCTTGCTCGTAATGATCTGGAACGGTACCAGTTAATACTGGTTCCCGGGTCCGTAAAGAATCAGGGCGTAATCGCTGGTCCACCAACGCTTGAGCCGTTTCAAAAACGCTTCGCGGACATTTGGAATAAATCGGTATTAAAGAAAAAGCTCCGGCAAGAATATGGCACGAGTGAATGACATCTTCCAACTCGGTCCCGATGCCGTGATAGAGTTTTTCGCTGGGAAAATCTCTACTCGCTCAGATGCCCTGGACATAAAAGAACTCGCCGACATCTGCTGGACGCGCGCCAGTACACTCGCAAAATCCCAGGCATCCGACGCCGCTAAATGGGCGCGAGCCGCCCTCGCCGGCTACGAACTCCTCAGCACCTCCGACGAACCGTCACTCGCCGAATCCGCATCCGAAAGCGCCGAAGCGTTGCGTTCCTGGAAACTGCTCCAAAACTGATTGCCATCCTAAGTTCTCCAATGCACTCGCCGCTCCAATCGCGTGTCTTGCCCACTCTCCCTGACCACACCGGACGTTCCCTCCAAGTCGCCCCTTTCGTGTCTTTCGTGGCCAATTTACGTCGCGGCGGCGGCGGGGGGGGCTTGCGATAATCCTGTACGTTCTTCAAATCTCAAGTAACTGTTTACCGCCCCCCTCCCCAGTCTCTGTGCGTCTCGGTGTCCTCTGTGGCTCTGTGGTTTCTAACCTCTCCGCGCAAACCGGCGCTCCAGGTGCCTCTCCCCATCGCAGCGAAGGACCTCTTCGTGGTCCTTCGTGGCTTTGTGTCCTTTGTGTTTACCGTCGGGTGCGGGGGGGGCCGTAAACAGCCACAATCCCAAAACTTTTTGTTTGTAAGTTCGTAAGAAGTTTGGTACAATGCCCCCAGCCAAAAACCGGGGGGAACTCACCATGCAAACCATCTCACGCGCACATTTCCGCCATCCACGCCAAATAACACGTAAGTCCACTTCCAATATCCGCTCCACAATTTCACGTTTCACGCCAAAATCCCCCCAAAAACCACACAGGGGTGGCGCACCGAATTTGAGTATCTTCGGCTGGCGCTATCAAAAAGCAGGGTCCCCAACCCACAATTTGAGAATCTTCGGAGAATACCGCAAAACAATTCTGAGGATCTTCGACTGGCGCTATCAAAAACGCGGTTTTTTCCCCAAAAAATCCTCGCTCCTTCACCCCGCCAACTTCAAAAACTTAACGTTTCACGCCACAATAAAAATTGAACTTACAATCACCGCCCCCAGCCTCCTCACCAAGGCTTTGCGTTTTGAGTTTCGCGTTTTGAGTTTTCCACCCACCCGCAATGCTGCTAAAATTCCCGATCCTGCTTTCACAACCCTTACGGAACGACCCATGACCACCAAACAACTCAACAAATTCTCCTCCCGCATCACCCAGCCCGCCTCCCAGGGCGCCTCCCAGGCCATGCTCATCGCCACCGGCCTCTCCGTCGATGACATGAACAAGCCCCAGATCGGCATCGGCGCCGTCTGGTACGACGGCAACCCCTGCAACATGCACCTCGCCGGTCTCGGCACACACGTCAAAACCGCCGCCGAAAAAATCGGCTGCATCGGCATGCGCTTCAACACCATCGGCGTCTCCGACGGCATCTCCATGGGCACCGACGGCATGTCCTACTCCCTCCAGTCCCGAGACCTCATCGCTGACTCCATCGAAACCATCATGGGCGCCCAATGGTACGACGCCCTCGTCGCCATCCCCGGCTGCGATAAAAACATGCCCGGCACCGTCATGGCCATGGGCCGACTCAACCGACCCTCCCTCATGATCTACGGCGGCACCATCCGCGCCGGCTGCGCCAAAATCGCCGGACACGATGAAAAACTCGACATCGTCTCCGCCTTCCAATCCTACGGCCAGGCGCTCGCCCACAAAATCACCGAAGATGAACGCAAAACCATCGTCGCAAAATCCTGCCCCGGCAAAGGAGCCTGCGGTGGCATGTACACCGCCAACACCATGGCCTCCTTCATCGAATGCCTCGGCCTCACCCTCCCCTTCGATTCCTCCATCCCCGCCGACGCACCCGAAAAAACCGAAGAATGCACCCGCGCCGCCGCCGCCATCAGGCACCTCCTCGAACTCGACCTAAAACCCCGAGACATCGTCACCCGACAGTCCTTCATCAACGCCATGAAACTCACCATCATCCTCGGCGGCTCCACCAACGCCGTCCTCCACTCCCTCGCCATGGCCCGCGCCTTCGACATCCCCCTCACCATCGACGACTGGCAAAAAGTCTCCGACGAAACCCCCCTCCTCTCCGACTTCAAACCCTCCGGCAAATACGTGATGGAAGACCTCCACGCCATCGGCGGCATCCCCGCCGTCATCAAAATGCTCATCGAAAAAGGCATCCTCGACGGCTCGCAAAAAACCGTCACCGGCAAAACGCTCGCAGAAAACGTCCGCGACCTGCCATCCCTCCCCCCATTCTCAAAGAGCGCCCCGCTCCCCCAAATCGAAAATCGAAAATCAAAAATCGAAAATCAACCCATCGTCCATTCCTTCGACAACCCCATCAAAAAAGACGGCCACATCCGCATACTCCGCGGCAACCTCGCCCCCGATGGCGCCGTCGCCAAAATCACCGGAAAGGAAGGCACACACTTCGAAGGACCCGCCAAAGTCTTCGATTCCGAAGAAGACATGCTCCACGGCCTCGAACAAAACAACATCGCCAAAGGCGACGTCATCATCATCCGCTACGAAGGCCCCAAAGGCGGCCCCGGCATGCCCGAAATGCTCACCCCAACCTCCGCACTCGCCGGCTACGGCCTCCTCAACGACGTCGCACTCATCACCGACGGACGCTTCTCCGGCGGCTCCCACGGCTTCATCATCGGCCACGTCACCCCCGAAGCCATCGAAGCCGGACCCATCGCCCTCGCCAAATCCGGCGACAAAATCCGCATCGACGCCGAAAAAAACACCATCGACATGCTCGTCCCCGACGCCGAACTCGCCACCCGCCGCGCCGCCTGGAAAAAACCCCCCTACAAAGTCACCCGCGGCACCCTATACAAGTACATCAAAACCGTAAAAAGCGCCAGCGAAGGCTGCGTCACCGACGAGTAACGCGGGCATCCTGCCCGCCTTTTCCGAGCCATCGAAGCCAATAGGGGATAACTCATGGCCACTCAAAAAAAGAAAAAGAAAAATCCCTTCTATGAGGGCATTATGGCCGGCCTGCGGAATGCCATCGACTACGAGAAAGGCTTGCCCGTTGATGCGGTTATCTCCATCCGCGACGTGGATCTCCCCGAACCGCCCGATCCCATGACGGCCCGCAGGCCGTGCCACCCACCAAGCGCAATAAAAAATCCCCGGCTCCGGGAGGAGACGGGGATTTTAGCTCCAGATGCCGAACAACGGCATCCGCGTTGAGGCAAAAGCGACGGAACCTGTTGCATCCCAAACCGGCGATGCTGACCGACTCTCGTTCTTCCCTTTTATCGTTGATTTCAGGACCAGATGTGACTGTCGACTGTGTTGCAGAATCTACGATGCTTCCCGCGCATCGTCAATCTATTTCGCTCGTATTGCTCTACATCTTGACCTGTTCTAAACGTTCAGCAAGCGCGTTGTATAAAATTGCGACCCGCGCTTTGACGCTCGTGATTATTCGCCGGCTCATCCCACGCTTCGGCGTCGTGTCCATGGGCTTCCAGCGGTTTCGCGAGATCTACCAACCTCTCGCAAAACGCTGTACCCTACTACTCAATTATCCGAAACCCCGGAGTATCCCCATGCCCACCATCGGCTTTATCGGCGCAGGCAACATGGCCGAAGCCATCGCCCGCGGCCTTCTGCGTTCCGCCCTCTACCGTCCCAACGAAATCCGTGCCACGGATCCCAACCCCGAACGCCAGAAGCTCTTCGTCGACGACCTTGGCATCCCCTGCACCAGCCTTGGCGCCTCCTGCCACGAAACCGCGGGCAAGTCCGACGTTATCGTCCTCGCCACCAAGCCCTTCGTCATCGCCGAGGCCCTGAAGCAACTCGCTCCAAATCTGAAACCTGACGCCCTCATCATCTCCATCGCCGCCGGCATCTCCTGCAAATTCATCGAGGAGACCCTCGGAAACAATCCGCGCGTCATCCGTGTGATGCCCAACACCCCCATGCTCGCCGGCAAAGGCATGTCCGCCCTCGCCCGCGGCGCCCACGCCACCGAAGCCGACCTCATCACCGCCGAACGCATCTTCGCCTCCGCCGGCAAAACGGTGCGCGTCGCCGAAACCGAGATGGACGCGGTCACCGCCGTCTCCGGCTCCGGCCCCGCCTACATTTTTCTCCTCGCCGAAGCCCTCACAGAAGCCGCTAAGGCTGCGGGTCTCAGCGATTCCCAGGCCGCCGCGCTCGCCCGCGAAACCGTCATCGGGGCCGCCACGCTGTTGGAGCAGTCGAAGGATTCCGCGCAGGAACTCCGCCGCAAGGTCACCACGCCCAATGGCACGACCCAGGCCGCCATCGAAACCCTGCAGGCCGGCGGCTTCGCGGAACTCATGACCAAAGCCGTCGCCGCCGCCGCCAAACGCTCAATGGAACTCGGCAAGTAACAGGCTCAAGACCCGGGACTGAATTCGTGTTCGCCATCGAAGTCCAATCCACCTTCTCCGCCGCCCACGCCCTCCGCCTCCCGGATGGACGCCATGAGGCACTCCACGGCCACGATTTCCACGTGACCGTTCGCATCGGCGCCGACCAGCTCGACGCCCTCGAAACCGTCGCCGATTTTCACGACATCCACGACGCCCTCACCGTCATCGTCGCCCCGTGGCGCAATCGAAACCTCAACGACATAGAACCCTTCAAAACGCGCGTGAACCCGAGCGCCGAGCGCATCGCCGAGCACATCGGGATTCAACTCGCGACCGCGCTGGCCACCGCGGACAGGGAACATTCCCGCCACCTGCGGCTGCTGGAAGTGCGCGTGACCGAAGCGCCGCAGTGCGTCGCGATCTGGCGTCCGGAATAGCGGACATTTCTGATTGTGGCCTCCCCCGAACCAGGGGTTTGAGGCCAAATTTCGTCCGATAACGCAACGCAGGCACCCGCTCTCGCGCGGCTCCTGCGCATTTTTTTTCGTCGGCCATGCGTCCGAGAATGTGCTCTGTCCGATAATTCCGCCTCCGCCAGATCATCCCACTTCTCACATTTCCGGACGCAAAAATACTGGCAGATTTCGCCCTTGGCAGCGCACTATCCGCCTCAAGAATTTCATTCATCCCCACCGAATATCCACGCGTGTTCGCGGAGCTGCGCCCGGCCTGCCTGGCCGCGGCGCTGATCTGCGAAGGAACTTCGTCTAGAGGGCTCGGCCCGGGAGGTTCAAAACTTTCGACATCCGGCGCGTAACGCGGACCGCCCGTCGGATGGCTTCTTTACTGGCCGCATTGTATTCCGCCATCGCCCGCCCCTCCTTTCGGGCTCCTTACGGATGAGGAACCTGTTCGGGACGGAACCAAAGCGATGGCAAATTCACGGAGGATTTCCTAATGTCACGCATCAATACCAACGTTTCGTCGCTGGTCGCAGTGAACGCTCTTGAAAAGAACACCGGTTCGCTGCAGACCTCGCTCCAGCGCCTTTCAACGGGCGTTCGCATCAACTCCGGAAAAGATGACCCGTCCGGTCTCATCGCCAGCGAATCGCTCAAAGCCGAGCAGAAGGCCACCGAGACCGCCGTCAGCAACGCGCAGCAGGCCAACAGCATCATTGGCACAGCAGAAGGTTCCCTTTCCGAAGTCAGCAACTTGCTGGTCAGCCTGCAGGGGCTGGTCGGCAATTCAGCCAATTCCGCCGGCCTTTCCGACGACGAGAAGAACGCCAACCAGTTGCAGGTCGATTCGATCCTTTCCACGATCAACCGCATCAGCAATTCGTCGTCGTTCCAGGGCGTGAAGCTCCTCAATGGCACCTTCGACTACACGACCTCCGGCCTTACCACTACCTCGGCCTTCACCTCCATCTCGATCAATTCCGCCAAGGTCCAGAATTCCACCCTGAGCGTGGATGTTACCGTCGTCACCTCCGCCAAGACCGGCGAACTCGACTTCGCCGGCTCCTCCACCGGGCTCAACGGCAACGCGACCATCTCCGTCGCGGGCAACCAGGGCACCATCCAGCTCTCCTTTGCCAGTTCCACCTCGAGTTCCAAGATCGTCTCGTCGGTGAACCAGTTCACGGATTCCACCGGCGTCAAGGCCATCCTCTCGTCCGACAACAAGTCGATCCAGTTCATCTCCACCGGCTACGGCACCAGCCAGTTCGTCAGCGTTCAGTCGTCCAACTCCACGGCCGTGAGCACCACGGACCGCAGCGGCGTCGCCACCACGAGCAGCTCCGGCACGAATGCCACGCTCACGGTCAACGGCACCACCGCGGTTTCCGATGGCCTGCACGTGAAGGCCGTCTTCGGCGATCTGCTGGACGTCGATTTCACGCTCAACGCCGCGGCAAACTCGAACGGCGTGTCGAAGACCTTCGGAATCACCGGTGGCGGCGCAACCTTCAGCCTCGGCGCCCAGGTCAATACCGCCAACACCGCTTCCGTCGGCATCGGTTCGGTGAACACTGCGTCCATCGGCAAGTACGTTCAGAATGGCAGCATCTACAGCCTGGCGGATCTCGGTTCCGGCAAGGCCGCCGCCGTCAACACCGGCGACACCACCCTGGCCCAGAACATCGTCACCCAGGCGATCAAGGATGTCTCCAACCTGCGCGGCCGGCTCGGTGCGTTCCAGGCCAACACGCTCTCTTCGACGATCAACTCGTTGAACGTGGCGTTGGAAAACGTATCGAGCTCTGAAAGTGCAATCACGGACACGGACTTTGCGACGGAAACGGCGAACCTCACGCGTTCGCAGATTCTGGTGCAGTCGGCCACCAGCGTCCTGAGCCAGGCGAATCAGAGCCCGCAGGCAGTTCTGAAACTCCTGGGCTAATGATTCGGTGTAATCCCGGCCGGCGGGCCGCTTGAAAAAAAGCGGTCCGCCGTCCTCACCCGACCGGCATTCGTGGTCAGGTGGAATTGCCTGGCTGCGGTTGTGCGGGCCGGATTTCTCCGGTGGTTAGCCGCGCACGTTATGGGAACTCGGAGTGGTTCCTTCCATATACAGGTCATGTCCCGGACCGCCTTGGACTGGCAGTCAGGACTGCTGAAAGGAAACGGCATGAAGGTGCTAAACCCCTTCAAAGGTTTCGCCGAAGCAGTTCCTATGCCGGTGCGTTTCGCAGGATCCAAGGCGGTCCTGGCAGCCTGGGCAGGCTTTGAGTTTTGGCTTCATGCCAGGGAGGTTTGACGCATAGGTCGCTGAGTTCCCGGGTAGCGTCCCGGAACCGGGAACTGTCACTAAGTCCGGGTTTTTAGTTCACGGAAGTTCAGGCCGGATTCTCAGCGCTTGCTGACCCGGATATCTGAACGATATCCGGATCCCAAGCCCCGATGGCTCACGCCGCGCACGAGAAACGTAGTGTGTGAGTCCCATCAACCGGCTTCATGGAGGATTCACACATGTCACGGATTAATACCAACGTTTCGTCGTTGATCGCGGTCAATTCTTTGAACAAGAATACCGCCTCTCTCCAGACCTCTTTGCAACGCCTCTCCACCGGCGTTCGCATCAACTCCGGCAAGGATGACCCGTCCGGCCTCATCGCCAGCGAGTCCTTGCAGGCCGAACAGAAGTCCACCGAGACCGCCATCGGCAACGCTCAGCAGGCCAACAACATCATTGGCACCGCGGAAGGTTCGCTGTCGGAAGTCAGCAACCTGCTCGTCAGCCTTCAGGGCCTCGTTGGCAATTCCGCCAATTCCGCCGGTCTCTCCTCCGACGAAAAGAACGCGAACCAGTTGCAGGTTGACTCGATCCTCTCGACCATCAACCGCATCAGCAACTCGGCTTCGTTCCAGGGCGTCAAGCTGCTGAACGGCACCTTCGACTACACCACCTCCGGCTTGACCACCACGTCGGCGTTTACCTCGGTCTCCATCAACTCGGCCAACGTCGGCACGTCGACCCTCTCGGTCACCGTCGCCGTCGTCGCTTCGTCCCAGACCGCGGAACTCGACTTCAAGGGTTCCTCCAACGGTCTCAACGGCGCCGCGACGCTCTCCATCGCCGGCAACACTGGCACCGTCCAGCTCTCGTTCGCCAGCTCCACCAAGAGCTCCGCGATCGTCGCTTCGGTCAACCAGTTCAAGGACTCCTCCGGCGTCCAGGCGACCCTCTCGTCCGACAACAAGTCGATCAAGTTCAACTCGACCGACTACGGCAGCGCCCAGTTCGTCAGCGTCACCTCCAACAACTCGACCGCCGTCTCCACGGTGGACAAGAACGGCGTGACCAACACGACCGCCAAGGGCACCGACGCGAGCCTCACCATCAACGGCGCGTCGGTCACCTCCAATGGTCTCAACGTGAACGTTGTCACCGCGAACCTGCAGGCGAACTTCACGCTCAACAGCGCGGCCAACACGAACGGCGCTTCCAAGACCTTCGGCGTCACCGGCGGAGGTGCGACCTTCAGCCTCGGTGCTCAGGTCAACAGCGCCAACAAGGCCTCCATCGGTCTGGGCAACGTCAACACGTCGTCGATCGGCAAGTATGTCAGCAATGGCACGGTCTACAGCTTGTCCGACCTGGGTTCCGGCAAGGCTGCCGCCGTCAACACCGGCGACACCAACCTCGCCCAGAACGTCGTCAACAAGGCGATCCAGGACGTGTCGAACCTGCGCGGCCGGCTCGGTGCGTTCCAGGCCAACACGCTCTCTTCGACGATCAACTCGTTGAACGTGGCGTTGGAAAACGTCTCGAGCTCCGAAAGCGCCATCAACGACACCGACTTCGCCACGGAAACCGCGAACCTCACCCGTTCGCAGATCCTCGTGCAGTCGGCCACCAGCGTGCTGAGCCAGGCCAACCAGAGCCCCCAGGCGGTTCTGAAGCTCCTCGGCTAATCCACGCGAGGTGAGTTTCATCAACTCCGGCGGCCCGCGCTTGCGAAAGCGCGGGCCGCTCCTTTTTTGCCTGTGGCCGCGCCGCGGCAATCGCAGGGGATCGTGTGCCATCGCCCGCCCATTTCGCTAATATATTCAACCTATGCCTGCCCCGACGCCGTATCCGTTGTTTCTTTCGCTCGCCCGCCGCGATGTTCTCATTGTCGGTGGGGGGGTAGTCGCGGTCCGCAAAGCCCAGGGCCTCCTCGATGCCGGCGCCCGCGTCACCATCGTCAGCCCCGCGTTTAACGATGCATTCCATAAGCTCAAACCGATCAAATGTGTCCGCGCCCGCTACACGTCCGCCCACATGCGCCGCAAAAACTGGTGCCTCGTCTTCGCCGCCACTGACGTCCCCTCGGTCAACCAGCGCGTCCAGAAAGATGCCGCCGGCAACAATATTCTCTGCTGCCGCTGCGACAATCCCGACCGCGGCGACTTCGCCAACGGCGCCACCGCCTCCGTCGGCAGCGTCGTTATTTCCGTCAGCACGCAAGGCGCTTCTCCCGGCCTCGCAGCCAGGATCCGCGAGCAGGCAGCAAATGGCATCGACCCGCTCCTCGCCCGCCTCGCCGAGCTCCACCGTGCCTGGCGCCCCCTGATCAGGAAAAGCATCCACACGATCGAGCACCGCAGGATCATCCTGCAGCGCCTCGCCGGCGAGGAAATGATCGCGCGACTTCGCCGCCAGGGCGCAAAGGGCGCTCAGAAACTCCTGCGTCAGTACCTTGCGGAGCTCACTTCCCCCACAAAAAAAACACCATCCAGCAAGCGCGATCCACAACGCGGACGGAGGTCCCGTGCCTGACATCACTCACCTGCAATTCGCTCTCCTCTTTCTCACCAGCCTCCTGTTCGCCGGCGCCTTCATCCTTGGCCTGCGAAACTTCCGCCACGCCTCGACGGTCGGTTCAATCCTGCACCGCGGCGCCACCGGCCCGGAAGCTTCCATGGGCATTCCCGCGCGCACGGCCATCGCCATCGCCACCGTTCTCGACCTCGCCCTCCTCCTCTGGCGCGCCGCCAGCGAAAACAAGCTCTCCCTCCCCCTCTCCAACCACTTCGACGCCTTCACCCTCCTCGCCCTCCTCCTCGCCATTGTCCTCATCTATCTTCGCTGGACCCGGCACCTCCGCAGCCTCGCGTTCTTCCTCCTCCCGATGATCGTCGTCCTTCTGATCATGGGCGCGGCGCTCTCTCTTTATGCTCCGCAGAATTATTATTACGGCAGCATCTGGATGGACGTGCATATCGTCTCCATCATCGCGGGCACCCTCTGCTTTGCCCTCGGCTGCGTCGGCGGAATCGTCTATCTCATCGCTCACCGTCAGCTGAAACAGAAAGGCTCCGCCGGCGTCGACGGCTCCCGCCGCTGGATCGGACTCCCGCCCCTCGCCTCCATCGAAAAATTCAACCAGTGGATGATCTACCTCGGCTTCCCCCTCCTCACCATCGCGATCATCACCGGCGCGCTCCGCGTCATCCAGGAGCCCGACATCCTCCAACGTACGCCGCTTCTCTGGAAAATCTCCCTCGCCACGCTCTCCTGGCTCGTCTACGCCGTCATTGCCCACCTCCCCCTTGCCCCGCGCTTCCGCGGACCGCGAGCCGCATGGCTGTGGATCATCGGCTTCGCGCTCTTCATCGGTGGGTTCGTCGTCGCCAGTGGAATCAGGATTGGGGGCGGGGGCTCATGAAATCCATGATTCCCGATTCCGTCCAACTTCTCGCCGTCGGCCTCAACCACCGCACGGCCCCGCTCGACCTGCGCGAAACCCTCGCCTTCACCCCGGAACAGCTCGCCGCCGCCCTCAACTCCCTCACCCACTCCTTCCCCAACTCGGAAGCCGTCATCCTCTCCACCTGCAACCGTGTTGAGCTTTACGTCGCGACGCAGCCCACCGAGAACACCACCCTGCCCACGCACGACAACCTCGCCCATTTCCTCGCCGACTTTCACCAGCTCCAAACCCCCGACCTCCGCCCGCACCTCTACCACCACGAGAACCGCGACGCCGTTTCCCATCTCTTCGCCGTCACCAGCTCACTCGATTCGATGGTCGTCGGGGAAACGCAAATCCTCTCGCAGGTCAAACAAGCCTACCAGTTCGCGCGCGATCACAACGCGGTAGGGGGGGGCGGCAAGATCTTCCACGCCCTGTTCCAGCGCGCCCTCGCCGCCGCCAAGGAAATCCACGAGGAAACCAACCTCTCCGCCGGCCGGCTCTCCATCGCCTCGGTCGCTGTCGATCTCGTTCGCTCCGTCTTCGACCGCTTCGACGACAAAACAATCCTCTGCATTGGCGCCGGCAAAATGGCCACGCTTATGCTCCGCCACCTCGCCGACCTCCGCCCCAGGCGGCTCCTCATCACCAACCGCTCCCCCGAACGCGCCCAGACCCTCGCCGCCGAATTCCGCGGCGATGCCCGCCCATTCGACCAGCTCGACGGCCTCATGACCGAAGCCGACATCCTCCTCACCAGCACCAACGCCACTGAACCGATCATCACTGAAGCCCGCTTCAAGACCCTGCTCAAACCCCGCCGCTACCGTCCCGCCGTGATCGTCGACATCGCCGTTCCGCGCGATGTCGAATCCTCCGTCGGCAAGCTTTCCAGCGTTTACCTTTACAACGTCGACGATCTCCAGGAAGTCGCCGCCGGCAACCGCGAAAAACGCGAACAGGAAATTGCCGCCTCCCGCATGCTCCTCAACCAGCACATCGACGACTTCTGGAAATGGTTCGCCACCCGCGACGTCGGCCCGCTCGTAAAATCCCTCTACGACCGCTCCCACGCCGTCGCCCGCGCCGAGCTCAACGCCCACTTCGCCCGCAATCCCCATCTCTCCGAAGAAGACCGCGCCGAACTCGAACGCCTCATTCATCGCCTCATCGGCAAACTCCTCCACCCTCCGGTCTCCCAACTCACCTCCAACCCCGACCCCTCCCTCCTCGTCGCCCTGCAAAAACTCCTCGATAAATAACCCGCGCCCTCCTCATCTTCATCTTCATCTTCATCCACCCGCCCGATCGGAGTTCCGCATGCACGTTCTACCGTCATCTAACCCGCCACGCGCTCAATCGTCCCGTCAATCACCGCCCCGCCCTCCACAAAAATCCGCGCGCACAAAATATGCCCCAGAATCCGCGCCGTCCCCGCCACCCGCACTTCTCCCGTCGCAAAGACATTCCCCTTCACGACCCCCGCAATCAACACATTCCGCCCCACCAGATCCCCCGTCACCCGCCCGGGCAACTCCACCACCACATCCCCGCACGTCACCGTCCGCGGAATTGCATGCACTCCCGCAATCCGCATGTCGCGCACATGCACATACTGCCCGCACTGCCGGCACTCCACCTGCAGCGACCGCTCCGACGCATACAGCGCCGCCCCGCAGAACACGCAGCACAACCCGCCATCGACCGCCGAGAACTTCCGCACCATCTGATACGCACGCGCCAGCATCTGCCCCTCGCTTCGATCAAAGCCGCAAAAAGGAGAGGGAACGGCGCTCGGTGGGAAGGTGAAAGAAGGAGTGACGAGCGCCGTTCCCGGCCCATGAGTATCAGTGCGCTGCCTGCACGGCCGCCTGAACGCGCTTCAGGTTGTGGATCGCGGCCGGAACAATGCGGATCGAACCCGCGTCGCCGTCCTCATTCTCCTCCGCCGACTCCTGCATGGACGCCAGCCGCGACTGCAGCGCCGCCGCCGGATCGATCGCCGCCGGCGCCGGCGCAATCGTCTGCGTGACCGCCCGCGGCGAATGCGCCGTCACCGTCCGCGTCTCCATCTTCGCCGGCGCCGGAACTTCCCCGACGCACACCTTGCCGACAAACGTTGCCCCTTCGGAGATCGCCAGGTTCGCCGCCCGCAATTCACCGATCAGTTTCGCATTGGCCCCCAGCCGCGTCGTCTGCGACGCCGTGACGTTCCCCTTCACCGTTCCCTGGATATCCACCACGGCGCCGATGATGTCGCCTTCCACGCTTCCGCCCGCCGTGATTTGAAGTTCATCCTGCGCCCGGATCTGCCCCTCGATCCGCCCGCACACCACCGCCGGTCCCGCAAACGTGATCTCTCCTTTGATCACCGTCTGCGCGTTGATCACCGTCTTTTCAATCCCGCTCGACACGACTTCGCTCATGGTTGTCTCCGACAAAACGAATTCTCCTTCCCGCGTTCCAACGCAGGATCACGCCGTTTCTATCTGCCCCTCACGCGGCGCGCGATAACTCTCCCCCCAAAAAGGTCCGCGAAAAAAGCCGGAACGATTCATCATCGTCCCGGCCCCTGTCACGTCCGCTTCAGACTCCATCAACTCATGGACTGAACTACAACCGAGAACTGGCTCGTGGTCGTCGAATCCATCGTCCCGGCGTGCGCCGCCAGGGTGAACGCATTCATGCCGCTCGAAGAACTGGCGCCGCTCGGCGGCGTCCATTCGAGGAAGTCGCCCGCGCTCACCAGTTCGCCCACGTTCACCGCCACCGGTGATCCCAACCCATTGTGGATGATCTGCAGCTTCCCATCCCCCTCGGCCGTGATCTTCAACTGCAGCGGCCCCGCCGCCTGTCCCAGCGAGGCCCCGGCCAACTGCACCAGGTTGCTGAACGAGAGAAGCTCCGGCGTGTCGATCGACGTCGACAATCCCACCTGCGTGTTGCCGATCAGCGGCGTCGTCGTCGTCGTGGTGGACGTGCTGGCGCCGATGATCAACTTCACGCATGCCGAGAGGTCGCACGTCGGCAGCGTGTAGCCGCTCCCGGCCGTCAGCGAAATCTTGGCCTTCAACTTGGCCGTCGCTCCGTCATCGATCGCAAACACATCGATGATCGCATACCGCTGTCCCGCCGCCACCGTGATGCTGTTCGTCAGCAGATTCCCGGTGGAATCCTTCAGCACATAATCCGTCCCCTGCGTCCCGAAGCCCGTCCCCGTCGCCGTCGTGAAGTTCACCGTCAGCGGCAAGGTCGCATCGCCGGTTCGCGCCACATACAGCGTCGCCGGCTTGCTCGAACTCGCCTGAGTCATCATGGCGCCGAGGTGCACCGTCGGCGTGCTATCGATGATCCTCACCGTCGCCACGTGACAGTCCGCCTTGTACGCCGGCGAACTGCTCGAACCCGCCAGCACTTTCACGGTCACCGTCAGCGTCGGATCCACCGTGTTGTCCTGGATCGGCGACACCGTCAGCTTCAGGCTCTTCTGTCCCGCCGCGAATGTCACCGTCGGCGTGCTGCTGGTGATCGGATTCCCGTCCGGCCCGAGCAGCGTGTAATTCACCCCCATCGTCGCCGTCCCGGCGATGCTCAGATTCACGGTTAGCGCCTGCGTCGAATCGCCGGAGCGATACAACGTAACGGTGCCATTGCCCGCGTTCGTGCCCGCCTGGGCTTCATGGGCCTCCTCGTGGGTCGCGCACGCCTGCACTTTCGGAAGTTCCGCCACCGTGGCGAACAGCGCCGACGAATTCACCGCCGCCAATGTCCCGTCGCTCGCCGTCACGCTGAACGCATAGCGCTTGCCGGCGTGACCCACCGCCGGCGTCCAATTCAGCGTGTCACCGCTCACCACCGTCGTCGTCCCGCCCACCACCGCCGCCGTGGCGCCGTTGTGCGTGATCGTCAGCGTCCCGGCGTCGCTCACATTGGTAATCGTAAACGTGATCGGATCCCCATCCGCATCCTTCGCATGCGTCGCCTTCAGGATCGTGTTGTAATCAATCGAGAGCGCCGTCCCCGGCAGCGCGCTGCCGGCAATGCACCCCGTCCATGATTCCGTTGGTGCATGATCCACCGGCGCCGTATCGCCGCTCTTCGCATGATGGTGCACACCCACGACCGGCGTACCCGACATCAGCACGCGCGACTCCAGCCCCTCCACCAGCCTCCCGCGCTTCCCCCGCCGGAACAACCCACCGCGGCTCAAGCTTTTCGTCGAAGACTTCGAACGGATCTGCATCGCCAAACGGACCATCGGTCATCTCCCTCTGAAACGCCTCCGACTCGCCCTGCCGCTGGATCCGTACCGTGACAAACCATGTCACGATCCTTCTCGAAATTATGATTAAAAGGGAAATTGGGCAAACGTTTTTCACTTCCCCACCCCTCGCAAGAATTCCCCAGCCCCTTACCGGACCACCTCATCCCGAATCAGTTCCACTGCCCCATCTATTTCCGCCCCCGGCTTCAGATCCAGCCGCCGGCAGAGGATCTTCCCCGCCTGCTTACCGGTCTCGCGAATCGTGCAAAGATTCGACGCCAGCACATCCCCCAGCACCCGTCCCGCAATGTCGATCGTCGTCGCCACCAGTTTCGCCGCCACCCGCGCATCCTCCGCCACCGTGATCTTCCCCGCCGTGATGATCGCCTCCTCCGCCACATCCCCCTTCAGCGTGACATCCTGCACCGGCAGATCATTGAAACACTTCGGGCACCGGATCTTCCCCGCCCCGCGCGGCGCATACACCCCGTTCCCGCAATACACACAGCAACGGTCTGGCCGAACGTTCGCCGTCGATGCCGTCACTCGCGGCATCGCCTGGACCATCTCGCCCGTCTGCGGGACAACCTCCGCCACCGCTTCCACCGCCCCCTCCACGAACTCTCCTTCCAACTGCTCCTGCTCGGGGTACGTGTTCTGCATCTGGCCGTACTGCTGCAGCCACTGCTCCCGCTCCATCGCCAGCGCCGACCGCCCCCGCATTGAATTTATCAGCGACCGAAGCATGATCCGTCACGCCTGCTGCGGTCTTCCTGACCTGCTCCCCTGCCTTTCCCGCAAGGAACGATGGATGAAGAATCAAGAATCAAGAAGCCAGAAGCAAGAATAAGGAAGTATGCGACAACTCCCGCTTCTTGATTCCTGCTTCTTGATTCTGACTTCTACGAAATTACGATCGCGCCCGAATGATCCTGGGCCCGCGATTCAGCGTATTCTGGATATTCTCCGACACCACGTTCACCGTGCCCGCCACGCCGCTCGCCGTCTCGGCCATCTCATCCGTCTGCGAGGTCATGTTCGCGAGCCGGTTCGCCGCCGCCGCCATTTCGTGGACGACATTCGCGGGGCTCACGGGCGTCTGCCGCGCCGCCGCCGTCTGCCGCGACTTCTGCTGAGCCGCCATCTGCTGCTGCAGTTCCTCTTCCATCGACGGCCCGCCGACGCACACCTGCCCGACGAAGCACGCCCCCTCCACGATCGCCAGATTTGCCGCCCGCAATTCGCCCGACACCCGCGCCGTCGCGCCAAGCCGGCACAACTGCGTCGCGATGATGTTCCCCTTGACCGTTCCCTGCACCTCCACGAGCGATCCTTGAATATCCCCCTCGACGCTCCCGTCGCCCACCACCTGCACCGCGTTGTCGCCGGTGATGGCGCCTTCGATCCGCCCCGCGATCGTCGCCGGGCCGGCAAGCTGCAACTCCCCTTTAAGAATGGTGTTGGGAGCCAGGTAAGTCGTCTCGTGTTCGCTCACAGGAATCCTCCTTGAGGTGCAAATCATCCATGAGAACTCCATCAGCCTCCAGGCAGACAGAGCCCCGTGTGGGTCTTATCGGTCCATGGCCATTGAATTCGTGAATTCTCCTGAAACTGTTCTCCGACGCCACCAATCCATCAGGAGTTGTAACCACAGCCGCATTGACGGATTCCCCATCCCCGCTAAGATGCCCTCATCACATCTTTTTTTTTTGACATTTGTTTGTAGCGTCTGAATCTCATTGGCGTTGAAGACTTGGCGACCCCAATTCGGCAGGAGTGGAAACCTGTATGACAACGCTTAATTCTCCCCTTCAACAGAAGGAGGGGCTCTTCACCGTCAATGGCAAGAGCCTGGCCGTTACCTTTGCCCTTGTCAGCTCCCTCTTTTTCCTCTGGGCCGTTGGTAACGGCATGATCGACGTGATGGACAAACACTTCCAGGATGAGCTTCATCTGAGCAAGTCGCAATCCGCCTGGGTCCAGTTTGCCCACTACCTCGGGTATTTTCTGATGTCCATGCCCGCCGGCTGGCTCGCAGGCAAGCTCGGATACAAGGGGGGCATCATCTCCGGTCTGATGTTCGTATCTCTCGGTGGATTCTGGTTTCTCGCGGCCACGCATATTGCCCAGTTTTGGGCGTTTCTTCTCGGCGTCTGTGTGATTGCTTCGGGGTTTACATTCCTCGAAACCGTCGCCAATCCCTATACCACCGTCCTCGGCCCTCAAAAATATGCGGCAGCGCGCATTAACCTCGCCCAATCAGCCAACGGCGTAGGCTGGATCTTCGGTCCCATCATCGGCAGCTTGTACTTTTATTCCAAAAACGCCCAGGGCGTCAGCACCGGAAGTCAGACGCTCTATATCCCCTACGTCACGATTGCCTGCATTGTCATTGTGATCGCCATCATCTTTGCCTTTGCGCAGGTTCCCGACATCAAAGCCGAAGATGACTACGCCATTGACAAGGCCGATCCGTCCACCGAAGCGGTTGCCGAGCGACGGATCAATCGCGGGCTCATTTACGTTCTGATGCTGCTCAATGCCGTCGTACTGACCGGCGCGTGCGCCATGATCCTCTGGGTGATCCTCTCGACCTCCGGCGTCAGCGATGCGACGATCGCAAGATCGCTCTACTTTTTTGGCGCGTTTGGCGTCGTGCTCTCCGCAGTGCTCCTCGTTCCCGCCAATAAAAAAATCACGCACCACAGCATGTGGTCTCATCCTCACTTCTCATCCGCCACCCTCGCCCAATTCTTTTATGTCGCCGCCCAGGCCGGCATATTCAGCTTCTTCGTCAACTCAATGACCATCGATCGAAACACAGGCTTCTGCATGGTTCCCGCCATCCCTGACTGGATGAATTCAACCGTCGACTCGATCGCTCACAGCCTTCCCATTCGCATCCTCCATCTGCAGGATTGGATGACCGGCTGGTTTGAAACACGAAACGGGGCCCTCGCGATCAGCGACGCGGGAGCTTCCGCCTTGCAGTCCGTCGGCTTTGTCTGCTTCCTCCTCGGCCGCTTCACAGGCGCAGCCATGCTGAAAAGGTTCTCGGCTCACAAAATGCTCGGCATTTACGCCCTCTGCAACGTCTTCATCTGCTTTCTGATCTTGTCCAATCTTGGTTGGACCTCCGTCGTCTGCATCTTCCTCAGCTTCTTCTTCATGTCGATCATGTTCCCCACGATCTTTGCGCTCGGTATCTTCGGCCTTGGTGCAAAAGCAAAACGGGCCTCTTCGTTTATCGTGATGGCAATCATGGGCGGCGCCATCCTTCCGAAACTGATGGGGCTGATTGCCGACAAATACAACATGGCACACGGGTACGTCGTGCCGATTTTCTGCTTCGCCATCATCGCCGCCTATGCGTTCGCCTGGCCGATGCTGAGCGGTTCCAAGTCGATGCACGGCGTAAACGCTGCCGGCGGCCACTGATCAGGCATTCGATTCCGCTCTCCCCGCCCAACTCAGGGATTGCCACCTCTTGGCTTTTTATCTTCATCCCGCCCATTCACATTTTCCCGCAGCAACTCCCCGTGTACCATGCCCCCATGCCTCCACCCCGCGGCCTCATCCAGCACCTCGACCACCAACTGCACCGCAGTGACCTCCTCCCCCAGCGCGCACGCCTCCTCCTCGCGGTCAGCGGCGGCGCTGACTCTGTTGCACTCCTCCGCCTCCTCCACGCCATCAATCAGTCCCGCCACTGGCAATGGACCCTCCTCGTCGCCCACATCCACCACGGCATCCGCGGCCGCAGTGCCAACCTCGACGCCGCCTTCGTCAAATCCCTCGCCAAATCCCTCGCCCTCCCCTTCCTCGAACGCCGCCTGAAACTCGGCAGAAGCGCCAGCGAAGCCACCGCCCGCACCGCCCGCTTCCGCGCACTCGCGGCGATGGCCAAACAAAAAAAATGCGACGCCATCGTCCTCGCACACCATGCCGACGACCAGGCCGAAACCGTCCTCCTCCGCCTGATCCGCGGCGCCGGTCTCGACGGCCTTGCCGGCATGGCGACCTCCGCACGATTGCAAAACATGACCGTCCTGCGACCGCTGCTTGGCATTCGCCGCGAAACCCTGCGCCAATACCTGCAATCCATTGATCAGGACTGGCACGAAGACGAAACCAACGCCACCGACGCTTACCTGCGCAACCGCCTCCGCCAAACTGTCCTCCCGCCGCTCCAGCGAATTGCCCCGGCCGCCATCGAATCCATCGGCCGCGCCGCCCTGCTCGCCGGCGCCGCGCAACAGATCCTCGATTCCCTCGCCCTCGAACTCCTGCAGGAATCGACGATCACCCAAACCAAAAGACGCATCACCCTTCGCCGCGCCATCCTGCAACAGGCCGCGCCAATCCTCTGCGGAGAACTCCTTCGCCAGCTCGTCCGCACCCTCGGCGGATCCACCGAATCCAGCGACTTCGAACGCATCGGAGAGGCCCTTCGCATGATCCGCGCAACCGCCGGCGGAAAATCCGTCCAGATGGGCCGCGGGATCGTCGCCCGCGCCGGCGCCGGCATCGTCACCGTGGAGAAACCCCGATGACCCAACCCCGCCGCACGCTCTGGTTCATCATCGCCCTCGCCATCAGCATCCGCTTGGCCCTCGCGATCATCCACCCCTTCCAGTTCCCCGACTCCGCTGATTACGACATCCTCGCCAGAAACATCCTCCACGGCGACGCCTACGTCACCGCCCCCCCTCATGGTCTCTTCGCCACCCGCATGCCCGGCTACCCTCTCTTCGTCGCCGCCCTCGAATTTCTCCTCGGCCCCTCCATCCAACACGTCCTCATCATCCAGTCCCTCCTTTCCGGCCTGATCGTCTGGCTCGTCTACGCCATCGCCCGACGCGCCGGCGAATCCGTCGCACTCCTCGCCGCACTCCTTGCCGCCTTCGACCCCCTCACTATCGGCTTCTCCGCCGCCTTCCTCTCCGAAATGCCCTTCACCCTCCTTATGCTCCTAGCCCTCTGGCTCTTCGTCCGACTCCTCGAAGGCGGCGGCTTCGACCACTGGCTGCTCGCCGGCCTCACCTGGAGCGCTGCCGTCTACATGCGTGCCTCCGCCCTCTGGTGCATCCTTCCCCTCGCCCTCTGGACTCTCTTGCACATCAAGCGAAGAACCTGGCGGCACGTGCGCATCGCGGCTATCGGCGTGGTCGTCTCGACCGCCATCGTCCTCGTCTCCCTCCTCCCCTGGCAAACCCGCAACTTCGCCATCTTCCACTCCCATTTCTTCCGCCTCACCACCCTCGAAGGCATCTCCCTGTACGAAGCCGTCTACCCCGACGCCGACGGTTCCCCAAAACAGGACATCATTCAACTCCCCCCCGACATGAGTCCCATGAACGAAGCTCAGCGCAACGACGAGTGGAACCGCCGCGCCTGGCAGTACATCCGCAACGACCCCGGCCGCATCGTCCTTCTCGCACTGCGCAAATTCGCCCGCACCTGGTCCCCCTGGCTCAACGCATCCGAATTCCGCAACTCCCGCCTCCAGTTCGCCATCGCCGCATGGTACATCCCCCTCTTCCTCCTCGGACTCCTCGGCCTGGTCCTCGCCCCTTTCCCGCGCGGCATCAAGGGCCTCCTGCTTATTCCAATTCTCTACTTCTCCGCGGTACACTCTTTGTTCCTGGGTTCTGTCCGATATCGCGCCCCGCTGATGCCCATCGTCTGCATCTTCGCCGCCGCCGGCATCATGACCCTCCTCCAACGCCGGAAAGCAAGGCAACAGGACGCCAACGTCGCGCATCGTTAGCGGTCTAATTGATGTGTCCGGTCGTTGTTACGATTTCAAGGCTCTTAGATGCCCGTTTACTCACGCGGAAATCCCGCTCACTGGTGGAAAACCCGCTCCTGTGGGTACACCAGCCGCGCGCCCAGATCCACCTTCATCAGCCCCCTGCGGCGACTCATCGGCATCGGGGCCCTGGTCATACTCATCCTCTTCCTTTTCGGCGTCTGGTACGCCACGCGCCCCGCACGCGTCAGCCGCCTCGCCGAAGCGCTGCTCTCCAATGTCCTCGGCGGATCCGTCTCCGTCCAATCCGGTCACCTCTCCCTCTCCGGCACTCTGCTCCTCTCCAACGTGCAGGTCAACACCGTCGCCGGCGACCCCCATGACTCCACCCCTCTCCCGATCTTCTCCGCCGAACAGATCGAAGCCCGCTTCGACTGGGTCAGCCTCTTCGCTGGTGAACTCCGCGCCACCCAGCTCACCGCTATTCGACCCACCCTTTACCTCGTGGAGGACAAACAGGCCGATCGCTGGAATTACGAAATGCTCCGGAAGGCCGGCGCCAAGACCAAGCCCTCCGGCGCCGCCGGCGGCCCTTCCCGCCCCGTGCCTCTGCCCGTCATCGTCCTCCGAGATGCCCGCGTCCAGTGGGGTGAATTCGACAACGGAAGCCTCAAACAAACCGCCCGCGCGGTCATCGACGGTCAATTCTCCCCGACCCCCTCAGACCCCTTCACCTACCGCTTCCAGCTCGTCCAGCAGCCCGCCCCGACGAACGTCATCCTCTCCCCCAGCGGAAACGCGCAGGTCACCGTCAATGGCACCTGGGACATGACCAACAACCGCTTCACCGCCGCCGCACAGGACATCGTCCTCTCCGACGCCCTGCGCGATGTCCTGCCCCGACAGGTACGCGAATGGTGGATCGAGCACCACCTCCGCGGCAAGTTCTTCCAGCTCTGGGTCAGCTACGACAACGACATCGGCGCTTTTATCGGCGCCGATCTCGACCACGTCTCCATGGAAATGCTGGCCACGCCTCGCTCCGACGGCAAAACCTACCCCGTCAGCCTCTCCGACATCCGCGGCTCCCTTCGCTTCGGCCTCAGCAAATCCAGCATCGACGTCAACATTCGCGGCCGCCTCCTCGGCTACAACTTCGAGGCCCTCGGCACCGTTGCAGGTAGCGCACCGGATTCCCCGCTCGACCTCCACATCCACTTCCCCAACGCACTCCTCGGCGACGAATACCCCCCCATCTTCGTCGCCTTCCCCGGCAGCCAGGACCTCATCCAACGCGTCGCCCCCCATGGCAAATTTGATCTCTCCCTCGGCATCAAACGCCTCGCCGGCAGCCGCGACCTCCACCTCGACGGCAATATCCTTTGCAACGACGCCCGCATGCGCTTCGGCCCCTTCCCCTTCCCCCTCGATCACGTCAAGGGCCGCGTCCATTTCGATGAGAACACCGTCACTTTCGACAACGTCACCGCACGCGCCGACGAAAACCTCATCCATATCCAGGGCGCCACCGGCACCACCCCTGCCAACAAAACGATCGACTTCCGCGTCTGGGGCGACGATGTCGTCTTCGATGACCGCCTCGCAGCCTGCCTCCCTGGCGAGTTCAAATCGATCTGGGACCAGTTCGTCCTCGTGGCTCGCGGCAGCTTCAATTGCATCGTCAAACGAAAGCCCGACCGTGAAGCACCCGACATCCATGTCGATCTCACCCTCACCGACGGCTTCGGATACCCGAAGGCCTTTCCTTATCACTTCTCCCACTTGCACGGCCAGCTCGTCCTCACCGCCGATCAATCCTTCGTCAACGGCATCTCCATCGCCTGCGGCAACGATGGATCTGGATCGATCCGCCTCGACGGCATCATTCATCACCCCGGCGGCAATGTGCGGAATCTCATGCCCGATCTCCGCGCCACCGCCAGCGTCCCCATCGATTCCTCACTGATCAACGCCATCCCCGAACAGTACACCGAAAAACTGCACGGTTTTGAACTCGCCGGCCGCTGCGGATTCGATGGAATCTTCCAGCGCAAACCCGCCGAGGACGGAACGGACTCCACCTTCAACGTCGCAGGCGACATCCGCCTCCAGCACGGGCTCGTCCGCTCCCACGACGGCGACATCGATCTCAGCGACATCTCCGCCCAGGCCCAGCTCAACGGACTCCACCTCGAATTGCTGAGCGCCGGCGCAACACTCATGCACGCACTCGATATTTCCGCAACCGGTGCCTTCGAACTCGCCAGGCCCAGCGCTCACCTCCGAATCGGCGCCCACGGACGCGATGTCGTCCTCCCCCCCCAAGCCCCCGGAATGCTCCCCCTATCCATGCGGCAGATGTGGAACTCCTACAAACCCCAGGGCAAGATCGACATCGACGCCAACGCCGTGGTCTCTGCTGGCGCTGACTCGACCCCGACGACGGCCCCCGCCACCGCACCCGCCTCCGCGCCTGCGCCGGGAGGAATATTGCCCGGCCTCTCCATTGATGCCTATTCCTGCTTGCTCGTTCCCAAATCAATGTCGCTCTCACACGCCTCCTGGCCCGCGAGCATCGATGACATTCAGGGCCGCCTCCTGTTTGGTCCGGACAAAATCACTTTCCAGCAGCTCACCGCCCGGTCGGGTCCGGTCGCTCTTTCATGCGACGGCGCTTATCGAACCGACACCGGCGAATGCTCCCTCCGTGCCAGCGCCACTTCCGACGGCCTGCCCGGACCCTGGACATCCAAACTCCCGTCTTCCGTCGTGACGTTCGTCACTGATCACAAAACCGCCGGCCAGTTCCGCCTCTCCCTCGATCGCCTCGAGCGGGCAAGTGCCGACAAGCCCTGGGATTTTGATGCCGACCTCGCCGTTCACAATCTCTCCACCGATCCCTCGCTTGGCATCACCGCGGACCGCCTCCTCCTCAGCACCACCGGCACGTGGAGCGCTGGCGGCTTCGACTTCACCGCCCAGCTCAACGGCACCGACGTCGGCTTCTCCGGCAAAACCCTCGATACCCTTCACGCCGCCGTCCAGATGGTTTCCAGCCAGCAGACCCTCAACATCTCCGATATTGACGGAAAAGTCGCCGGTGGCGACGTGCGCGGCACCGTCACCGTGCGCTTCCCCTCGACCCCCTCAACTGCTCCCGCTACATTCCCGGTCACTTCCATCGCCGGTCAGCCCGGTTACGAAGCGAACCTCGTGCTCCACGATGCCGACCTCGGACGCCTCGCACTTCCGCGAACCGCCACCGATGAAGAACGCAAGCACATCGGCGACGGACGCGTCTCCGCTTCCCTCGCCCTCCAGGAAACCTACGGCACACACCCCGACCGCACCGGGCGCGGCGAACTCGTGATCCAGGACGGAAAGATCTACAACGTCCCCCTCGCCATGGGCCTCATGCAGCTCGTCACCCTCCGCCTCCCCGTCGAACACGCGTTCGACCACGCCTTTATGAGCTACTACCTGCGCGACAATAAGGTCACCTTCGAAAAAATCCTGCTGGAAAGTCCCAGCATCAACCTTGCAGGTCAGGGCTCCATGTCCCTCAAGGACAAGGCGCTTGATCTGAACTTCGTCACCGAATCGCCCGACAAGGCCGACATGCCGCTGATCTCCCCCCTCATCAACGAAATCCGCACGCAACTGCTCGAACTCGCGGTGACCGGCACCATCGATAATCCCAAGATCACCCCCGTGCCGCTCAGCCCGCTTTCCGCACCCCTGCGGGCATTGCTGCCCAAGAAAAACTCGTCAGCCGAATAAACCCGCGCTTCAATCTTCTACAACTCGCATCGTCAGCGGCAAATTGGCGATTCCGTAGAACGGAGCCGTCTGCTGGCCATGCCAGGTAATCGTCAACGGACCGAGATGTTCATGACAATCGTGCCAGACCCCGAGGTCGGGACTGCCTTCCACCGGTTCACCGGCGGCAAGTGACAATGTGTACGGACCTGCCTGCACGGAGCACGTGACCACGAACTCGATCATGCGCTCCTCGCCCGCCGCGAGCGGCTTCAAGACATGCCCGAGTTGCCGCGAGCCGGAGGCGAAAATCAGCGTCCCCATCCGGTCGTAAAGCTGGAAACCCACCTGCGGCTCCGGGATGTCGCGCGACGCCTTGAGAAGAACGCGCAGCTTCAGCGGCTCCATGATCTCGGCGATCCATGTCGGCTGGCCGTGCATCGTCTCCAGCGAGGCCGCCGTGATTTCGAAGCCCCGCTCGCCATGCCGGCTCTTGGCCAGCGGGAGAATGTCGTGCGCTCGGATCGAGGCGGCATCCGATGGCGGGACGTGGCCGTGCGGTGGCATTGCGTGGCCTTTGGTTGCGGCGCGAGTCGGGTTCTGCTGCTCCTTCCCCATGATGGCGAAGTAGCGGGTGACGCCCTCGTCCGGATCGCCCGAGAAAATGCATTCGCCCTTGCTGAGCACGAGGATGCGATCGCACAGGCTGCGGATCGCCCCCATGTCGTGCGAGACGAACAGGAGCGTCGTGCCCGACTCCATGATGCGGTGCAGTTGCTGGAAGCACTTCTGCTGGAAGAAGACGTCGCCGACGCTGAGCGCTTCATCGATGATCAGGACTTCCGGGTCGAAGCACATGAACATCGAGAAGGCGAGTCGCACGAACATGCCGCTGGAATAGAGTTTGACCGGCCGGTCGAAGAAATCGCCCAGCTCGGCGAAGGATTCGATCGCCTCCATTTTCCTGGCGGCGTAACCGGGCGGGAAGGCGAGGAGTTCCGCGGAGTGGACGACATTTTCCCGGCCGGTGAGTTCGACATTGAACCCGGTGCCGAGTTCGAGAAGGCTCAGCAGCCGGCCATTGATGGTGAAGGAGCCGGAGGTCGGTTCAAGGGTGCGGGTGAGGAGTTTGAGGAGGGTCGATTTGCCGGAGCCGTTGGGGCCGATGATGCCGACACATTCGCCCTTGCCGACGTGGAGGGAAATATCCTTGAGGGCCCAGAAATCATCGTGGTGGGGTTTGCGGGTGAGCCACTCGCCCAGGCGCGACCACGGGCCGGGGAAGATCTTGAAGCGCTTGCTGAGGTTGCGCACATCGATGACCGCGGAGGCGGTTTGCACGGCGGAGGGCATGACGGTGGTGGCGATGGGCACGGGGTGGGTGGGTGGGTGGGGGGGGGGCGTGGTCATTTCCTGCAGATCAGCCATGTATCGTTCCGTAAATCAAAGAGAGGCGATTATACGGGAAAGAGGCGAGGGACGCCCGCGGATGGTAAGCTTTCGGCCATGAGTCCGATCGTATACGAACTGGATGGTTTTCCGATCCTGCTGCATTCGGCGACGCAGTTGCCGCACATCAAGCAGGCGTTTCCGCTCTATGGCACGAACGTGGGGCGGCTGGCGCGGACGGTGGCGGCGGCGGTGCCCGATCTGACGATCCTCGACATCGGGGCGAATGTCGGCGATACCGTGGCCACGCTGCGGCGATACTGCGCGGCGCCGATTTTGTGCGTCGAGGGGTGCGACGAATATCTGACGCTCCTCAAGGAAAACCTGCGGCAATTCTTTGATGTGGAGATTGAAGAGGGTTTTGTGGGCAGCGGAGAGGTGGCCGCCAAACTCGTCGTGGAGAAGGGGACGGCATTCATGGAGCCGGGGGAGCATGGCGGGGTGATGACAACGCGGCCGCTGCGGCAGATCCTGGAGAGGCATCCGCGATTCGGCGAGGGAGGCGGGGCGAGGTTGTGGAAGATCGACACGGACGGGTGGGATGCGTTTATCCTGCAGAACAATATCGAGGTGGTTGGGGCAGTGCGGCCGGTGGTGTTTTTTGAGTATGACCCGCATTTTTTTGTGGGGAAACTGAGCGGGTCGTCGGGGGTGTTTGAAGCGCTGCGCGGGGAGGGGTATCACGATGTGCTGTTCTGGGAGAACACCGGGGATTTTCATCTGCGGACGAATCTCGGGGAGCGGGCGTTGATTCAGGATTTGCATGAGAGCGTGGCGGGGAGGAACAAGTCACGGTATTGGGATGTGGCGGCGTTTCCGCGGGAGTTGGGCGAGTTGGCGGGGCGGCAGCGGGATGAAGAAATTGCGGTGTTTCGGAAGGCTCGGGCATGAACGAACAGACGGATCGGATCGGGATTATTGGCGGCTCAGGCCTGGGCGCGGCGCTGCTCGCGGCCGGAGTGGGCAAGCCGGTGGAAGTGGACACGCCGTTTGGCAAGCCATCGGCGCCGCTCGTGGTGGGGGAGTGGGAGGGAGTGCCGATTGCGTTTTTGCCCCGGCATGGGACGGGGCACACGATTCCGCCGTCGGCGGTGCCATACCGGGCGAACATCTGGGCGCTCAAGGCGGCGGGGTGCCGGTGGATTGTGGCGTCGGGGGCGGTGGGGAGTTTGCGGGAGGAGATCGCGCCGCGGAGTCTGGTGATTCCGGATCAGGTGATCGATCGGACGACCCAGCGCGTAAGCACCTTCTTTGATGAACCCGGCGCGGCCGTGCATGCGGAATTTGCGGAGCCGTTCTGTCCGAAGTTGCGGGCCATCCTGACGGGGATCGGGGCCTCCGTGAACGGGATCGACGTGCGAAATGGCGGCACCTACGTGTGCATGGAGGGGCCGGCGTTCTCAACGACGGCGGAGAGTTTGATGCACCGGCAGTGGGGGGGCGACCTGATCGGGATGACGGCCATGCCGGAGGCGAAGCTGGCGCGGGAGGCGGAGATCGCGTACGGGCTGGTGGCGCTGGCGACGGATTATGACTGCTGGCGCCCCCATCATGCCGTCGCCAATAAGCAGGCGCTGCTGGCGGAAATCATCGAGAACATGCACGTGGCGACGGAGAATGCGCTGAAGCTGATCCGGGCGGCGTTGCCGGCGATCTGGTCGCGACGGGGGGATACGTTCGAGGCGCATCGGGCGCTGGAACTGGCGATCTGGACGCCCAAGGACAAGATCCCGGCAGCGATGAAGGACCGGCTCGGGTTGTTGTGGGGGCGGTATTTGTGAGGCGGGGAGTCCGCCAAATACCAGACCGCCAAGGTGTGTGTGTCAATGGCGGTCTCTCCCTCTCTCCGATAGGAATTGAAGGGGTTTGGGGGCGAGGGGAGTGATATCAGTGTATTAGTGGTAGCAGTGTATCAGGAGGAGTGGCGGCGCTTGCGCAGGAGGAGGGGGGTGGTGAGGCCGAAGTTGTTGAGGACGTCGGAGAGGTCGGTGAGGTTTGGAGAGGGGTGGAGTGTTGATGAGGGCACATTGGCCCCACACCGCCCGAGGCGGCGGGCGTTGGTCGGAGGGGATGGGGAAATGGATGAGGTTCGGAATTGTGGGGAGGTGTGAGGGGGAGGGGTGAATGGCAACGTTATAATGCGGGTGAATGACGCTTGGAGGTTTGCAGTGCAGAAGTTACGAACTGGGCAGCGTTTGAGTGGGGGGAAGCAGCGGTTCTTTGGGGTGTTGGCCGGAGCTGTGCTTGCGGCGGCAGGGCTGGGGCTTCATGCGCAGGATGTGGCGACGACGTCGCCGAACGTGGATACGGAGCGTGGGGAGCCGGCGGCCCCTTCCCCCGCGCGGCCGGTGGTGGCGGGTGGGGCGGTTGGACAGCCGGGGGGGTTGATGGATCGGGCGGTGGGCAATGAGGCGCAGGTGTTTGTGGATGATTCGTTTGCATCCATAGAGAAGCTGCGCGCGGCGACGCGGTATGCGTCGCAGGGGCAGTCGCAACTGGCGATCACTTCGTATCAGAAGATCATCAATGATTATGGACAGAAGCTGGTTTATCTGAACACCGATTCGTACGGATCGATCACGGATTACGTGCGGGAGAAGCTGCTGGCCATGCCGGCGGTGCAGGCGGGGGGGGGCGGGATGTACGAACAGCTTCTGGGGCTGGAGGCGGAGAAGGAGATCGGCCCGGCGGTGGCGCAACGGGATATGGCGGGGGTGATCCGGGCGTGCGACAGGTATTTTCCGTCGAAGGCGGCGTTTGAGGGGTTGTCGCGCGCGGCGGAGTGGTATTTTGAGCGTGGGGATTTTGCGGCGGCGGCGCGGATCTGGCAGGAATTGCTGACACATCCGTCGGCAGCGGCGGGGAACGGCGGGGGGGGCGATGTGCGGGCGCAATTGATTTTCAAGGCGGCGGTGGCCGAGCGGATGGAGCAGAACGAGACCGGGGCGCGGGGGCTGCGGGATGAGCTGCAGAAGGAGTTTCCGGATGCGCATGGGGTGGTGGACGGGCAGGATGTAAAGCTGGTGGCGAAGCTGGATGAGGTGATGGGGCTGCCGGCGTGGAATCCGTCGCAGGCTTTGCCGCAGGATGAGTGGCCGGAGTTTCAAGGCGGGCCGACGCGCGGGATATTGCCGGCGGCGAATGCGTCGGTCGGGGCGCAGTTGTGGACGATGGAGTTGAAAGGGGAGGGGAGCGGGGCGCGTGCGCCGGCCGCGATGCCGGTGCCGATGCCACGCGGGATGGTGATGGGGCAGACGCACGCGATGCCGCAGTTGGCGTCGTATCCGGTGCTGTCGCAGGGGACGTTGCTGTTGCATACGGGGGATCGGGTGATCGCGGTCTCATCGAATGCGGGGAGCTTTCAGTGGGCGTATCCGCAACTGGAGCGGTCGCCGGCGGAGGTGGTGCGGGAGCGGGTTTATCAGGGGCAGATGGAGGAAGGCGGGAATCCGTTCCGGCCGGCAGCGCATTACAGTGCGGCGGTGACGGGGGACCGGGTCTATGCAGTGCTGCCGTCGCCGACGGGCGGTGGGGCGGAGAACGAGCAGGAGGCGGATCAAAACCCGCTGATGCCGGGGACGCGGCTGGTGTGTCTGGACCGGACGACGGGGAGCGTGAAGTGGTCGACGTCAGCGCGGAGCATCAAGCTCGACGCGAAGGGGATGCTGATGTTCATCGGCTCGCCGCTGGTGACGAAGCAGGGCGTATTCGTGATGGCGCGGAAGCAGGGGGAGAGCGCGTTTGTGCAGTTGTACCTGGTGCGTCTGGATGGAGAGAGCGGCGAGCCGACGTGGACGTGTTATTTGTGCAGCGCGTCGGCGGGGGCCTATTTCGGGCCGATGGCGAGCTTTTCGGGGATACCAATACCGACGTTTGCGGACGACATGGTGTACGTGAGCACGGGGCAGGGTGCGGATTGCGCGGTGGATGCGAACGCGGGACGGATCGAGTGGCTGCAGGTGACGGATGCGTCGAAGAAGAGCAAGACGCCGCAGGAGATGTACGTGCCGCGGGAGTTTGCGCCATCGTGGAAATATAATCCGCCGCTGGTGCATCGGGATGAGTTGGTGACGTGCGAGAACCCGGGGCAGGAGGGGGAGCTGCACGTGTACAACCGCTGGACTGGGAAGCCGATTCGGACGGTGACGGCAAAGGACCTGGGAATGACGTCGCTGGACACGATGGTGGGGCTGATGGGGCCACGGCTGATTTTGACGGGGTATGCGAACGCGCAGGCGGTGGTGGTGGCGTTGAACATGGAGACGGCGGAGAAGTCGGATTTGCCGGCGTCGCCGGAGTGGACTGTGCCATTGCCGACGGATGCGGGTCAGCAGCAAGGGAGGCCGTTCCTGACGACGACTTTGCTGTACGTGCCGTTCGAGAAGGGGATGGCGTTGGTGGATCCGGCGGCGGGGAAGAACCAGGATTTCTGGCAGTGGCCGAGGACGGAGCGGGACACGCCGGGTCGGCCGGGGAATTTTCTGGTGACCAGCGAGCAGGTGGTGGTGGTGAACGCGACGGAGGCGTCGGGGTATTCGCGTTGGGAGACGGCGCGGGACAACCGGCTGGAGCAGATCAAGCAGCATCCGGGTGATCCGGAGCCGTACCTGGCGCTGGCGGAGATTTCATTCCGGACGAATCACCTGGATCTGGCGGAAGAGAACATGCGCAAGTCGGTCGAGCAGGCGGTGGGGGCGCATGATGACGGGAAGGACATTCTGGTGCGGCTGTACCGGACGAATCTGAATTTCGCGGAGCAACTGCTCGCGAAGGAGGATGCGGGGCTGCGGGATCGGTCGCGTTTCTATTACGAGCAGTGCAAGGCGACGGCGCGGACGCCGGAGCAGCAGGCGGAGTGGCGGCTGTCGATGTCGGATCTGTCGCTGGCGCAGAAGAAGCCGGAAGAAGCGGCGATGCTGTACAACCAGGTGCTGACGGATGCGGCGTTGCGGCAGGCGCCGTTCCGGCGCGGAGACACGATTGCGCGGGCGGGGGTCACGGCGGAACTGAGATTTCACGGGCTGATCGAGAAGAACGGGGAGGATTTGTATCGGCCGTACGAGGAGCAGGCGGCAGCGTTCCTGGCGAAGGGGAAGTCGCAGCAGGACCTGGGGGCTCTGATGAACGTGGTGGAAGCGTATCCAAACAGTCATGCCGCGCTGGAGGCTGCGACGAGCCTGGCGAGCGCGTTCCGGGAGAAGCAGGATTGGGCCTCGGCCCTGCGCGTCTTGCAGTGGCTGTATCCGCGGGCGTCGCAGGGAAGCAAGGGAGAGGTGACGGCGGAATTGGCCGGGGCATACAAGGGGCTGAAACGCTATGGTGCGGCGGTGGCGTGGGCGGAACGCGGGCTGCGGCAGTATCCGAAGCTCTCGTGGAAGGAGCCGGGGACGAATGGGGAGACCACGTTTGCCGGTTTGAGCGAGCAGTTGAAGAGTGCGGGGCAGCGGATGGCGGAAGGGCGGCGGCCGATGATGCCGGCGGGGCGTTCGCGGGTCGAAGGGCCGCCGATCGATCCGGAATCGGTGCGGAAGGTGTTTCTTGCCAATGCGTCGCTGCTCACGCCGGTTGAGAAACAGCAGTCAATGAACCGGCCGGACCTGGTCTTTGCGTACCGGATGCGGCGGGTGCGGATATTTGAAGCGGCGACGGGGAAGGAACTGACGAAGGATGGCGGCCTGCAGATGCCGGAGAATGGGCCCGCGGTGCTGCTGGGTTCGTCGGGGAATATGTCGGTGGTGGTGCAGGCGCACACCCTCGTGGGGATTGATACGAAGAGCCAGTCGATTGCGTGGGAGGTTCCGCTGAATGGGACGGGGCAGGAACCGCCGGCGATGAACGTCGCGGCTGGGCAGGTGCGGTTCATCCAGCGGGCGGGCGGCGGGCAGATCATCATTCAGGGGGGCGGCCGGCTGATGATCGCCGGGAACGTGGTCTCGGCGAGCGATCCTGATGTGGATCCGTTTTTTGCGGCGAGCATGGGGGATACGGAGATGGCGCGGCAAATGTCGTTCTCGCGGCTGGGGCAGTCGGCGTTTGCGACGATGCGGATGATGGACGACAAGGTGGTGGTGGTTTCCAGCGGGGCGATGCAGGCGTACTCCGTGGACACGGGGAAGCCGGCGTGGCAGGACCCGGCGGGCGGGGCGCTGTCGGTGAAGTTGCCGCAGGGATTCACGTCGGCGTTGAACGGGAATGAGGACCTGCTCGTGGCGCAGGTGGATGCGCAGGATCATGCGGGGTCGACGTTTTATGTCGTGGACGCGGAGACTGGGAAATTCCGGAAGCAGATCAAGCTCGAATCGGAGCGGGCGGCTTGGCGGGAGGTGTCGGAGGATGGGGTGTTGTACGCGGTGACCGGACAGGCGGTGATGGCGTATGACCTGTTCTCGGATCAGGATCAGCCGCTGTGGCGGGATGCGATTCAGTCGCGCTTTCCGACGGCGACGGTGCTGACGCTGGACGGGCTGATCATGATCAATCAGAACATGGAGGTCTTGTGTTTGTCTCGCGATGGCGGGGAGACGCTGTGGCCGAAGCCGCCGCAGGTGGGGTTAAGGTTGGATCCGCCGCAGGAGGGCGGGCAGATTGCCTACGAGCGGGGGATACTGGATGGGGATGTGGCCATCTTCCAGAGCAACGGGATTTTTTCCGGCTATCACACGGAGGCGCGGCCCGAGGACAAGCAACTCGCGTTTCACAGCGAGTTGCTGTCGGATACGCCGGCGCTGCAGGAACTGCAGGTCTCGGATCGGTATTTGATCTGCCTGGCGTATGGTCCGACGGCCAATGCGCAGCGAGCGACGTGTGTGCTGTTTTTTGATCGCAACCAGGATGCGCTGAATGTGGAGCTGGTGGATCTGACGAGTGATGCGACCGCGCAGGGGGAGGGTCAGGTCCTGCGGGCGTGGCAGGTGGTGGATAACGGGATTGCGATGGAGATTAATGGGAATGTGCGGTTGCTAAGGGCACAGCAGGCGAAGTAGGGGGGCGGTTTGAAGGTGGACGCGGCATTCTCTATACTGACTTGACCCAAGGAGTAGAGAATGACGCAGGCACATCCATCAACGTCCGCAGGACAACCGTCCTCACCTCCGCAAACGGTGAAGGACCGGGTGCAGCTTGTCATTAACTGGCTGCGGCCGGTCATTCAGTCGGATGGCGGGGATGTGGAGCTCGTCGATGTGTCGCCGGAGGGGGTGGTGCACATCCGGTTTCATGGGGCGTGCATCGGGTGCCCCTCGTCGGACATGACGCTGCGGCAGGGGATTGAGCGGAACATCCGCGAGAAGGTGCCGGAGGTCAGCCAGGTGGTGGCGACGGCGGAGTGAGCCGGCGTGGGGAGCGCGGGGCATACGGTTTTTACCGCGATTCCGGGTCGGGATTCCTCTCATTGAACAGGTCTCGGGTTTCCCTTATCTTCTTTTGCTTAATCCCATTTTGCAGGCGTCCGGAGCGGTGCTTCGGCTTCCCGCGATTGTTCACCAATCGGAGCTTCCCATGAACAAGATGCGTCTGTATACCCCCGGTCCGACGAGCGTTCCGGAAGAAGTGCTGCTGGAGATGGCCAAGCCGGTGTTCCATCATCGCACGCAGCAGTACAAGGATCTGTTTGCGAAGGTAAACGAGGGGCTCAAGTATGTGTATCAGACGAAGAATCCGGTGCTGACGATTTCCGGGTCGGGCACGGCGGGGGCGGAGATGGCGATGATCAACACGATTCCGGCGAACGGAAACGTGCTGTTCCTGAGCAACGGAAAGTTTGCGGAGCGGTGGGTCAAGATCGGCGAACGGAACAAGTGGAACGCGACGGTGCTGAAGGCGGAGTACGGGACGGCGACGTCGGTCGATCAGGTCGCGGAAACGCTCAAGCAGAAGCACTACGATGCGGTGGTGCTGGTGCACTCGGAGACGTCGGCCTGCACGGTGACCGATCTGCAGGGGATCGCGGCGCTGACGCGGAACACGGATACGATTCTGATTTCGGATGGCATTACTGCGGTCGGCGCGATTCCGGTGAAGACGGACGAGTGGGGCGTGGACGTGGTGATCACGGGGTCGCAGAAGGCGTTGATGCTGCCGCCGGGATTGGCGTTCATCAGCGTGAGCGAGAAGGCGCAGAAGAAGGCGGCGACGATCAAGCAGCCGAATCTGTATCTGGATTTGAACAGCTATTTGAAGAGCTACAACGAGAACGATGTGCCGTGGACGCCCGCCGTGACGCTGGTGCGCGGGTTGTTCGTCGCGCTCAACATGATTCAGTCGGAGACGATTGAAGGGGTGTGGAAGCGGACGAGCGGGCTGGCGGCGGCGACGCGTGCGGCGGCCAATGCGCTGGGGCTGGGCGTGTTCTCAAAGCAGCCGTCGGATTCCGTGACGGGCATCAATTATCCCCCCGGGTTCACCGACAAGGAGTTCCGCGGCGCGCTGCGGAAGCAGCTCAACATGAACGTCGCGGCCGGGCAGGGCACGATGGAAGGGAAGATGTTCCGCATCTCGCACATGGGATATGTGGATCAGGCGGACACGCTGGGCGTGATTCACGGCGTGGAAATTATTTTGCGCCAGCAGGGTTACAAATTTGAGTTCGGCGCCGGCGTCGCGGCAGCGCACAAGGAACTCGCGAAGCTGCAGGATAAGTAAGAGATAAGAACCGCCCCTAAATGGGGCTGAAGTTCTCTATCTTCTCATGATTTTGCCAAGGACGGTCCGAATGAATTTGGATCGTCCTTTCTTTTTTTGGATTTCGGCTTTCAGAACTCCGTGAGGAAACTTTCAATTTTCTTTACGCGTTCTGTATAATGACCCCGACCCAGAAAGCAGAGTTGAACTTATGCCGATGAATGAGACCACGCGGAAGTCCCTCGAACAGGTTGTGGAAGAGTGCGGACGGTATCCCATCGAGGCGTTCGAGTTTGTGCGGCACGGGCTCAACCATACTGTGTCGAAGATTCATGGGGACACGCGGACCAAAGCCGAGCAGGCGTGTCACGTGACCGGGCAGCAGTTGTGCTGGGGGCTGCGGAATTATGCGATTGAAAAATATGGCCTGATGGCCGAGACGGTGCTGGCGCACTGGGGCGTGGTGCGGACGGGGGATTTCGGGCGGATTGTCTTTGCCATGGTGGACAACAAACTCATGGCGAAGACGGATGATGATGACGTCCGGGATTTTCAGAACGTGTTCGACTTCTCGACGGCGTTCAGCCCGCCGGAGCGGCCGCGGTCTGCGGCGAAGTGTGTGTTTCAGATTTAATTCAGTGTGAGCCCCGAAACGGGGCTCACTCGCTTTCCGGTAATGTGGGCGTTACGCTTTTCGCATGTCGCTACTGGAACGGAATCTTGAGGCGCTGAAGGTGTGGACGCCGCGGACGGCGGAGGTTGTCGCTGCTGCGAGCGTGCCGGGGGGCAGGGCGGGGTTTGAGCGGTGCGTGGGGAGTGATGGGAGCGACACGTATCGGCGCGTGATGGAGGGAGAGGCGGGGGGGGAGAGGCGGGTAGAGTGGCTGGGCGGGACGTCGATGCCCCGGGAGTCGGCGCTTTCGATTGTGGAATCGCTGGCGGTGGGGACGGGGAATGGACTGGGGTTGTCGATCGGATCGGGATACGAGTGGCGGGCATTTGCGGGGAAGCTCGGGAGTGCCCAGGCAGTATTTGTGTATGAGCCGGAGGCGGGGCTGGTGCGGATGGCGCTGGAGATCTGCGACCTGGCGGAGTTTCTGCGATCGGGGAAGATTGTGATTTTCACGGGGGATGGGGCGGAGGCGTCGGAGGAATTGTCGGCGTTTCTGAGGCGGCATGTGGGGTTCGATCCGCCTGGGGTTTTGCATCCGTTGCCGACGCTGGTGGGGGAACGGCGCAATCTGCTGCTGGGCGCTGGCGAAGCGATCGTGCGGCGAGTGATTATCGAGCGGCAGGGGGTGATCAATTCGCTGGTGGCCAGGCTGGATCAGGGATTGGGAGAGATGAACGGGGAACGCGTGGCAATGACGTTGACGCCGCGTTATGCGGGGGAGAGGCCTATGCGGGAAGTGCTTCGAGGCGTCACAGAATTGCGCATCGACCATCACACCAGCACGAGCATTGCGGCGCGGCTCGAGATGATTGTGACGCGGCGGCCGGCGGTGATCGTGAGCGACTTGTTCCGGCCGCAGCTTGGTTGTGTGCCGCCGGGGGTGGTGGTGGAGACCTGGGTTCCGCCGGGAGTGGGGGCGGCGTATTGGGATCGTGTGCCCCGGGGGGGGCGGGGGGGCGGGGGGGCGGGCGGGGAGATCGGGGCGACTGATCGCGTGGTCGTGCACAGCGGGTATCACGAAGCACGCTTCCTGGAGAGGGGGATTGCCAAGGGGGAGATTGAACTGCGGGCGGTGCGGCCGCGCGCGGGCGTGATGCACGGGGAGCCGGGCATTTCGTTGCGGCATCGAGTGGCGATGATCGGGGATCTGCCGGCGATGGACGCGGCGGCTCTGGGGATTCAGTTGCCGACGCATCTGGCGGTGTATGCGGCGGCGCGCGAGATCATTGAAGAGGACTATTTGAGCGTGCATGTGGGAGCGGCGGTGGATGTGCTGCGGCGTGCGCTGGTGCGGGCGAAGGTGTCGGTCGGCGCCGATGGGGCGACGGATCCGTCGCTGCGGGATCCGATGTTGCGCGTGGTGCGCGATGTGCTCATTCCGAATGTGCCCTTGCTGATGATGGCGGAGAAGCTGGCGGGGGACGGTATTGCGTTGCGGCTGGTGGGGGATTGGACGGGATTCGATGCCGGGGGGGGGCAGGCGACGGGACGGAATGTGGTGGTGGAGGCGTTTCCCGCGTGGCACGAGGGGGAGAGCGGCGGGGTGAATGCGTGGGGGGATGTGGCGGTGCTGGTGCACCTGTCGCCGACGGGTAGCCTGTCGCCGCTGGTGTGGGATGCGGTGGGAGCGGAGGTGGCGGTGCTTTCTCCGCAGCATCCGACGGACTCGATGGCCGGTGCGCTGCCGGGGCTGTTGAAGGCGGGGGTGGAGTTTGCTCAGCCATCCGCGGGGCAGGTGGTGGCGACCGTGAAGGCGTTGTTGCGCGATGGGGAACGGCGTGGGGCGATGGTCGCGGCGGCGAAGTTGCGGCTTCGATAAGTCGGGTGTCGACTATTCCCGCGGAAGCTCATTCCGGCGATGCCATTGCCGGCTTTGTTAACGGTCAGTGGCGGGCGCTCACAGGAGTGAGGAGCTCGCGGCCTTGCACGATTTGCAGAATCGGGTGGCCGACAACGTGGGAGGGGATCGGGATGGCGAGGAAATAGCAGGCGGTGGCGAAGGTGTCTTCGGTGCGGGGGTAGAGGTCGCGGCTGAGGGTGATGTCGAAGTTTTTGCGAACGCTCGGGCCGACGGCGATCCACGGGATGTAGCGGGAGCGCATGTCGTTGGCGCCGTGCTGGAGGCCGGCGCCGCCGTGGTCGGACGTGACGATGATCAGCGTGTCATCGTCCATTGTGGCATCGTGAATGGCCTGGATGACTTTGCTGATGGCGGTGTCGGCCTGTTCGACGGCGGCGATCTGAGCGGGCGATCCCCAGCCGACGGTGTGCCCCACAATGTCGCAGTTGCCAAGGTGGACCATCGTCACGCCGGGTTGATGCTGGCGAATCGCGTCGGCGGCTTTGGTGGCAATGCCGAGATCATCGGGCGATGTGGATTCGCGGGCGATGAAGCTCCAGTCGATCGAGCCGGGGCGGGCGAGGGTGTCGAATTTGCGTTTGGTGCTGAAGAGGGCGGTGGTGTAACCGCGTGCCTTCGCGACCTCGAATAGGGTGGGGACCTTGGGATAGGGGATGGGGTCGCCGGGTTTTTCTTCGTTGACGAGGATGCCGTGAATTTCCGGGGGAACGCCGGTCATCATGGAGGTGTGAGAGGGGAGGGTGATGGCGATATCGGTGGTGCGTGCCCAGAAGGTGAAGGAGCCGCGCTTCATGAGGTCGCGGATCGTGGGAGCATTGGCGCGGAGAAGGACGTCGGGGCGGCAGCCGTCGATGGAGATGATGACAACGTGATGGGCGAGGGGCGCGGGGGGGGCGGCGGCGGTCGGCTGCGTCGTGGGCTCGGCGCCCACGCGCGAGAGAAGCAGGACGTTGCAAAGCAGAGTCAAACAGAGGATCAAAATCGGCTTGCGCTGTGCTGCCATGCGCGGAAACTCCCACTGAAAAGAAGCTCTCCACCCTAGCAGCGTGATGTTAAAACTCTGCTAAGACGGAATGGGTCTATGTGTTGGATTTGTCGACGCCGCCGAAACGACGGTTGCGGCCGGCGAAATCGCGGAGGGCTTTGTAAAGTTCGTCGATTGTGAATTCAGGCCAGAAGGTCTCCGTGACGTAGAACTCGGCGTAGCTGATCTGCCAGAGGAGGTAGTTGCTGACGCGCATTTCGCCGGCGGTGCGGATGAGGAGGTCGGGGTCGGGCATTCCGGCTGTGTAGAGGCGGTCGGAGATGGATTGCTCGGTGATTTTGTCCGCGGAAAATTTTCCGGACTGAACGTCGAGGGCGATCTGGCGGACGGCATCGGTGATTTCCGTGCGCGAGCCGTAGTTGATCGCGAGGCAGAGGGTCATGCCCGTATTGTTGCGGGTGGCGTCGAGCGTGTTCTGGAGTTCCTCAAGGACCAGGGCGGGGAGGCCTTCGCGCCGGCCGATCTGGACGAACTGGATGTTGTTGTCGATGAGCAGTTGGCGCTGCGAACGCATGTATTCGACGTAGAGATCCATGAGAAGGGAAACTTCTTCGGCGGGGCGGTTCCAGTTTTCGGTGGAGAACGAGTAGAGCGTGAGCTGCTGCAGGCCGAGGCGGGCGCATTCTTCAACGATGGTGCGGACGGTTTTGGCGCCGGCGCGGTGGCCGGCGAAGCGCGGGAGGCCGCGCTGGCGGGCCCAGCGGCCGTTGCCATCCATGATGATCGCGACGTGGCGCGGAAGGCGCTCGGGGGCGATGCCGAGGGCGGGGGGGGTGGGAGCGGGGATGGGCTGGGTGGTGGTCATTCGTCCTTTATAACGCAAAGCGGGGTGGGTTCAAAGGCGGGTTCAAGCAGGGCGGTGGATGGATTCGTCAACGACGTGCGTCGTGGAAATCGGGCTGAGCGATTTTGTTTCGTTGGGGGCGCCGATGGCGAAGGGGCTGCTGGAACGAGGCGCGGCCCATTTGACGGCGTTGGCGATCACGCGCCGCACTTCCTTGTGGTAATACGTGGGAAACGCTTCGTGGCCGGGGCGAAAGTAGACGACCTTCCCTTTGCCGCGGGTCCAGGTGCAGCAGGAGCGGAAGATGTTGCCGCCTTCGAACCAGGAGACCATGACGAGCTCGTCCGGGGTGGGGATGTCGAAGAACTCGCCGTACATTTCTTCGTGGGGGATGTCGAAGTGGTCGCCGAGGCCGTCGGCGATTTCGTGGCCGGGGTTGACGATCCAGAGGCGTTCGAGTTCGCCGGCCTCGCGCCACTTGAGACCGCAGCCGGTGCCCATGAGGAGGCGGAAGGGTTTGGAGTAGTGGGCGGAGTGGAGGAAGAGGATGCCCATCCCTTCGAGGACGCGCTGGTGAACCTTGGCGGCGATGTCGTCGCGCACTTCGTGATGCGCCATGTGACCCCACCAGGTGAGAACGTCGGTGGTGGCCAGGACTTCGTCGGTGAGGCCGTGGTCGGGGGAGTCGAGGATGGCGGTGCGGACTTCGACGGAATCGCCAAGATGTTCGCGGATGGCGGAGGCCAAGATGTTGTGCATGCCGTCCGGATAGATCTTGCGGATGAACTCGTGACGGATTTCGTGGCGGAATTCATGCCAGACGGTGACGCGGAGTGGACGGGAGGCGGAGGCGGACATGTAATGACTCCTTGAACTTTGAAGCGATGCTATGAGCGAATCAAAGTCTGATGACGTGCGGGGCCGATGGAAATGATCTTGATCGGCACGCCGATGTGGTGTTCGAGGCGCGCGATGTAATTCCGGGCCGCGGCGGGGAGTTGCTCAAAACTCGTGACATTGTCGAGCGATTCATGCCAGCCTTTGACGGTTTCGTAGATCGGCTCGGCGCGCTGGAGTTCGAGCGCGTCAGACGGGAACCAGTCGGTGGTCTGCCCATTGAGATTGTACCCCGTGCAGATCTGCAGCTCGTCGAACGTGGAGAGGACATCCAGCAGCATGAGCGCAACGCACGAGGCGCCGGAGATGGCGATCGAGTAGCGCAGGGCGACCGTGTCGATCCAGCCGCAGCGCCGCGGCCGGCCGGTGGTGGTGCCGTACTCGTGGCCGCGCTCGCGGATTTTTTCGCCGATTGGATTGTTGAGTTCCGTGGGAAAGGGGCCGCCGCCGACGCGCGTGGAGTAGGCCTTCACGATGCCAAGCGTCGTATCGACGGCCTTCGCGGGGAGTCCCGTGCCCACAGACAGGCCGGTGCCGCAGTTGGAGGAGGTCACGTAGGGAACCGTGCCGTGATCGACATCGAGGAGCACCGCATTCGCCCCCTCGAATAGCATCCGCTTCTTCTCTTTGAGGGCGGCGTGGAGAAGGCGGGTGGTGTCGGTGATGAAGGGGCGTAGCTGTTCGCCGCAGGCGCGGTACTGCTCGAAGATCGGTTTCCAGTCGAGCGCATCAGCGCCGTAGAGTGCTTTGAGAATCGCGCTTTTCTCGGGGACGATCCGCTGCAGTTTTTCCGTGAGGCGGGCGTCGTCCAGAATGTCCGCGAGGCGGATGGCGGTGGAGCGGTTGGCCTTGTCGGCGTAACACGGCCCGATGCCCCGGCCTGTCGTGCCGATCTTGCTTCCGGCGGCCTTCGCTTCGGCGAGTTGGTCCTGCAGTTTGTGATACGGGAAGACGACGTTGGCGTTCGCGGAGAGTTTGAGATTGTTTTCGATACGCACGCCCTGCGTGGAGAGGCCGTCGATCTCTTCGAGGGTTTTGAGCGGGTCGATCACGACGCCGTTGCAGATGACGCACGTGACATTGGGGCGGAGGATGCCGATGGGGATGAGGTGGAAGCGATATTTGATATCACCCACTTCGACCTTGTGCCCCGCGTTGGAGCCGCCGTTCCAGCGGACGGCAAAATCGAATTCGGAGGAGAGCAGGTCGATGATTTTGCCTTTGCCTTCATCGCCCCACTGCAGGCCGACGATGGAGATGTTGCCGAGGTCGCGCAGGGAGGCGGGCGACGGGCCGGAGGTTTGCGTGTGGGGGGAGGACGACTGCATGGGGACTCGTTTCATGATGGATTGGTAAAACGAGGAGAGTAATGCTGGTGCAGTGGGGATTCAAGGCGGATGAGCCGCCGGCGCCGCCACAGAGGCGAAAGTTGAGTTGAAGTTGATTGTTCCATTGCGGGGGGGGTTACGTTACAATCGGAGATTACCTCGATTTGTGAACTTCGGAGTAGATGTGATGAGAGTGATCGACAGCCGAGTGCTGGCGATGGTGGCCCTGATGGTTGCGGGTGGGATGATGCAGGGGTGCGGGCACGAGCTGTTCAGTGATTCGGACAGTCGCACCCAGCAGACATTGCGCTATTACAACAATGATTCGGCGACCCAGACGACCGAGGCACGCAAGCAATCGGCCGGCAGTCCTTTCGGGATGCCGCAGGGCGGCCCGCAGCAGTAGGAAAACAGCATGATTATCGGTACGGAAAACGTTGGGTATCCCCGGACTTCTATGCTGGATTTGAGTTGCCGAATGCAGGGGAGCGTGCATAGCATTACTCAATCAGGCGTTGCTCCTCGGGAAGGCGGAGCGGCGGACGCACGCCGCAGCCGGTTAGCGCAGTTGATGCGGTAAAGTCCAGACATGTCTTGTCCGTTTCGGACCTTTCAATGTCGAACTGACCAGCATTGGCCTTGATTGATCTGTGATAGGGAATTCCACATGCGCACTGAGTCGGCCACCCCACTTGAATCCGCTGTGATCAATCCAGACGAGTTCATCGGTGCCCTTCAGCCGTGTCTTTGCCAGGGAAATCTCGAAGAGACGCTGTTGAGCGTCGGTAAGCGCTGGACCTGCCCCCAGATTGTCTCCCTGCTTTCCCACAAGAGCGGCGATGTGCGGAAAGCGGCCGCTCTCGCCCTATCCGTCGTGGGGGATCGGTCAGCCATCGTCCCATTGGCCGTGGCGCTTCACGATACGGATCCGATGGTCAGCCAGATGGCCGAACACGCGCTGTGGGCCATGTGGTTCCGGCTGGGCAAATGCCGGGCGGTCGGGCTCGTGAAGTGCGGCAATACCCACATGCATCACGGCAATTACGAGTGCGCAATCGAGAAATTCACCTGCGCGATTCAGGAAGACCCCGACTTTGCCGAAGCCTATCACCAGCGGGCAATTGCCTACTATTTGAGCGAACGATTCGCGGAATCGATCGCCGACTGTCGGGCGGCTCTGGAACGCATGCCGCAGCATTTTGGAGCAATGGCGGGAATGGGGCATTCCCACGCCCACCTGGGGGAATGGCGGGAGGCCCGGCGGTGTTATCGCCTTGCCTTGGCTATCTATCCGGGGTTGGAGGGGATCCAGGCCTCGCTGGCCCAGATTGACCAGTTGTTGTGCGAAAACTCCTGCACTTAAAGATCACCGAACACCACAGCATCTTCTCCTCTCCACCCGCAGCGGGGGCCTCCCGCCCGGTCGTTTTATCCCACGAAATGCCAACGACGATTGCCGCCTCAAGACGATATAATCGCTGGCGGCGTTCTTTGCGCCCGCCCCAGGAGTCTCCATGAGCATCAACCCGCTGCACCAAGTTCACGAGCAGGCGGAAGCGACTTTTCTTCCATATGGCGCCGATCTCCAGATCGTCGAAAGCTACGGCGAAGTCGAAGCGGAATATGCGTCGATCCACAAGGGCGTCGCCGTCATGGATGCGCCCCATCGCGGCGTGGTGATTCTCACCGGAAAAGATCGCCTCTCCTTCCTGCACAACAAGGTGACCAACGACACGAATCGCCTCCAGCCCGGCCAGGGATGCTACGCCTACCTGCTCAACCTCAAGGGACGCATCGTGATGGACATGAATGTTCTGCATACCGAAGAAGCGACGCTGGTCGAGATGGATCACCGCATGGCCGGCCAGTTTGTCGACCAGATGGAAAAATACATTTTCACCGAAGACGTGCGCGTGCTGAACGGGTGCGAGCAACTGGGCCGCCTGACCGTGATCGGACCGCGAGCGGCCGAACTTCTCAAAAAGGTGATGGATGCCGGCGTGGAGACGCTCGATGCGCCGCTGCGGCATGCAAAACGCCTGCTGGGCAAGGCTACCGTGACGGTCTTCCGCAACGATCTCTGCGGCCAGGAGCAGTACGAGCTCATCGCCCCGCGCGACCAGCTCGTGAAGCTCTGGGAAATCCTCCATGAAGCCGGCGGCCACGGGCACGAAGGCGGTGAGCACGATGGCGGCATGACGATGCGCGCCATCGGATGGTCCGCCTTCAACACCGCGCGGATCGAGGCCGGAACGCCGCTGTTCGGAATCGATATCACCGACAATCATCTGCCGATGGAGACGGGCCACTGGTACCTGCGCGCCGTCAGCGTCACCAAGGGGTGCTATCTCGGACAGGAGATCGTCGCGCGGATGCACGCCCACCAGACCGTCGCCCGATTGCTCGTCGGCTTCAAGGTGCAGAGCAGCGGCCAGGGAGAGGGGGAGGGGGGCGACGGCGGGAAGCTGCCTGTCGCGGGCACCGAGATCTTTGATACCAGCGAGGCGCGGACGCAGATCGGCATCGTAACCAGCAGTTGCATGTCGCCGATGCTGGGTTATGTGCCCGTCGGGATGGGGTACGTGAAGAAGGCGTTTGCATCGCCGGGGAAACTCCTGAAGGTGCTCGCCGAGGGGAGCCGGGAGACGGCGGTGGTGAGCGAGTTGCCGCTCTGGAAGCCCGGCGGTGCTTAGGCGTCGGATAGAAAAAAAGAGCGAAGAGAGTTGATTTCCTTTCCGCTGCGGAAAGGATTGCAAGTTGTTCTTGGAGGCTGCAATGACAGTGGTGTTGAGCGTGGGGCAATGCGGGTATGACGATTCGCGGATCGGCCAGGTGGTGCGCTCGGCGCTCGGGGCGTCGCTGGATCGGGCCGCCTCTCCCGAGGATGCACAACGCAAAATGCTGGCGAAGAAATACGATCTTGTGCTGGTGAACCGCGTCTTCGACGCCGGGACCGGGATGGGCCTCGATTTCATCGCGCAGTTGAAAAAAAGCGGCGAAGCGACGCCCATGATGCTGGTGAGCGACTACGCCGATGCACAGGCGGCGGCGATGGCGAACGGCGCCGTGCCGGGCTTCGGAAAATCCGCCCTCTCATCGCCAGAGGTGGGAGAGCGATTACGCGCGGCGGTGTCGGAGAGCGCGACGAAGTAATCATTTTCCGCTCTCTTGTAGGCGTACGGGTTCAATTCTGATGGGACGGCAACAATAGTCCCGCGCGGATTTGGATGGATCGTGCGATTCGGGGCAATTGCTCGTTCATTCGAAGAGCTTCGACTGTTGCTCTTCCGGGGGGTGTGACTCCGTGGCACAACCCATTGCCATCAAGGGCAAAGTGCTGTTCCCATTTCTGGGTCAGCGGATGGAATAACGTCGCAACATTTCCCGTCGCTGGGTCAATTGCAGCGATCTTGTTGGACTTATGCAGACTGCAATGCGGGCACTGCAAGACCAGATTCGATTCCGCCGTGGGGCCGCCAAGGCTTCTGGGTATGACGTGATCGATGTGGAAAACGGTGGCCTGACCAAATTGCGCGAGTCGGCAATACTGACACCGACCTTCATCGCGGCGAAATATCTGCTCGCGCAACGCTTTGGGAATCGTTGAGAGACTCACGGAGTGCTCGTGGATTGCAGTGCTGCTGCGACGATCTGCCCGAACTCAGCCATCTGGACCAGCCGTTGAAGTTCTGCAGTCTCGTTTGCAGTCAGTGCCCCGTCTGTGTTGCGCTCCAGCAGCTCATGCATCCGCTTGTTCAGTTCATTCGACAACTGCGAGATGTCCAGGAGAACCGCCCGGGGAACTGAAAACGTGATTGGATCAGCGCTCTGTATCATCGCCTCTATTATACCGTCAGCTCAGTGTCTCTTTGAAAACAATTTCCTGCAAATCTCAGATGTTGCGCAGCTTGTTCAGCCCATTGAACGCTGCAATCTTATACGTCTCCGCCAGCGTCGGATAATTGAACACATTGTTGATGAAGTATTCCGCAGTGCCGCCGAAAGTCAGCACCGCCTGCCCGATGTGAATCAATTCAGTCGACTGCGTCCCGATCGCATGCACGCCCAGGAGCTGGTGCGTCTCCTGGTGGATCAACAGCTTCAACATGCCCGCCGAATCCCCGAGCAGTTGCCCGCGCGCGACTTCCTTGTAATGGGCGATCCCCGCTTCGTACGGAATGCCCGCATCCGTGAGCTGCTTTTCCGTCTTGCCCACCATCGAGATTTCCGGAATCGAGTAGATGCCATACGGAAACAGCTCCGGTATCGAGCACGTTTCAACCCCAAACGCATGGCACGTCGCAAGCCGGCCCTGCTCCATCGCCGTGGACGCCAGCGCCGGAAACCCGATCACATCCCCCGCCGCATAAATGTGCCCCACTTCCGTCTGGTAATCCTTGTTCACCTTCAGACGCTCGCGGTCGTCCGGCACCAGCCCGACGTTCTCCAACGCCAGCGCCTTGGTCGTCCCCTGCCGCCCCACCGCATACAGCAGGCACTGCGCGTTGAGCAGCTTGCCCGATTCCAGCTTCGCCTGCACTAGCATCTGCCCGTGATTCGTGGGCGATTCGATCTCCTGGATCTTCGCCACCTTCTCCCCAAACCGTAGCGTGATGTTCGCCTGCCGCATCTGGTACTGCAGCGCCTCGACGATCTCCCGGTCCAGGAAATCAAACAGCTCCGGCTTCCCTTCCACCAGCGTGACGCGCACGCCCAGGGCGCCTAGCATGCACGCATATTCCACGCCGATCACGCCGCCCCCGACAACGATCATCGACTTGGGAAGGATCTTCAGCTTCAACAGCCCATCCGACGTAAATATGGTCGTGTCATTGAACGGCACCGACGCCGGCGTCGCCGGCCGCGTGCCCGTGGCGATCACAAACTTGTCCCCTGTGATCATCTCCTGCGAATCCGCCTTCTGGATCTGCAGCAGGTTCGGACCTTCGAAATACGCCGCCCCCCACATCAGGTCCACATTGTTGCGATCCAACTGCTCGCGGATCACCGACAGCTCATTGTGAATCACCTGTTGCGAAACGTATATCAGGTCTTCAATCGTGATGTCGCGCTTCGGCCGGAAGTTGTCGCCGTAGAGAGCCCGCTTGCCCGCCCCCGAGAGATACAGCACCGCCTCGCGCAGCGCCTTCGACGGAATCGTCCCCGTGTTGATCCCCGCGCCGCCGACCACCGGATTCTTCTCTATGATGCAGACGCGCTTTCCGAGCTTCGCGCCCTGAATCGCTGCCTTCTGCCCGGCCGGGCCGGAGCCAATAACTACAAGTTCGTAATGTTTCATGGATGCGGACACCTGAGCCTCTGTGTAGGAATCAATTACTTATCCGTCAGAACGGCGGGCGAGTCAATCCGGAAACCGCTAAATAGGCTTTGTGAACCCGTATCGGCACCCTTTATGGGCCACAGGGCTTGTGCCGGAGCGTACGACTTCTGTATGCTCCCACAAAGCTCAGGAGACACGGATGTCCTTGGAATTATGCGTGCTCGGTAGCGGAAGCGGGGGAAACTCCACCGTCCTGCGCGCGCCCTGGGGAACCTTTCTCATTGATGCCGGCTTCGGCCCGCGAACCACCGCCCAGCGCATGTGCGGCGGGGACGAACACTCAGGCAACGGAGGCCTCGGCGTCGACCTCCCCGACATCTCCGCCATCGTCCTCACACACCTCGATCACGACCACTTCAACAAAAACTGGCTGCAAACGATCATCAAGCGAGGCATCCGCGTCTTCTGCGCCCGCAAACGGGTCAAAGAAATCCTCGACTCCCCCGAAGGTCGCGACGCCGAAGCCAAACGCATCGCCAAACGTCTCGGCAACACCCCCTTGCCCCAACTCGTACACGGCTTTGACGGCGAATTCCAGCCCGTCCGCGGCGTCACCCTCCAGCCGATGGAACTCGCTCACGATGAAGAAGGCTCCCACGGCTTCCTCATCTCCTGCGACGGTTACCGCGCCGGTTTCGCCACCGACCTCGGCCACGTGCCCGACGTGCTCATCGAACGATTCTGCGGCGTCGATCTCCTCGCGATGGAATCCAATTACGACCCCGAAATGGAACGCACCAGCGATCGCCCCTGGTATCTCAAGCAGCGCGTCATGGGCGGCCGCGGGCATCTCAGCAACGAGCAGGCCCTCGCCGCCATTCAAGCCATCCTCGATCGCACGCAGGCCACCTGCGGCCCCGATCGTCTCCCCCGCCACATCGTCCTGCTTCACCGCAGCCGACAATGCAACTGCCCGGAACTCGTGCGCAAACTCTTCGTCCGCGATGCACGCATCGCACCCGTCCTCACGCTGACGCATCAGGATAAGCGCACCCCCTGGCTCAGCGTCCGCCGGCCCCAGGCGCAACCCACCCCACAGCTTGCCCTGGCGTGGGCCTGAGTTCTCACGTTTCCGATGATTCTCGCTCAAAATCCGACCGGTGGTGTCTCATGTACGTGGCACGCCACAGCATCACAAACGACGCCACCGTGACGGTGAGCCCTATCGACGATATGGCGATCACCAGCGTATAAACGCCCGTCAGCATGATCACTATGCCGATCAGGAACACGATCAGCGCGCCAAGCCGCAGGCTCGAGTCCGGATCGTGGAACGAACGGTTGATCGGCTGCACCGGCCCGTCCGGATTGCCCGCGTTGGGATTCCCAAATTGTTTCCGGATGTCTTCGATCGTTTCCATAAAAACCTCCGCAGAGCAGATGCAGCCGCGACCACATCGCGGCGAAAGTCCCGGAAGTGAGCGGTGAATGCCATGATGACCCGCCACCATCATTCTAAGAAATCGACATGTATCAAGTCGACATAATTCCCCGACCCGCTCGCGATTGAAGAGCTATTTCTTCTGAACCGTCGTGCCCGGTCTCTCCGCTACATTCACCGAGATGCGATTATTCGACACCGTGAACGTCCCCACGTACTTGCTCCCATCCTCATCCACCAGCACCAGCTCCGGCAACTTCCCAGGCCCAGTCCCCAGCGACCACGTCCCCACCTTCTTCACCAGCGGCGACACCTCCTCAAACAGGCTCCCCGGCAGCCACATGTCCCGATTCGCCTGCAGGTCCGGCAGCTTCACATGCTCCACAAAATCGTCCACGTCCGTGAACGTCTGCTTCTGCATCGTCGCCCGCGCCAGAAAACTCGTCAGCGTCTGCACCAGCGCCCGCATATACAAATCCCGCGTCGGGTTCTTCGGCAAACCCAGCCACCACTTCTCAAATCGCGACTGAAACGCCGCATTGTTGTTGCCGAACACCGAATTCCACGCATCGTTCGCCGCCATTCCCCGGTTCAGGTTCTGCATGAACCGCACAAACGCCCCCTGGTACTTCCCGTTTTCGCCCTGCGCCAGAAACTGCACCATCGCCCACGCCTGCGTATAGTTCGCATAATCCAGATGGCTGCCCCATTCCTCGTGCGTCATCGTCATCATGCGGTCGAACGGTTTGAACGTCTTGCGCAGAATCGCGACGTTCACTTCCTTCAGCCGCTGCGGCGGAATCACCCCGGACACAAACGAATCCCCCGTCCAGATCGCCTCCCCGAAATACTCCGCAATCCCCTCGTTCACCCAGATCGGCAGCTCCCCCTTGATCACGTTCGCCGCGAACTGGTGAAACCCCTCGTGCTGCACCACGTGCCACGTCTCCGGCGTCGTGTGCTCACCCGCGATCGCCATCAGCCGGCTCCCGAAATGATCGATGATGAACACGCCGTCCGAATCCGGAATCGCCCCCGACGCATAATAATCCGCCGGCTTCGTAAACAGATAAAACGGAAACTTGCCCGTCACCTGCCCCGAAAACCCCGCCGTCCGCCGCTGGTACTCCTCAAACATCCGCGTCATCCGCAGATCCGCCTCCCGCGCGTCCGCCTCCGGCAAATCGGTATGCATCATGTAGTGCGGCGTCGAAAACGTCCGCAGCCGCCCGTCCACATCCGCCGGAACCTGCCCCCAAACCATCGCCCCACCCACAACCACCGCCGCAGTAAAAATCATCAATCGTTGCATCTTCATAGAATGCGGAAACGCCCCAAAGATTGCAACGCAAATCGGGGCATCCCCATCGTGGCAAAGGCGTCCCGCCGATGATCGCCCGCAGGCCATTCCCGAACGGCTTTATGCTCGCCCCACCCGCAACCACATTCCCAAATCCCCTTCGTGGTCCTTCGTGTTTCGTCGTCCCCCCTCACCTATTCAGCTTCTTCTCCAGCAACTCCCCAACCATCTTCGGATCCGCCTTCCCCGCACTCACCTTCATCACCGCCCCGCGCAAAAACCCCATCGACGCCTGCTTCTTCTTCGGATTGTTCTTGTAGTCATCCACCGCCTTCGGATTCGCCGCCAGCGCCTCATCCACCCACTTCTCCGTCGCCCCCGCATCCCGCACCTGCACCAGCCCCTTCGCCTCCGCAATCCCCTTCGGATCCGCCCCCGGCTCCTTCAACAGCTCCTCAAACACCGTCGCCGCCGCCGTCGCCGAAATCGTCCCCTCCTCCATCATCTTCGCAACCGCCGCATACGTCGCCGCCCCAATCCCCAGCTCCGCCAGCAAAACCCCACGCTCATTCGCCGCCTTCATCGCCACCTGCAACAACAAATTCGTCACCCGCCGCGCCGGCCCGCTCGCGCGCAACGCCCCCTCAAACAACTCCGCATTCCCCCGCTCCTCCACCAGCACCATCGATTCCTTCCCCGTCAGCCCATACTCCTTCTCATACCGCTTCCGCCGCGCTATCGGCAACTCCACCACACCCTTCCTCACCTCCTCCCGCCACTCCGCACTCACCGTCACCGGCACCAGATCCGGATCCGGAAAATAACGATAATCCTCCGCCTCCTCCTTGCTCCGCTGCACCACCGTCACCCCCTTCTCGTCATCCCACCCGCGCGTAAACTTCGCCACCTTCGTATTCACCGGCTGCCCCGCCCCGCCATTCGCATGCCACTCCGCCAACTGCCGCTGAATCTCATACGCGCACGACCGCTCCACCGCACGGAAACTGTTCAAATTCTTCAACTCCGAAATCGGCGTCTTCCACACCTTCCCGCCGGCAAAAATATGCAAATTAATGTTCGGCTCAAACCGCATGTGCCCCTGCTGCATGATCCCCTGGCTCACCCCCAGATACCGGCAAATCCGCCGCAACTCCTCCCCCAACAACCGCGCCTCCTCCGGTGTGCTCAAATCCGGCTCCGTCACAATCTCCAGCAGCGGCGTCCCCGCTCGATTCAAATCCACCTGCGACCACTCTTCGCTCCCTTCATGCATCAGCTTCCCCGCATCCTCCTCCAGATGCGCCCGCCGAATCCCTATCTTCTTATAACTCCCATCCGCCAGCGGCAACTCAATCTCCCCCACCCCGCACAACGGCAAGTCGTACTGCGAAATCTGATAATTCTTCGGCAAGTCCGGATAGTAATAACTCTTCCGGTCCCACTTCGTAAAACTCGCAATCTCACAGTTCAACGCCAGCCCCACCATCATCGACATCTCCACCGCCCGCTTATTAATCACCGGCAAAACCCCCGGCAACCCCAGCACCACCGGATCCACCATCGTGTTCGGTCCTGCGTTCACATGATCCGGATGCGCCCCATTCGCCGCCCCCGTAAACATCTTGCTCTTCGTCGCAAGCTGCACGTGAATTTCCATCCCAATCAAAACTTTGTACTCAACACCATTCAACGTCATCGTCATCACCTAAATCCTTCAAACACTCTCACCGCCCCGTTGGAGTTCCGCCTTCAGGCGGCGTCACCGCCGATGCGGAGCGAGGCACCTCCGCGCCCCACAACTTACCCGCACTCCCGCCCCGATGCGAGCGCCCGCCAACGTGGCATGGGCATCCTGCCCATGACGGGCCGCAGCCCGTGCCGGATCGAAAAGAACCCGCATTCCCCGAACGCCAATACCCGAGTACCATCACCCAAAATTCTTATCGAGTCCCCCCATGCCCACCTCCCCACATCTCACCCTCACCCCCCGCCTCAAATACCTCGCCCTCCTCCTCTACACCCTCCTCACGCTCGCCTCCGTCGCCGCCGTCGCCAACTTCGCCCTCCACAAAGCCGCACTCTTCCCCGA
>DATKPA010000061.1:0-18559 GCA_035524355.1 Phycisphaerae bacterium | reverse complement strand
CCGGCGAGCGCGGCCTTGGCCTGCGCCGCGCGGAACAGCGCCAGGCTGCCGCGCGGGCTTGCGCCCAGGTACACGTCTTCGTGGCTACGGGTCGCGCTGACCACATCCACCATGTAGCGCCGCAGGTCGTTCTCGACGTACACCTTCTTGATCTCTGCCTGCGCCGCCAGCAGCTCCTCCAGCGAGACCACCTGCTCGACCGAGTCGACTGGGTGGTTGTACTGCTGGGCGTCCAGGATGCGGACCTCGTCGGCGGTGTTGGGGTAGCCCAGCCGGATGCGCAGCAGGAAGCGGTCGAGCTGGGCTTCGGGTAGCGGGAAGGTGCCCTCGTATTCGATTGGGTTCTGCGTCGCCAGTACGATGAACGGCCGGGCCAGCTGGTAAGTCGTCCCGTCGACCGTTACCTGCCGCTCCTCCATCGCCTCCAGCAGCGCCGACTGCGTCTTGGGCGTTGCGCGGTTGATCTCGTCCGCCAGGATCAGATTCCCGAAAATCGGCCCCGGCTGAAACTGCCAGTTCCGCTGCCCGTTCGCATCGGTCGCCACGATCGACGTCCCGACAATGTCCGCCGGCATCAGGTCCGGCGTGAACTGGATGCGCGAAAACTGCAGATGCAGCACCTGCGACAACGTCCGCACCAGCATCGTCTTCCCCAGCCCCGGCACCCCCTCCAGCAGCGCATGCCCGCCAATCATCAGGCAGAGAATCGTCTGCGCCACCACCTGGTGGTGCCCGACAATGACCTTTCCCACTTCGGATTCAATCGACTCGTACCGGGATTTAAAGTCAGCAACCTGGGCCTCGATGTTGTTCGGCGCAATGGTGGCCATTTAAAGCACTCCGTCTGGGATGAACCTCGGGGCACGCGCCGCGATGAGCGAATGCCCGCCTCTTCAAACCGTCTGATCGCCGCGCGCAGCTTACTCCGAAAGGCGGCGAGGGTCATCATTGCGACGTTCCCCTCCCGGATTTTCGCGAGTTCCTGGTCTATGAAACGCTTCTGCGCGCCGGATAATCGGATACGGCGTTCCGCCGCCTTCCTCACGAAACACCCCCCAGCATGGCACGCCGAATTTTTCCACCCTTCCCCTTCCGGTGAATCGACAAAACGATCGCTCGTCCGTCGCTGAGCTCGTAAATGAAACGGATGTCGCCCGACTTTACCAAGAAAAGAGATGTGTCCAGAATTTCGGAATGAATGCGCAGGACCTTGCGGCCGCCTGTCATCTTGTCGATTCCGCGCAAAAGGCCCTCCACCCGCCGCCGGTCCGCCGAAGACAGGCTTGCCATTTCTTTCACCGCCGCGGTCGCCAAGAACACTTCAGGCATGCTGCATTTTCTCCGAAGAAAGTCGGGTGAGCCGGTTCGATTTCCGCCATTCAAGACCCGCACGTTCCGCAAAGTTGACGTCGAAGCGTTCCTCCAGTGGAAGTTCACTCGCTGCGATTGCCGAGCCGCTTTCAGTTCGCTTTTCCTGCAGTATCTCGCGCAGCACCCTTTTATACTCTTCAGATTCGCCTATCACCAGGAAACGCCGCATCTCATCGAACGCCTCTTCCACCTTGCCCAAATCCCACAAGCTTTGAAACAATCCTAGCGATGCGCGCTCGGATCGCGGCGACAGCTTTACCGTCTGGCCAAACCAATCCGCCGCTTTCTTCCAGTCACTCTCCTCCCAATACAGCGTCGCGAGAAGCCCGCTCCCAGGTGCCGAATGCCGCAGCGCTGCCATCTCCGGAGCAAGAACCCGGATGGCTTCCTTTCCCCGACCGCGATTTCGCAATGCGATCGCCCGGTTCATGACGTCATTGATACTCATCTTCAAAATCCTTAAGCGAGCGAAGATTGCGGTTTGCGTTTCGGAACCGGTTCTTGCTCTTTTCGATGCTCCGAATCTTCTCTGCTTTTCCGCGCTCCCGCACCGATTCTTGAGCCTCCTGAATCTGACGCAGTTGTTCCAAAGCGTCGGCGGCGCTCTTGATCCGTCCACGCTTACTCTTCCGCTTTGGCATTATACGCGTTCCTCTTGGAGATTTGCTCAGAAAGGCTGAATCAACTTCTCGCCAAACAGCCTACCGGCATTCGCCGTCGTTTGCCGCGCCAATTCCTCCAGGCTCACCCCGCGCAACCCCGCCACGAATCGCGCCGTGTGCACCACATGCGCCGGCTCATTGGTCTTGATCTTCCGCACGGGCTCAGGCGAGAGGTACGGCGCATCCGTCTCCAGCAGCAGCTTGTCCGCGGGAACCCTCTTCGCCGCCGCCTGCACGTCCGCCGCGTTCTTATAGGTCACGATCCCGGTAATCCCGATGTACGCCCCCAACCCCAGCCACGCCTCACATTCCGCCGGCGTCCCTGTGAAACAATGTACGACGAACTTCAGTTCCGGAAACGACCGCATGATCGCCAGTGCATCTGCGTGTGCATCGCGCACGTGCAGCACCGCCGGCAGCCCCAGTCGCCGGGCAATCTCCAACTGGTTGAGAAACACCCCCCGCTGCAACAGCCGGGGCGCATAGTCGTAGTGATAATCGAGCCCACACTCCCCCAGGGCCACCACCTTCTTCTCGGTCCGAAGCTTATTCTCCAGGAACCCTTCATATCCCTCTTCGGTCTCCGCCGCATGATGCGGATGAATCCCGAGCGCTGCGAAAACCGACGCATGTGCGTTGGCAATCGAGAGCGTCTTGGTATGGTCGTCCAGGTGCGTCCCGATCGTGATCACCCTCGATACCCCTACCCCCCCACCCTCCCCTGCTGTCGCCGCGCGGGCCAGCACCGCCCCGACATTTTCATAGAGCCCCGGGTAACTCAAATGACAATGCGTATCAATCAGCATGAAAAAAATTGTATTCAGAGATTGGCCCGGGGTATAGTGCCTTGCGAACGGAACGTCGAAATCGCCTGACCGTAAGTGGGACATCTCTCTTCGACGGAATACGAAGTGCAGCGTATGAATGATTGGGCAGATCGTTCACAGCTCATCCCCGCGACGGGTCGACGAGACCGCCGCCGCGCGGGAATTGCTGCTCTTCGAATCAGCGCGGTTTATCTCGTTTTCGGCATCCTCTGGATCGCACTCTCCGATGAGGCTGTCGCGTATCTCGCTCGCGCCACCGGGGACCCGTTCAACCTCCTCTCTCGCTTCGAAATGATCAAGGGATTCTGCTTCGTCGCCGCCACCGCCGTTCTCCTTTACTTCCTCGTCCGCTCCTACAACCGCTCAGTGCTCGTCCACCAACTGCGCACCCGCAGAACCCTGGCGAGCATTGCGCGTGACTACCAGCTCCTCTTCCGAAGCAACCCGCTTCCCATGTGGATCTTTGATCCCAAAACCCTCCGCATTCTCGCCGCCAATGATCAGGCGCTTTCCGCCTATGGATTCAGCCGCGAAGAATTTCTCGGACTTTCGATCACCGAGCTTCGCCCACAGGAATGCATCCCCGAATTGATGCGGGCTCTCGCCAATCTCCCCCAGACCGTGCAGCACACCGGGCCCATCACCCATAAAAAGAAAAACGGCGAACTCTTCAGCGTCGAAGTCATCGGCCACGCCATTCAATTCGAAGATGCCCCCGCTCGCCTCGTCATGGCACTCGACGTCACCGACCGTCTTCGCACCGAAAAAGCGCTCGAGGAGTATCGCACGCTTCTCGAACACCGTGTACAGGAGCGTACCGCCGACCTCTCCGCCCTCAACCGCAGCCTGCAGCATGAAGTGAAAGAGCGTCAGAAAGTCGAAGCCGAGCTCCGCCGCGCGACGGAAATCGCCGAGGAGGCCAGCAACGCCAAGAGCGTCTTCCTTGCCAACACCACCCATGAAATCCGCACGCCGCTCACAAGCATTCTCGGTTATGCCGATCTGCTCCTCGATGTCGGCCTCTACAGCGAACAGCGCGCCCAATACCTCACCGTCCTCCGCCAGAACGCGACCCATCTGCTCCGCATGATCGACGACCTCCTCGACCTCTCCCGGATCGAGACCGGCAATCTCCGCTTCACGCTTGATGACTACTCGCCCACCGAGATCGCCGAACAAACCCTCGAACTGCTGCGTCCGCGCGCCGCGGCCAAGGACCTGCCGCTGTATCTCGAACTCCGCGACCCGCTTCCCAAAATGATCCGCACCGATGGCGTGCGTCTGCGGCAGATACTCCTCAACCTCCTCAGCAACGCCATCAAATTCACCAACACCGGCAGCGTCTCTCTCGTCGTTCATCAGGCCACAGCGGGAGGCGCACCAGAGACGTTCTGGCTGCAATTCGATGTCATCGACACGGGCATCGGCATCGCCGGCGAGCAGCTCGAAAGAATATTCGAGCCGTTCTATCAAATTGATCAATCCGAAAGCCGGCATTACGGCGGCGCGGGTCTCGGGCTCGCGATCTCCCGGAAACTCGTCGATCAAATGGGCGGCACCCTCGAAGTCTCCAGCCAGCCCGGGCGCGGCAGCCACTTCCGGCTCAAAATACCGGTGCTCGCCCCGGCGAGATTCGTCCAGGCCGCACGCCCACTTCTTCAAATGAACGCCCAAATGGACGGTCGCGTCCTTCTCGCGGAAGACAACGCCAATATCCGCTGGCTCGTCGAAGAATACCTCCGCCGCGGCGGCGCCGCCGTCACCGCCGTCGCCAACGGCACCCAGGCGGTAAGCGCGGTCCAGCGCGCCAAGGCCAGCCACGAGCAGTTCGACCTCATTCTTCTGGACATCAACATGCCGGGCATGGATGGCCTCGAAGCCATGAATCGCATTCGCGCCACCGGTTACGCCGGCCCCGTCGTCGCCCTCACCGCCCATCACAGCCCCGAGGAACAGGCCCGATTTATGGGTGCCGGCTGGGACGCCATCGCCCCGAAACCGATCAACCGCTACACCTTCATCCCCCTCATCGCCCGACTCATCGGCCGGAAACGCCAGGCCACCATCCAGCAATGAGCGGTTCGCCCGCGAAGCCTCACCGCTTGCGTGCCACCTTCTCCTTGCGCGCCGCCCCCGCACCGCCCGCTCCGCGCCCCGCCGTCTCCAGCAGCTCCCGCGCCTGCGCCAGCGACGTCGCCGTGATCTCCTTCCCGGACGTCATCTCCGCCAGCTCCTGCACTCGCGCCTCCCCCTCCATCACCCCCACGGTCGTCACCGTCTCCTTCCCCGTCATCGCCTTTCGTATCGTCAAATGCCGATCCGCGAAGGACGCAATCTGCGGCAAATGGGTGATGCACAGCACCTGATGCACTCCCGCCAGCGCACGCAGTTTCTCCCCGATCACCGTTCCCATTCGGCCGCCCACGTTCGCATCAATCTCATCAAAGACCAGCACGCTCACCCGATCCGCCCCACCCCGCTGTGCCAGAATCCCCTTGAGCGCCAGCATCACCCGCGACAACTCCCCACCCGACGCAATCCGCCGGAGCGGCCGCGCCGGCTGCCCCGGATTCGGCGCAATCATAAACTCGACCGTCTCCATCCCTGACGCCGTCGAAAAATCCTCCACTCCCACCCTCATCTCCCCCATCACATCGCCAAGCGAACTTGCGCCCGATTTGGAGTTTTGTGTTTTGTGTTTTGCGTTTTGCGTTTCCGGCAGCACGTCCAGCCCCTGAAACTCAATCAAAAACTTCGCCTCCTTCATCCCCAGATCCGCCAGTTGCGCATGCACCAGCGGCACCAGCTTCTCCGCCGCCTTGTTCCGCGCCGCCGTCAGTTCCTTCCCGACCGTCCGCAGCGTCTTCTCCAGCTTCGCAATGGTCTCCGCCGACGCCGTCAAATCCTCATCCTGCGCCCGCAATTCCTCGATCTGTTTTCCGATCTGCGTGCGATACGCCAGCACCTCGTCCAGCCCCGCTCCCGCCACGCGGCCCGTGTACTTGTCGATCAGGCGATTCACGAGGTTCAGCCGATCGTTCACCTCCGCCAGCTCCGCGGGATCGAGATCGAGCTTGTCCACGTAGCGCCGCAGCGAAAACGCGGCATCATCCAGGCTGACGGTCGCCTCCTTCACCTGCGTCGAGATCCCGCCGAGGGACTCATCCAGCTCCGTCAGCTCCAGCAGCACCGAGAGCGCCGCCTTCAGCCGCTCCACAATCGACCCCTCCTCCTCGTACAGCGCCCCATATGCGGCCCCCGCCGTCCGCTTGATCTTTTCCAGGTTGCTCAGCAACCGGCTTCGCGCCGTCAACTCCTGATGCTCCCCGGCCACCAGTTGCGCATCATCGATCTCTTTTGCCTGAAACTCGTACAACTCCAGTTGCTGCCGCCGCAACGTCCGCGACGCGCTCAACTCCTTCTGCTGCGCCATCAACGTTTGCCGCTGATGGAACAGCTCCGCAAACTGTTCCCGCAGTTCCACGGATCCCCCGAACTCATCGATCACCGCCAGTTGATTCGCCGGTTTCAGGAGATACTGAGCATCATGTTGTCCATGCACATCCACCAGGATTTCGCCCACCTGCTTGAGCATCGCCCCCGTGATCGGATTCCCGTTGATCGACGCCGACGTCCGCCCCGATTCAAACAGCCGCCGCGCAATGATCAGCTCCGGCTCTTTCTCCAGCGGCAGATCGGTCGCGTTCGCAATCTCCTGCCGCAGGTTCTCCGATGAAATATGAAACACGCCCGACACCCGCCCCTCCGCCGCCCCCTTTCGCAGCATGTCCGTCGGTTGGCGCAACCCCAGCAGAATTTCCAGCGCTCCGATAATCAGCGACTTCCCCGCCCCCGTCTGCCCGGTGAAACAATTGAGCCCGGGATGAAGTTCAACCGTGATATCCTGGATCACCGCCAGGTTCTGAATGTGAAGTTCTCGCAGCAAGTTCGTGCCTCTCCTTGGACCAGCCGGACCACTCCTTCGGATCGCTGGGAGCGTATCTTACCGGCGAAGCCCGTCCTATCATATACCGAACGGGCAAAATCCTCAGCCGCGGCTTTCGCAACAGCCCTGCTGCCCGCTCGCACTCGCCAAAACGTGCGTCGTGCCGTTCAATTTCAGTCCCATTTTTCCCCAAAAACCGTTATTATGGCGGCATAGATTTGCAAGCACATCCGCAAGTCCCCCTTCTTTGTCTGCACGAGTGAGGATCTATGACCCTGTTGTTAGTCGAGGACGACACCTCCGTCCAGGAGCTTGTCACCGCAGTCCTCGAAAAAGCGGGCTTCTCCGTCGATGTCGCCAAAGACGCCGCCAGCGGCCACCGCCTCGCACTTGCCGGGAAGTACGAAGTCATCATCCTCGACCTCGGTCTTCCCGACATGGACGGCCTCGCCCTTCTCGGCAAACTCCGCTCCCAGGGCATCACGACCCACATCCTCATCCTCACCTCCAAGGATGAACCCGAAGACCGCATCCGCGGCCTCGATTCCGGCGCCGACGACTACGTCTCCAAATCCTGCGTCCTCGCAGAGCTCGAAGCCCGCGTCCGCGCCCTCATCCGCCGCAAGTACAACGTGAAGAACCCCCTCCTCAAGGTCGAAGACCTCGAAATCAACACAGCCACCCGCAGCGTCTCCCGCGGGGGCAAACGCATCCCCCTCACCCCGCGCGAGTACTCCCTCCTCGAATTCCTCGCCCTCAAGACCGGCCAGGTCGTCACCCGCGCCGACATCTGGGAATCCCTCTACGCCATGGACCCGTCGACCAGCAGCAACGTCGTCGACGTCTACATCGGCTACCTGCGCAAAAAGATCGAAGGCGACGGCCTCAAACCCCTCATCCACACCCGCCGCGGCACCGGCTTCGTCCTTGGATCCGACCCCGGCGAGTAGGTCCGATTGAATCATTGAGTCATCGGGTCATTGATTCATTTGTCCAATGACCCGATGACTCAATCTCTCAATGACCCAATTCACGAAACCACGCTCCCCGGCGCGACCTCGCTCATCGGCGTAATGACGACCACCCGCTCCGCCAGCGACCCGTTCGTCGTATCCGTCGCCGCCAGCAGCATCCCCTGCGACTGCTCCCCGCGCATCGACCGCGGCGCCAGATTCGCCACCACCACGATCTGTTTCCCCACCAGTTCCTCCGGCTTGTACTGATTCCGCAGCCCCGCGCAAATCTGCCGCTGCCCGCCCCCTTCCGTCCCCAGGTCGATTTTCAAAATCAACAGTTTGTCCGCGTTCGGATGCTCGCGGCATTCCAGCACCCGCGCCACCCGCAGATCCAACTGCGTAAAGTCATCATAATCCACCAGCCCCTTGGCCGGACGCATGTCGCTCATGGTGAATTGTCCTGTGTGACCAATGAATTCTCTCCTGCCGCATCATCCTACCCATGCACATGAGAGACTTCCAATCGGACAATTCCCTACTCTCACGCCAACGTGCCGCCACACCCCATTCTGAATTCACTGATTTGCTGACTCGCTTATTCGCGTGCTACCGCGCCACCTGCAACCGATCCCCCAGCTCCCGCACCCACCGCTCACTCACTCCCGCATCGGTAATCAGCAGATCGAGTTCGTCCACCGCGCAAATCCGCGCCAGGCTCTTCCGCCCAAACTTCGTCGAATCGATCAGGCAAATCTTCCGCGCCGCCTGCCTGATCGCCAGCCGCTCCACTTCCGTCATGACCAGGCTCGAATTGAACACCTCGTTCTCAAACAACCCCGCACACGAGAACAGCAGCAGATCCGCATGCAGATTCACCAGCGCCTGCGTCGTCACCGGCCCCACCAGAACCCCCGTCCGGGGATAATGCGACCCCCCCAGCACCAGCAGCTCCACCCGGTCATCCGCCGCAAAATGATTCGCCACCGTCAGCGAGTTTGTCACCACCTGCAGCGGCCGCGCTTCGATCTGCGGAATGCAATACTGAATCGTCGACCCCCCATCGAGATACACCGTCATCCCCGGCTCCACCAGCTTCGCCGCCGCCGCCCCGATCGCCCGCTTCGCCTCCACCTGCTCCCGAAGCCGCTCCTCGAGCGCCAGCGAGCTGGTATTCCGCGGCCGAAAAATCACCCCGCCATGCGTGCGCTCGACCAGCCCCTGCTGCTCCAGCACCTCCACATCGCGCCGCACCGTCGAACTCGACACCCCGAGCGCCTCGGCCAGCCCCTCCAACTGCACCGTCTTCTGCTCCTTAATAATCTCGAGCAGCTTCTTCTGTCGCTCCACAATCAGCATCAGCGCTCCGCAAAGCTCGGAGTCCCCGCTCGGAGTTCCGCCTTTAGGCGGCGTTGGGGGGGGGGACCGCCTGAAGGCGGAACTCCAAACGACTTACTTCTTCAATCCAGCCACAATCTGATCCGTCACCATCTTCACGAGTGCATCGAAGGCCGCTCCATCCACCCCCGCCGGCTTCACCACATTCCCGTTCTCACAATCGCACTGCGCCGACGCCACCGTCGCATCCTGAAACGTCGACAAATACGGCTGATTGTCGCTGCCGATGCACCCGGTCGGCGCACACGCCAGCCGCGCATCGGGAATCCCAAACTTCTGCTTCACCTTCAACAGGTCGATCATCTCCTGCTGGCTCAGGAAGTTCACCCTCCCCACCTGCTTGATCAGCAGCAGAATCCGGCAATACGCATCCAGAATCTCCAGCTTGTAATACGTATCAATCAGCGTCGGCGAAAAACTCACCGAACCGTGATTCCCCATCAACACCGTGTTCGTCTCCGGCCCAATGAGATCGCAGACGCTCTTCCCCAGCTCCGCATACGAAGGCGTCGTGTACTTCGCCGTCGGCACCTTGCCGAGAAATACTTCCGCCTCCGGATGCACCCCTTCCGGAATCGGCACGCCCGCGCAGGCGAACGCCGTCGCGTGCGGCGGGTGCGAGTGAATCACAGCCTTCACATCCGGACGCTTCTTGTAAATCTGCAAATGCAGCAGAATCTCGCTCGTCCGCTTGTACTTGTTGTCCGTATCAATCTGCTTCCCGTCCATGTCCACCAACGTGATCATGTCCGGCTTCAAAAACCCTTTCGACAACCCCGTCGGCGTGCACAACACCCGGTCCTCCCCGATCCGCACCGAGTGATTCCCCTCATTCCCGGCGCAAAACCCCTTGTGCCAGATGCGATACCCAACTTCACACATCTCTTGCTTCATCTGAAAAATGCTAGGAGTCATGAAATACCTCGTAAATAGCGGCCGCACTTGTCGCGAGGCCAGTAACCACAGAGTCACAGAGAGCACAGAGACGCACAGAGAAATTCCGTGTCACCGCTCTCCTATCGTCCGTCGATCTTCCGTCCTCTGTGCGTCCTCCGTGTCCTCTGTGGCTCTGTGGTTTATGACCGTTCAATCAACCACAGGCCGCAAGTTCGTTCAATTCCTTCAGCACCGCCGCCGGCGCCGCATGCTGCGATTCCAAAAACGGTTTGATCAGCCCCATCATCCCCTTGTACCCCAACTGCGGGTACTCAATGATCAGCACATTCGCCCCCAACTGCTCCACGCCATCGCTCACGGCCTTATCGTTCGTCCCCACAATCGCCCGCAGCGAATGGCACCGATTCGCATAACACGCCGCCCGCGCCGCCGAATCCACAAACAACAACCCGCAGCACACTTTCTTCGACTTCACCAACCCCGCCAACTCCTTCACCACCCCGCGCAAACTCTCCCCCGAGCTCCGCTCCCGCGACGCCATCACGTTCGGCCTCAACGTCTCCACCACCTTCGCCACGCTCGCACACTGCCCCCCGATCCACCAGAAAATCGGCGCGCCAGTCGCAATCCCCGCCCCCACATTCACCGCCGTCGCAACCGCCTGCCCATCGCTCACAACATTCAATCTCTGCTCTTTAACAAAGTCCGCAGCCAGCGGCGACAGAATCGCCCCCTTCGCCAACCGCACCGTCCCGCGCACACCCTTCAACTGCGAAACCGTCACCACCCCCGTCAGCACCGCCACGGGTGCCCCCCCGGGTGCCATGCCCTGTGGGGCAGGGGCCCCATTGGGCATGCCCATCATGTTTCCTTTTTCCGTCCCCGGCCCCGGCGCCGTCTGAATCCCCTTCAACTCCGGAAACTTCGAATAATCCCCCGTGCACTGCCCAATCGGCGAATGAATCTCCGTCGGGGATCCCATCCCACCGGCAGCCCCCCGCAGCGCAGCCATCACCTGCTCCGCGATCGCTCTCACCAGGTTGGGGTCAACATCCGCCATTCAATTCTTTCTTCGTGGTCCTTCGTGACTTCGTGCCTTCGTGTTTCCGTCGTCACACCACCCGCAAACTCCCCGCCATCGTCAACCGCCGAAACCGCGTAAACGTCATCGGATTCGTCACACCCTCACCCGTCGGCGTCGCAATCGTATAACTCGGATACCCCTCCCCACCGCCAGCCAGCGCCGCCGTGCAAGGCCCATTCACCACATACAACGTCGTGTTCATCACCCGCCCCATCCGCGTGATATTCTCCAGATTGTTCGAATGAATAATCGCCGTATGCCCAAACCCATGCTCGTGCTTCACCGCCAGTTCCAGCGCCTTCTCAAAATTCGCCACCCGCACGAACGGCACGAACGGCATCATCTGCTCCTCCGGCACAAACGGATTGCTCTCATCCGTCTCGCCATACAGCAAATCACACTTCACCCCGCCCCCCCCCGGCAACCCCGCCGCCTCCGCCAGAACGGAACAGTCCTTCCCGACAAGCTCCTTCTGCACCGCCCAATGATTATCCTTCCACGCAAACGCCTTCTTCGTCAGCGACTCAATCTGCCCCGCGTTCAACCGCACCGCCCCATGCCGCGCCATCGCCTCCATCATGCGATCGAACACCTTCTCCACAACAAACACTTCCTTCTCGCTGATGCAGAGCAAATTGTTGTCGAACGACCCGCCGGCAATGATCGACTTCGCCGCCAGATCCAGGTTCGCCGTCTCATCCACCACCACCGGCGGATTCCCCGGCCCGCCCACCACCGCCCGCTTCCGCTGCGCCATCGCCGCCCGAGCCACCATCGGCCCGCCCGTGATCGCCAGCAGCGGAATATCCTTGTGCTCAAAAATCGCATTCGCCGACTCAAGTGTCGGCGGATCGATGATGCAGATCAGATCCTCTATCCCAAACTTCTCCGCAATCGCCTTGTTGTACGTCCGCACCGCCATCACCGCGCACTTGTACCCGCTCGGATGCGCGTTGATCACCAGCGAATTCCCCGCCGCAATCATGTTGATCGCATTCGCCGACAACGTCGGAATCGAATGCGTCACCGGCGTCACCACCCCGATCACCCCCCACGGCGCCGCCTCATCAATCCCAATCCCATCATCCCCCGAATGCGCCACGCTCTTCAAAAACTCCACCGCCGGCACCCCCGCCAGCCAGTGCAGCTTCTCAATCTTGTGATCCAGCCGCCCCACCTTCGTCTCATCCAGCTCGATCTTCCCCCACGAATCCGCGTTCTCGATCCCAATCCGCTTGATCATCTTGCAGATCGCATCGCGCACCTTCACGCCTTTGTCGGCAAGCTGCTTCTGCGCGCGCTTCGCCGCATCCACCGCCTGATTGACATCCTTGAAGATGCCAAACGCGCCGGAGCTGGTGCGCGGAGCTATGTTGGCGGTGCCGAGCTGCGTCAGCACTTCTTTCACAACGGCCTGTATCAATGCGGACTGGTCCATGACAATCCCCAGAAGTCAGAAATCGGTAGTCAGTAGTCAGAAGCCGCGCCTGCCAGAAGCCTTCTGACTTCTGACTTCCGACTCCTGACTTCTCCGTTAAATCTTCGTCGTATCCTCATGCGGCCGCGCAATCACGCTGCTCGACACGATCTGCCCGAGCTTCCCGCCCGCAGCCACGCCCGCATCGATCGCCGCCTTCACCGCCGACACGTCACCCTCGAACATCAGCGCAACCAGGCCGTTGCCCACGCGATGCTGGCCCTTGTACGTCACATTCGCCGCCTTGAGCGCCGCATCCGCCGCCTCAAACGACGCAATCAATCCTTTGCATTCAATCAACCCAAGTGCCTGTTGTGCCATGACCAATCACCTTTCCAAAAATTTCTCTTCGTGGTCCTTCGTCTCTTCGTGACTTCGTGTTTACGTCGTCTCTGTGTTCTCTGTGTCCTCAGTGGTTCATTTCCCCGTCAGCACGGCAACCGTCTGCCGAGCCACAATCAATTCCTCATTCGTCGGCAACATCCAAATCTGCACCTTCGATCCCGCCGCATCCAGCCGCGCTTCCACATGCCCGCGGGTCGACTTGCTCTTCTCCGGATCCAGCACAATCCCCGCAAACTCCATGTTTGCCAGAATCGCCGCCCGGATCGCCACCCCGTTCTGCCCGATCCCGCCCGTAAACGTAATCGCATCCGCCCCGCCCAGCACCGCTAGATACGCCCCCACATAATGCCGGCACGACTCCACAAACACATCGAGCGCCAACTGCGCCCGCACATCCCCCGCCGCCGCCTTCGTCTCCACATCCCGCATGTCCTGGCATCCACACATGCCGAGAAGCCCGCCCTCTTTCCCCAGCTTCTTCCAGATCGTGTCGATATCGACGCCCTGCTTCAGCAATTTCATCAGCGCAAACGCATCGAAATCCCCGACACGCGCCGCATGCGGAATCCCCGTCTGCGTCGTCGTCCCAAAACTGTTCGCCACGCTCTTGCCATCCTCGATCGCGCAAATCGAACACGACCCGCCGAGATGACAACTGACGATCTTCCGAACCTCCGGCGCGATCTCCTTCATCCGCGTCGCAATGTACCGATGCGAGGCGCCGTGAAACCCGTACCGCCGAATCCCAAACTTCTCCGTCCACTCGTGCGGAATCGCATACGCCTGCCGCTTCAACGGAATCGTCTGATGAAAGCTCGTCTCAAACGCCGCCACCTGCGGAACGTGCGGCAACTGCGCCTGGAACGCCTTCATCGCCGCGATGTACGGCGGATTGTGCAGCGGCGCCACATCCGAAAACTCATGCATCGTCTCCAGCACATGCTCATCCACCCGCACCACCTGCAGCGGCCCGCCATGCACCGCCTTGAACCCGATCGCCTGCACCTGGTCGATCGACGCAATCACCCCGCCCTTCGTCAATTCGCCGAGCAGGAGCGCAATCGCCGCCGCATGATCCGCCAGATCGCTCGTCCCCTTCAATTCTGAATTCTGAATTCTGATTTCTGAATTTGCGGGGATTTTCAACGACCAGGCACTATTCCCCTGCCCGATGCGGTCCGCAACGCCCTCCGCCAGCACAAGCTCATTCTTCGACATGTCGAAGAGCTTGAACTTGAACGACGTCGTGCCGATGTTGGAAACAAGTACGATCATGCGTTTCCCAAAGCAGATAGCCCCGGCTTTAGCCGGGACCTCGCGTCAGAAGTTGTTGATCAAACCTTCCGTCGGCCGTGCAATCACGTGCGCCGCGACCAGCTCGCCCGAACGCTGCGCCGCCGCCGCGCCGGCATCGACCGCCGCCTTGACCGAGCCGACATCGCCCTGCACGATCGCGGTGACAAACGCGCCACCAATCTGAATCGTCTTGAGAAGCTGCACGTTCGCGGCTTTCAGCATCGCGTCCGTCGCTTCGATGAGAGGAACTTCGCCTTTTGTTTCGATGATTCCGAGAGCCTGAGCCATTGTGTGTCCCTTGTTAATTGGGTTAATTGGGTTAATTCAGTTAATTAGGACTTGGGCAGAATTAATCAGGCTTCGAAACCCCAATTAACTCAATTAACCCAATTAACCTAATTAACTCCATCCATCACTTCTTCGGTGCCGCTGTTGCCGCCGCTCCCGCATCCTTCTTCTTCGGAAGCAGGTTGAACAAATCGTCGTGCGGCCGCGCGATCACATGCACCGCCAGCACCTCGCCGATCTTCCCGGCCGCATCCGCCGCCGCATCAACCGCCGCCTTCACCGCGCCGACATCGCCGACCACGAAGCTGGTCACCATGCCCGACCCGATCTTGTCCCAGCCGACCATCGTCACGCTGGCCGCCTTGAGCATCGCGTCGCTCGCTTCGATCAGCGCCGTGAGCCCCTTGGTCTCGATCATTCCCAGTGCCTGATTTGCCATGAGTTCTCCTTCGGAGAGTTAGAAATCCGGTTTGTTTACTTGAGCAGTTCCATCCGCGTCGCCGTCTGCAGGTGGCACGCATTCCCTTCATCCGTGTCGATGTGCACCTCCAGCTTCACCTTGGGGTGATAGCGCACCTTGAGGTTGTCGAATGTCACCCCACACGGGCCATCGATCTTGAGTTTCATCGCATCGCCGTCCTTCACCTTGAAGTGCGCCATGTCGGCTTCGCTCATGTGCACATGGCGGGCGGCGCGGATGACGCCCTCCCGCATCGTGAGAGCTCCGTAGGGCCCGACGACGACGCAGCCCGCCGACCCCTTGATGTCGCCGGAAATGCGGAGCGGGAGGTCGATCCCAAGGAAGATGCCGTCCGTGTACGACAACTCGATCTGCGTGAACTTCCGAACCGCACCGAGAATCCGAACGCCGGGGATGATGCGGTTCTTCGGTCCGACGAGGGTGACGAGTTGCTCCGAGGCGAACTCCCCTTCCTGATACAGGTCTTTCAGCTTGGTCAGTTTGGAACCAGGTCCGAAGAGGATTTCGAGGTCTTCCGGAGTCACGTGCATGTGCCGCGCGGAGACATTCACCATCAGCGGGTTCGGCCCGGGGTTGGACGACTTGGGCTTTATCAGTTCCGGAATGCCGCCCGTACCTCCAGCCAGTTGCGTCCTGAGGGCCTGACGGACCAGCTTTTCAATCCGGCTTCGGTCGAGATGCTCAACACCGGCGATCATGCGGACGCTCCTGCGGGGGAGGGAGAGGAGACCCGATAAATTGCCCGGATTACCAGACATCGGGGCTCGTGGGCACTAATGCTCAGCAGCGGCGGGATCGAAGCAGCGGGCCAACTGAAAATCCCAGCGGAAATTCATGCTGGAATTTTGATATGATCTGCTAACTCCTGCACGCCTGATGCGTCAAGAATACAAATACCGTCATGTTTTGCAAGAATCTTTCAAAAGTTTTCACACCTCGCTCATCAGCATGGCTACGCTTTTGCGGCAAATTTGTTGCGGTCTCATAAGAAGGGTCTCTGAGAGGCAGATTAATACTTGTTTGCGAACAACCGTGGCGCTTTGCCCGGGGACTTCATCCGAACGAATATTAGAGCAACTGGCCGCGATTGGTCGTATAGAAAGAATGGCGGTGTTTTCCAGCGATATTTCAGCGTAAGAACACCGATGATGCACTTTAGAGGGGTATTGGACAGGCCCCGGAACGAACGCTAGAGTGCTTATGGAAGGGCGATTTTTATGTCTCTTAAGGATACCTTGATGGGCACCACCTCGATGGAATCGGCGACGAAGGTTGCTGAAGACCCAAGCCAGGCGAAACCAACTACCGCAGATGTCCGGATCCACTGGGCGGCTGCACCAGACACGGGAAAGGCTGCGGAACTCGAAGCACAATTCGAAGCGATGCGGGCTCGTAACTGGATCACCGATCGCATGGTCGAGCAGTACCAGAAGCATTGGCACTGCTCGCGTGAAGTCGCGCTCGAGCGGCTGCTCGCCAAAGCGGGTTCGTAATATCCCTTGCCCCCCACCCCCGTGGCCTCGGGTGTGTGTTTCTCCGACCGGTCGAACTTGCCGGAAGCTGCCTCGCGGAGGCAACTCCTGACAAAGTCGCCGGTCGGTTTTGTTTTTGGTTGGGCACTGTGATCGTGCGCGAGCGGCGGTTGTGGATCGGGCCCGCATTCCGGCGATGCCATCGCCGGCTTTATACGGTGAGGACGCGGGCGAGGAGGAGGCCGTCGTGACCTTTGGGGCCGACGGTTTGGAGAGTGGTGGCCGAGACGTGGGGGGATCGGGCGATGAGATCGACGAGGCGGCGGACGCCCTGGACGGCGGGGTCGGGGGAGTCGGGGTTGAGGATGGCGCCCCTGCGGACGACGTTGTCGGCGATGATGAGGGTGCCGGGGTGGGAGAGCTTGAGGGACCATGAGAAGTAGTCGGGGAGCGGGGGTTTGTCGGCGTCGATGAAGATGAGGTCGAAGGGTGGATTCAGGGTTGGGAGCGTGGTGAGGGCGGGGCCTTCCAGGAGTTGGATGAGGTGGGAGAGGTTGGCGCGGGCGATGTTTTTGCGGGCGATTTCGGCGTGGGTGGGGTTGGCTTCGAGGGTGATGAGCTGGCCGGTGGGTGGGAGGGCGCGGGCGAGCCAGATGGTGCTGTAGGCGGCGAGGGTTCCGATTTCGAGGATGCGGGTGGCGTTGATGGATTGGGCGAGGAGGTGGAGGAGTTTTCCTTGATTGGGGGCGACGTGGATGTTGGGAAGGTTGGCGGCGGTGGCGGACTGGAGGGCGGCGTCGAGGGCGGCGTCGGGTGGGATGAGGTGGGCGGCGAAGTAGTTGTCGATGGCGGTCCATTGGGATTGGGGGTCTTGCATGATGAGGTCCTTTTGCTTTTCGCCGCGCGCGGATTGCGGAGCGCGTGGAAGAGATAAATTGTCCACAAATGGCCACGAATGGCCACAAAGGAGTGGTGATTTTGCGAGCGAGTTTTTTGGAATTGAGCGCACATTGGCCCCGAACCGCCCGAGGCGGCGGGCGTCAGTGGGGGCGGGCTTGAGGGGCGTTTTCGTGCTGTTTGCCGATGATGAGGACGCCGGGATGGAGGAGATCCTTTGAGGAGAGGGTGACGGGGCCGGGGGGGATGGGGTGGGAGTAGATGGTCCAGTACCAGTTGAGGTTGTCGGGGGAGGAGGTGGAGAAGATGCCGGGGGTTTTGGTCCAGCCGTCGGAGGTGAGGGCGTGGAGGGTGGCGTCGGGGATGAGGCGGTCGTTGTTGACCTGGTAGAGGATGGCGACGTAGAGGGTGGCGGGAGCGGGGACGGAGACTTTGCCGTCGAGGTACCCGGCGTTGACGGCGACGGATTCGGGGCGTTGGATGAGGATGGCGCCCTGCAGTGCCGGGGGATAGAACTGGACCGAGTAGTAGTCGTCGGTAAAGAGCGGGGTGCCGTGGGCGATGGGGGCGGCGGCCCAGCCGGTGTCGGCGTCGATGGAGATGGAAGGAGGTTTGATGCCGGTGCGGGTGATGGTGGGTTCTTGCGGAGTGGAGTGGGAATGACAAGCGGTTAGCAGGGTGCTGAGAATGACGAATGACAAATGACGAATGACGAATGAATGAGGGAATGACGAATGGCGGAATGAAGGGTGGGGCATGCGTGTATGAATACCGTGGGGTGGGGGTTGAGGCAATGGGTGATTGATGGTGGTGGGAGTGCGTGTACTGGTTGGCGGCACGAGAGTTGTTTTCAACGCCAAGACTCCAAGACGCCAAGGATGTGGCGGGGGATTGGGAACGGGGGTGTTGGGGGGCTAGAATGATGACATGCAAGAATTGATTGTCATTCTCGTGGTGGCGGCGTGTGGGCTGTGGATGGCGTGGCAGGGGTACCGGTGTTTTCGGCCGAGGCCGGGGGCGAAGTTGTGTGGCGGGAATTGTTGTGATGGGGAGGCGAAGGGGGTGGAGAGTAAACCGGGGGGGGCGAAGGGGGAGCGGGTGATGATGATTTCTTCGGATGATTTGCGGGCGCGGGTGGCGGCGCGGAAGGGGTGAGGGGTTTCGG
>DATKPA010000060.1:0-6866 GCA_035524355.1 Phycisphaerae bacterium | reverse complement strand
GCTGTCGCTGAGCTTTTCGCGCGTGCAGTTCACCCCGGACCTGATGCCGGCGGACATCGTGGGAACGACGATCGTGCTGGAGGTCGATCGCGCCGATGGGAGCAAGGGGCGGGAGTTCGTGTTCCAGCGTGGGCCGGTGTTTGCGCAGATCGTGCTGGCGGACGAGATCAACCGGGCGACACCGAAGACGCAGTCGGCGCTGCTGGAGGCGATGGCGGAGCAGTCGGTGTCGGTGGCGAAGACGACGCATCGGATGCCCGACCCGTTCTTCGTGCTGGCGACGCAGAACCCGATCGAGATGGAGGGGACCTATCCGCTGCCGGAGGCCCAACTCGATCGGTTCGCGTTCAAGATTTCGGTGGAGTCGCCGCAGTTAAATGATCTGCTGACGATTCTGGATCGCACGACGGGGACGCTCACGCCGACGCCGATCACGATTGTCAACGCGGAGCAGATCGTGGCGATGAAGCGGCTGGTGCGGGCGGTGCCGGTGGCGTCGCACGTAAAGGATTACATCGGGCGGCTCGTGCTCAACACGCATCCGGACACGCCGAATTCGCCGGAGATCACGCGGAAATATGTGCGGTTCGGTTCTTCGCCGCGAGGGGCGCAGGCGATGATCCTGGCCGCGAAGGTGCTGGCGCTGCGCGAGGGGCGGTACAACGTATCGTTCGCCGACGTGCGGAACGTGCTGATGCCGGCGCTGCGGCATCGTCTGATCCTGAATTTTGAGGGGCAGGCGGAGGGGCTTTCGACGGATGCGGTGATCAAGCGGATCATCGATGCGACGCCCGAATCCGCGCCGGTGTAATGGGCGCCGGAGGAGGCTCCCGGGGCGGGATTCATTTGCCCGCGGGTTGAGTGGCGCTCTGGTCGGTGAACGTCAGCGAGTTGGCGATATCGAGCAGGAGCTGGTCCCATTTCGCGGTTGTTTCGCTGGGATCGCCGAAGGCCTGCGTTTCAATATACGTCACGCCGCGTTTGTCGAAGATGGCGCCGTAGCGCGAAGTGGCCGTGATGATGTGAGCGTCGCTGGAGAGCGAACTGATCACGGTGGGGGAGGTGACGACGCCGCGCGGGATGGGGCTTTTGGTGTCCATGAGGGGGAAGTCGCTCATGCCCCATCGCTTCTGGGCGTTGGCGAGAAGATTGCGTCGGAGATCGAGAATCTGCGTATCGTCTGGAATGCCGGGGTGATCGGCATCGGCGGGGATAAAGAATAAGGAGATGCCGGCGATCTGTTTCGATGCGCCATCGGTGACGATGAAGGCGTCGAAGTTCTTCTGTTTGACCTGCGGAAGCCGCCGAAAGATCAGCGGGAGTTGAATCGTCGCGTCGACCGTGCTGTTGGGGAAGATTGACTGTTTCTGCGAGGCGGCGACGTGATCGAGAGCGTCTTCGAAGGGAATCCAGCGGACTGATTTGACCAGCGTGATGAGGTCGTGCGTCTGGGCGGCGTCGCCCTCCGCCTGCACGGAGAAAGTGTAGCTGCGGTTCTCGTGATCGGCGACGAGGAGCAGGAATGCCCCGCTTTTGTCATCCCGCTGCGATTTGCGCACGGCGATGGCGGGGGCGCGATCAATCTGGAACGCTTGCACGAGCACCTCAGCGTTCTGCGCGAGGGCGAATTCGTCGAGCTTGTGGCGTTCGAAGGGAGGAGTCTCGCTCACCTCGAGGTTGAGCTCGCCAAGCGTGTGCTGGTTCCGGTCCTGCAACCGGTACATCATAATGTTGGGGAGAGTGGGGCAGGTGTTGGCGATCCAGCCGGCGGGGGGAATGAAGGAGATGCCGAAGGTGGGGAATGAGAGGCGGCCCTCGGCGGGGGCGGTGGATTGCGCGCTGGCGACTCCTCTCACCAGCAGCGTCAGGATGCTGCAGGCCACGAACGTTTTCAACGAAAAAAAAACACGTTCACCCACAGGGGCTCCTTTACGTCGTACTGCGTGCCGATGGTCTGGATGCGTTTGGATTGTACTGCAGTCTTGGGGTGGGTGGGAGTGTCTCTTTGCCGGCGATGGCGGTGACGGACGCGCGCGGGGCGTGGTGCAGGAGTTGTCGACTTGGGCGTTTGCGCATGATGTGATGTTTTATGAATTCTGGCCGGTGCAGTTTCCGGTGCTGCTGTTTGGCGGGTCGGCGCTGGGTGAGCGGAAGTATGTGGAGTTGTGGAAGCGGTTGGATACGGATCCGACGAATGAGGAGGTGATTCGGAACATGCCGGTGCGACAGTCGGTGTTGTGGGGGAGAGGGGTGATTCCGGGGCGCGGGTTTTGCATTGGGGGGGGGAGATTGCCAAGTGTGGGTACGTCATTGGCAATCTCCTTTCTGGCATTGTTGAAGGCGGTTAATGCTTATGGAGAAATCAGTTGACGGTTTCGCAGATACTGCAAGTTATGATATTGGCGCGCACAAATGTGTTCATTTTTGCGGGTTGAACTGTTTGATCCCCTTTCGTCCCCCGCTTGCCTTTGTCGGCTGGCTCTGTAATTGTGGTATATCGATTGCACGTCGCGACCGGGTTGGAACCATGAACCGATCCATGCTGAAGTTCACATTGCTCTGCACATTACTCGCCGTCGTCACCAGCGGTTGCGCCCACTCGACCAAGTGGGACCTCAAGACCGGCGCGGACGTTTCGAAGGAACTGGCGGCGAGCGAGGGGATTTATGACAATCCGAAGCTTACCGCCTACGTGAACATGACCGGCCAGCAGGTCGTCAGTCAGGTCAGCGATCGGCCGTATGATTTCCAGTTTCAGATCATCGATCAGCCGGTGGCCAATGCCCTTTCCCTTCCCGGTGGTTATGTGTATGTGACGCGCGGGTTGCTGGCCCTGACCAACTCTCAGGATGAGCTGGCCTGCGTGCTCGGACACGAGACGACTCACGTGATCAAGCGGCACGCGGCGCAGCGGATGGAAGCGGCGACCGTGCCGGCGATCTTCACGCTTCCCGGGGCACTGGTCGGGACGATCTCGCCGCTGGCGGGTGATGTGCTCGCGGCGCCGGCCGAGGGTGTGGGCGGCCTTTTTCTTGCGGGATACAGCCGCGATCAGGAGCGCGAGGCCGATCGGGTGGGGCAGGAATTGGCCGCCCGCGCGGGATTCGATCCGCATGCGATGCCCGAGTTTCTCGATCGCCTGGGCCAAACCGAAACGCTCACCAGCAACCCACACGACCCGCGAATTCCCAGCATCTTCCAGACGCATCCCCAGACTCCCGAGCGCGTCGCCGCCACCCGGGAGCGCGCCGATGAACTCGCGGCGACCATCAAGCCGCCGCCTTCGCCCCACGATCGCGACGCCTACGTCGCCCTGCTCGACGGCTTGGTCCTTCACGACAACCCCGCGGTGGGCCTCTTTGTCGGCGACGCATTTTTGCACCCGACCATGGGCTTCGCGTTCACCGCCCCGCACGGGTGGACGGACCTCAACATGCCGATCGCCGTCGTCGTCGTCTCACCCAGGCAGGATGCCGCCGTCTTGCTCGACCGTCCACGGGGCGTCACCACCCCCGACCAGGCGGCCCAGCAGTTCATCGCTGAGTTGAATCGCCAACACATCGCGGCACCCGCGGTGGAATCACTGACGATCGGCGATCTTCCCGCCCGTCGCGTCTCGCTGACACAGCAGGATGGCGGAACCACCGACTACCTGGAGATCACCTGGCTGCAGCTTCGCGGCGTCACGTATCGCCTGCTCGCCGTCGCGGCTTCAAACAATCTCGCGACCGTCCGCAGCGTCGTCACCAGCTTTCACGATCTCACACCCGCCGAGCGAGCGTCAATCAAGGTAACCCGCTTGCGAATTACCGAAGCTCGCCCCGGCGAAACCCTCGCGGACGTGTCGCGACGAATGGACAATCAGTGGGATGGCGAGACGACCGCCGTCATGAACGGGGTCGACGAAAACGCACCGCTGCGCCCGGGCCAGCGAATCAAAGTGGCCCGGACGGAAGCGTATGTATCGCCTTGAAGCCGATTCACCGAACCCGCAGCCCGTCACCTCCTGACATCTGACCCCTGACCTCTATCTCTCCTGGGCCAAAAAAATGCGGCCAAGAACTGCGGCCGGGTGGCGCGCTGCTTATGTCATGGATGCAAAGCGTTCCTCGCACGCGGCGGGCTTAATTGGCGGCGAATGCGTTTCGGCAGATGCACTAATTGCGTTCGGTGGTGGGCGCGGGAATGTCGAAATCTCTCTGGAGGGGCGTGGGGAACATGGATTTGGGATAGGTGAGGGTGAACTGGTAATGGCCGGGGGGGAGGGGTTTGTCGGAGAGCGTCATTTTGGAGGTGCGGGAGTCGCCGGGTTGCATGAGCAAGCGGTACATCGGGTGCATGGCGTTGGCGGGCGAGGCGGAGATGGTGGCGGGAGGAGTGGTGTCGGTGCGGATGAGCGCGTACGAATCGTAGTGGCCGAGGGAGAGGGGATGGTCGGTGTTGTTGGCGATGGTGATTTCGGCGATGCAGTTGTAGTCGTGGGTGATGGTGATGGTGGCGGTGAGGCCGGTGGGCTGGGAGGCGGGGGAGGTGGTCGGGGGGGTGGGTTCGGCGGCACGGCAGCCGAGGGCGAGGAGGATCAGGAGGAGAAGCGCGGTGGGGAGGTGCATGGGGGCTCCTTTCCTTGTGTTTATTAGTGTAGGCGGGGGAAGGGGGAGGATGAAGATAAAGATGAAGATAAGGAGAGATTGCTGAGGGGACTATTGTGATCGCTGCGCCGGGGTTCCGCTGGTAGAGGGTTGAGCGCCGAGTGCTTCTACGAACGTGTGGTGGACACGCGCGAATGCACGGGAGGGAACGGGTCGACCTTGGCGTTGAGCGGGGGAGAACCGGATCTGTTTCAAGAGGGGGACGTACGTATTCCACTCGCGACCGGAGTATGTTCCGCTACCGGTGGCTTTGGCTTCGATGATTTCACCGGAAGGGCCGACCGCGAGAGCGTATCCGATGGTGTCGTTGAATTCGTTGCAGTTCTCATATTTGGATTTGAGCTGACCGGACTGGTTGCGATGGTGGACATCGAGGAGGAATTGGGGAATAGTCAATTGTGCACGGACTTCGTCGAGATTCAGAACGATTGCGTCGATATCTGCCGGGGGATACTGCCAACGGGGGAATTGTTCGTGTACGGTTGTTACGTCCAGTAGAACGGCTGGAACGGGGTGGTCGAATTTTGGGAATTGGCGGGTACTGACTTCAGTGCCCTCGGCGTATAGCGACACGGAGCGGATTCTGCCATTGTCCCAGTAGAGCGTGGATTCGCCGTGCTGGATGCCGTTGCGGTAGTGGGAGACGCTCCAGATTGTTTCTTTCTCGTAGCGCTTGGATATTCCATGACGGAGACCGTCCTTGAGTTCGCTGATGTCGCGCCATTTAGAATCGGAGACAGGTTGAAGTTTAGTATCGATATTGTGGCCGTCATCCTCGTAGATTCCGTTGCCGTTCGTGACGATTTGGCTGCGGTCAGGGTCCCAGGCGTTGTGAACAAGGACTTTGCCATCATCAAGGACTTCGGCTTGCAGTTTTGGCGAGCCGTCATCGAAGAACCTCAGCCACGGTCCGTGCTTTTTGCCGTTCTGGACGGATATTTCTTCCGCGAGTTGCCCGTTCTCGTAGAAGAGGCGAATTGGTTCGAGAGGTTTGCCTTTCCTGTCGAGCACCATACGTTTCTGGAGTTGTGCGTTGGGGAAGAACCATTCGATGGTTCTGGTGGCGTCCGTGATAACGCGCGTTTTCTGCACCTGTCCGCTTGGCCAGAAGTCGCCTACCGAATTGCCTGCTTCGTAGCATTCGAAGAGGCGCGGGGTCCCATCGTCGAAGAACTCTCTGTAGACGCCGTCGGCTCTGCCGTGCTTCACCTCCAGTGTCCGGGCAACAGAGCCGTTGGGATGGTATGCTTTCAGGGTGCCGGAGAAGGTCGGATCGATGGGCTGGGCGTCGTCGCCAATGACAAGTTCCGCGATGTGCTGGCGTGCCCACGCGCCGAGGACAGCGTTGCCTTGCGTTCCGGAGAAGGTGCGGTCGAGTGGGTTGAATTCAGAGATTTTGCCAAAGGGACGCTCCCATGGGTTTGAGGATTCGAATTGATCGCGGTTCCTTTGGTAAATAGCGACGGCGTCCGTTAATTGGCGGGCGAGGTCTGGCAATTGGAGGTGCGTGAGGAGCTTACATAGGGCATCGACGCCGGTGTCTCCACGATAGTTGAAGAAGAACTGGGCAAAGCCGCCGTTGGGAACGTCGTTGGCGACTTTGCTCCAGACGTAGAGTGTGAGGGAGTTGTCGGCAATGGGAGCGGACGGATTCTTTCGTGCATACTCGTAGACGGCTGCGGCAATTTCGTGGGGGAGATTTTCGTCGGTGCTTTGATAGAACGCGAAGCGATCGAGGCGAGGGAGTTCATCACTGGGTGGCATTTCAAACCCTCCTGATTGTTCCGAAGTATACCGTCAATTGGCGGTTGTAAAAGGAGCGCGGCTGCTGATGAGGATAAAGATGAGGACGAGGATTAAGAGGGTTGGGGAGGGGAGTGGGTGGGTTCGAGCGCTTCTTGCCGGGCGATTTTGTTGAACTGGGGTTGGAACTGGCGGGTGGGGAGGAGGAGGCCGATGAGGTAGCGGCGGGGGAGCGGGGAGCGAGTTGTGGCTTGGGCGGACATTTGAGGGGGATTTCTAGCAAATTGGGAAGCACGAATGACGAATCAAATCTGAATGACGAATGACGGAATGACGAAACGGGTTTTGTCGTGGGTTTGTTTGGAAATGCGCTTGGGGTGGTGGTCGAGGGGTCAGGGGACCTCAGAGTCACAGAGCATACGCAGAGCGAGGGGGCCAGATGAGGATGAAGATGAGGAGAGGGGGGGGATCTGC
>DATKPA010000059.1:0-17087 GCA_035524355.1 Phycisphaerae bacterium | reverse complement strand
TTATCCCCCCCCCCCCCCCCTCCCCCAATCCCTATTTTTCCTATAGGAATAGGGAGGAGACCGCCACTGGCGTACACACCGTGGCGGTCTGGTGTAGGCGGGCTCCCTCTTCCACCTTATCCCGTAGATAAACCCTCCCCTTTCCGTCATAATAACCCTCTTGTCCCACCGGATTTACCCCCCCGTGGCCTAGAGGAGACCGCTCGCACCGTGAGTGTGACCGTTCCGCAAAAAACGATCGCCGCCGAAGCCAGTATCTCCGGCCGCGGGCTTTTCACAGGTGTCGAAACGACCCTGACCTTCAAGCCCGCGCCCGTCGGTCACGGCGTCGTCTTCGTCCGCACCGACCTCACCCGCCCCGTCCGCATCCCCGCCCTCGTCCAGCACGTCACCAAACGCTCCCGCAGAACCGCCATCCGCAACGGCGCCGACTCCATCGAAACCATCGAACACTGCATGGCCGCCGTCGCCGGACTCGGCATCGACAACATCGAAATCAACGTCAACGGCGGCGAAATCCCCGGCGTCGACGGCTCCTGCCTCCCCTTCGTCGAACTCCTCCAGAAAACCGGCCTCGTCGAACAACCCGCCGAACGCATGTTCCTCACCATCACCGAGCCCATCGAAGTCCAGGACAGCACCGTCCCGGGCGGCGGCAGCTCCGCCACCCTCATCGCCGCGCCCCCCGCCGGCGACGAATTCCGCATCATCTACGACCTCGACTACGGCAACATCGAGCCCATCAAACAACAGCTCTACTCCTACGAGCTCAACGGCCATTTCCGCGAGGAAATCGCCCCCGCCCGCACCTTCGTCACCAAGTTGGAAGCCGAAATGCTCCGCTCCCGCGGCCTCGGAACACACCTCCAGCCCGGCGATGTCCTCGTCCTCGACACCACCGGCCCCATCGGCACCGACTACCGCTTCCCCAACGAATGCGTCCGCCACAAGGTCCTCGACCTCATCGGCGACCTCTACCTCCTCGGATGCCCCATCAAAGGCAAAATCGTCGCCTACAAGTCCGGCCACTCCCTCAACCACGCCCTCGTCCGCAAACTCGATCAGATGCTCCAGGCCCAGCGCCGCGCCAAGCTCGCACTCGGCGAACCCGTCATGGATGTCAGGCGTATCCTCCGCCTCATGCCCCACCGCTACCCGATGCTCCTCGTCGACCGCGTCATCGAAATGGACGGCGACCGCCGCGCGCTGGGCGTCAAAAACGTCACCATGAACGAACCCTTCTTCCAGGGCCACTACCCCGGCATGCCCGTCATGCCCGGCGTCCTCATCGTCGAAGCTCTCGCCCAGCTCTCCGGACTCCTCCTTTCCCGCAAGCTCGAACACTCCGGCAAAATCCCCCTCCTCCTTTCTCTCGACAAGGTCAAACTCCGCAAGCCCGTCGTCCCCGGCGACCAGCTCATCCTCGAAACCGAAAACATCCGTGTCAAAGCCCGCACCGGCCACGTCCGCTGCAAGGCCTACGTCGGCGACCAGATCGCCGCCGAAGCCGAAATCAAGTTCATGCTCGTCGATAACGAAATGCTAGGTTAAACCGTAATGCCCAAAATTCATCCCATGGCCGTGGTCGAATCCGGTGCGAATCTCGCCGATGATGTCATCGTCGGCCCGTTCGCTTACGTCGGCCCGCACGTCACGCTCGGCAAAGGGTGCAAACTCCACCACCACGCCCAGATCGAAGGCCACACCACCGCCGGCGAAAACAATGAGTTCTTCCCCAACTCCCTTGTCGGCGCCGTCTCCCAGGACCTCAAGTACCGCGGCGGCAACTGCCGCGTTCTCATCGGCAACAACAACACCATCCGCGAAAACGCCACCATCCACATCGGTACCGAAGACGGCGGCGGCGAAACCCGCATCGGCAACGACAACCTCATCATGGTCGGCGCCCACATCGCCCATGACTGCATCCTCGGCAGCGACATCATCCTCGCCAACAACGTCCTCCTCGCCGGCCACGTCCTCGTCGAGGACCACGTCGTCATCTCCGGCGGCGCCGCCTCCCACCACTATGTCCGCTTCGGCCAGCACTCCTTCATCGGCGGCCTCACCGGCGTCACCCGCGACGTTCCCCCCTTCATGGTCTTCGACGGCCACCCCGGCATCGTCCGCGGCATCAACCGCAACGGCCTCAAACGCCGCGGCTACAGCGACGAGCAACTCCGCGCCCTCAAAATGGCCTACCGCCTCCTCTTCAGCGACACCACGCCCCTCACTACCCAGGCCGTCGAACTTGAACGCATGTACCCCAGCAACCGCGAAATCAACATCCTCCTCACCTTCCTCCGCGAATCCGCAAACGGCAAGTTCGGCCGCTATCGCGAAACCCTCCGCGGAAAAACCGCATGGGAAGAGGATGACACCCACCCCCACGTCTCGGGCAATTGACCGGAAACCATGGAACCCGTAGCGTAAGCGCCGGCCCATCAACCACGCGAAGAAACGGAAGCCCCATCGCGCAGGCGATCACCGAACCCCCGATCGCCGCACACTCAGGAAGGACCCCTCGGATGACCCACCCCTCCTCTCCCCTGAACGCAGTCGTCGTCGGCGTCGGTCGCATGGGGCAACATCACGCCCGCAACTACGGCAAGATCCCCGGCTTCCATCTCGTCGCCATCGTGGACCTCAACGAAGCCACCCGTACAAAAATCGCCGGTGAGTACGGCTGCAAGGGCTTCTCCTCCGTCGACGAACTTCTCGCCTGGAGCCGGCAGAGCAACACGCCGATCCACGCCGCCTCGGTCGCCGTCCCCACGGTTTTCCACCGCGCCGTCGCCGAGCAGCTCATGCAGGCCGGCGCCGATGTACTCATCGAAAAACCCCTCGCCCCCAACGTCGCCGACGCCCAGGCCATCGTTGACGCCGCCAGGAATCTCAAACGCATCCTCCAGGTCGGCCACACCGAACGCTTCAACCCCGTCTACCGCGCCCTCCAGAAATACGAACTCCACCCCAAGTTCGTCGAAGTTCACCGCATCTCCCCCATGACCTTCCGCTCCATCGACGTCGGCGTCGTCCTCGACATGATGATCCACGACATCGACCTCGTGAATCACCTCGTGAAATCCCCGGTGGTCGACGTCCGCGCCGTCGGCGTCACCGTCATCGGCGGATTCGAAGACATCGCCAACGCACGCCTCACCTTCGCCAACGGCTGCGTCGCCAATCTCACTGCCTCCCGCCTCGCCCTCCGCACGGAGCGCAAGATGCGGCTCTTCTCCCCCAACGCCTACGTCACCGTCGACTATCAGAAGAAATCCGGCGCCGTCATCACCAGGACCGCCAACGAGAAGGAGCTCGAGCGCGTCCGCAAGGAAGTCCGCGAAGGCCGCATCACCGACCTCATGCAGCTCAATTATCCCGAGCTGGTGAAGTACGAAGACCTCGCGATTCAGGACACTGAGCCCGTCCGCGTGGAACTCGAAAGCTTCGAGCAGGCGATCCGCAATCGCTCGGAGCCGGAAGTCACCGGCGAAGACGGGCTGGTCGCCGTCGATATTTCCTGCCGAATCGCCGCCTCCGTCGCCGCCCACAAATGGGATGGCGTCACCCCTCCGTAAAGTTGATGAATCACATCGCCCGGTTCCCCGTTGGCCGGTCCGCAGGGTGCGAAACGCAAGCGCTCACTGCGCCGGCGCCGGGTTTGTATCCGCCGGCGCGGTCGTGTTGTCCCCCGGCGCGGCAGGGGCTACCGGCTTGAGATCTGCACCCGGGGCGGGCTGCTGAAAGCCCGGCGTATCCTCGTCGAGGTTCTCCGGGGGCCGCATGAAATGCACCGCCTGAGTCACCGCGATGGCCATCAAAATGCCCAATCCGATGAAGACAAAGAAGTTGATCAGCGACAGCAACATCGCCTCGAAATAATCCAGCCGGAACACCACGATGAACGTGATCACCAGCAGTATGCCCCGGAACATCAACCCCAGCATTCCAAACGATTCGTTGTGCTCCACAAAGAAATTGAATGCATGGAAGCCTGCCACAATGGACATGGATTTCCAAAGCGCCCCTCCCAGGGTTCCGAATTCGCACCCTCCCAGGATGCGCGCTGCAATGAACATGCTGATGATGAGCGATCCTGCCTGCAGCAGCATCAGCACCGTCTCGAGTCCGCTGGTCACCAGCGTGATCAGCGGGCTGTTGATCGCGTGCTTGTCCGGAAATCCCAGATGCAGCCCCATCATCATGCCGAACCCCAGCGCTGTGACCCCGCCGGTGATCAGCACCCCGCCCAGGATCGTGTCCTTGAACGCCGGCTCGGTCGAAACCCCTTCTTCCTCGGCGAATGACTTGCGAGACTGCTCGCGCACCGGCGCCGCCTTTTGCCGGCGCTTGGAAAAGCACGGACTGCATACAAAATCGCCGTCGTCGTTCCGAATCTGCTTGGCATTCACGAGTTTCTTGCAGTCCGCGCAGCCGAACATGTCCGGCGAAGCCGCTTCCGCCGCCGCCGGCGGGTTCACTTCATCCGCCAGCCCGATATCCCCGATCTCCTGCGGCTCCGGCGGAAAATCATATGGATCCGCCACCGCCGCCGCCGGCTTGGGCGCCCGCGCCGCGCTCACCGTCGCGGGTTCAGCTGGACGCTTCTGCGCGATCCGCGCGTCATAGCAGCTCTGGCAGAAATAATGCCCCTGCGCGTCCTTCACCCGCTTCTTGTTGGCCACATCCGTGTTGCAATCGACGCAAATCTTCTTGACCGAGCCCATGGTGTACCTTTTCCTTCCTTTCCCGCATTCCGCATCAGCGCAATTGAAATGCACCCAAATTGTGACTCAGCCGTGCGTCAAAAACAAGAAAAAGGTTTGAAGTTCCGACTTGAAGCGGCAAGGCTCTCCCCTGCACGTTAAAGCCGCCAGAGGGCGGTACTCCCAACGTCATCCCCCCATCTTCTGAAAATCAATCATGCGAACATTTGGACCCTTCCCCACCACGCGCAACCGCAGCACCAACTGACCCCTCTGCAGATGCACAATCATCGGCTGGCTTATCGACCACTTGTGCCAATCCCCCGTATTGCTGCAATTCACCGTCCCCACGGACAGCCCGCTTAACAGCATCTCCAAATGCGCCCCCTCCTCCGCCGTCCCCGTCTGCAGGCTCAGCGCGTAATCCCCCTCCTGCTTCACGTTCAGCAGAAAATCCACCGTGTTTCGATCCTGCAGATATCCAATGTCCTTCCCCCCCGCGTTGTCCGGCTCCACCTTGCCCCCCTCCGCCGAAGTGAACGCCTCCGCGGCCATGAACTTCCCCGGCACCGCCGCCCCCGCTGTTATCGGCGGCATCGGCTCCTTCGTGATGAGGATCGCTCCCTTCATCTTCGGCTCATTGAGCTTGTGAATGTCATCCGTCAGCCCCCAGCACCCGAACTTTGTATATGTCCCGCACAAATTAAAGTACATGAACAGCTCGCCCCCCTGCGAATACCAGTTGTCCAGGTACGTCTCCACCACCTTCTGAATCCGCGGATCGTGATTGGCTGCGATTTTCGTCTTCAAACTGTGTTCCCCCTCCAGACCGATCCCGCCCTCGTAACAGAGCGAGTGCACCCGATAATAAACTGCCAGCGTCTGGTACTCCATCGTCACGCGCTTCACCCACCCCACCAGCGCCTCCTCGAATCCCGGCTTGAACATCTGATCGAGCGTCAGATCATCCCGATCCACATACTTCGCCTCCGGCCCGATGTACGGCGCCCCGGCAATCCCGTAAATGAACCTCGCGGGCGCCCCATAATGATTCTCGATGAAATTCAACTGCATTTTCAGGATAAAGCTGTACGCCGACTGCGATGCCAGCACCGGCCGAATGTGCGTCATCATCGCGTCGTTGCCGTAAACGCTGCGGAAAATGTCGGAGATCTGAATCAACCGCTCCGCCGTCCGCCGCCAACTCCAGTACCACTTGTTGTTGTCCCTGTCGTCATCCTTGAGCGCCAGATTGCCCGCAGCCACTTCCTTCTCCGCCGCCGCGATGTTGTGCCCATACTGCGGAAAAATCGAGTTCCAGACCTCGTTCGAATACTCGATGTAGATGCAACGATCCTTGTTCAGCGTCAACTTCATGAGCGTGGCCAGTTCGCGCACGTAGTCATCGTCCGCCTGGTCCGGGATGTTGATCCACAGATCCTTTCCCGTCTGGTTCGCCAGCATGATCGCGTATTCCCACGCCACGCCGCGATTCGTCGCCTGTGAGGGAGCGTCCACCTGCGTGCGGTCGCTCCAGTGCACCGCGTCGGTGTAATTCGTTCGCAGCAGGTCCATCAGGCGCAGCGTCGAGAACGGCTCGATCGCCTTCAGAAATTCCTTCGTGAAGACCTGCTTCGAACTCAGCGGATATCCCGGCCGATTCAACCGGATGTTCTTCACCCCGCCCTGCGTGTTCTTGAGCGCGATGAAGAAGTGATCCGTCGCCGGCGGAATCGTGATTGTCGCCGTCGTCACATTTTTGCTCCGGTCGTACGCCAGGTTCCGAATGGTCGATCCCGTCACCGGCGTTGACAACTCGCAGCGTCCCGCGCACGAAAAGGAGTAATCGCCCGGCTGCACCGGAACATCGGTCATCACCACCGCCCCCGCATCTCCCGTCGGCCAGCCGTCGGGGCCCACCGGCGCCTTCTCATCCCACGGCGCGTCGGGCGAACCAAACCTTCTCGCCGCCTTCATGGCATCCACAAACATCATCGATTTCGAATAGTCCAGCAGACATTCCAGATTCACCCCAAGCTGGGGATGTTCCGGACGGGGGAAATCAGCCGAAGGAACATTGATGGCACCCAATACGTTGCCAACAAATGCGGCACTTATTGACAACACAGCCGCAACCATGAATCGATAGGAGATATGTCTGCTCATTTCGCATCACCTTTCATTTGGCCATCCATGTGTAGAGGCAAAACGGCTTGACAATTTCACCGGATTGCTGCAGCACAATGGTCCCAAAATGTCTTACGAATTCGGAATCGCGGGCGATCCTAAGCCGCGACCGAAAAAAACTGCGCGATGCAAATGATTTTTGCAATCTTTTTGAAAAGTTAGTTCTCACGTCCGAAAACTCGAGCTATAGTTTAAGTACGTTGGCGCTGCTGGGACTTTCGCTCCACTGATTGCAACCCCCCATTTCGGTTTGAGAACTGCCTGTTCCTGACGCGCACCTGGCCAATCACCTAAGTCGCGCCTCCCGCGACACATCAACAATATGCGTTTCTTCTGTGCGCTGCAGTTGCGCGCGGATCTTGTGTTCTATCCGCATGATCGCTGCCGGCCGATAGCGGGTTTTCAGATCGCCGGTGGATTCTCGGTCATTGTGGAGGCGTTTGTGTTGTACCGTCCCTTCCCTCGTGCTAAAAAGCGTCGTTCTCTTCCCTCGCTCGTTGAATCGTTGGAACCCCGCATTAACTACTCCGCCTCCCTCTTCCATGCCTTCGCACTCCCTAATACCGTCACCTCTCTCGGCACTAACACCACCGTCCCTGTGGATGCCTTCTCAAGGCTCAACGCCGGCCGCCTGCGCAGCTCCAATCATGGTGAATTCGTCACCACCGGCGCCGGCACGGGTTCCTTCATTGAATACTCACTGAACGTCACCACCCCCGGCCAGTACACCTTCAGCCTCACCGCCTCCGCCGGTGTCGGCGCTTCCGCTGAACTCAGCGACAACGGCGCCAACCTCGGCGGACTCGCGTTCCCCGCCACCAGATCCTGGAGCGCTACCTCCACCACCTCCAAACAACTCACCCTCGACGCCGGCCTCCACACGCTTCGTCTCCGGTCCAACCGCTTCGCCCCCTTCGATATCTTCGGCCTCCATTTCACGTATAACCCGCCCACCACGAACCTCGCGTCCACTCCCACCCCCGTTGCCGCGCCCGTACTCCCCCAATATGTCGCGCCGACCGTCGTGCTCTCCTCAGGTGGTGGTTCCAACAGTACCGCAACCGACCCCGCGGTCGCACCCGGTCTCGCCCTCCCCGCCGTCACCATCAACGAACACGCTCAGGCCACCTTCAACGAGCTCGACATCACCGGCACCACCGCCGGCGAAACCATTTACGTCACCCAGTCCGGCGGCACCCTCACCATTAACGCCAACGGTCAGCTCTACCACAACTCCATGACCCTCGGCGAACTCGTCGTCTACGCCGGTCCCGGGAACGACTCCATCACCGTCGACAGCTCCGTCTCCATCCCCACTCGCCTCTACGCCGGCACCGGCAATGACACCCTCATTAACGAGACCACAGGCCAGGCCACCATCGTCACGCTCGACGGCGGCAGCAACAATGTCACCGGCAACGGCATCAACACTGCCTTCTGGGTCACGCCCTCCGACTCCGTTCACGCCTCCTCCGCCGAATCCGCCGCAGGCGATGTTCACACCATCTCCGGTTTCTACCAGCCCTACACCTCCACCCCCGGCGACTCTGGCTACGTCACCAGCGCACGCGACGGCGCCGACCTCATCGACCCCGCCTCCAACGGCAACGGCTGGACCCGCATCTCCGCGAGCCTCTGGGGCCTCGGGCCCGTTCAGCAGGACGTGAACCAGGGCCAGGCTGCCGACTGCTACTTCCTCACCGATCTCCAGTCCCTCGCCAGACTCCAGCCGCAGCGACTGCAGCAGATGGCCGTCGATCTCGGCGATGGCACCTTCGCCGTCCAATTCGTCCGCAACGGTCAACCTGTTTACGTCCGCGTCGACGCCGATCTTCCCACCGCTCCCTGGGGCGGACTCTACTACGCCCACCCGGGCTCCTCCGGAAACCTCTGGGGCGAGTTCATGGAAAAGGCCTACGCCTATTTCCGCTCCGGCGCTAATGCGTACTCCTCCCTCGATTACGGCTACATGACCAACGTCTACACCGATCTTGGCGTCAACAGCACCTCCATCGTCTTGCCGTTCGACCAGAACTCTTTCTACACCACCGCCACCGCCAGGCTCGCCGCCAACGATCCCGTCGATGTCCTCACCCACGGCTCCATCGACTCCGCTCCACTCGTCGCCTCTCACTGCTATGCCGTCGTCAGCCTCTCGAAGGACGCCGGCGGCACCGTCTGGGTCACCCTGCGAAATCCCTGGGGCGTCGATGGATTCAATGACGACTCCAATCCGAACGACGGTTTCGTCACCATCGACTACGCGACCCTTTACACCAACGTCACATTCGCCTCCCTCGTGTACTGAGCCTGCCGGCGCTGAAAACGAGTTCATTTCGCCACGCCCAGGGGTGTAGCCGCCTCTGGGCGTGGTCGTTTCGATCGCGCCGCAAGATATTGCAAGCCCCGGATTTCATCCCCGAACCTCCCCCGTCCCCAATCCCGGCCGATAATAACCGCACCGCCACCCTGTCAAACTCATCTGCAGAATTTTCTCAAAAACCCGGAACCGACCTCTACCCAGCCGCCGTTTCCTAGGTAGCTTTCGTTACGGCGCACTCCCGTGGGAGACTCTCCCGCCGAATTCCGCCGTTGTTTTCTAAAACCTCCGCTCTTTTTCCGCGCTCCCGGTGCGCGCCGAAAAAGGCCGGACGCGCGGGGCTCGCCACGCATGGCAGATCGCAGGGATCGTCTCACGACCGGCCCGGTACCCCGCCGCAAACACCTCCAGGGAGGCTTTCGTGGAGCGCACCAATCGTCGTCATCGCAATGCCCCTGTTGCCCGCATGAACCTCGAGCCCCTGGAACAGCGGCTCAATCTCTCCGCCCTCCATCCCCTCTCCACCCCGCATGTATTCGCCCGCAGCGCCACGCCGATCCGCAGCGCGCCGACCGTCAAACCCGCCGCCTTCATCACTTCCGCAGCAACCCGCGCCGTCAAATCCGGCCCGATCAGCGGAGCCGCCACCACACTCTCGGGCGTCACTTCCATCCCCATCCCCTCCTACTCCGCCATCTACAACTGCCAGCTCGAATATCAGAGCGGCCAGCCCGACATCGGTTACGTCTCCTGGGCCGGCGCTTTCGTTGAATACACCGTCACCGCGCCCGCCGCCGGCAGCTACTCCCTCGGCCTCTCCCTCGCCAATCCCAACCACGCCGATCTCCAGGTCTCCGTCAACGGCATCAACGGCCCCATCATTGACGCCAACCCCACCAGCTCCTGGCAATCCTTCAGCGCCACCTCCACCCAGCTGCAGCTCGCCGCCGGCACTAACGTCATCCGCTTCTCCTCCCTCTACGGCACCCAGTACAACATCGCCAACCTCTCCCTCACCCCCGCCGGCTCCACCATCAGCGTCGGCGACACCACCGCCATCCCCATCACCGCTTACTCCTCCATCACCGGCTCCCGCATCGAATACAACGGTTCCACCCCCGACATCGGCTACGTCTCCGCCTCCGGCGCCACTGTCGATTACAACCTCAACATCGCTGCCCCCGGCTCCTACGCCCTCACCATCGGCGCCTCCGCCGTCAGCGACAATCAGACCTTCAACGTCCTCGACAACGGCGCCACAGTCGCCACCTTCACCCTCAACAACACCGGTGGCTGGCAAACCTACAGCAACTTCACGCAGACCCTCTCCCTCCCCGCCGGTTCACACACCCTCCGCCTCGCCTCCACCAACGGCAGCCAGTACAACCTCCTCTCCCTCCAACTCGTTCGTCAGATTCCCTCCTCCACCGACACCTCCACTCAGGCATCCGGCCCCGCCTTCACCATCGCCCAACGCTGGATGACCAGCTTCACTGAGCTCGACATCACCGAAACCGCCGCCAACTCCGCGCTCAACGTCTCCCAGTCTGGTACCACCTTCACCATCTCCGCCAATGGCCAATCCCAATCCCTCACCGGCTCCTTCGGCGACCTCGTCATCTACGCCGGCCCCGGAAATGCCTCCGTCACCGTCGCCTCCTCCGTGAACCTCCCCGCCACCCTCTACTCCGGCTCCGGCGCCGATACGCTGATCAACCTCACCTCCGCTCAAGCCACCATCGTCACCCTCGACGGCTATGCCGACACCGTCACCGGCAACGGCATCAACACCGCCTTCTGGGTCTCCCCCTCTGACACCGTCCACGCCAGCGCCCTCGAACTCGCCAACGGCGACGTCCACACCATCTCCTCCTTCTACCAGCCCTACACCTCCACCCCCGGCGCCGCCGGCTACGTCTCCAACATTCGCGATGGCTCCAACCTCACCGACCCCACCTCCGCCGGCAGCGGCTGGACCCGCCTCACCTCCAGCAGCCTCTTCGGCGCAGGACCGGTTCCGCAGGACATCAACCAGGGCTTCTCCGACGACTGTTACTTCCTCGCCCCCCTCCAGTCCCTCGCTCAGTTCCAACCCGGAAAGCTCGAACAGATGGCCGTCGACCTAGGCGATGGCACCTTCGTCGTCCAGTTCCTCCGCGGCGGAAAAGCCACCTTCGTCCGCGTCGACGCCGATCTCCCCACCTCCCAGTGGGGCGGTCTCCAGTACGCCCGCACCGGCAGCACCGGCAACCAGTGGGCCCTCATCATGGAGAAGGCTTACGCCTGCTTCCGCACCGGCGCCAATTCCTACGCCTCTCTCGACTGGGGATTCGACGGCACCGTCTTCTCCGACCTCGGCATCCCCAACTCCACCCTCATGCTCCCCTCCGACCAGAACTCCTTCTACACCACCGTCAGCGCCAAACTCGCCGCCAGCAAGGGCGTCGACATCCTCACCAACGCCTCTCTCTATTCCGGCGTCCCCCTCGTCGCCTCCCACTCCTACTCCATCACCGCCATCTCCAAAGACGCCGGCGGCACCGTCTGGGTCACGCTCCGCAACCCCTGGGGCTACGACGGTTTTAACGACGACTCCAACCCCTGGGACGGCCTGGTCACGATCAGCTACGCCACACTTCAGCCCAACGCCACCTTCGCATCTCTCATGGCGTAACTCGTACTGCGGGCTTCCAGCCCGCAACGTGCTTCTCGACCCGAAGGAGCCACATCATGATGAGGAATCGCCTCGCGCGCCCACGCGCCTTCACTCTCATCGAACTCCTCGTCGTCGTCGCCATCGTCGCTCTCCTCATCGCCCTCCTCCTCCCCATTCTGGGCAAGGCGCGCGATCGCGCCCGGAGCGTCGTCTGCCTCTCCAACCAGCGCCAGATCGGCCACGCGCTCACCCTCTACGCCGCCAACTTCAACGACTACACCCCGCCGCGCGAAATCGTCAGCTCCGCCTACTCCGGCGTCTCCAACTGGCCCAGCCCCGCCGGATACGCCCCCAGCGACTGCGTCATCTGGTCCGATCAAATCATGCTCGGCCAATACGCCGCTACCTCCAACTGGTCCGACTCCTCCCCCGACTATCGCAACGGCACCGTCAGCCAGCGCTCCCCCTTCTTCTGCCCCGCCGACCTCCAGCACCTCCCCTGGGGCAACCAATACGCCTACATCTCCTACGGCATGTACAACAACTTCACTTACGTCCAACCCCTCAACGGCTTCAAAAACATGTGGCGCCTCCTCAACCAGCCCCAGCCTCAATCCGAAATCGTCTGCGTCGATTCCTTCCGCCCCATCCCCAACCCCGGCGCCTGGACCGCCCCCTACCCCTTCTTCGGCAACCCAGAACCCTTCAACAACGGCAACAACAACCCCATCGACCCCCTCAGTACCTACTCCTACTCCCGACGTCACAGCAACGGCGCCAACGTCCTCTACCTCGACGGCCACGCCTCCTGGCTCCCCAACCTCAAATCCGCCTACGACCGCCAGGAACTCACCCTCCACGCTCTCAACGAATGACAAATGACCAATGATAAATGACGAATCAATGACTCAATAACCAATGCCCAAATGACCAAACCGCGCAAAGCCCACATTTCGTCATTCGATCATTGATCATTGGAATTTGTTTCGTCATTTATCATTCGCCATTCGTCATTTCACCCCACCTCTCGCGTAAACTGCCGATACAACTCCGCATACCTCCCCCCTCTTTCCAGCAGCGAAGAATGCGTCCCGCGCTCAATAATCTCCCCATGATCCATCACGATCACCTGGTCCGCCCGCGTCACCGTGCTGAGCCGATGCGCCACGATGAAAGTGGTGCGATGCTGCACCAGCTTCTCCAGCGCCTCCTGAATCACCATCTCCGTGTGCGTATCCACCGCGCTCGTTGCCTCATCCAGCATCAGAATCCGCGGATTCGCCACAAATGCCCGCGTGAAACAAATCAACTGCCGCTGCCCCAGCGACATCGACGCCCCGCGCTCCCCCACCTGCGTGTGATACCCATCCTTCATCGCACTCAAAATCTCGTGGCTCCCCAGCGCCTTCGCCGCCGCCACGACCTCCTCCTCGCTCACCCCCGGCGCTGCGTACCGGATATTCTCCAGCACCGTCCCGCTGAAGAGATAATTCGCCTGCGACACGATCCCCATCTGCCGATGCAGGCTCTCCGACGTCACCCCCGTCAAATCATGCCCATCCACCAGCACCCGCCCCGTCTGCGGCAAGTAATACCGGCAAATCAGATTCATGATGGTGCTCTTCCCGCACCCCGTGTGCCCCACCAGCGCCACCGTCTGCCCTGGCAGCGCCTCAAAACTCACCCCCTTCAGCACCGGCTTGTCCTTCACATACTGAAAGCTCACGTTCTCAAACGCCACGTGCCCCAGCACCGTTGGCAGCGCATACGCATCCGCCGCATCCGTCACCTCCGGCTTCTGCTCCAGCAGCGCAAACACCCGCTCCGCCGACGCCATCGATTGCATCATCTCGTTATGAAAATTCCCAAAGTTCAGCACCGGCCCCATGAACCAGTCCCAGTACATCGTGAGCGCCACCAGCGTCCCCACCGTCAACCCGCGCGCCCCGCCCTCCACCACCAGGTAACACCCGTATATAAAAATGACCACCTTGCCGATGTACCCCACCACCCCCAGCAACGGCTGATACATCCCATTCACAATCGCCGCCGCCACATTGTTGTACGTATTCGCATCCTGCAGCTCATTGAAATTCAGCAGATTCTCCGACTGCCGGTTGTACGCCGCCACCACCCGCATCCCGTTGATGTTCTCCGCCAGGTTCGTGCTCACCCGCGTGTACGCCTCCCGCGCCGCCCGCCACTTCACCCCGATCCTGCTCCGGTAGTATTGATTCATGAAGTACAGCACCGGCCCGATCCACAGCACCGCCAGCGCAATCCGCCAGTCCGAAATCACCAGCATCGTCGCCGCCACCACCATCATCATGGCGTTGATGAACACCGTATTGATCCCGTTGATGATCGGATTCGACAGCGCATCAATATCCGAAGTCCCGCGCGACAGAATCCGCCCGAACTTCGTCTTGTCATAAAAGCTCATGCTCAATCGCTGCAGATGCTCGAACACCGCCATCCGGATCGACAGGATCACCTTCTCCCCAAACTTCCGGTTGTAATGAAAGTTGAACCGGTTGATCAGATTCGCCGCCAGCACCGCGCACCCCCACAGCCCGATCGTCACCCCGATATTCCAGAACGCCCGCCGCGGGCCGCTCAACTCCGTCACCCACGCGCCCACCGCCATCCCCGCCCACCGCGTCAGCGGATGCACATCCCCCGGTATGTCATGATCGATCAGGTGCCGCAAAAACATCGGACCCGTCATCTCCAGCCCCGTGTAAATCAAATTCAGCACCAGCGCCAGCAAGTACGCCCATCGGTACGCCATCATCCACCCCAGCAGCTTCCTCACCACCGGCCACTCCAGCGGCTTATACGCCTCCTCCCCCTCCGGCGCATTCGGATCCCGCCCTGTCGGCGCAGCCGTGCTCTTCGCACGCGCCACCACCGCGCGCTGCTTCCTCTTCAGGAGCATGTTTTCCAAGATCGACATCAGCCTCTAACTCGCACCGCAATAAACCACAGAGCCACAGAGGACACAGAGACGCACAGAGAAATACAGAAGAAACGTTCTCCTCCGTCCTCTGTGCGTCTCTGTGCTCTCTGTGACTCTGTGGTGACTAACCATTCACCAACCATGTGGTCTCCTATGCCTTTTGAGCCGCGATATCCGCCTTCTTCTCCGCCTTCGCCATCAACTCCCGCTCCTGATACGCCAACTGCACTTCCGCAATGTGCCGATAGTGCCCATGCTCCCGCATCAACTCCTCATGCGTCCCCGCCTGCGTAATCCGCCCGCGCTCCAGCACGATCACCAGATCCGCCGCCTTCACCGTCGACAGCCGATGCGCAATAATAAAAACCGTCCGATCCACCATCACCAGTTCCAGCGCCCGCGATATCAGATGCTCCGTCTCCGGATCCACCGCCGCCAGCGCATCATCCAACACCAGAATCCGCGGATTCGAAATAATCCCCCGCGCAATCGCCAGCCGCTGCCGCTGCCCACCGCTCAGCGTCGCCCCGCGCTCCCCCAGCATCGTGTCATACCCCTGCGGCAACTCCATAATAAACTCATGCGCCTGCGCCACCCGCGCCGCCGCCTCCACATCCCCATCCGTCGCCTCCGGATGCCCGTACCGAATATTGTTCGCCACCGTGTCCGAAAACAGAAACGTCTCCTGGAACACAAACCCGATCTCCCCCCGCAGACTCCGCAGCGTCACATCCCGCACATCCACCCCATCGATCAGAATCTTCCCCCGCTGCGGATCGTAAAACCGCGCCAAAAGCTGCATCAGCGAACTCTTCCCCGCACCCGTCGGACCCACCAGCGCCACCACGCTCCCCCCCGCCACTTCAAACGCAATGTCCTCCAACACCGGTTTCGACGCATCAAACCCAAACGTCACAAAATGAAACTCCACCCCCGCCCCAGCCCCCGGCCCCTTCGGCAAATCAATCGCCTCCGCCTTCTCCGGCACCGTCGACGGCGCATCCAGCACCTCGAAAAAACGCCGCGACGACGTGATCGCCTTCTGATACTGCTCCGTAATCTGATTCACCTGCTGCAGCCTTCCGAGAATCGCCGCCATCGCCGTCCCCACCACCAGCAGATCTCCCACCCGCACCTTCTTGAGCGACCCCGCCGGCAAACTCGCCGTCGTCACCACCAGCACCGCTCCAATCGCAATCAACCCCAGATTCGCCGCACTCGCCGCCCCCCTCACCATCGGCACAAAATTCCGCCACAGCTCCACCGTCGCCATGATCTTGTCAAAATACATCCCCGCCGCCTTCCTGTACTTCCCAATCTCCGTCCCCTCCGTCGCAAACGCCCGCACCACCTGCACCCCCGCCACGTTCTCCGTGAACGCCGTCACCATCGCATCCCCCGCCTCCATCATCGCCAACTGCCGCGGCTGCATCTTCTTGCTGAACCGCAAAATGTACCACACCCAGAACGGCACCGGCACCAGCGCCGCCAGCCCCAGCCACGGACTGATAAACACAATCACAATCCAATACCCCACCACAAACGCCACAATCTCCATCAGCAGCACAATACCCATCTGCAAAAACGCCCGCACATTCTGCAGATCCGACAGCGCCCGGTTGATCAGCGCCCCGCTCGAATGCTCATCGTGAAACGCAAACCCCACCCGCTGCAGCCGGTCGTACACCGCCGCCCGCATGTGAAACACCATGTCCATCGTGAACTTCGAGTTCACAAACTCCCGCACAAACCGCACCACCCCGCCCAGCACCACCAGCAGCCCCAGAATCATCACCATGTAAACAATCGTCCGCACCGGCTCATGATGCGCCGCCCGCCAGAACGTCTCCCGCGCCACCCCCGTCGCCGGCGCCCCCTTGCTCTCCAGCGCCTGGATCGCATTCACCACCGTCCCCATCATCCGCGTCGACAGCACATCCAGCGCCATCCACACGATCACCATGATCACCGCCGCCGACGCAATCCCCTTCACCGGCAAAATGAACTTCACCATGCGGCGCAGCAACTCCCCGTTCGTCGCCTCCCGCTTCCCGCCTCCCCGCTCCAAATTGTCCCGCTCGCTTACCGCCATTCCCTTCCTCAAAAACCTTAATCTTAACACTACAACGCGGCTTGTCATGTTTCATCATGTCGAGATGCACCAGCGGCAATCTTCGAGGCGTATCCCGAGTGTGGCCAGGCGATGGAGGGTTCTGCGGCGGTGGGATTGTTTGGCCTTTTGATTCCTACGCTGCG
>DATKPA010000058.1:0-33220 GCA_035524355.1 Phycisphaerae bacterium | reverse complement strand
GCAGCGTAGGAATCAAAAGGCCAAACAATCCCACCGCCGCAGAACCCTCCATCGCCTGGCCACACTCGGGATACGCCTCGAAGATTGCCGCTGGTGCATCTCGACATGATGAAACATGACAAGCCGCGTTGTAGTGTTAATCTTAATCTTTATCTTGCTCTTAATCTTGAATTTGAGGCACACTTCGAGATCGGAATCGGGGGATTAAGATAAAGATTAAGATAAAGATTAAGATAAAGGTCAGGAATCTCAGCGGGGCCAGGCGAAGAGGGCGAGGGCGAGCCAGGTGGCTAGGCCGAAGGAGATTTTTATGAAGAGGCCGGTGGCGCGGCCGAGGGCGGCGCCGAGGGCGGATTTGAGGGCTTGTTTGTGGGGGCGCTGCTTTATTAATTCGGTAAGCCAGGCGGCGAGGAAGGCGCCGAGGATCGCGCCGACGATTCCGCCGAGGAGGGCGAGGGGGGAGCCGATGAGGGCGCCGGTGATGGCGCCGGCGATGGCGGCCCAAGTGGCGGATTTGCTGGCGCCGAAGGTTTTGGCGCCCAGCAGGCTGCCGGCGAGTTCGATGAGTTCGGCGAGGGTGAGGACGGCGACGATGGCGGCGAGGATGGCGGGTGTGGGGTGATGCCAGTTCGTGCGCCAGGAGAGGCCGAGGGCGAGGAGGGGGATGAGCCAGTTGCCGGGGAGGGAGAGGATGTTGAGGAGGATGCCGGCGAGGGAGAGGAGGAGGACGAGGGTGTAGAGGGTGAGGTCGAGCATGGGGGGGAGTTTAAAACGCAAAACGCAAAACGCAAAACACAAAACACAAAACGCAAAACACAGAACATTTGTCGGTGGCGGTGACAGGGGGGAAATCCGAAATCCGAAAGGGCGCGCTTTTTTCTGGGTGCCGTTGCGGCGCGCGTGGTGGGGTTGTTGGGCCGGGGGTTGCCACCGGTGGCTGATTAGCGGCCGCGGCCGTGGGCGGCGTTGGCGGGGGCGGTGGGGCTTTTGCCGGAGTTGCCGCCGCTGTTGCTGCCGCCATTTCCGCTGGAACTGGTGTTGGCGCCGTGCGGGGATTCGTGTGGCGCGGAGGGGGCGGGAGCGGAGAAGTGGGCGGGTTCGGAGCGGATGGGCTCGGGGTGGGGCGTTGATCCCATCGGGCCGGAGTTGAAGCCGCGGGCGCGCGGGTCAAGTGTGGGGGACGCAATGGGCCCCGGCATGGGGATGACGGGCGCGGAGTGGGGGATGGGGCCAGGTGAGGGCACGACGGGAGAAGAGTGAGGGATCGGGCCGGGCGTGGGGATGGTGGGGGCGACGGGTGGGGGTTCATAGTTCGGGGTGTTGGCGGAGGGCGGGGCGGTGATGATCGGGTGGGCGGGTTGATTCGGGGAGGGGCGCGGCCAGCCGTGGTTGGGGGCGAGCTGGTGTGGAGTGGAGGGCGTGGTGGGCGTGGTGGGTTGATGGATTGGGGTCGGGGTGGCGTTGCCGGATTGGTGGGGATTGCCGCCGTGGTTGCCGGTGGGCGTGCCGCCGTGATTGGTGGATGGAGGATTGCCGGCGTTGCGGCCATCGTGTCCGTTGTTGAAGTGCGGCGGCGGGGAGTTGTTGTCGCGGTCGTGATTGTGGCCGTTGTTGTGGTTCCACTCGACGTGGTGGCCCCAGTCGCGATGATGGTCGTGTTCCCACTGCCAGCGGTTGTGATTCCAGTAGCGGCTCGAGGGGGTGAGCCAGCAGTTGAGGGAGTAATCGTAGTAGGCGTTGTCTGGGAGGACGTAGACGGGCTGGGCGTATTGGGGGTAGTACTGTTCGGTGGGGTATTGGCTGTAGTCGGGAGCGGCAGCCGCGTAGTCCTGGGGATTGCCGTAGGCGGGCTCAGAGTTGTCCGCTTCGGGGACGGGATAGGTTGGCGCGGAGTAGGGGTTGGTGGATTGGCCGGGGGTGTAGGCGGCGGCGGGCGCGGATTGGCTGCCGGGGTAGAGGGGTTGGGTATCGTAGGTTTGCGGCGCGGGGGCGGAGTAGGAGTAGCCGGCGGGAGGCGGCGGCGGGTAGGTGAGGGCGGCGCTGGGGGCGTATGTGGGGGCGGGGTAAGGCTGGGCGACGTAGGATTGTTCGGTGGCGCAACCGGCGGCGGCAAGAGTGGCAGCGAGTGCGAGGAGTTGGATGTTGCGTTTAATAGGTCACCTCCGGTGGTCGGCGTGCGATTTCGCAGCGGGGGGACGGGGGAAGATCGAGTCGCCCTATGTATATGCCGCGAGATCAGACACGCGGGGGTGCAGCGGGTTAATCGGTGTCGGCAAACCGTGGGAGATGTGGGGGTTAACGATGCGAATGCGGCGCTGCGCCGCTGAGTGATGATAGGCGCGCGGGGCGCGGTATGCTGATGGGCATAGGGGTATTTGCTTGCGAATTTACCCAAGTTCGCGCGCGGGTTTGGGGGAGCTTGGCGGTGACGATTTGCGGGGTTCGAGAGAATAGAATGGGAGAGGAGGTTTTTATGAACGGTGTGGTGGCAACCGGGAAATTGCGGGTGTTTTATGATGGGGCGTGTCCGGTGTGCAGCCGGGAGGTGGGGGTGTATCGGAAGCGGGATGCGGCGGGGCGGATTGAGTGGGTGGATATAGCGGCAGCGGGGTTTGATGCGCGGGGGTATGGATTGGATGAGCGACGGGTGCGGGAGGTGATGCATGCGCGGACGGCGGATGGGCGGGTGGTGACGGAGGTGGGGGCGTTTGTGGAGATCTGGCGGGCGTTGCCGGGGAGCTGGTGGACGGGGTTTTTGCTGGGGATTTTGCGGGTGCCGGGGGTGATGTGGGCGGCGGGGGTGTGTTATCGGGGGTTTGCGAGAAATCGGCATCGGTTGACGAGGCGGTGTGCGGAGAGTTGTGAGGTTGGGCGGTCGGATTGAAATGAACGCGGTTGGTGTGAGAACGGTTAGTCACCACAGAGTCTCACAGAGGGCACAGAGACGCACAGAGGACGGATGGGAGAGAAGTGTGTCCGGTGGGGTGGTGGGGACTAACTGTTTATGATTGGCTATGTCTGAATGTGAGTAGTCGACGGAATTCACTCGTACCTTGGGAGCACCTATGAAACGCGCGTTGGCGGTGTGCATGGTGGTTTCAGCGCTGAGTGTGGTGTCGGGGTGTATTGCGATCGGGGGGACGGAGAATAATCCGCGGCCGACGACGGGGCAGGAGTTGATGGATTTGAAGATGGCGCTGGATAAGGGGGCGATCAATCAGGCGGAGTATGATCAGAAGAAGGCGCAGATATTGGCGAAGAAGTGAGCGGCGATTCAGGGCACACGTCGCCCCCCCCCCCCCACCACCACCACCACCACCACCGCAGCCGCTGCGGCGGCTCATGGGCGGGACGCCCATGCTACCTTTATTCGCCGTCGTGTTCGGGGGTGTAGTAGTTGGGGGATTCGCGGGTGATCTGGATGTCGTGGGGGTGTGATTCGATCATGGAGGCGGCGGTGATTTTGACGAAGCGGGCCTTGGTGCGGAGTTCGGCGATAGTTTTTGCGCCGCAGTAGCCCATGCCGGCGCGGAGGCCGCCGACCATCTGGTAGACGAAGTCGCCGAGGGGTCCGCGGTAGTGGACGAGGCCTTCGACGCCTTCGGGGACGAGTTTGGAAGACTCTTTTACTTTGGATTGGCCGTAGCGGTCGGCGGAGCCCTGGACCATGGCGCCCATGGAGCCCATGCCGCGGTAGGACTTGAAGCGTTTTCCGCGGCGGATGACGAGTTCGCCGGGGGATTCGTCGAGTCCGGCGAAGAGGGAGCCCATCATGACGCAGGAGGCGCCGGCGGCGAGGGCCTTGGTGATATCGCCGGAGTGGCGGACGCCGCCATCGGCGATGACGGGGATGCCGGCGGGGCCGGCGGTTTTCATGGCGTTGAAGATGGCGGTGATCTGGGGGACGCCGACGCCGGAGACGATGCGGGTGGTGCAGATGGAGCCGGGGCCGATGCCGACCTTGACGGCGTCAGCGCCGGCGTCGATGAGGTCCTTGGCGGCTTCGGCGGTGGCGATGTTGCCGGCGACGACCTGGATGTCGAACTTCTTTTTGATTTCGCGGACGGAATCGATGACGTTGGCGGAGTGGCCGTGGGCGGTGTCGACGACGACGACATCGACGCCTTTTTCGATGAGGGCGGCGACGCGGTCGAACTGTTTGACGCCGACGGCAGCGCCGACGCGGAGGCGGCCGCGGGAGTCTTTGCAGGCGCGGGGGTACTGGTGGGTTTTGTCGATGTCGCGCATGGTGATCATGCCGACGAGGTGTCTTTTGTCGTCAACGAGGAGGAGTTTTTCGACGCGTGCGGAATTGAGGAGGTGCTCGGCCTGTTCGAGTGTGGTGTTGGCGGGCGCGGTGACGAGGTTGTTTTTGGTCATGAGCTCGCGGACGGGGCGGTTGTCGTTGCCCTCGTGGAACTTGAGGTCGCGGCGGGTGAGGATGCCGACGAGTTCACCGGGGGAGCCCGCTGCGCCGTTGATGACGATGGGGATGCCGGAGATGTTTTGTTCGCGCATGATGCGTCGAGCTTCGGCGACGGAGCCGTCGGGTGGGAGAGTGAGGGGGTCGAAGATGATGCCGTTTTCGGAGCGTTTTACTTTTTCGACTTCGCGGCACTGGAGGTCGATGGGCATGTTTTTGTGGATGAAGCCGAGGCCGCCTTCCTGGGCGAGAGCGATGGCGAGTGAGGCTTCGGTGACGGTGTCCATGGGGGCGGAGAGGAGGGGGATGTTGAGTTCGATGGATTTGGTGAGACGGGTGCGGCAGTCGGCGTCGGCGGGGACGAAGTCCGAGCGTTGTGGCGTGAGGAGTACGTCGTCGAAGGTGATGGCTTCGCCGATGATCTTGGTGGAGGGATCGAACGGATTAAGTAGGTTTTCCATGTGACAATGATGGCGAGGGCGCGAGTTGATGTCAAGATGAGCGAGGACGACGGAAACACAAAGGACACAAAGAGCACGAAGGCGCACGAAGAGGGAAATAATTATTGAACGTGGGAAATCGATGGATCGGTCGTTGGGACCGATCCATCGATCATTGGCGGGATGCCAATGCCACGTGGCCCTCCAGAGCCGATCAGTTGGGTTGGCGGCGGCGGCGCGTAAGGAGCGGGAGTGCGGTAGAGCTGAGGAGGGTGAGGGTGGTGGGTTCTGGGGCGGTGAAGTTGGTGAGGGTGAGGTGATCGAGTGCGAGGAAGGGGCCGCTGTTGGCGGAGCCTTTGATGCCGTAGGCGACGGCGAAGGCGATGTCAGGGGAGGCGTCTTGAATGGACATGGTTTCGATGCGGTTGGGGGCGAGGGGTTGGGTGGTGTAGGTGTGGAGGAGTTGGCCGGCGGCGTTGTAGGTTTCGAGGATGCCGAGGTCGGTGTTGAAGTTGGTGCCGCCGATGGCGTCGATCGAGACGCCGGAGACGGGGTTGGTGAAATCCAGGCGGAGGCGGAAGTCGGGGTCCCAGAAGTCGACGTTGGATTCGGCGAAGACTTTGGTTCCGGTGGATTGGAAGCCGGCGGGAGAGGTGATGGCGGTGACGGTGAAGAAGTTACTGGGGGTTTCGGCGGCGTCGGTGACGGAGAGTGTGAGTCCGGGGATGAGGTGGTCGAGGACGGTTTGGTCGGGGTAGTTGTCGGGTTCGATGGTGAGGGTGGCGGCGTGGGCGGTGGTGGCGGCCGAGGTGGTGAGGGTGACGAGAGCGACGGAGAAGATACTGGATTTCATGATGAGCCTCCTTCAGGGCAAAAGGGAACCGTAGGCGCGCCCGACGGGGGTGCGCTTTTGTTGCGTGTCGTTGCGAGATTGAGTGCACATTCCGGCGATGCCATCGCCGGCTTTGTTTGGGCAAAAGGGGACCAATCCCGGGCAAGCCCGGGGCTATATGTGGCGTTCAGGGGCGAGGAGGTTTTCTAGTTGGCCGTCTTGGGCTGCATGGGTTTTTGTCCGTGTGGGGTTGGGGTGGCGTAGCCGAGGGCATCCCACTTGCTGCCGATGGGGCGGATGCGATCGGGGGTGACCCATTCGTTGAAGAATGCGGGCCAATCGTCGTATTTGACCTGAAAGATATTCTGGTCGCGGTCGACGATGGAGGCGCGTCTCCATTCGTTGGCGTACTTGACTTCGCAGGGGCCGGTGGTGGGCGCGGGCGGGGGCACGATCGACGGAGCGGGCGAATCGGCGAGCGGGCGAGCCGGCGAGGGAGCGGGTTGTCGCGGCCAGAGTGCCATGGTGGCGGCGCCGACGGCGGTGCCGAGGAGGAAACTGCAGACGAGAGCGAGGCCGTTGCGGCGAGATTTGCGTTGAGCCTCTTCGCGGCGGAGGGAGGCCGCGAGGACGTCGTCGGCTTTTTTGAGTGCGGCGTCGAGCTGGGCATCTTCGGTCATGACTGGTTCCTGCAGAGCGGGCATGCGGGCGTCTCCGATGTGGAGGGTCAGATGTCCTTGATCATGCGGAGCGCGCCGGCGGGGCCGTCGGAGAGGGCGTCGAGGGCGTTGCCTTTGACGCGCTGGGTTTTGGAGATTTCGGTGCGGAGGGCGTCGATGACACGGTCGAGACGGGCGCGGATGGTGGGGTAGGAGACGCCGACCTCGGCGGCGAGTTCCTTGAGGTTTCCGCCGGAGAGGACGAACATTTCGACGAAGCGTTGGTGTTCGACGGGCATGCGGCCGAGGCGCGACATGGGGAACTCGGCTTCCACTTTGACGTGGCAATGGGAGCAGCCCATCTGGAGGACGTGCATGACCGAGCCGCAGTAGGGGCACTCATCGGTGACGGGGCGGGGGTCAGGCATGACTTCCTCTTTTCGTAGAATATTGTGCCACAGGTTTCGATTTGTGCAAGAAAAATGTCGGTAGATTGTTGAATTATTGAAGTTGGCCCATGTGGGCATGGGGTGGGCGGTCGCCTGCGCGAGGGGGCTTCCGGGTGGGCGGAGGAGTGATGGGCCGGCGCTGGCGCTACGGGTTCACGCGGATAAGAATGGGACGAGTTTTTTCTAAACTTCATCGCCGTTTAGTAGAAAAAGCCGAACGGGCGATTTAGACTGTACTGATCCGGGTGGGCTGCGTCGGCGGACCTTTGATGGAGAGGACTATGCCGTTTTTGAATTACCATCACCTGATGTATTTTTGGACGGTGGCGCGGGAGGGCGGGGTGGCGCGGGCGGCGGAGAAGCTGCATTTATCGAGTCCGACGATTTCCGCGCAGATACATGAGCTGGAGGACATGCTGGGGGATCGGTTGTTTGAGCGGCGCGGGAGGTCGCTGGTGCTGACGGAGATGGGGCAGCTTGTCTACAAGTATGCGGACGACATATTTACGCTGGGGCGGGAGCTGCTGGACGCGGTGAAGCTGGGGCCGGGGACGCGGCCGGCGAAGCTGACGGTGGGGGTTTCGGATGCTGTGCCGAAGCATGTGTCGGTGGCGCTGCTGGAGCCGGCGCTGCAGATAGAGCCGTCGTGCACGATCATTGCGTATGAGGACAAGATCGATCGGCTGCTGGCGGAGCTGGCGACGTATCGGATTGATTTGATTCTGTCGGACATACCGGTGGGAGCGGGTGCGCAACTGCGGGCGTACAACCATTTGCTGGGGGAGTCGGGGATTACGTTTTTCGGGGGGAAGAATCTGGTGGCGAAGTACGGGAAGAACTTTCCGCAGTGCCTGGACGGGGCTCCGGTGTTTTTGCCGACGCGGAACACGTCGCTGCGGCGGTCGCTGGATCAGTTTTTTGACACGAATAACATACATCCGCGGGTGCTGGGGGAGTTTGAGGATTCGGCGCTGCTGAAGCAGTTCGGGCAGACGGGGCGGGCGTTGTTTCCGGCGTCGGCGCTGGTGGAGGAGGAGATATGCCGGCAGAACAATGTGAAGCCGATCGGGCATCTGGAGGGGATCCGGGAGCGGTTTTATGCGATCTCACCGGAGCGGAAATTGAAGCATCCGGCGGTGGTGGCGATATGTACGGTGGCGCGGCGGGAGTTTTTCAAGTGAGCGCGGGCCCGCGGTGATGAGGAGCGGGCGGGGATGGTATTTGAAAAGAGGAAGAGGCCGGCATCGGGTAATGTCGGCCTCTTTTGTTTTTTTGCGGGCGTCCGTTGGGTGCCCTGCGGGCATTGCGGGCGGGACGCCCGCGGTACGTTAGCGCCAGTAGCCGACGGTGAGGTGGAAGCTGGGGCCATTGTGGTCCCAGTGGTGCGGGACCCAGACGGCGCCGGGGTGCGGAGGGAGTTCGTAGCGGCCGGAGACCCAGACCCAGCGGCCGCGGTGGATAACCCAGTAGCCGGAGATCCAGACATAGCCGGGGCCGGGGATACGGGGGCGGGTTTCGACGATGACGGGTGGCGGAGCGGTTTGGACGATGGTGACCTGCTCCTGCACTGGCGGAGCTTCGGCGACGACGGTGGGCTGGGCCGGCGGCGGAGGAGGTGCGGACTGGTAGACGACAGGCGGGGGCGGCGCCGGTGCGGGTTGATAGACGACGGGTGGAGGCGGCGGCGGAGCGGGTTGGTATACGACGACGGGTGGAGGCGGGGCGGGATGATCGACGACGACGACTTCGCGCTCGTGGTGGCGATAGCGGTAGTCTTCGACGTAGACTCCACCGCCGCAGCCGGCGATGGAAAGAGAAACGGGGATGAATGCGAACAGGGAGGGGAGGCACTTACGATTCATTTTGTGAAACCCACTGAAAAAAAACTACATCGGATTATAGACTCGTGAGGGAGGGGAAAGTTGCAGAAGTGGTTCGGGCGGGAGGAGCGTGCGTGGAGAATTGTGAGAGGAATGAGGGGTTGCCCCCAGAAAGGCGGGGGCAATGCGATTACAATGCGCGACCGTATCTAGGTGCGAATTTCTTTTTTTGGGAGTGGTCATGGCGAAGCTTGCGCACAATGCGTATGGGAAATCGGATGTGCGGGTGACGAAGGTGGTGCGGCATGGGGATGGGGGGGGGCGGCATGATCTGCTGGAGTTGTCGGTGAACATTCAACTGGAGGGGGCGTTTGAGAAGTCGTATTTGAGCGGGGACAACTCGCAGATTGTGGCGACGGATACGATGAAGAACACGGTGTATGCGCTGGCGAAGAAGCTGACGATTGAATCGATCGAGGGGTTTGCGCGGGACCTGGGGCGGCATTTTGTGGAGCGGAATTCGCATGTGACGAGTGCGGTGGTTGCGATTGAGGAGCATCGGTGGAATCGGATTGGGGCGGTGGCGTTTGAGGGGTCTTCGCGGGAGGTGCGGACGACGGTGGTGAAGACGTCGCGCAAATGTGTGGAGGTGACGTCGGGGCTGGATGGGTTGCTGGTGCTGAAGACGACGGACTCTGGGTTTGTGGGGTTTTTGCGGGATGAGTACACGACGTTGCCGGAGGTGACGGATCGGATTTTTGCGACGGTGGTGAAGGCGGAGTGGCGTTACACGCAGATGCCGGCGGATGCGAATGCGGCGCATGCGAAGGCGCGCGGGGCGATGCTGGAGGTGTTTGCGGGGCACAAGTCGCTGGCGGTGCAGCAGACGCTTTTTGCGATGGGGGAGGCGGTGTTGAAGGTGGTGCCGGAGGTGGAGGCGGTGACGATCACGATGCCGAACAAGCATCGGATACCGGCGAATCTGAAGGCGCTGGGGTTGGAGTTTGAGGGGGATGTGTTTGTGACGACGGAGGAGCCGTTTGGGGAGATCAGTGGGACGGTGGAGAGGTGAGGGGATGGGGGATTGAGAGATTGAGTCATCGGGTCATGGAGTCAATGGCTGGAGTTGTGGTCGATGACTCGATGGTTTGTACCATTTATTTTGAAAGAGCGCACATTCCGGCGATGCCATCGCCGGCTTTATTTTTTGCGGCGTGTGACGGATTGGTAGAAGACCTGGGCGTTGTTGGAGATGCCGATGCCGATGCCGCCGGCGGGTTCCCAGCCGTCTTTGAGGTGTTTATTGACGGCGGTTTCGAGGAGGTAGAGGGACTGGTTCATGAGGATGTGGTATTCCATGGCGGAGTCGGAGTGTTCGTGGCCGGGGATGGCGCCGGCGCCGGTGTGTGCGGAGTCGGAGGGGGCGCTGGCGTTGACGGTGATGAGGCCGTGGGAGGTTTTGCCGCTGGCGGCTGAGGGGGGCTTGGGAGCGGGGGGCTGGGTAGCGCCGGCGACGGAGCCGTCGGCGAGAGCGACGCCGGCGACGGTGCCGGGCTCGGTGTTGTCATCATCATCGACGAGTGCGATGGCGTCTCCTTCGGGCTCGGCAACCTGCTTGATGGCGGCGACGAGGATGCCGCGATTGTGGGCGAGTTCCTCGGCTTCCGCCTGGGTGGCCGCCGAGAGGACGACCTCGACATCATTTCCGGATTCCTTGTCCGCCCCGACAACACCGAATCGCATAGAGCGCTCCTTGGAGGAAGGAAAACGACAGCCATGTACGGTCACCGGCGCCGCGTGAGATTCCCCCGTCCCTGCCGACGAAGGGATGACGCTGCATGAGATATGACAGCTCTACTATACCATACGAATATCGGTTGGGGGCGGTAGGAAGCACTATTTTTGGCTCGGGGAATCTCTTATTTGGGGGCGATCTGGACGAGGGTTTCCCGGGCCTGGCCCCCCCCCTTGTCCTGGCGGGCGAGCTGACCGCAGGCGGCGGCGATCTCGCGGCCGCGGGATTTGCGGATGTGGACGTTGATGCCGGCGGAACGGAGGACGTTCTGGAAGGAGAACATGGTCTGGCCGGCGGGGCGTTTGAAGGGGAGTTCGGGGACTTCGTTGTAGTAGATGAGGTTGACGTTGGCGCGGAGTTTTTTGGCGATGGCGGCGAGTTCGCGCGCGTGCTCGGGGAGGGTGTTCACGCCGTCGAGCATGATGTATTCCAGGGTGACTTCGCGGCCGGTCTTGTCGAAGAAGTATTTGCCGGCGTCGACGATCTGGTCGATGGAGATTTTCTCGGCCCAGGGGATGATCTGTTTGCGGAGCTCGTCGTTGGGGGCGTGGAGGGAGATGGCGAGGGTGACGGACATTTCGAGGTCGGCGAAGCGTTTCATTTGAGGGGGTAGGCCGACGGTGGAGACGGTGATTTTGCGGGCGCTGATGTGGAAGGCCCAGGGGGCCATGAGGGTTTTGACGGCGGCGATGGTGGTGTTGAAGTTGGCGAGGGGTTCGCCCATGCCCATGAAGACGATGTTGGAGAGGCGGCGTTCCGGGGGGAGGTTGTGGGCGAGGCGGAGTGCTTGTTCGATGACCTGGCCGGGGGAGAGGTTGCCTTTGAGGCCTTCCATTCCGCTGGCGCAGAAGGCGCATTGGACGGGGCAGCCGACCTGGGTGGAGAGGCAGGCGGTGCGGCGGTGTGCGACGGTGGTGTTTCCGTAGTCGTCGGCGTGGTCATCGTCGGAAGGGATCATGACGCATTCGGTGAGCCCCCCTTCTTCCTGGCCTTCTGCTGGGGGCCATTGGAGGAGCATTTTTTCGGTGCCGTCGGCGCTGGTGAGGTTGCGGACGATTTTGCTGGTGAAGATGTCGAATTTATCGGCGAGGAGTGCGCGGTCGTTCTTGGAGAGGTTGGTCATTTGCTCGAAGGAGGCGGCGCGTTTCTGGAAGATCCATTCGTGAATTTGCTTAGTGCGGAATTTGGGCATTCCGAGAGCGGTGAGGCGGTCGGTGAGTTCTTCGGGGGAGAGTTCGAGAATATGTTCGCGTGTCATAGGTGATCAGTATAGGGGGTCTCCGCGGAAATAGCGCGCATCGGGCAAACCGCGTGAAGGCGGAACTCCGAACTGTGGTACGGGGGGGCGGGGTGGTTTAGAATGCCGGGCCTTCCGTTGTGAGTGTTGATCGAAAAAAAGGTGCTTCATGGCAGCGATTGCTCCGCTTCAGGCGATTCGGTATCCGCAGCAGAACCAGACGAGCGTGGTGTCGCCGCCGTATGACGTGCTGTCTGGGGAGGAGAAGTCGAAGATGCTGGCGAAGGACGGGCACAACATTGTGGCGGTGGATTTGCCGCACATTCCGCCGAAGGAAGCGGGCCCGGATGCGGCATACGAGGCGGCCGCTCACACGATGCGGATGTGGCTGGAGGCGGGGATATTGAAGCAGGATGAGAAGCCGGCGATTTATGCGTATCAGCAGACGTATACGTATGCGGGGAATACGTACAAGCGGCGGGGGTTCTTCTGCCGGGTGAGGCTGGAGGATTTCGGGGAGACGTCGACGATTCATCCGCACGAGCAGACGTTCTCGGGACCGAAGGAGGATCGGTTGAAGCTGATGCGGGCGACGCAGGCGAATTTGTCGCCGGTGTTCGGGCTTTATGATGATCCGAAGAATGATGTGACGGATTTGCTGTTTGAGGCGATTTCGAGCGGGGGGCTGCAGAAGCCGCTGGCGTCGGCGGAGCTGCCTTCGCAGGATCACAAGTCGGTGGTGCTGTCGGAGCTGTGGGCGGTGACGGATACGGCGGTAATCAAGGATGTGCAACTGCTGATGGCGGACAAGCATCTGTACATAGCGGATGGGCATCATCGGTATACGACGTCGCTGAATTACCGGAAGGAAGTGTCGGCGGCGAAGGGGACGCCGCTGGAGCACAATGATCCGGCGAATTTTGCGTTGTTCGTGTGCATTGCGATGCAGGATGCGGGGCTGATTATTTTGCCGACGCATCGGGTGTTGCCGGCGGCGGCGCTGCAGGATTTCTACCTGGAGAAGTTCTGCGAGGTGGCGGAGACGTATTGCGAGGTGATAGAGACGAAGTTCCGTGGGGACTCGCTGGGGGCGCTGGAGCAGGAGTTGTCGAATGGGAGTTACGGGGAGCATGCGATGGGGGTGTATGACCCGGTGGAGGATGCGGCGGTGGTGATTCGGCCGAAGGTGGCGGATCCGCTGGGGGCGTTCAAGGATGATCCGGCGATGAAGGGGAAGTCGGATGCGTGGCGGCAGTTGGATGTGGCGATTCTGCAGCACCTGGTGTTTGACCGGTTGATTGTGCCGCATTTCGTGGGGAAGGGGGCCGGCGGGGGGAAGGTGTCGTACGCGTTTCCGCATGAGGCGCATGAGGTGGCGGCGCTGTGCCGGGCGGGTGGTGGGACGCAGTATCGGGTTGGGTTTCTGCTGCAGCCGACGCCGTTGGAGTCAGTGCGGGATTTGTGCAATGCGAATGAATTGATGCCGCAGAAGTCGACGTTTTTTTATCCGAAGCTGGCGACGGGGATGGTGATTAATTCGCTGACGTGAGGCCGTGGATTTCGCAAGGAATCGTCGAGAGCGTTCGATATAATGCGGAGCAGGTGATTCTATGACGACACTGCATATCACGGTGGACGACCAACTTGCGGAGGCGGCGCGGCAACAGGCCGCGTTGCAGGGCAGGACGGTGGAGGCGGTCGTCGCTGAACTGGTGGCGAAGTGGGTCTCGTCAGGTAAGCCTCACGATGTGCTCGATGAGTTCATTGCGATAGCACGGGTGGCGGGAGGAAATTCCGGGGGGCAGAAGTGGACTCGGGACGAACTCTACGATGAGTAAGCTCTTCATCGATACCAACATCTTTGTATCGACTTTCGACAACGCCAAGCCCGCAACGCAAGCGAAGGCGATTGCTGCGCTGGTCGCGGCCCGGGATGCGGGTCATCAGTTCGTCGTATCGACCCAGGTGTTGCAGGAGTTGTACAACGTCCTGACTGGCAAGCTGAAAGTGGATAAAGCGGTAGCCAAGCACGAGATGCTGCTGCTCCAACGGTACGAATTGGTATTGATGGTTCCGGCGATTCTGGGGAATGCTGCAGACCTGCACGCGCAGGCGTCTCTTTCGTTTTGGGATGCGTTGATCATTGCGGCAGCGCAATTCGCAAAGTGCGGGGAACTGTGGAGCGAGGATCTTCAAGCGGGGCGGGAATTTGGCTCGCTGAAGATTGTGAACCCACTGGTTTGAGCTATGCGACGGTGGAGTAGGAGATCGAGCGAAAAATTATATGTTAGTTATGTAACATACAAGCTACGGTACAGGCGGAAAGTTTTCTCGCGGGGGGACGGGCCATCCATTACAATGTTGGGTCCTTATTGATCAGGAGTACATCATGGCCGCGTCGGCTGAGCAGGAACTGGGGACGACTTTTAATCCGAAACTGGATGCCAATGGGCTTTTTACGGCGGTCACCGTCGATGCGGATACGCAGGAAGTGCTCATGGTGGCTTTCATGAACAGGGCGGCCATCGAGAAGACGATGGAGACGCGCAAGGCGACGTATTGGTCGCGGTCGCGGCAGAAGTTCTGGGTGAAGGGGGAGGAATCGGGAAATACGCAGGAGGTCGTCAGCGTGACGGTCGATTGCGACCAGGATGCGGTGGTCGTGAAAGTGAGGCAGAAGGGGGCGGCGTGCCATAATGGGTTTACCTCGTGCTTTTACCGGGAAGTCGTTCGCGGCACCGGCGGAGCGCTAGAATTGAAGACGATTGCGGAACCTGTGTTGGATCCCAGGCAGATGTACAAGAAATAAGGTCGCGCGGAGCTTTGAGATGAGTGCAGTCATGACGAAATCAACGCAGGTGATGCCGGACGTTCAGGGGGCTTCGGATGGGAGGAACGTAGCAATCGACAAGGTGGGGGTGAAGGCGGTGCGGTATCCGATCACGCTGCGTCAGGCGTGCGGCGGGGAGCAGAACACGATCGCGACGATCAATTTGTACGTGTCGCTGCCGAAGCACAAGAAGGGGACGCACATGTCGCGTTTCCTGGAGATTCTGAATCATCATCACAAGGCGATCACGCCGGCGCAGATCATTCCGATTCTGCATGAGATGAAGACGAAACTGGATGCGGAAGATGCGCACATCGAACTGACGTTTCCGTACTTCATCGAGAAGGCGGCGCCGGTGACGGGGGCGAAAGGGCTGATGGATTACCTCTGCACATTTGAGGGGACGAGCAACGGGACAGACGATTTCATCATGGGAGTGAAAGCGCCGGCGACGAGCCTGTGCCCATGCTCGAAGGAGATTTCGCAGTACGGGGCGCACAATCAGCGGTGCGAGATCACGGCGAAGGTGCGGACGAAGGGGATGCTGTGGATTGAGGACCTGGTGAAGATCATGGAGGGGGCGGCGAGCGCGCCGGTGTATGCGGTCTTGAAGCGGCCGGACGAGAAGTTCGTGACGGAGCAGGCGTTTGAGAATCCGAAGTTTGTCGAGGACATCATTCGGGATCTCGCGGTGGCGCTGAACAAGGAAGAGCGCATCACGTGGTATTCGATTGAGAGTGAGAACTTTGAATCGATTCACAATCACAATGCTTACGCCAAGATCGAGCGCGATAAGCGCGAAGGCTGATCAACGGGTTTGAACGCCAAGGCTCCAAGACGCCAAGACGCCAAAAGGGAATCTGTTTTCCTTCTTGGCGTCTTGGCGTCTTTGTGTCTTGGCGTTTTGAACTATTGCTTCTCGATGATGGCGAGGAGGCGGAAGGCGAGGAGTGGGGAGAGCGGCTTGAGAACCGATTCCATCGCCCATCCGAGGGGTTCGAGGGGGCGAGGCAGGAGTTTGGGACCGGAGAAGCCGCCGGAGAGGGGGTATACGACGAGGCTGCGGCGGTGGAGGGCGAGGATTTTCAGGGTGGGGAAGCGGTTTTCAAATAGTTGGCGGTCCTTGAAGAAAAGACGGGTCGGAGTGGCCTGGTTGCTGGCGAATGCGCCGCTGCCGCGGAGGGGCGAGGGATCGTTTGAAGCGTTTTCACCGAAGATTTGCGCTGACGGGACGACGGGTTCGGGGTGGGCGAGTTTGAAGACGATTCTTGAGGCGGGGGAGATGTAGGGTTCCGTCATGACGATGCGGCCGCCGGGACGGAGGACGCGCTGGGCTTCGGCGAAGAAGCGGAGCGGGAACGGGATGTGGTGGAGGACATCCTGCATGACGATGTTGTCGATGCCGGCGTCGGGGAAGGGCATGGCCATGGCGTCGACGGCGAGGTCGCAGTGGTGGGTGGGGACGACGTCGGTGGCGATGAGCTTTCCTTGGCCCGAATGATGCTGCTGGAAGTATTCCTTGAAATTGCCGGAGCCGCCGCCGAGTTCGACGATGGTGCCGTACATCCCCTCCGCATTCCGCGGCGTTGCGAAGTTGGCGGTCATTTCGGCGAAGTAGCGGTTGTAGATTTCGCGGAGGAGGGGGCGTTTTCGCCAGACGTCGGCGCGGACGTCGAGGACATCGGATTCGCTCTGGCTGCCGGTGGGTACGGTGGCGGATGGGGAGGGGGGCATCGATTACTTTCCAAAGTGGATGCCGACGCCTTCGTCGTTGACCTTTTTGACGACGAGGTCGACGTCGTCGATGGTTTTGCGGAGGGAGGTGGAGAGATCGACGAGGCCATCGTAGAGGCGGGGGTCGTTGATGAGTTTGCCGGTGGTGCCGTTGCCTTCGGAGATGGCGCGGGTGGTTTTCTGGAGTTGATCGAGGGTGGCGACGAGTTTGTCGGCGACGACGAGGAGCTGCTGCTGGGCGGTGCTGAGGGTTTGCGAGGCCTGTGTGGCGGCGATGCCGAACTTGTCGACGGTCACGTTGACGTTGCCCACGGTGCCGTCAATTTTCGAGAGCGTGCCTTTGAGGTGATCGGTGGATTCGGCCAGGTTGCTCACGACGGCGCGGATCTGGGACTGCATGTTGGAATCGCCGAGGAGGTCCTGCAGGGATTTGACCGTTCGGCTCAAACGCGTGACCAAGGTGCTGATATTCTCCGGCGGCGGCGCGGGCTGGCCGGGCTTGGGATGGTCGATTTCATCCGGCGAGAGCGGCGTGAGCAAGGCGTGCATGTCCTTGCCGACCTGCGAGAACTGCTGCGTGAGGCCGGAGAGATCAACCTTGAGGGCGTGGATATCGTCGAAGACTTCGTGCGGGATGAGGCCGCCGTCGGTGGAAGTGGCGTGGAGCGTGGCCGTGCCGTCCTTGGGGAGGAGGCTGGTGTTGTTTCCGCCGCCGCCGTAGATGATGACGTAGGAAGTGGAACCGACATACCCTTTGCCGACGGAGACGTCGGCGTTGGCGGGGATGTTCACGGAGCCGTCGATGGAGAGGATGAACCTGGCGTAGAGCGTGTTGTCGGGCCGGGTTTCGAGATCGACGGAACTGACCTGGCCGACGGGGACACCCTGGAGGTTGACCTTGGCGCCGGGGAGGAGACCGTTGGCGTCGGAGGCTTCAACGGTGACGAGGTACGGTTTGCTCTGCAGGAAGCCCGGGCCTTTGCCCAGGAGCAGGATGCCATACATGAGAATCGCCAGGGCACAGATCATGGTGAGGCCAACGGCGAGATTGCGGGTCCGTTCGGACGCCATAAGGGGAGCCTCGAAGAAGCGTGTGAACGCCCATAGTCTGCCGTGATGGAGCGTGCAACGCAACATTCGCAAGGCACCGGATGAGAAGATAGAGAAGTTGCGCGGAACATTCAAAGCCGAAAGCGTCATTTTCCCGTAAGGTATTGCCAAGAGAGGAGGGGAGCGCTTATTGTGAAGTGACTTTTGCACTTCAATTGAACATGCCGGTGCGGCCGGGGGCCGCGAAGATTTCGGCGCTCGTGGAGGTCGTATGTCCGTGTCGTCGCTGAGCGGTTTGGCGATGAGCCAACCGCAGTTTGCTCCGCTGTGTGCCTCGATTCCTTCGATGTATTTGGCGTATCAGGATGTCGCCGGCGCGGCGGGAATACTATCGCAGGCGGCGGCGGCGGCGAAAGAGGGGGGCGTGCCGATGTCTCCGGAGAATCCGGAGCCGAATCCTTTTGCCGGATTGTGGTTCATTCGTGCGGCGCATCTCTTCGCGAAAGCCGGGGGTGATGAAGCGCTGATGAAACAGCAACTTCTGCCGCTCACGAAGAAGGTGCTGCAGGAGCTGATTTCTTCGGCGGGCGTCGGCGGGGTTCGGATGGACGACGGCGGGCTGCTGGCGGATGCGAGCGGTTCGCAGACGCTGCGGCTGAACGCGCTCTGGTATTCCGCGCTGGAAACGAGCGCCGCGGATTTCAAAAGGCTGCGTGATCCGTCGGGCGATCATTTCGAACGTCTTGCCGGGCGATTCCGGCGCTCCTTTCAAAAGGCCTACTGGTGCGATGCCCACGGGCGTATCTGTCCGCCGGAATTTCGTCCCGCGACGGAACCCGGGGCGACTCCTCCCGCGCCCGCATCCACGAAGCCGGACGATCACGGCTCGCTGCCCGATGCGGATCAGTTGCTGCTGACGTTCCTGCCGGCCTCGCCGATCCCCCGCACCAAACAGCGGCAACTGCTGCAGGCGGTGCGAAACCGGGCGCTCGGGAACATCGGCGTGAAGATCAATCACCCGAAGCACGGCATCGTCGAGAGCCCGCTGCACAGGGCGTGGCTGGCGCTGGGATTGATCGCCTCCGCCGATCAGCCGGCGCCCGCAGCCGGCGAAGCATCGGCCGTGGCCGCTCCTCTGCTTCAGCTTCGGGCGATTGCGCACAATGGCGGAATCCCCGCGTTTTACCGCGACGGCCAGCCGGTGGAGGGGGAGGGCGGGGATCTGCTGACGACCGCAGAAGTCCTGGGCACGCTGCAGGTGTTGAAGCTGCAGTAAGCGCCGCCGGCAGAATCGAGAGGTTACCTGGACAATGCAGCGTGAATCTGCGGAACGATTTCCGCGATGGGAACTTCGCGTTCTTCACGCGTCGCCAGATCACGCAGCTTGGCGACGCCGCGGGAGAATTCGTCGGGCGCGAGGATGACCGCGAACTTGGCGCCGGAGCCCGACGCCTCGCCGATGAGCTTGCCGATGTTCTTCGTGGATTTCGAACTCGTCACCGCGTGCAGACCGGGGCGGAGGATGGCGGTGCGTTCCGGATTCCACTGGCTCTCGCGCAACATGGCGAGGAGGCGCGTCGCTTCGGTGACATCCGGCAGCGCGTTGACGACGAACACGGCGGGGCGTGGAAGGGCGGAGGCGGGAAGTTTGTTCCGTTCGCGCAGCAGGATCTCGAGCACGACGTCCCCCATGCCGAAGCCGACGGCCGGGAGTGAGGGGCCGCCGAACATTTCGATGAGGTTGTCGTAGCGTCCACCGCCGGCGACGGCGCGGTTTTCGCCCTGGGCGTCGGAGACTTCGAAGACGAAGCCGGTGTAGTAAGCGAGGCCGCGGACGATGGAGGCGTCGTACTTCGCGAAGCCGGCGAGGCCCATGGCGCCGAGTGTGCGGTCGATGGTTTCCTGCGTCGTGGCAATGGTCCTTGTGTAGGACTCGAATTCGGCGCCGGCGCCGAGGTTCTGCCAGAAGGCGGCATCGAGCGGACTTTCGCCGGCGGCGAGTTTCTCGAAGAACGTCTTCTCGCGTTCGCTCACCTCGTTTTCGTCATACAGCTTGTTGCGCTGCTCCGGCGAGAGTTTCGCGATGCGGTCGAGCAGGTAGAACGCGAAGGCGTAGCGATGGCTCGGAACGCCGCCCAGGGAGAAAAGGTGTTCGACGACGGAGCGATCGTTCCAGAGGAGCTTGACGTCGTCGCTGGTGAGGCCGAACTCGCGCAGCGCCTCGAGACAAAGCGCGGCCGACTCGAGATCGTACTGCCGCTTCGCCTCCGGCGTATCGCCGCCGAGCATGTCGACGTTCCACTGGATGAATTCCTTCAGCCGGCCTTTCTGCTGGCGCTCCGCGCGGTAGCAGCGCGGGATGCTGAACCACTTGATCGGCTTGGGCAGGGCGTTGGCCTTGACCGCGACCATGCGGGCGAGCGTCGGCGTGAACTCCGGGCGCAGGGCGAAGTGCTCGGTTTTGCCTTCCTTGTCGGCGCGGGATTCAAAGTGGAAGAGCTGTGAGACGATTTCATCGCCGCTCTTCACGCGGTAGAGATCGAGGTATTCGAACGTCGGGCCGTCGACCTCAACGAAACCGTGGCGGATCGAGACGCGGCGCCAGGTGTCCTCGATGAAGCGGCGGATGGCCATCGCCTCGGGATAGAAGTCGCGCGTGCCAGGTGGGGGTTGGAAGGTATTGCTCATAGTGCGGAAAGTGTATGCGAAATCCGCGCAAGTTTGGAGTTCCGCTTTGAGGCGGTTTGGATTTCGCTTCCGGCCCACGCGCCGGCTGAAGGCGGAACTCCGAACGTTATTCCGGATGCTCGGGTTCGGTTGCTGCGGGAGGGGTGTTGTCGTGATGGTGAGGGCGGCTGCCATTGCGCGGCTGGCCACCGCCGGAGGCAATGCCGGTGAGCAGCGTCCGGTTGCTCACAGCCGCATCCTTCCGATCGTTCAGCCACGCCGCGTAGCGCGGATCGTGATAAGCCAGCGACGCCGCGATCACAACCGGAATCATTCCCGACGGACTGATCTCTTTGTGCTGATTCTCCTTCCACTTTTTCTCGCCCGAGGCGAAGGGAAGCAGGTAGTCGATGGCGGTCTTGAGCCCGCGTCCTTCGTGCTCGTAGTTCCAGAGGTCGACATCGCTTCGTTTCGCCAGCGCGGCGAGCGTGGCAAGCGCCTGCACGTTGAAGACGCTGTAGCTGAAACCGTCAGTCCGCGACACTTCCAGCGGTTGACGGCCGGTCGGTTCGATCTGCTTCGCGATGCGCTCCTTCGCCGCCTCGAAGACCTCGCGGGCCTCGTCCTTTTCGCCAAGCCAGAGGTGGAGACCCGATTCCTGCACGGCATACCAGGAGCCGTGATTGTTCTTCGCCGCCTTCTCCGCCAGCCCTTCATCGCTGGTCGTCATCCAATTGTCGAACTCAGCCGCCCAGGCGCGCATCGCGTTTTGATCGGCTGCGGACCACACCCCCGCAGGGCTGATCAGCGTGAGACCATCCAGCGCCGGCACAAGACCGCGATTCTCGATCAGCCCCGTCCCGCGACCGTCATTCACCCCCAGCACGGCCTGGGCATATTGAAAGTTCGGATTCATCCGCGTCGCCGGATCGATGAACCACGTCCGCGCCAGTTTCGCGGCATGTTCCGCGTACGCCGTGTTTCCCGTGTACCAGTACGCAAGGCCAAGCGTGTGAATCACCGAAAGCATCGACTCGTAATGGCCCGCATCCCCCTTCGACGTCTGCTCGGTGTTGCGATAACCATCCTTCCGAATAAAGGGCAGACCGTTCTTCGTCTCCGGGTTCGGCCAGAAGTAGGGCGCATAGGAAACGTAGTCGTGTTTGTCGTGGCTCGGCCCCGCGATCGATTTGTCCATCACGGAGACCGGCTCGAAGTCCAGATCGTGATCCGCTTCATCCTTGAGCGCCGCGAGCGCCTCCTGCGGCCCCTTACCCGCGGCCAGCAGCGCCTTCATCCGCACGAGCGTCGCCGGATCGTCATACACTGTGGCCGGCCCGTCCGCCCGCGAAGTGGAGGAAACAAGCGAAACAACCGCAGCCAGGACAACAGCGTTGAAACAGCGCATGCACAAGGCTCCGACGAGGCATCCGTAGCAAAGGAATAACGCCGGCAATGCCGAAGTGTTTCATGCGGGGAACATCATTTTCAGGAAGAACGCCTGCCTGCGGCCCGGGCAACGCATCCCGCTACTTCACGCGGTTCTGCAGCAACTGCTCGATCTGGTGAACCGCATGATATTTCGGCCCCTTCCAGCCGGTCGCCTGCACGAGAAAGTCCTTGATGTCGGAATCCAGCCGGCTCTTTCCGTTGGCTCCGCTGGCCACGCCGCCTTCGTCCGCAACGATCACCTCGTGCTTGGCCTCCACCGTGGATGCGAGGGAGACGACATCCCCGATCGGCGCGTACTGCGGCGCCGTGCGCGCCACGAACAGCACCGGCTGGGTCCGCAGCGTCCGGGCGATCGTGTCGGTATCCACCTGCGAAATGCGGTCCCGCAGCGAGACCTCGAATGCCGCCGTGTACAGCGGCGCCAGCCAGTGCATCGACGGCCAGCCCGGCCCCAGCGCCCGTTCAAAAATCCCGGTCGCCCGATCCCCAAAGTTCGGCCAAAGCCCGTCGGCAATCACCGCCGTGATCGAGGAATCGAGCGCCGCCGCCTGCAGCGCCGCGACCGCACCGATGTCGTGCCCCATCACCGACACCTTCGCGCGATCGATGTTCGGCAATTCACGCAGGTATTTCACGCCCGCCAGCACATCCAGCCGTTCCCGCAAACCATATGTCACAGCCGAACCGTCGCTCGCCCCCTGCCCGCGCATATCGAGCAGCAGCACCGCAAATCCCGCATTGTGCAGCTCCTGCGTCAGCGATAAGTACTGGTCGTGCGATTCTCCCAGCCCATGACAAAGCACCACGCTCGGCCACCTTTGCACCAGCATCGATTCCGGATCCAGGGCCATCTCGTCCACGGTCAGCGGCGGCACATACCATGCAGTCAGCCGCTGGCTGTCAATCGTGCTGATGCTCACGCGCCGGAAGTAGCATCCGAAGGCGCCGGGTGAGCTGTAAGCCTGTACCGGGGCGGGATGCGTCGTCGCGTACACGACCGCCAGCAGGAAAATGGAGAGGATAACCGGCGTGAGAAGGAGCCGCGTGAGGACACCATCGAGGACTCGCCAATACCAGCTCCGCTTCACGACGACCATGTCGCCGTTGATGTTGAAGCGTTTCGCATAGCCGAGGGGGCTGATGATGGGGAAGAAAAGGACGCCGCGGATGCCCCGGAGAAGGGTGGCGAACGGCTCCCAGAAGGGACGAGCCCGATGCCAGCGCTCGCGCAGACGTTCGCGGAACGACGGGCCGACCTTCCTTTTCCCAGATTTCCTGCGCACCCCATTCGACCACCCCATGTCGTGGTCGATTTCATCATCAATTTCGTCGAATTCGCTCATCTATCAACACACCTCAGGCCGGCCTCTCATCCGCATATCGGCGCGTTGGCCGCGGTGCTTAATTTTGAACTTGACCGGCTTTATGAAAACCGGAGAGTTTTTTTTCGCACTTCCAATTGCTCGCGCCACGGGGTCGACTCAAACCTTGTGATATCGCGTGTGTCTACCCGTTGTTATCGAATTACAGGGCGTTCCCACCGGAGAGGCTCCACCCCGTTTGTAAAACTGTCCGGCGCAGACGCTTAAATTTTTTTTGGAACTGCCTGGTTTTAGCAAGCGACTTGCCCCCCGGATGCCGATAACATGAGCTGTCGCTGGCTCTAGAACCCAGTTCCCCTGCGATCCTGGTGCTCAATGATTGTCGATTGTCATACCCATATCTGGCAAAGCCCCGAGCAACTGGGCGACGGCGCTCTGGTGGAACTCTCCCGTCCCACCGTCGTCGCCGGCCAGAAAATGCGTCTCCTCCCCCAGGCCGATACCGCCAATCATCTCCTCGCCACCGAGCCCGCCGACCGCACGTTCGTCCTCGGATTCCGCAGCCAGTATCTGGGCGCTCAGATCCCCAACGACTACATCGCCGACTACTGCCGCGAGCACGCCGACAAATTGATCGGCTTCGCCGGCATTGACCCCACCGAAACGGACGCTCTCGACCAGGTCACGCACGTCAGCCGCGACCTGCAGCTCAAAGGGCTCTGCATTTGCCCCGCGGCACAGGATTTTCACCCCTCAGACACCCGCGCGATGGCTGTTTACGAACGTGCCGCCGCACTGCATCTTCCCATCATCTTCTACCCCGGCACCCATCTGTCTCCCAAGACGAAGATGGAATACGCCCGCCCGCACCTGCTGGACGAAGTCGCCCGCTCGTTTCCGAATCTCAAGATCGTCATCTCGCACATGGGTTACCCGTGGGTCGATGAAATGCTCGTGCTGCTGGGCAAGCATCAGAATGTCTACTCCGATGTCGCCGCCCTTCTCCGACGCCCCTGGATCGCCTACGACGCCCTCGTCCGGGCACATCAGTTCCAGGTCATCGACAAGCTTCTCTTCGGGAGCGATTTCCCCTTCACCACCGCCGGCGAATGCATTGAAGCCCTCTACACCATCAACCAGACCACCATGGGCACGAACCTTCCCACCGTGCCGCGAGAGAGCCTCCGCGGAATCGTCGAGCGGGACACTTTGAGCCTCCTCGGAATCCAGGTGCTCTCAGGCCGGATGCTCGCCTCCATTCCCAAGCAGCGCCGGGTTCACAAAGCAGGATAACGCCACCGTTTGCATGCGTTTGTGAATCTGCAGCGCCTATCCCCCATTTTGCAATTCTTTTCTTGACAGAGCCCTCTGTTTACGAGATGGTATTATTCGATCTTGTGAATAATCTTCACGAAGGTCGCGATCATTCACCGTTAAGCCCCCGGTGGAGCAGGACGATGCAATTCAGTGGGGCATTCCCGGCCCGTGTCTCAGCATCCCACGCAGGTTCGCCCCCCCAGTTGGAGCGCATGAACTATGGCTTCGTTGAGCGTCTTGAATATCCTTCGGACGATTAAGGAGCGCGGAGCCGTTTCGCGCACCGACCTGCAGCACACCACCGGTCTCTCCTGGGGCACCATCACCAACACCACGCGCGACCTGCTGAACCGCAACCTCATCCGGGAAGAAGGCGCCCTTTCCACCAAGGCCGGCCGCAAGCCGGTTCGCCTCGCCATCAATCCCTCCAGTCACAGTCTCATCGGCGTCGACATCGGCCGAAAGGTCATCCGCTGCCTGATGCTCAGTCTGGCGGGCGAAATGCTCTGGTACGACGAGTTCGCGTATGCACCGAATGAAGCGGCCACCGAGGCGCTCGACCGCGCCGCGGCGCTCGTGCAAAGGGCGATGGAGATGCCGGCGGTCTCCTCGCGTATTTGTCTCGGCGTCGGCGTCTCGGCACCGGGCGCGATCGACGTGCGCAACGGCACCATGCGCTTCGCTCCGCAAATGCCGGCGTGGAAAAATGTCCCGGTGCGACAAATCCTCCAGGGACAACTGACGCCGCGCGTCTATATCGAGCACGATCCGAATTGCCTCGCCATGGCTGAGCGGTGGTTCGGTGAAGCCGGCCACGCCGAGGACGTGCTCTGCGTCAATCTCGGCGAAGGCGTCGGCATGGGCATCCTCTTCCAGGGCGAGGTCTTCCGCGGCAGCCAGCAGCTCGCCGGTGAGTTCGGCCACATCACCCTCGATCCCAACGGGCCTCTCTGCGCTTGCGGTGATCGCGGCTGCGTGGAGTCCTACTGCTCCATTCCCGCAATCATCGACTACGTCCGCTCCGTCCCCGATCAGCAGTCCGCCGATCTCGCCGCCATCCTCCAGGCGCGCCCCCCCACCATCGCGGAGCTCACCATGGCTGCACGCAACGGTGATCGCGCCGCGCTCGGCGCTTTCGAGCGCGCGGGAACTTACCTCGGCATCGGCCTGGCCAATCTGGTGGACCTGTTCAATCCCGACCTCATCGTGCTCGCCGGCTCGCTGATTCTCGCACGCGAATTCTTCATGCCCGCGCTCGATCGTGAAGTGCAGAAGCACGCCTGGAAACACTCCAACCGCCAGATGCTCCTCTCGCAGCTCGGCGAACGCGCCATGGCCATGGGCGCCTGCGGCATGGTGCTGCAATCCGTCTTCAACCAGGACCTCCTCGCCACCGCCGAACTGGCACAGATCTGATCGCCCCCGCGAGGGCAAAAAATCTGCTCCGAGTGAGCATTCTTTGCCACCTCCCCCTCGGCAACTCGTGTTCCCAGGCCCGCAAAATCGCGCCTCAGCCATGGACGCGGGAGTCGGTATCCTTTTTGCTGAGATACCGCACGAGTCGTGAGCCGCTGCTTACCCGGGGAAACCCGCACACAGCCATGTGATTGTTTGCAGCGGCCAACGTGCTCTCGTGGTAGATCCGCAAGACCGTGGGAAAAGTGTCCTGACAGGCTGCGGCTGATGTGCCGATGACAATGGACGGCGTCATCGGGATTACGGTCGAGCAACCGATGCGCTGTCGCAGCATCGTGGAAAGAGAGGACCAACGCAGACACAGAGACCGATGTCAGACACCATGACATCGCCCTGTGTAGCTGAATCGGACAAGAGCGAACAACCCAAATTGTAATCCCGGTCCCGGCGTCTCTTCGCCGGGACGCAAAGGCGGCTGACTTCCGGTTAGCCGCCTTTTTTGTTTTCACCAATCTCCCACTCGCCGCCGATCCCGCATACGGCAGCACGCTTCCCTCGTCGCCCGTCAACGGGCCCGTGCAAATTGGCGTGAACGTCCGACGCATTCCTCCTGGAGCGAACAAAACTGTCGTGACGCTCTGCATCACACCGGCTCTGCGGAAGCAGGCCCCCACGCCAGCAGGCCTCCAATCAGGCGAAGGCGCGATCACCGATCGGGCGTCCAGCGGTTTCTGGCACGGGCATTGTTACTAGCCCCGAGGCTGTGTGGGGTTTTACCACTGTTTGAAACAACTTTTTTAGGAGAACACATGTCGTACGTGAAATGCACACTCGGTGTCGTGGGGGCGCTCGGGTTGCTCGCCGCAACGCAGCAGGCTCAGGCCGTGACCCTTCAGGACCTCATCACCGCCGGCGGGCAGGTGGTGCATGGCAACGAAATCTACAGCGGTTTTGTCGACGGCGGCTCGCTTCCCGCCAGCGACGTCACCGTCAACTTCACCGACTCCGGCGTCCAATTCAGCGCCAACTGGAACTCGCTGACCCCGGGCGCCAACTCCTCGGTGATCAGCTACACCGTCACCGCCGCCCCCGGTCTCGCCATCAACGGCGCCGACCTCTTCTTCGGCGGCCAGGTCATCATCAATAACGCCACCGCGTCTGTTGGTGAAACCTTGACCGACACGGTCAACAATAAGGACTACAGCATGCAGGTGTTCTATGCCGGCAAGAACGGCTCGAACAACAACCTGCGCGACTCCGTCGTGATCGATCCCACCGTCACGAGCCTCCGCGTCGTGAAGTCGATCGATGTCGCCGCCGACAGCGCCAATTCCTTCGCCTCCCTCAACTTCGTCGAAAACACCTACAGCAATACCCCGGGCACCGGCGCGCAGCCGGGCGTCCCCGAACCCATGAGCCTCGCGCTTCTGCCCCTCGCCCTCGCCGGCCTGGGCCTCCGGAAGAAACTCGCTCGCTGAGCGACGCAGGCATCAGGATTGTCCGCTCTTTCCAGGGCGGCCCCGTCGAATACGACCGGGCCGCCCTTCTTTCTGCGCGGCAAAACCATTTGTGCGCAGACACCACGCCGCGACAGAATGCTGCCCATCGCGGATCTCTTCGGTCGAGTTGTCAGGCAATGCGCATCGGAAAATCCCGGCGGATGCATACGCATGCAACCTCACCGCGGATTTATTTCCACACCTTCGTCATGGCACGCCCTTTGATAATACAACTCCGTCCAATGTGAGATTTCTTCACTCTTGACCGTTGTTCGTTTTATTGAGGTGACTATGTTTTCCAAGCACTTCCTTCTCGGGTTGAGCGCAGTGGGAGCGGCCATCCTGACGGCCGGCACCGCGAAGGCCGTGACCCTGGATCAGCTCGCCGCTGGTCAACAGATCGTCGTCGGCAACGTCGTCTACTCCAATTTCACCTACGGCGGAACCACGCCCGTCTCCGATGTCCTCGTCACCTCCAGCTCTGCTGGACTCGAATTCACCACCCTCACCGGCGGCTGGGCCACTCCCACCGGCAGCTCCGTCATCTCCTATGACATCAACATCACCGGCGATACCTTCTCCGCCGTCGGACTCGGCTTCACCGCCACCGCCAGCGGCGGCGCCGTCGCCTCCGTCGGTGAAACCGTTACCGACACCACCAACAACAAAGACTACTCGCTGCAGGTCAACGTCGGCGCGGTCGGCAACACCGACACCAGTTCCGACAGCGTCACGCTCAATCCCACCACTGCCTCGCTCCACGTCATCAAGTCCATCGACGTCGCCAGCGCCGGTACCGGCGCCGCCTCCATCTCCCTCGTCGACAACACCTTCGTACCCACCCTCGGCTCGCAGCCTGGCGTGCCCGAACCCATGAGCCTCGCGCTCCTGCCGCTCGGCCTCGCCGCGCTCGCCATCCGCAAAAAACTCGCCCGCTGATTCCCCCGGAACCGCGCCTGCAATCATCATCGCCGGGCTGCCCCCTCCTTGTCGGCAGCCCGGCTTCTTTTGTTTTCGCAGGCAGCGCCCGCTCACCTTGAAACGCGCCGTCGTGCAAACTTCGGCCCAATTCCCTCCTCCTCTCCCCCGAACCCCTCGGCGATGCCAACATCGACGGCCACGTCGACCCCTTCGACCTCAACTTCGTCCTCAACAACAACTTCGGCCTCTCCAACCCCAACGCCAACTCAGTTCTCAGCACTCAGGGCTCAGGACTTCCGACCCCCACCCCCGAACCCGCCACCCTCGCGCTCCTCTTCCCCGTGCTCCTCCTCTTCCGCGGCCGTTCCGTCCTCCGCCTCTCTCAATGACTCATCATCCGCGCAATCCCGCGCAAATGCGCTTCATGCCACGAGGTCACACCACCGTTGTTGGAAAACTTCGGCCAATTGTGCCCATAGTCCCGCATCTCCTGAATCGCACGATCCACGCTCCAGTGTTCGTACTTAATCCGAAGATACGCCGTCACGATTCCCGTCCGGTCATGTCCCGCTGAGCAATGAAAATCCACCCCGCCCTCGTTGGAGTACTTGAACAAATCCGCCGCCACCCGGTCCAGCCACGCTTTCACCTGCTCGTCGCTCAGCGTCTCGAGCGAGCCAGGTCCCCGGTTCGCCATCGGATCCGCGACATACCGAATCCCCACCGCCTCCGCAGCCTCCCGCTCCAATCTCATCCACGCCGCTTTGTCGTCCTCTTTCCATCCTTGACCCGCGTCCGCCGGTTGCGTCGCCGCCTGCGCGATCTCCAGCGACACGATCGTCCGAATTCCTCGATCATACATCCGCCGCAGACGCACCTTCGCTTCCGCCAGGCTGTCCGCTCCGGGCTCGCTCGACTTCTTCTCCAGATCCCGCACCGGCGACGCACTGCGGTACAGGTTCCTCGTCCCGTTCACCTCGCCAAGCGGATGAAAATCCCAGATCAGCGAATCCGCCGACGGAAATTTCTCCCCCGGCTCCTCCGCCGTCGCGACGCGCCCTCCGCGCTCCGCCGGCGCCGTCGTTTGCCCCACGAGTCCCAACGCCCCCAGCCCCATCATCGCACAAAACAGAACCCGTCGAATCATCACGATCACCGCACCGAAAATCCTGCCGGTTCGCCCGGAAACTTCGCGCCAGAACGCACGATTCTCCCCGCCTCCCCGCGAAGCAGTCAACACCGACCAAATGACACCCTAAGGTAGTCTGCGGCCCATTTGTTAGCAAAAAATACAGATTTCTGAATGCTTTGATGACCCTTTCGTCAGACTTTCACCTTCGCCTCATCACTTCTGATGCGTTCTTAGCGAAAGCGTTATCCCCTCTTCATACAAACGCCATAACCTCTTTCGGTTTCCAACCCTCCGCATCCGCTAGGAATGACAGGGGCCTTTATGTCGTGCCGGCGCTCTATCCCCCGTGCCTTTACGCTCATCGAACTGCTCGTCGTCGTCGCGATCATTGCCGTTCTCATGGCCCTCCTCATTCCCTCGCTCGGAAAGGCCCGTTCCATGGCCCGCCGTTCCATGTGTCTGAACAACCTTAAGCAGTGGGGGATCGGCTACAACCTCTACGCCGATTCCTTCGGCGACGCACTCCCCTTCACCGGTTATGGCGACGGCAACACCTCCAGCGCCTACCTCGGCTACTGGGACGACCCCGCTTACTGGGTCAACGCCGTTCTCCCCATGCTCAATTCCTCCGGCAAATCCTATTACCAGATGCAAAACGACGACATCGCCGGAATCGCGCCCCTCCCCACCAGCGGCAAAAACAGCATCTTCGTCTGCCCCGAAGTCGCCGTCATCAAACCCGGACCCACAGGCGATCAACCCATCCTCAACAACTGCTTCCAGATGTTCGGCTTTGAGCCCGGCGCCGGCATCACCAAACGCAAAGTCTTCTGGTGCTACGTCACCAACTCCAAATTCGACAATTCCCTCGGCCAGCGCGTCTATTACCCTCTCGACGCCACGCACACCGTCCTCATCCCCCATCCCATCGTCCGCCGCACCGCCATCCCCATCAATACCTGCACCGTCCCCTACCTCGTCGAAAAAATGATGTCCCCCGACGAAATCACTCCGCCCTATGCGGATTCCATCGCCCGCGGAAAAACCACCTGGAACCGCCTCGCCGGCCGCCACTCCGGCGGCGGAAACATCGCCTTCGTCGACGGTCACGCCGAGTGGTTCTCCTATAAAGACCTCAGCGCCGGCAACGGCGATAAATACGGCAGTATCGTCGGTAGGGTCGTCTGGGACCCGTTCCTCGGCACCGGTCAGTAATAAGGAATAAGGAGAAACGCAAAAGAGGGAGAGTCACGAGCGAGAGAGACATCTGAGGGAGAGCACCAAACGTTCGTTGCGTGGTCGGAGGGACCCCGCGTGATTTCTTTGTCCCTCTTTTTTTGAGGTGAGAAAATGGTTTCTTCCAAACTCGTTGTCGTTCTTTCCGTGGCCGTCCTGGCCGCAATCGGCGTATCCTCCCGCGCCGATGTCGCCATCTCCAGCTTCACCCCCGGCGACCTGGTCGTCCTCCGCGGTGGCGATGCCAACAACCCGGACACCACCTCCGTCAGCACCCAGGTCTCCCTGTACCTCGATGAATACACCACCGCCGGCTCCTACGTCGGCACCATCGCCGTCCCCTCCACAGGCTCCAACGCCCTGACCCTCCCGGGCCTCGGCGATTTCCAGCACCAAGGCGTCCTGAGCCTCTCCACCAACGGCAACCTCCTGACCTTCGCCGGTTATCAGGCCGCCGTCGGTTCCGCTGACGCCAATGCCCAGGGGGGCAACGTCCAGCCCGTCATCGGATACGTCGGCAACTCCGCCGCCTCCCTCAACACCACCACCGTCGTCAATTCCTACGGCCCCGGCAGCGCTAGCCCCCTCATCCGCGGCGCCGTCTCCAACGATGGCTCCAGCTTCTGGACATTCGGTAAGTACGCCGCCAGCGGCGCCACCTCCAACGGCGGCCTCGCCTACGTCTCCGGCACCGGCCCCTCCGCCACCACCACCACCGTTGAAGGCTTCGCCGATTGGCGCGATATCGTCCTCGCCAATGGTCAGATGTACGGCGGCACCGGCTCCAGCTCCGTCGGGAACCATGCCCCCTACGTCATCGACAACACCTACGCCGGACTCGCCGCCGGCACCGTCACCGAACCCACCAGCAACCTCGGCAACTCCACGTCGCTCAATACCCAGTTGGGTGCTTATCCCGGCGGACAGTCCGCCTCCGCTCTCGCACTCCTGAACCTCCCCGGCGACCCCAACTCCCAGAACGGCCTCAACGTCCTCTACACCATCGGTGATCAGAGCACCGCGGGCATCGTCAAGTATTACTGGAATGGCACCACTTGGGCCAACTTCAACAATGTCGGCTTGATGGCCGGCTCCGCCAACGTCGTCAACCCCACCGGTCTCATCGCCGTCCAGGACCCCACCAACCCCAACTGGGTTGACATCACCGTTACCGGCACCAACGGCATCTTCACCTACGTCGATCAGGGTGGCTATAACGCCGCCATCCCGGCCAACGCCTTCTCCCTCGCCGCCGCCGCTCCCACCAACGAAGCGTTCTACGGCGTCGCCATCGCCCCCAGCGCCGCGCCTGAACCCGCTTCCCTCTCCCTCCTCGCCCTCGCCGGTGCGGGCCTCCTCGTCCGCCGTCGCGCAACCCGCTGATCCCACGACGCCTTCCCTGAATTGCTTCGAGGCGGCGGGCCAAACCCCGCCGCCTCTTTCCCCCAGCCCTCTTTTTTGTGTCTCACTTAAGGTGCAACATGACCCGCAAAATCGCCCCGCACGCAGTGCTTCTCCTTTCCCTCGCCCTCTCTACCGGCGCATTCGCCGACACGCCCATCACCCACTTCACCCCAGGCGATTTCGTCGTCGTCCGCGGCGGCGATGACACTTACTCCAACAATGAGAATATTTCCGGTAGCTACGCCTATGGCGAAGTGCCGGCTTATCTCGACGAATACGACTCCTCAGGAAACTACGTGGGAACTCTCCCCATCCCCTCCTCCGGTACCGGACAGTTGACGATCCCGGGCGTTGGTGCCGTCGGCCACGAAGGCGGACTTGACCTCTCCCCCAACGGCCAATGGCTCACCTTCACCGGTTACCAATTCGCTCCCAATACCGACTTTTCAGGAGCCACTTACAATCTCGGCCTTGGTCCGGTCCCCACTCGCATCGTCGGCGAAGTTTCCGTCACCGCCACCTCCCTCAACACCACGACCGTCGTCAATGCCTACCCCAGCAACGTCATTCGTGCTGCTATCACAGTTGACGGCAACGAATTCTACGTCGCTGGCAAATACCCCAATGGCGGTCTTCAATATGTCCAAGGCACCGGCCCCAATGCCGTCACCACCTCCAGCACGCCCGAACAAAACTACGATTGGCGCAATATCGAGGTTTACAACGGCGTCCTTTACGGATCGACCGGTTCCGACGCTGGCACCGGCTTCCACGGCATTGGCGTCATTGGCCCCCTTTCCCCCAGCCTCGTTTCCACTCCCACCACCGAGATCACCGACAAGAACAACCGGGTCTCCTCTTCCGACGCCGCCTTCTTCAACGTCCCCACCACCGATCCCAACGTGCAGTCCCAGAACAACTGCAACGTCATCTATTCCATCGGCGACCAGTACGGACCGGCCATCACCAAATACTACTTTGATGGCGCCCACTGGGAACCCGCCGCCGGACTTTACACCAGCTTGGTTGTCCCGACCGTCAATCCCACCGGCATCCTCGCCACCACCGATCCCACCAACCCCTCCTGGGTCGACATCTACGTTTCCGGCCAGAGCGGCGTCTACAAATACATCGATGAGTCCGGCGATCCGACCGCCCTCATCACCGCGAACAACTCCTCCTCCTCCATGTCCACCTTCTTCACGCCGCAGGATTCCAACGAAGCCTTCTATGGAATGACCATGGCCCCAAAACTCTTCGGCGATGCGACTCTCGACGGCAAAGTCGACCTCTCCGACCTCTCCACCGTCCTCAACAACTTCGGCCGAACCACCTCCGCCTGGACCGACGGCAACTTCGACGGCAACGCCACCATCGACCTCACCGACCTCTCCTACGTCCTCAACAACTTCGGCCTCTCCAACCCCAACCCCACCACCTCGCAATTACCAATTACTAATTACCAATTACCAAGCGCCACTCCCACCCCCGAACCCACCTCCCTCGCCCTCCTCACCCTCGCCACCCCCCTCCTCCTCAAGCGAAAACGCTGATTCCCTACAACTCCTATCGGAATTGAGGGGGG
>DATKPA010000057.1:0-3331 GCA_035524355.1 Phycisphaerae bacterium | reverse complement strand
CGAGCACTGGAACAAGGGCCCAGAGCATCAGCTCGGCTTGCAGAGCCTTGCCTTTGATGCTACCGAGGCCCGTGCAAGCGTCCCATCCAACGCCGGCGGGATAGCCGATGACGCTGTCGAAGTTGTTGTTGGTGGGGCCGGCGGACGCGGTCACATCGCGGGTAACCCGATTGGTCAGGGCGTACAGCAGGGGATTGACAAAACCAGCGCGAAAGCCAAGGTTGCCATTGATGACGGCGAAGAGGCCCGCGTAAAGTGGAGCGACGGCACTGGTGCCGCCGATGGGACCCTGGGAACTTCCACCAATAAACTGAGGATAGCCGCTGTTGACACTGGCATTCCCCGCGACGTCGGGTATGCCACGTCCGGAGGTGCGCGTGCCGTTGCGCAAGGGGACGCCTGCTTTGATCTGATAAATGGGAACGGGGAAGAGAGCGCTCACGCCGCCTCCGGTTGCGCCGGGGAATTGTAGCGGCCAACTTCCGCTCGAATCGTTCCACACATATTCATCAAAATCGCTTCCGTTGATGTTGCCGATGGTAGTACCGCCACAAGCAAGCACCCACGGATCGGTGGCGGGGTAACTGGTCTTAGCATCAGTGTTGCTAATGTATTCGGCCCCGGAGTCCCCCGAGGAAACCAGCACGGTGATGCCGAGGTTCGCCGCATCCTGGAAGAGCGAGTGCATCTGGTTGTATTCCGTGAGGGTGATCCCGGTAGTGTCGTCGTCGTCGTCCCAGCCGTAGCTGATGCTGATGACAGAGAGCTCGGGATCGCCGGGCCCGGGATGAATCATGCGCTGGAGGGCATGAATCACGCTTTGCGTAGTTTCGTCGGCAAAATAAACGGCAATGTGGGCGAGCTGAGCAACAGCGCTCGCGACGGTGATGTCGAGGAGGGTTTCACCGTCCGACACGCCAGAATTGGTGACACCATCGATGGAGACATCGGTTATGTGTGGCCCGACGAGGTTTCCTCCGAAAGCGTCAAGAGTTTGTTGTACGTCGGTCTTTGTATAACCGGGCTGGGTGTTGCCAATGATCATCTCGTAGATACCGATGGTCTGACCGCCACCCTTGCCTTCGGGAAAATCGTAGAGGCGAGCGACGTCGAGAGGGCTCAACGGATTGGTATGGGGAGGATCAGCGGCATAGTGCTTGGCCGGGATGGGGCGGTTGTCGAGACCGATGACAGCCTCAACCATGGGGTGAAGGTCATGCGGGAGGTGAATCTCGCCAGAGTAACTGTGATACCTGCCGCGCGGAGAATCGTAGTTGTGTAATTCTACGGCAAAGGCCTCCGCGAGCTGTCCGGCAGTGCCGCGTGCGACGACGGAGCGCCGGTCGCGCTGCGCTTCTAGAACCTCCAAACCATGACTGCGCACAAACGCGACCACGCGATCCAACTCATCGGGTGCGGCGCCGTACGCTTCGCCAAACGCTTCATGGGAGACGTGCGGCACCGGATGATTTCGCGGAAAAGAAAAATCTTCGAGGCCGCGTAAGGGCGCGCCTCCAGGCTGCCGGCGGAGAATCAAGGTGATGGTGATTCGTTCCCCGGGGTCTGTGGGACCGACGTGTTTGCTTTCCGTTGCATGGACGCGTCGGGTGCCCTCAACGGTCTTGTAGTCCTTTGGGATCTTCATAGGGCACCCTTTACGTGGCTTTAAGGCGAAGGGTGAGGAAGGTGTTGGCGGGCGGCTCGTAGGTGACGACGACGTCGAGCTTGTTCACCAAGGCATCCCGAATCATAGCGATCTGAACGGTTCTCAGCACCCAGTCGGCGGCAGTAGGGGGAGGCTGTTGGTTCAGGTTTTGGCCCCACCAGACGGCAAAGACATCGACATAGGTGGTTCCTGTGGGGATGACGCCGAACAGACACGAATCGTCGCCATCATAGAGGGAGGGATTGATCTTGAGAAAGCTAACCTTGCCGGTGACGTCGACGCTCATGATTCACTCCTATGCGCAAAGGGTGAGGCGGCCTTCGTTGGCGGCCAAGTGAGCCAGAACGCGGAGGCCGAGGCTGTAGTCGCCACGGACGTGCATCTGTCCGCGTCCGAAGACTTCGAGAGGGGAAACCGCGCCTTTGGCAATTTGCCACCAATCGGCGAGGTTGAGAGTGACAACGAGATTGGGCTTGGGTATAGCGGCTTTGTGGGTTTTGGGCTTGCCTTTGCCGAAACTCAGAGCGTGAACGTGCTGCTCGTCGCCAGCGAGCAAATGGAACTGGATGCTGCCACGAAGCTTGGAATTTCTCAGGAGGCTGGCCATCTCTTCGATGGTCGCAGCGGGATCCGACTTGCTCTTGGCGGTTAAATCCTTGAAGCGGACAAACTCCCTGCGAACAGGCTTATGTGCGGTGAACACGGGAATCCTCCTAAGGGTTGCGATTCGACCTCATGAAGTGGCGGCGAAGCGACGAACGGGCTTCCGAAGAGAGGCGGGCTCCCGAGTGTCAGTCGCGCTTCGTAATCAACCGGAGACCCAAAAACGTGGGCGGATGCTACAACCGAACCTCGCGCGCGTCAACCGAAAGAAAGCAGGCCCCGGAATAGGGCGTGCTACCCGCAATTTCTACCTGTGATTCCTACCTGCGCTACAGGTAAGACGGCCTGCACGACGGACTTCTATGCGTTGTAAGTGATTGCATTTCCCAATCGTGGTACGTTGACACGGTAGAGGTCTGGGGTTCGAGTCCCCACGGGCCTACCATTTCCCTTCTGTTTCCTGCTACTTAGCCGCGAACCGAACTACTTTACTAGTTGAATCTACTTGTTGGAGCCCTACGTTTTCCATCGCAAGCCGCTGCGATTCGGGAATGACGTGCGCATAGATTTTGAGCGTTGTCGTCACCGAGGCGTGCCGAAGCTGACTCTGCAAAACAGTAAGAGGAACTGCTCGTTCTGCTAGTTCAGTCGCGAGCCCTTGCCTAAACGCATGTAGGCCGGTTTCCGCGTCAGGAATCCCGAGTTTACGCAGCACAGGCTTGAGTCCATTCCGCACAACGTTTGTCCTGGACCTCGGGCGTCCGTTGCGTGAGGCGAACAGCAAGTCCGAAGGGTTCGGCGTCCATTGGCGAATGGCGTACTACCCCCCACTTGTCCGATTAGCGCGTTGCCCAGGACTGAGTCCGTTTCTAAGATGGCGGAAAGTCTCCAGCTACCGGCAGTTATCTCGATTTACCTGCTCGGGATCGATCAGTCCACGTCGTTGTTCGCCGGACGTACTAGCTAAAGCTTGGTGTTGACAGTAACGACCCAGGGATATTAGATGAACCCTCACCAATCCGTGGAAGTGCCTCGCACCGCCTCGCGAAGCCATCGCTACAT